>CAYSTJ010000037.1:0-43413 GCA_964434105.1 uncultured Cellvibrionaceae bacterium | reverse complement strand
TTTGCCGGCAGCACACGCGTCATAAACAGGCTGTTCGAGTCCTCGCCGTAGCTGCCAAAGGGCGCGCAGGGGACAAAGCCGAACCTGGTGTAAAGCCGGCAGGCCGGCTCAAAGAAGGCCATCGACCCGGTCTCCAGGCTGAGCCGCCCATAACCGCGGGCAATGGCGTTATCAATAATGTGCTGCAACAGCATGGCGCCAACGCCTCGCCCGCGGTAGTGCTCGACCGTGCGCATGGATTTGATCTCGCCGTGCTGTGCATCGACGGCCTTGAGCGCCCCGCAGCCGGCCAGTTCGCTGCCATCCCAGACCGTCCAGAAGGTTATGTCAGGCTGCCTGAGGCGATCAAGATCCAGCGCATGGACACTGCCTGGCGGCGAGTTGGCATACATATCCCGGAGATGCCCCTGCAAGAGTTCGGCAACGGCGCTGTTGCTTAAATCATCGATTTTAATGTCCATCACGGCATGATCCGCGCTGCTATAAATCGAGGCAGATTTTGCCCACATGCAAGCCGGCGGCTTCATGTCGAAATGCGTCGGCCATGTCCGCCAATTCAAAGCGCGAGTCGATGACGGGGCTGAGTTGACAGGCTGCCAGTCCCCGCACCATATCCTGCTGGTGGGCGCGACTGCCGACAACTATCCCCTGCAGCCGCACCTGTTTGCGCATCAGCGTGACGGTGGGTATGTCGCCCGCCAAACCGGTCAGCACCCCCATGAGGGCGATGTGTCCACCAATGCGCACGGCTTCAAGCGATTGCGGCAGGGTTGCAGGCCCCCCCACTTCCACCACGTGGTCCACGCCCCGGCCGTCGGTCAGCGCCTTCACCCGTCGGCCCCACGCCGGTTCAGTCCGGTAATTGATGGTGTGTTCGGCGCCCAGTTCGCGTAAACGTTCAATTTTCGCATCCGATGAAGACGTCGCAATGACCCGCGCGCCCATGGCGCGTGCAATCTGCAGCGCATAGATCGAAACGCCACCGGTGCCCAGAGTCAGTACGGTGTCGCCGGCTTTGAGACCACCCTCAACGACCAGCGCCCGCCAGGCGGTGAGGCCGGCGGTTGTGATCGTGGCAGCCTCGGCATGGGTAAAACCGTGCGGCGCCATCGTAAACCAGGTGGCCGGTCGCACCACCCATTCACAGGCGTAACCATCCAGCCCGTCACCGGGGGTCCGGGCAAAGTTGTCGGTGCCGGCCGGGCCGGCGAGCCAGTCGGGGAAAAAGGTCGAAACCACCGAGTCGCCCGCTTTAAACTCGAGCACGCCGTCACCCACAGCGTCGACAACACCGGCGCCGTCCGACATGGGGATACGGCCATCGGCTGTCGGAATACTACCGTTAACAACGTTATAGTCGTGATAATTCAGGGAACTGGCGCGGATGCGGACTCGAATTTCTCCCGGCCCTGGTGCGCCGGGATCAGGCAGGTCCACGAACTGCAGGTTTTCCAGCCCGCCGGGCTGGGCGATTCTGATGGCTTTCATGCGAGGGCTCCCGTTGCGTTGTCAAGGTTCGGTGGAGCCCTATCTTATCGCAACCCGGTCTCGCATGTGACCCGTTGATTGACATGCGTCTGTCAGATTTTGAAATAGCTGACTTTGTGCTGTAACGCCTCTGACAGCCTGGACAGCTCGCTACTGGAAGCGGCTACCTGATCAGACCCGGCCGAGCTGACCAGCGTGGAATGGTTGATACGGTTGATATTCTGATTCACTTCTTCGGCCACACGGCTCTGCTGCTCGGCCGCCGCGGCAATCTGCGTGCTCATATCGGTGATAGACATCACCTCGCTACGAATACGTTCCAGCGCGGATTCGGACGCGAGCGTCTGCTCTACGGTGTTTTGCGCCAGCTTGCGGCTGGCCTCCATAACTTCGGCCGCACTGCCGGAATCACCCTGCAATGCATTGATCATGCTGCTGATTTCGCGTGTGGATGTCTGGGTGCGACTCGCCAGTGACCGCACCTCATCCGCGACAACGGCGAAACCCCGGCCATGCTCCCCTGCCCGCGCCGCCTCAATGGCGGCATTCAATGCCAGAAGATTGGTTTGCTCGGCAATGGAACTGATCACTTCAACAATTTTTTCGATATCGCTGCTTTGCTGTGAAACCGTCTGCACTTTACGGGCGGCGCCTTCCAGTGTGTCCGCCAGGTTCTGAATGGCAGCGGCAGTCTGCTTGACGGTTTTGTTTCCGTTTTCAACCTCCTGATCGGCATTGCGGGTTGCCGCCGCCGCACCGGTGACGTTGAGCGAAACTTCACTGACTGACGCCGCCATCTCATTGATGGCCGCGGCCATCTGTTCAGTTTCCACCGACTGCAACTGAATCTGGCGATTGTTATCTTCCGAAGTACGCTTGAGTTCGGACGACGCCTGACTCAGCCGCCCGGCTGCTTCCCGCACATCCTGAATAATACCGGCCAACCGGCGCGTCATTTCATTGGCATTGCCCATTACGCTGTCAGGGTAGCGCGTCTGCCGCGTCACGGTGAGGTGCCCCGCCGCCAGCTTCTGTATGGCCTCGGAGACTTCATGCGGCTCGGCACCGAGTATAGCCTTGATACTGCGAATGATTAACAGTGATATGGCAACGCTGACCGCGATTGCCATTACGACCATCACCACCATGATAATGCCGAACCCTTCGGCAAGTTCTCTCACTGTTTCAATATCGGCACTCACGTTCGCTTCCTGATACGTGATAAAGGCGTTCAGGCGTGTCAGCCAGTCGGTGTAGGCAGGTACCACTCGCGTCTGCAGCATCTGCCGGGTCGCTTCCGGATCGCCGCGACGCTGCAGCTCGATCAGCTCAGTCGAGAGCCGCCTGGTTGTATTTTCCGACGCTCTGATCTGGTCCAGCAGGCGCTTCTCTTCACTCGTGGACGCCTGTTGCGCCAGCAGGCGGTTCATGCCGCCCATCGCCTCTTGGTAAATAGCGTCCAGCCTTTCCAGTTCCGCCCAATGCCGTGCAGCTTCCTGCGGCGTGGAGACCATCACCGCGTCGCGTATGGCAATTGCCTGATCGTGCACACTGCCGCGAGAATTAATTGCATGGCGGTGTTTCTGGCTGGCGCCCTCGTTTACGGCCGTGAATGTCTGGTTCATGACACTGACTCGCTGGACGCCAAACAATGTCACCAGCACCAGCAACGCCAGTATCAATCCGAAACCCAGACCGAGACGCTGGGCAACCGTCAGCGATGAAAACATAGAATACTCTCATGGACTGTTCAGGTCGTTAACGCTGCCCCCTGAAGGAGTGGCAACGCTAACGCCGTCAATGTGTGAAGGAAACCGCAACAGCCAGCTGGTGTAACCACTGGAACGGTGACCGGAACCGGTAAAGGCCAGTATTTTCGGACCGGTATCTTTTAGTGTAGAGGGGGTGGTGAAATATGCTACCTGATTCAGCAATATCGGTAGCCAACCCTGCCGGTACATCCTGATACGCCATCTGCATCAGGATGCGCTTGCACAGGGCATTAGAACTGGAAGCGGTGGCCCAGACGAATGACGTAAAAGGCGCCGACAAGAAATGCCGTCATGGCGATGAGCAGCGCGACACTGTTAGGCAGGCCGGTGGCGGCCAGGATATTTTTCACCGGCAGTACCAGCTCGTGCATTACAAAAAACGGGAAAGCCATCAGTCCGATGACGGCAACAATCTGAAACAGGCCCGTGATTAACCGGGGGAAACGGTGATAGTCGCAAAGCAATCGGTTGAAAATCACCAGCAGAAGAAGTCCCAGCCCCAGATAAAAGAACCAGCGCCAGGCCTCGACTTTTCGGGTGGGCCAGATGGCCCACTGTCCCTGTTCGCCTACAACCTGCGACAGCCACACCGCGCAGGCAATCAACAGCAGTGCCAGAATGCCAGTGCCACGTCGCGCCAGTAGTGTCTTGTGATCCAGCAGACCGATACCCAACGCTACGCCCAGCAACACACCGCACATCATGTTGAAATAGCCATACTTGGCGGCAACCAGAATTTTCGCCAGCTCAACAATACCATCTGCCGGTATGGCACCGAGTGGCTGCATGACGTTCAGATAGAGCAGATGACAGACCACCGCCAGTACAACAGCGGAGAACACCGGCAGGTCAAGCCAGCGGATCAGTGTAAACCAGGCGTAAATGGTCAAGGTCGCGAGGAGGTAAAAGGTCAGTACGCCATAGAAACTGTTCGCAACCACCGTCGCTGTCAGGGGTTGACCGTGCAGATAAGTTTCGAGGCAATCGACGCCCGCAAGCAGCACAATGCCCCCGGCCAGCAGCAGCGCAATCGGTTTTAACAGGCCGACAAGTCTGGAGGGTGTACGGGTGAACAAAGGATAAAAGCTGTAGCCCATTGCCACCCCGTAGAGGATAGCGAAACCCGGGGTTCCGGCCGCCAACAGCGGCGCCAGCCAGGGCTTGATGCCAGTCAGGCCCTGCGGCAAATAATCAAACAGGCCTTCGGACCAGTGAGCAAAAATCACCAGCAGCACCAGAATGCCCCGTACGATCCGGATATTCATATTATTGCGCATGGCGGCCATCGCATCGCCGGCCAGGCTGACCACGCCGAACCCGCCTCCCTCACGACGAAGCAGGGCGTCGGTGCCAGCGGTTGGAGATTGGCTGTTGCCGTCCGCCTCCTGCTCCCGACGGGCCAGCTCGGCGATTGTCTGCCCCTGCAGGATGCCCCGGCAGATTTCGTCAGGAATGCCGAGCTTTTTCATTTTTATGATCGCGGTAATTGCAGTCAGCGAATCACCCCCCAGATCATAAAAGCTTTCATGCAGACCAATGTCGCCAACGTTCAGCAGCTGTTGCCATACGGCCATCAGCTCCAACTCCCTGGGTGACAGGGTTTCGGCAGACGTACGGGTTACTTCTGGGTGTGTGGCGCCTGGTCCGGTCTGCTGCTGCAGAAACAGGTCCCGCAAGGCTTTGCGTTTGATTTTGCCCGTATCGGTAACCGGCAGGTGTTCCAGCCGCAGCAGATGCAACGATCTGCCGATCGATACGCCCATCGCCTCCAGCACCTGCTCCGCTGCCTGGCGAAGTTGCCCGTCGTCAACGGATACATCCTGACTGACTGCGAGAACAACACCGTCCCCTCGCATGGCGTCGGGGACCCGGGCGCAGGCCAGTCCGCCCTCCAGCGCCAGTTGGCTTCGCACGGCCTGTTCAATCCGGTCGGGTGAAAGCTTTATACCACCGCAATTGATCTGGTCGTCAGCGCGCCCGAGATAGAACAGGTAGCCATCCTTCAACTCGCCGAGGTCGCTGGTTTCCAGCCAGCCATCGACCAGAATGTCTTCATACCCGCCCGCCACCCAGCGCCGCCGGGAGGTAAGACTCCCGCTGATGGCGATGCGCCCGTCGGGCAGGCATTGTACGCGGGTATCCCCCACCGGCTTGCCTACGGATTCCAGAAGCGCCGGGTCCGGAGTTGCGGAAATATCCAGGAAGGTACTGCGCGACGCTTCCGTCAGGCCATAGTGCTGAACAATTCGGGCATTGGGAAACAAAGACTTAAGGCGAAGTTTTTCCGCGGCGCTCATGTACTGGCTACCAATTTCGATCCAGCGCACACGACGACACTCGTCGCCAAACAGATCTTCACATTCAAACAGGGTGCGCCAGAGACTGGGCACCGCCGAAATCGCGTTAATTTCCCCCCGCACCAGCATGTCCCGGATTTCCAGGGGGTCAAAGCCGGCAGGCGGCACATAAAACCGGCCACCAAACGTCGCGATGGCGCGGCACCGGCCAAAACCGAAGGAGTGATAGACCGGCACCCCCACATATTCCCGGATACCGGCGTCCATACACATGACACTGTTGAGTCGCTCGACCATGTCCGCGAGATTGGCATGGGTAAGAAGTATGCCTTTGGGGCTACCTTCGGTGCCGGACGTAAACGATATCTGCGCAATAGCATCCGACTGAACCGGGGTAAAATCCAGTGATGCCCACCCGGTCTCTGCGTCTGGCGTAACGATTTCCTGTACAGCAAAAGCCGCCAGACGCTCTTCATCGTGCGCGTTGCGCAGCAACAGAACTGCGTCGCCGGACTGATAGGCGGCGAAGACCCTGCGGACGAAATCGATACTGTTAGTCATCGTGATGCCGATAAAACGGGTGTGTGTCCCGGTCAAGACCTAATCCTCAACAGATATGTATTTGCATATTTCTGGTTTAACTCGCACCGCTGCCAGTGTGCAACGGGCGATTATCGACGTTTCCGCATTTCGCCATGTTACTGATTTATCTGCAAGCCCGGCAATGTCGGCGCAACGGGTTTAGTGGACGCCATATGCCGACAACCCCGGTTTCGCACAGGCTACCTACGACTATACCCGTTGGGCAGCTTCCCGGCTTAGCCTCACGCCGCAGCCGACGCACAGGCATACTGTCACACCACTGTCCGGGCCAGCAAATATTCCCCCCCTATGGGAGCACAGACAGTCGGATAACGGATGCACAGGATTGGGCATGGAACACAGATAAAAAAGAAGGAGCCCCAGGCAAAATGCCTGAGGCTCCAACTGCGATCTCCCCGCCGCCCGTCCCTGGGTCAATATTGGCACCAACCATCGAGGTGCTGTAGATCCCGGGCCTTCAATAATTATTCTATAAGACCGATCATACAGGATCGGACTTGCGCCTCCGTGAACCCGACCCGCCTTTTTCCGGCCTGCCCCCCAATGCAGCAAATCTGCCAATGCGGATTTACGTGTCTAAACCGTTGTTTTGTCATGCGGCATTGTGTGCCAGACCACGGAGATTGGCGTCCAAATGTCAAAATGTTCGACAGATGTATTCACCGGCAACGCGCAGCAAAACCTGGCAATCCGACGGATAGATGCAACCAGGTCACGCGACAACGATCGTTCGATTGAGTTCCGTGGCCGCCAGGCGTATATTAATTAACAAAGCAATCGCTCCACACACTCGATACGCCGCGTTTACAACTCCGCCTTCTAACATAGTTACGGCGCCAGAAACCCTCGGTTACCGGCTCCGTCCGAAAGCCGGTGCGCGGATTTTCGGATCGGGAACCGTCAAAGCAAGGTAAAACCATCCGACATTGGGGAAAACCATGGTTAAGTTAATCACCTATGAACTGAACGAAGTATCCTGGAAAGTCGTCGATTATTATATCTCTCACCGCAGGAACTCCCATCTCGCCCGGTTCTTAAAGACATCGTCGGAGCTTACCACGCATACCACGGATTCCGGCGAGCTGCATCCATGGAGCACCTGGCCTACCATGCACCGCGGTGTCAATAACGATGCCCACGAAATCCGGTTTATCAATCAGGATCTCAGTTGTGCAAAGCAATGGCCACCCCTGTGGGAGTTACTGGCCGACAGCGGCGTTCGTGTCGGAATCTGCGGATGCCTGCAGAGCTTTCCCCCCGTGCCGCACCAGAATATTCTGTTCCATATTCCGGACACTTTTGCCGCAGGCGCCGATACCCTGCCGGCCAAATACAGCGGTTTTCAGAAGATCAATCTCAAACTTACCGGTGAAAACAAAGCCGTTGCCAAATCCATCAAACTGAACGACATGCGTGATGGTCTGGGTCTGTTCAAGGCGGGCGTCTCCCTGAAGACCGGCTTGCGGCTGGGCCAGCATTTATACCGGGAGCGACTGAACCCGCTGTACAAGTCGATGCGGGCAACCATGCAGGCCCATGTTGCGTTTGACGTGTTTATGGATGCGCTGAAGGAGACAAAACCCGACTATGCTGCCGTGTTTTCCAACCATGTGGCCGGCACCATGCATCGTTACTGGAAGTATGCCTTCCCGGAAGATTTCGGTTACACCCTGTCAGATTCCCGCTTCGATCAGTTTCATAGCCAGTCAGTGCTGCGCGCCATGGATATTTTCGACAGCCAGCTGGGTACACTGTGGGATTTTGCGGATAAACAGGGTTACGAGCTAATTATTGCATCGAGTATGGGGCAGGAGGCTGTCAACCGTGGCGTATACCGGGCAGAGCTGCGCCTGGATGACGAAGCCCTGCTCGCGGAAAAAATGGGCTGGGCGGGCGCATTTCGAATGAATCTGGCCATGCAACCGGATGTCAATTTTGTGTTCAATAACCTTGAAGAGTTGACCCGCTTCAAGCAGGAGCTCGGGCGTTTGCGAGACCCGGACGGCAAACAGGTTTTGACGATACGTTATGAGGAACAGGGGCTGTCCCTGAATTTGATGACGTGCCGCAGCGAATCCGCCTGGCTGCAGAAAAAGCTTTTACTGGACGGCAAACCGTTCGGCCTGGCCGAGCTTGGGTTTGCTGCCTTCAAACGTGACCAGGGGACCGGCTATCACCAACCCGACGGAATTCTGATCTGGCAGCATCGGAACCACAACGCCAACCCGGTCAAGGATCGGCGCATCGTCGACAGTCGGCAATATGCACCAGCGATATTGCAGGCGTTCAATGTACCGCTACCGACCTATATGATGCCGCCTGCCCCCCTGGAGGCAACCGAGACCACATTCGTGCCGGACGAGGCCAAACGCGGCGCGGCGTGATGGCGACTAATCACGCTCCCCATCCCGGTCGGCCTGCATCCGTTGTTGCCGGTCGGCCTCCTCCTCTTTGGCGGCGTCGATAACTGCCATCAGCTCTCCGACATCGGCGCTTGCATCACTGTCCTTGAACTGGCCGCTCAAGCGGCTGTCCGGGTGCAGGTCGCCACTTTCGTAAAGGCTCCAGATTTCCCTGCCGTAAGCGGTCTTCAACAGATCCGGTGCATATTGACCAAAGTAGCGACGCATATTGTCCACATCCCGCTGCAGCATCATGGCGGCGCTGTTGTTGCCGGCGGCATTGACTGCCTGCGGCAGATCAATAATTACCGGTCCATCCCCATCCACCAGTACATTGAATTCCGACAGGTCACCGTGAACCAGCCCCGCACACAGCATGCGGACGACGTCGGCAATCACACGCTGATGAAACTCCCGCGCCACCTCCGGGCTGAATTCCACTTCATCCAGTCGGGGCGCAACATTGCCTTGCGCATCGCAGATAAGGTCCATCAACAATACGCCGTCAATAAACCCATGCGGCCTGGGCACTCTTACCCCCGCGGCGGCAAGACGATATAGTGCGTCGACTTCAGCATTCAGCCATGCATTTTCCTGCTCTTTTTGACCGTACCGGCTCTTTTTGGATACTGCCCGCGCATGCCGGCTGTTGCGCACCTTGCGGCCTTCCTGATATTGCGCGGCCTGCTTGAAGCTACGCTGACGCGCCTCCTTGAAAACTTTGGCGCATCGAAAAGCGTCACCGCAGCGCACCACGTACACCTGCGCTTCCTTACCGCTCATTAACTGGCTGATTACTTCATCTATCAGGCCGTCATCCAGTAACGGCTGCAATCTCTTAGGCGTTTTCATGGGCCTCCTGCGCTTGCGCCATTATCCGTATCCGACAACTCATTATTCCTCGCTTTATCAATGTCCACTTCACCACCCGCCTCACCCCAGAAAATCGCCCACAGCTTTAAGTCATGCGAAAACTTCACGAATTTATGGGCGGCGCCCGCCGGAACGAACAGTGCGTCCCCCTCGGCAAACGAGAACACATCGCCAGCGACCTCAAGCACACCGTTACCCTGAACCACCACATAGAGTTCATCCTGTTCATGGGGAGTCTGGTAATCCTCGTCTTCCGGCGTATATAACACCAATGACATACTGCCGTGCCTGAATGCTTCAACGTCCCATAAACGTCCCGGGCTGGCTGTCATGGCGGGCAGCGGTAATTTACTGGTTGCTTCGATAATGGATATCTTCATGTTTATACAACCTGCCTGCCAATAGTCAAAATCAGGCCAACAGTACCTGACAGAGACCCCGCACGCGCAGGGTGGCACAACCCCGGTCCATTCTGTGCCAGACACCGCAGGGCAGCCTGCAGGCCAGCAAGCCTGAAACTCCTGAAACTCCTAAAACTACAGCGGGCGCTTATAGTCTGTTCGCCCGACATGGCATACCGATGCGGGCGCGGCGCGGCGCGGAAAAAGTACGCCAATATCCGGGCTAGCATAACAATAGCCCGACTGATTCGCCAGCAGCGTGTCTGATGGTAGCCGATGGGTCGTGTCTTGCGCCAGCGCGTGAATTCTGAGAAATTGCGCGCAGCACATATTCTTCCCTGGCTATAAAAGGTTTCTGCATGATATCCATTCTCGCTCCGGGGGTCTTGCGCCCCTTCACAATTATTCGGCTGCTGGTCACGCTGCTGACCGGCTACCTGCTGGCCGCATGTCAAAGCGTACCGTCCCACAGCAACCCTGTTATGACCGGAAGCGCCGAAACCGGTCAATACCGCAACCTTTTCGCTGAAGCCGGGTATTCCCAGACGGCGATAGACAGAAAGATCCAGCAAGCCTTCGATCAACTGTTTTTTGGTGATCCGGCGGAGCAGGCTATTTATTACGAAGCGGGCCGCAATGCACAGGGCGCTCTGGGTTACATTCTGGATGTCAACAGCAATGATGTACGCTCGGAAGGTATGTCATACGGCATGATGATCGCCGTACAACTGGACCGGAAAGCACTGTTTGATGCCATCTGGAACTGGTCCATGACACATATGTACCACGCCGATGCCACGCATCCCGCTCACGGTTACTTCGCATGGTCGGTAAAAACCAACGGTGAAGCCATCGACGAAATGCCGGCTCCGGATGGCGAAGAATATTTTGCTACCGCGCTCTATTTTGCCGCCGCCCGCTGGGGCGATGGTGAGGGTATTTATGATTATACCAGCCATGCCAACCAACTGTTGCAGGATGCCTTACACCGGGAATCGATTACCGGCACGACCAACCGTGGAGAAATGACAGCCATTAACCTTTTTGACACCGAGGCGGGCATGGTGCGTTTCACGCCTGATGTGGTGAATGCCGCCCATACGGACGCGTCTTACCACTTGCCGGCTTTTTATGAAGTGTGGGCCAGGGTTGGTCCACCTGAAGACCGGGATTTCTGGAAGCGGGCTGCCACCATCAGCCGCGATTACTTTTATCGGGCTGCGCACCCGCGTACCGCCCTTACCCCCGATTATGGCAACTTTGATGGCACACCCTGGGCGGCCCCCTGGCGGCCGGAATCTCGGGATTTTCGTTATGACGCATGGCGCACCGCAATGAACTGGTCCATGGACTGGTCCTGGTGGGCCGAGGACATACGGCAAGTGGAACTGAGCAACCGGTTGCTCGAATTTTTTGCCTCGGAAGGTATGGGCAAATACGTCAGCCTTTATTCGCTGGATGGTCAACCCCTGGGGGATGAGCAAACGACCGGTCACCGAGCAATGAATGCCACCGCCGCGCTGGCCGCCACCACACCGGTCGCCCCGCAATTTGTGCACGCGTTATGGAAATCATCCATACCGGAAGGACAATATCGGTACTATGATGGTGTGCTTTACCTGATGGCACTGCTGCATGTTAGCGGCCGTTACCAGGCATGGTTACCGTAAAGCCGCCCATCGGCAAACCGGCGAATTGGCGCCGGTTTCCATTACCTTACTTCGCAAAGCGCGCTGATCTGTCAGCCGGCACGTCCACGAGAATAGCGTATAAATCGCATTACTCCGGCATCCGCACCTGATTCACATCACACCCCATATAGTCACTACCACTCAATCCTTGAAAAAATTACAGAACGATTACAGTTTTATGGCAAAGATCATGAACACAATTGTCAGGTAATGGATAATTCGCCAGTTAGGGCGGGCAGCTGTAGTGCCGTCAACTTTTATCCGGTCCATTGGGGATTACTACACTATGAAATGTTCACACGCAGTGACACTCGCGTTGTGCGTCAGCCTGTTAAGTGCTTGCGGCGGCGGCAATGGAGAAGGCAGCTCTTCCAGCTCTTCCAGTTCTTCATCTTCTTCAGGCGCGTCATCAAACTCCAGCAGCTCGTCATCCAGCTCGTCATCCAGCACTTCATCAACGGGTTCATCGGGCAGCTCCGGCGAATTTCCAACCAGTAGCAGTCCCGTTTTTGGCGAGTCTGTTTATGAAGGCATGCCGGATGGATTGCGCATTTCTGCTGACGGTCGCAGACTGGAACGCAATGGTTTTTTCAGCCGCCGTCTATACAACGAGGCCTATGTAGAAACTGTTAATCTGGAGTTTGATCAACCGGATTACTGGCAGCAACTGACCAACAACTTCCAGAGTCAGACGCGCATCCCGGCCAGACTTATTTATCGTGACGATGTTCTGGAAAACGTCGGCGTACGCTTTCGCGGGAATACAACCTATACGTCCGCGGGCGAGAAAAAATCCTTCGATGTCGATCTGGAATGGCAGATCGACGGGCAGAGCATCAACAGTTACAACTCACTCAAATTTCAAAACGGTTACGAAGATGCCTCGGCCATTCGCAATGTGGTCTACGCCAATTTGGCGCGGCAACATATTCCGGCGGCCAAGGCCAATTTCGTCAATGTCGTCGTCAATGGCCGGAATTTCGGGATTTACACCAACCTGCAAAAAATGAACAAGGACCATGTCAAAGAATGGTTTCTGGATCGAGAAGCGACCCGGTGGCGCGCTGAAGCGCCTGGTGGTGGTGGCGGATTTGGCGGCGGTTTCGGCGGCGGTTTTGGTGGTGGCTTCGGCGGCGGTTTTGGCGGCGGTTTCGGCGGCGGCGGTGTCGACTGCTGTTTCGGTGGCGCATTCGGTGCCGGCACTTCCAGCCTTAATGATCGCGGACCCAATGGATCGGACTATGAAGATGCCTATGAACTGCGACACTCCATCGTAGCCGACCCATGGCAGGACCTGGCCAACGTTGCCAATACGCTGGGCGTGGTCACACCGGAATTCCTGGTCGAGCAGCTGGGCCAGTATCTGGATATCGACGCCGCGCTGTGGTTTCTCGCCACGGAAAATATCTTCACCGACGATGATGGCTATATCAACAAAGGCGGCATGGACTACTACCTGTACTTCGACCTGCATTCAAACCGCCTTGTCCCCATTGAATATGATGG
The DNA here is from genome assembly GCA_964434105.1 of uncultured Cellvibrionaceae bacterium. Classification (GTDB taxonomy): domain Bacteria; phylum Pseudomonadota; class Gammaproteobacteria; order Pseudomonadales; family Cellvibrionaceae; genus CAYNST01. The sequence goes on along the minus strand of CAYSTJ010000037.1, from coordinate 30,380 downwards.
CAACACTGCATTGAATACGCAGTACGCCACCCAATGGTCGCCTTTTTATAACGCCAACAGCACAGCATTGCCACTGCTGACCAAGTTGCTGGCTGTGCCCGAACTGCGGCAGCGGTATTTGGCCCATTATCGAACTATTATCGAGGAATCCGTCAACCCTGCCGTTTCGCATCCATTGGTTGACAGCTACGCTCGCCTGATCGATCCGTTCATGTCCGCGGATTCCGTGCGGGACTACTCCTATAGCCAGTACCAGAGCGACGTGCAAAATGTTAAAAGCTTTTTTACCACGCGCTATCAATACCTGACCAGCAATAGCGATGTGAACACGTCCAGCTTGAGCATTACCGATGTTCAACATAGTGTAAACGGCCAGGCGCTGGCCCGACCGGCGGCCAATCAGTCGGTACAGGTTTCCGCCCAGGTCAGCGGCTCCGGTAAAGGCGTTCAGCAGGTGCGACTGTATTATGGCACCGACCTGATGGGCCGATTCGAGCGTGTCAGCATGAACGCAAGCGGCAACGGAACTTTCACGGCAGAGATTCCCGGTTTTGCCAGCGAGACGGTAGTCCGTTATTACATCGAAGCGATTGCTGACGATTCTGCCAGAACGGCCAGCTTCAGCCCTCGCGGTGCCGAACACAATACCTGGCTGTATCAAGTGCAGGGTGACAACGCAGTCGAAAGCCCCGTGGTCATCAACGAGATAATGGCGTCCAATAGTTCTACCGCCACTGACAGCGAAGGGGCATACGAGGACTGGATTGAGCTTTACAACAATTCGGCACAGGCGGTGGACTTGAGTGGCTGGCATCTGAGCGATAAGGCAGACACCCTCGACATGTGGTCCTTTCCAGCCGGCACGGTTATTCAGCCAAACAGCACCCTGATCATCTGGGCCAGCAACAAGGCCGACACGTTAGGCGGCCTGCACACCAATTTTGCACTGAGCGCAGACGGTGAAATGGCACTACTGACAACCCCGGAACAGCGCGTCGCGGATTTTGCCCCCTTTGGCGAATCGCCAGCGGACAGCAGTTACGCCCGTCAGCCTAACGGTACCGGCCCCCTCACCAGAACATCGTCTCCAACCTTTGACAGCCGCAACTGAGCCGGGATGACGGCTTTACCCAAAAGCGGGGCAACCCGCTTTTAAAAGCCAAATGGCAGGGAAGCCATTTTCTTGCACAACAGCTGCTGCAACCCAAAACACCACCTTTCAGGGTAAATCCTGTTTACCAGCAAACGTCTCACCTTGATCGCATAAACACGCAATGAGAAAATTGTGTTTTTGTCCCCCGCTTTTTCACCTGTCATTTTTTATCTGTCGCCTCTGTCAATTTCGGATAACCCGAAAACGGTGCACGCACCACCTTCTTCGATCCACCAGACTTTTTAACTCTCAAAAATACGCGATTCCTGGACAATCGGTATTTTGTCCGGCGTGGCATTCTTGTTACCTGAACACCGGTAAGCTCAGCGGCGTCGACGGTCTCAGCCTCCTACAATAAGAAGGTATTCCGCGTGGAGTCTGTTAACTTTTTGTTTTCCACTGCAATTCACATTGGGAATAACCCTGTTGCGTTATGTGAGCGATTCTGAATAGGTGGGAACCAGTCCTTATTACCTTAGGGTAGACAATCGGAATTTTACTTTCGCCATTCACATATTCTCAATTAAACTCGCTTGTCTGCGGGGATCAGTTAGAACTCATCGGCATTAACATTTTATTGCCTGGCCAAATAACTTTACGGCATTCAAACCATCTTCTTTGCCAATGATATATCTAATTAACTCATTAATATTTTTATTTCTGATTAAAGGAAGCACCTCGTGCACTTCCCACAAAGTTTTTGTCATTTGCACACAAAAACCTTGTCCTGAAAGTCCCATCTACCAGTTTTCTCGCGCCTATTTCAAATCACAGAACATTGGCACGGATATAGCAAACAAAAATGAGAACCATCTATATCAATGAGGAGGACTTATGATTTCATCAAAAGTATCCAGGCTGGCGTTATTATTCGCACTGTCGACGGGCGCCAGTCTGACCTACGCAAATCAGCAATCAATTAACCAGGACTCTGTTCTCAACGACGAATTCCTCAGTGAGGAAGTGGAAACCAACTATCGCAGTAACCGCTCTACTGCCGGGAGCAATTCGGGAACAGATAATTTAGATGCGCGCAGCGAGTCACGCCCGGGTTCCGAAGAGCGAATGCAAAACCAAAGCGCCGACAGCCGAAGCCTGGCGGGAAGCAGGGCCGGCGATACCGCCGACACCAATATGATACATTTCGACTTCGACTCCGCTGGCGTGACGAGCGAGGCACAACAGAATTTGCAGGCGGTTGTTGAGAAGGTGCAAAACGAACCGAACCCGGTCGTGGTGGAGATTTCAGGCTTTACCGACGCCACGGGACCAGAAGAATACAACAAAGACCTGGCCGAACGAAGGGCCAAAGCCGTCAAGGAGTATCTATCCGAGCAGAACGTAGAAGTCAAAGAATGGGAGATTCAGGCGCTTGGCGAAGAGCAGCCTATCGCCTCCAATGACAGCCCCCAAGGGCGCAGAGAAAACCGCAGAGTAGAAATACAGGTGGTAAACGCACCTGACTAACACGATGACCATTAAACCGTCCATGCGGCGGAGCAATTAAAAATCGACCCGGTCGCGTCTCCCGCGCGGCTCGGGTTACTCGTGTTACGCCTTGCCTCGTCGCCAATCGCAACGACTTTCGCTCCGGTTGCCACGCAATTGGTTCTGACCGGTTTCGACAAAGTCGGCTCTCACATGCCATTCATTTGGCTTTCTTTGTTCTATCTGTTAGTTTTCACCTCCTCCGCATGAGAACGAGAACACGTGAATGCGTCCCAAAGGAAAAATTAAATCCTGGAATAAGGCCAAGGGGTTTGGCTTTGTTGCGCCTGGGCCTTCCGGCAGGCCAGTATTTGTTCACAAGAATGCCTTTTCCAATAGACATCGCCAACCCAGGAATGGGGATATTATTACGTATTCGTTGTCAACCGACAGGCAGGGAAGGACCTGTGCAACAAAAGCAGCCTTTTCCGGAGAAAAGCGGCGCCGGCTGGCTGCGGGTTATAGAATTTCCGGTTCGATCATAGTTGCACTCGCTTTTCTGACCAGCGTGACCATTGCAGTATGTCTGGGGCTGTTGCCGCTGATGACGATAGTGATATACGGCGCGGTAAGCTGTCTGACGTTTTTGTTTTATTATCTCGACAAATCGGCTGCAAAGCGCGGCGCCAGGAGAACGCCGGAAACCACGCTGCACGGTCTCGCCCTGGCCGGGGGCTGGCCGGGCGCCCTGATAGCCCAACAATTATTACGTCACAAGTCAAAGAAAAGGCGTTTCAGGCTGGCACTTTGGGTGACAGTGCTGGTTAACAGTTGCCTGGTTCTATGGTTAAGCTACAATGCACACGCTTGAATTGAAGGTGCCACCAGTTGCCGTTGTGGTTGCATTTGCCGCTGCCATGTGGCTCGTTTCGGTTGCCGTCCCTGCTTTGCAGATTCCGGTGCCGTCGCGCCATATGCTGGCTCTGATCCTCGTGGCAGGCGGCGCTGGCACCGCGCTGTCGGGCGTCATCTCATTTGCGCTGGCGCAGACCACCGTCAACCCCCTGCGACCAGCGGCCGCCGCGGTCCTCGTTAAGTCCGGTATTTTCCGCTTCACCCGCAACCCTATGTATCTCGGTTTTCTCGTTATTCTGCTCGGCTGGGCGGCGTTTTTGGCCAATGCCCTGGCCCTGCTTTTGCTGCCGGGGTTCGTGTTGTACATGACCCGCTTTCAGATAGTACCCGAAGAGCGAGCATTAGCGGCCCGTTTCGGGGCTGGTTTCACAGCCTATGCGAAGAAGGTGCGCCGATGGCTGTAAGCCGAAGTAGAGCCTCACAACCTATAGCAATGAAGGACATTCCTTTTTATGGCGAATAAAGATTTTATTCTTCAGCGTATCTGCGCCTATGCCGGGCGAGATCTTGACCCGAATGCTGACAAACAGGTATCGGAAGTTTTGCGTTCAAAATTTGATATTCGGTTGCCACAAAGAGCTTCGATGAACGAATCCCTGGCATCAACAATCAGTGACCACGAAATAGTACGTCTCATTTTACAGTATCGAACGACTGGATAATTCACTTGAACAATTATCGACGCCTCTGAGATTTGACCGGATTCGAAGACTCTTTATTAAGCGCTGTTTCCAACAACAATGCTCAGTGTCCTGTTCACTCTGATCATTATCACAATTCAGCCATCCCGGGGACTGTGCCGGCCAGAGCAACCATCGCCGATATTTTCCACAGCAAAAAAACACAGAACGGTACGGTGCTTTCGCATGGCCGCGCTTTATGAGCCGGAGTCCCGTGGGCAACCCGTCCATCCACGCCTGGGCTGACGACCTGTATCAGTTTAAGCAGAATTTGTGGGCAGGTCGGGGACGGACCCAGTTGCGCACACCCCTGGCCGTATCGGGATAAGACGGTTTTAGGCTTCCCCGCGCTGAGTGGCGGACCGATACCCGGCCTTTTGCACGATTCGCCTGTGTCTGGCTGCGAATCTACAGGCTTTTTCCGACTTTTGCCCACTGGTTCCGTGCATCTGCAGACCGCTTCGCTAGAATTCCGCTGTCTGTACATAAAGCCCGGATGCTCATCAATGGGCTCCAGGACCGAGGTATCGCATGAATTTTTTTACCAGGCTGTTTGGCCTGATCTTCAACAAAGATCGCACCACACCAGCCACGGACCGCGCTGAAGACAGGCAGGCCGAAGGCCCTGACGTCGAACCTGAACCCGAAGCAGATATCACGGTGTTTGCGGCCGTGGGCTCACAAACCAATACCCGGCCCCCCGCGCCGCCAGCCGCCCCCACATCGGACACCGGGGGTGCCGAATCGCATTCGGCCACCGTTGAGAACATCGCAGGTACAGAGAAAGAACGGCCGGGAGCGCCAGCTGCCGACGCCGGGATACCCGACGAAGCCACGGCGACCAGGTTCTCTGCTGATTCTGTCGGCGTCGACCCGGCAGACGCTCCCACCGCAAACACTGTCGAACCGACAGACGCTATGGCGGAAACCGGACCCACCGCCCCAACCGATGAAGCCGAATCGAGCGCAGCACCCGACATTACCCGCGATACCGCTTCCCCACCCGATGACACACCAAAGCCAGCCGCCATACTTCAGCCCAGGGTTACCCGAGAAATGGAAACTTCAGCGGCTGACATACACGACATTGACGCCATGATTCGCTGCTGCGACATGGAACTCAAAAAGAAGCGTTCACCCAAAGACCTACCGGCGCCGCTTGTGTTTGAGCGTGTAGCCATACTGTCCCGGAAGGAAAAAAACTATTCGCAGGAAATAACGTATTGCGAGCGCTATATCAAAATGACAGAAGTCTTTTATAAAAAACATGGTACCGAGGGACTGACCGACGTGCGCAAGGGTGCCAGACACCGCTCCATTGTGGAACGGTTGCCCAAGGCCCGGGCCCTGCTGGAAAAACAGCGGAATTAAAACCTGTCAGGGCATCGGTGGGTGCCTTGTCGAATGCTTTTCAGATACTTTCCTGCCGGCCAACCCACAGCTTCCCACTAGCGCAACGGCCGAACAAATCTCCCCCAAACCATTCAACCCGCCGCGATAAAAGCAGGGAATATCGCTCGCATTTTTAGCCGCTGCCGGTAGCAGCCGCCCCGCCTGCAGACCGCCCGGGATATACAAATGCACACCGGCCTTCGGCGTTCAGGCCAACAATCATTTTTCGTGTTCTGCGTTGTCGTTGACCTTTCTCCAGCGCACCGGACCAGGTGCTATACAATCAGGCTCCAGATCCATACAGTCAGAAATGACAGCGTCAGGCTGTAGCCGATTATCGTCGATACGAACCGCGGTGCCAGACCGTAAGTCAGCGCCAGGGCACCGGTGGAAATCATGGCCGGCATAGCGGCTTCCAGTACAATAGTCTTCGCCACGATCGGCTCAAACGCCAGCCCTTTCACCAGCACCAGTGCCAGCAGCGGCTTGATCAACAGAATAAATATCAGTGCGAAGACGATAAGGCCGGTTTCAGACCGGTCGATACGCAGGCGCCATTGCAAACCGACTGCCACCATCACGACCGGCACCAGGGTGGCTGCGAGCCTGTCCAATACATCCGTGAGCACCGCAGGCACGGGAACCGCCGCGAGCATAAGTACAAAGCCCAGCAACAGCGCGCCAAAAGGCGGAAACTTCATGATTGTGAACCATAACGGCCCCGTCCGGGCGTGCGGTGTCTGGGCGTAGCGGCTGGCAATAGCAATACCCAGGGTGTTCAGCGCCAAGAACGTGCCCAACTGATCGTAGAGTATTGCATAGGGAAGGGCTTCAGCCCCCAGGTGTGCTTCGATAAGCGGAAACCCGATAAAACTGGTATTGCCCAGTGTGATCACCAGTAATAACGCACCGGTAATGGCCGGATTCCATTTGAAATACCGTGACAAAAGCCAGGTGATGCCGGCACTCGCACCCATAACGACCCAGGCTACCAGCACCGGGGCTAACATATCCGCGCCAAAGGAGATGGTCGGTATTTGAGCCAGTATCAGCGCAGGCAGCGCGACGTAGATGACATAAGCATTGAGTACCTGGGCTGACGAACCAGGAAACTGCCTCACATTCTGCAGGAGTTTACCGATGGCAAGGCAAATGATGGCGAGTAAGATATTCGACATTAGTCAACCTGCGTAAAGCCCACATTACTCGAATTGTTGCTCCCGAATTCAGCTTCCTTCGCCAGAAATCAGAAATTGCAGCATTCGTTCGATTTCTAAGTCGACGTGCAAGCGCGATGTGCAACGCCCAGGATCGCACCCATTCGGTCCAGCCCATCCTCTAGCACTGTAGCATTAGGTCCAAACTTCCTGGATATCTTCTCGATTGAGATGTTAGGCGCAGACAGAGTGGCCGTTGTGCCATCAACCAGCTTGATGTGAGTTTACTACAGTGGAGACAGTCTTCACGGCAGAATTGTTGATCCGGTCTATTACACGGACACCGCCGTCCATTTCAAAGCTTTACAACCAGGTTTAAAAATCTCGCCGAAAAAAGAAAGGGCGGGTTGTTAAACCCGCCCTTTTGAACCGAAACAGTAAGCTGGCACGCTGCCAGCATAATTTGTCATTATTATGCTGGCATGGCGCTGCTCTTACTGTGAATTACAGGTGTTGGGAGAGATACAGCTTCGGTTGCTTTCCCATCCCCAGCCGTTGGTGGTGGTGGTGCAAAGCGGATAGCTGGTGCCATACCAGTTACAGGTGCCGCCACTGGTGTTCCCACCCGAGTTACCGCCTGTATTTCCGCCGTTATTACCACCCCAATTATTACCACCGCCGGTGTTTCCACCATTGTTGCCACCCGCATTGGCGACATTGGTATTGCCACCACAGCTGCCGCTGAAGCAGTCGCTGGTCTCACCAAAACCGATCACACCATTACAATGCATGGTGTTGGAAAAGGATCCGCCGCCACACTCGCCATTGCCGTAGGTAGCCGTGTTGTACTCCATATCCGCAGCGTTGCGGGTTTCACCATTGACATAAACGCTCTCGAGAATAACGTCGCGATCGCCGCCGTCGTTCGTGAATTCAACCTGGATATCCCCAGCCGCGCCACCCCTATAGGTGTAGTTGGCCACGCTGGTGGTGAGGCTCCAGCTTTGCACAGTCGAACCGCCAATACGGAGGCTGATATTCTCACCGCCAGCAGTACCACGGGCACGTACAACAATATCCGAGCTGGACGCAGTAGCACCGCCGCCGCTATTGCCGCCACCTGTATTACCACCGCCGGTATTGCCGCCGCCAGTATTACCACCGCCGGTATTGCCACCACCAGTGTTACCACCGCCAGTGTTGCCACCGCCGCCGCCACCTGCGCTGACGGTAATGTCGGTGCTACCGCGGCTCTGATAGCCTTCGGATGCCATCACCATGTAATCATGCGAGCCTAAACGTAAACCCGCGCGCTCCCAGGCTGCAAAGTGGTTCCCGACGGTAATGGTGCCACTGATGCTACCAAAGCCTTTTTTGGGCTCTCGGACGCTGAAGTACTGATCAAATGTTGCTGTACCTTCGATGGAAGGCTGCTGTACTCGCTGACATCGCACCACACTGTAGGTGGCGCCGTCGCTTTGAAACGAGCCGTGACTCTGGCGGCCCTGGGTACACGAAGACGGGTTGTAAGAGCCGTAGCTTTCGATAACGTAGTATTCGACCAGAGGATTTTTGGTCCAGCCATAGAGTGCCAAATAGGAGTTTTGTGAATTGTCCACATTGTAGCTACCCGAATAGCTAACGGTGCGCGCTCCGCCCGGGTTCCAACCTTTACCGCCCACCCAGTTATTGGTGCTGTTGCCCCACTGCGAGGTGTAACGACCACCGGCGTGCAGCGTCATGGATGCATCACCGGAATCTTTCCAGAATGTGTAATAGAAACCATCGTGGTTGCCGGTCGAGTTTGACGTCAGTTGCTGGGCGCTGGCCGTCGAAATGCTTAGGCCCGCCGCACAGACGAGTGCTGCAGTCAGGCTTTTGCCGGGTGTGACAATCTTCTTAAGTCTCATAAAATCCATGGTAATAGCCCTTGTTTTGATGTAAGGATTGCATTTGAAACTCGCCGGGAACGCTGGTCTGCGTGCCGAGCAGTCTTCAATGCTGATTATTCTGTCCCTATTCAGCTCGTGTCGTAACTGTTCCGATTGCGTCCAGATTTGTTCAGAGCAACGCAAAAAATGTGAGTTCACTCGCGTAAAAACTCCGCGCTTCCTGCGCTTCGCCCGCCGGTCCGCCTGGACTGACGTTCAAACCTGTTACCAACAGGTTTGTGACCATTTTTCACAGCTATGGGCAAATCGGCGCGTAAGCTGAATAGTTACATTATTTTTTATTCTTCATACCAGCTTTGAACCAATACCACTTATAGAGGTGGAGACTGATTGAAGTCATCGGCCTGGCTCGGTGCCGGGTGGGCCGATTCTATGCGAATACCAACCTGCTTGGACTGTTACCGTGCTCAGGTGCACGCTAACTATTTTTATAACGGTTTGGCTGTCCGACGGAAATATATATATCGCCCCTGCCCCGCTGGTGTCAATTGCACTATAAGCATATCGGTCAATTCCGACAAACCAAGTTCACAGAAATGTAACTTGATGGCATTAATCCGCTATGGACGCCGGAACCGGCGCCGGCCGCCGATTATTATTGACGGCTACAGCCTGTTAAACCCGGAATGCAAGCCCAATCTGTCACAAAAATATCGTTCCGCCAAAGCATTCCGCGAACGTGTCAGAGGACTGGCACCCATGTCGTTCATAAGATAGTTATCATATTTCGTAAAAGTATTACCTATTTCACACACTGCATACGATTTCAATCACGGATTTCTTCAAAATTCGTGGCGTAATATGGCGAAACAGGGAAGCTTTTAGTGCCACAAAAAGCTTAGGTGCGACCTGGGGCACCGCGAAAAGATAATTGCGGAGCAGGACAGTGTCGCCGGACGACCGCAGACAGGACAAAGCGACGTTAAAGCCCATTAATAAAATAATAAGAGGCATTAATATTGATGAGACACAGCTATTTTGAGCGATCGATTCCCCAGAGGCGGCGCATGCAAAAGCACTGCGCATCGACTGATTATGTACCGGATCACATTAATTCCGGAGGGCAGATTCTATGAAACTTTCTACTTTCAAACGACTGCGCGCACCCGGCAAAGGTGCACTGACCGCTATGCTTTGTGCTGCCGGCCTGAGCATCCCGAATCTCAACGCGCAGACACTGACGTCGAATTCAACCGGAACCCACGGTGGCTTTTACTACACATTCTGGAAAGATTCCGGCGATGCATCCATGACGCTGCAGTCCGGCGGTCGCTACAGCTCCCAGTGGGGCAACAGCACCAATAACTGGGTGGGCGGGAAAGGCTGGAACCCGGGCGGACCACGTACGGTGAGCTACTCGGGCAGCTACAATGTGGACAATTCACAAAACTCCTATCTGGCACTCTATGGCTGGACCAGGAACCCACTGGTTGAATACTATGTTATTGAGAGCTACGGCTCTTATAACCCGTCTTCGTGCACTCAGGGCCGCCAGACTCACGGCTCGTTTCAAAGCGATGGTGCCACTTACAATGTGGTCCGCTGTCAACGCGTACAGCAACCCTCCATCGAAGGCACGGCGACATTCGATCAGTACTTCAGCGTCCGACAGTCCAAAAAGGGCTTCGGGAATATCAGCGGTACCATCACGGTCGCCAACCACTTTGCAGCCTGGCAGCGGGCCGGTCTGCGTCTGGGCTCTCATGACTACATGGTGTTAGCAACTGAGGGCTACCAAAGTCGCGGCAGTTCCGACATCACCGTACGTGACGGCGGCGGAGGCTCTTCCAGCAGCGGCTCCTCCAGTAGCAGTTCGACTGGCGGCGGTTCGAGCAGCAGTAGTGGTGGTGGCACTTCCACCCCGTCCAGCACCAACATCATTGTTCGCGCCCGCGGTGCCGCCGGCGGCGAGAATATCAACCTGCGCATCGGTGGCTCAACGGTTGCGAGCTGGAACCTGACGACCAGCTTTGCCAACTACACCTATACCGGCCGCGCTGCCGGTGACATTCAGGTTGAATTCACCAATGATGGCGGTAGTCGTGACGCGATTCTGGACACTGTCTACGTAAACGGCGAAACCCGCCGTGCAGCGGATATGGAATACAACACGGCCACCTACAGTAACGGCCAATGTGGCGGTGGAGCCAAGTCCGGAACCATGCACTGTAATGGCGTTATCGGGTTCGGTGGCACCGGTGCCTGCTTCAGCGGCAGTTGCAATGGCGGCAACAGCGGAGGTTCAAACTCCAGTTCCAGCGGTAGCAGTAGTAGCAGTAGCAGTAGCAGCACAAGTACCAGTGGCGGATCCAACGGTGGCAATGGCAATATTGTTGTCCGGGCCCGAGGAACCAGCGGCGCCGAGCGAATCAATCTTAAAGTCGCCGGCTCTACGGTTGCCAGCTGGACGCTGGGCACCAGCATGCAGAACTACACCTACAATGGCGGCGCACAGGGCGATATCCTGGTGGAGTTTACCAATGATGCTGACGGGCGTGACGTTATTCTGGAAACCGTCCAGGTCAATGGTGAAACCCGACGGGCCGCGGACATGCGCCACAATACGGCTACTTACGGAAATGGCCGATGCGGCGGCGGATCCAACTCTGGCACGATGCACTGCAGCGGCGAAATCGGGTTCGGTTTTACCTACGACTGTTTCAGTGGTCGCTGTAATAATTAGTCCGATCGGAAACGAGGCAGGGAAGCCTTTCGTTAACCAGCAACGTGCCGGGCCTGATGCACGGCAGGCCGCCTCCAATACCCCCAACTGAACATCCACCTCCCGACGCCACGCTTTCCAATAAACGGCGAATTCACATCGAAACCCGTTGAGCCCGGGTGTGCCATCAGTGCCCCTTCCAATAACCTGTCTCTCTTTTTCTGTTGGCAGCCGAGGCTGGTGCGACACCCTCGGTATCGAGACAGGTCACTACGATAATAGATGCTATGGATCACGGATTTTTTGCACCGGATGGTCATTCTCTGACACCAATCACAGTTTCGGGACTCGAATCACATTGAACACAACGGCAGTGGGTTACGATTAGATCATATAGTCACCGGCGCCATAATTTGTATCCGATTAAATTTCAGTTCACGCCCCGATTTGCCTCTGCACCTTCACAAGAAAGCGGTATTAAAAAATGGTCACAAACCTGTCGGGAGCAGGTTTGAATGCCTGGTCAGGCGGCCCGGCGGGCGAAGCGCAGGATGCGCGGCGTATTGACATGAGTAAACTCACGTTTTCGCCTTGCTCTGAACAAATCTGGACGCAATCTGAACCGTGACGATACACGCTGAATAATTACCAATAATAATACCCTGTCAAAAAATTCCTTTGTCACCAAAGGACAAATTTTATGTCGACCGACTCTCACTTCAACAGGCGGTGATTTTTTATGAACCATAAACAGATGAATAAATTCGGAAAAGGCGCAATCGCAGGACTCAGCTGTGCGGTTGCATTGAGCACTTCTGCGGTGAGCGCACAAACCCTGACTGAAGAATTAACCGGCAACCATGGTGGTTTTTATTTTACCTTCTGGAAGGATGGTGGCGACGCATCCATGACGCTGCTGGACGGTGGTCGTTATACATCGCAATGGAACAATAGCACCAACAATTGGGTGGGCGGCAAGGGCTGGAACCCGGGTGGACCGCGAACCGTCAACTATTCGGGATCGTATAACGTCGATAACTCGCAAAACTCCTATCTCGCGCTCTATGGCTGGACGAGAAACCCGCTCGTGGAATACTACGTTATCGAAAGCTTCGGCTCCTATAACCCGTCCAACTGTAGCGATGGCCGGACGACACACGGCACCATGCAAAGCGATGGGGCCACTTACAGCATCGTTCGCTGTCAGCGGATCCAGCAGCCTTCCATCGATGGAACGCAGACGTTTGACCAATATTTCAGCGTCAGAGAACCCAAAAAAGGCTTTGGCAATATCAGCGGAACCATTACAGTGGCCAATCACTTTGCCGCATGGGAAAGTGCGGGTTTACCTCTGGGTAATCACCATTATATGGTCCTGGCCACCGAAGGCTATCAAAGCACCGGCAGCTCCGATATCACCGTGAGCGAAGGCGCACGCGATTGCGGCACAAGCAATGGCATACCTGTCTGCTGCGACATCTCGGCCGATACGACGGGCGATGGTTTTGGTGAGCAGTTCGGCGGCGAAGTCTGCGTGGTAACCGAAGATACCGAGGGCTGGCATCCGGCCAACCCGCCCGGCATTTTGGCGGCAATCAATGCCGGCGGCGCAGGCGAAGCCATTGCCATCGGCGATATCTGGTATTCACCCAGCACTTTCGTCACAGGTGGCGCGGTATACACCAACGATGAAGTTGCCGTTTCTGGCGGTGGTGGCAGTGCTGTGTACCAGTCCGAACTTTATGGCGACATGACTTTTGAAATCCCCATGAGCAATCAGACCGTTTCGGTTGAACTGGGCTTTGCGGAGCTGTACCACGAGTCGACGGGTGCTCGCGTGTTCGATGTAGCCATTGAAGGTGAAACCGTACTCAGCAACGTGGATTTATATGCGGAAATAGGTCGAAACGTGCTGTGGCAACCGGGCCCCTTTACCGCAACAGTAAACGATGGCAGTCTTACCATCACCCTCACTTCCATCACGGACAATGCAACAATCAATTCCGTTCTGGTGCGCTCCCTTGATGGCGGATCTTCGTCCAGCTCGTCATCTTCATCCAGCAGCTCTTCATCAAGCAGTTCGTCCTCGACGTCCAGTAGCTCTTCATCAAGCAGTTCGTCCTCGACGTCCAGTAGCAGCTCAGGGGGGACGGGCGGCAGCCTGAACGGTCTGCTCCTGATGGTGATGGGCACACTTCTGGCATTAACCCGGCGAGTCACTGTTAAGCGATAAAATTCATTCCCGGAGCAATGACCCGGATCGGGGTCATTGCTCCGGATTGATAAACCTTCTCGCGACAGGATTTAAATAACGGGTACTGGACCGAGCTAAAAATAATCACGACCAATGGTTGATTTTTTCTGTAACTATTTATCACCTGTCGTAGACGCTCAAATTGCGTCAGGATTTGTTCAGAGCAAGCCGAAAAATGTTCGTTCACTCGTGTCAATACCCCGCTTTTCTCCTGGTCAAGAACCCGCCTTTCATCGACAATGCAACCGGACTATTTCATCCGATTTCGAAATTCCCTTCAAAATAAAACCCGGCAAGACGGCAATATTTTCCGCCGGCATGCCAAAACCGGTCGTCTTTTTTTGCACCCTGTAATCTGAACTGTCAGCATCAGTACCACTGCAATCGGTGCTTTCAGTTTTCAGTTTAAACTCGAATTCGGTGCCGATGCGCTTCAAAACGCATAGGACGCGGATGGACTATTCTGAATGCAGTAACGGCTATCGGCGAACACAACGGCTAAAATAAAATACCGCAGTACCGCCCCAGAGCTTGCTTAATTCGCTTCAAATCTTTGATGAATGGTCACTATTCAGCTCGTTTCGTCACGGTTCAGAACGCGTCCAGATTTGTTCAGAGCAAGGCGAAAAATGTGAGTTTACCCGTGTCAATACGCCGCGCATCCTGCGCTTCGCCCTCCGGGCCGCCTGGCCAGGCGTTCAAACCGGTTCCCGACAGAGCTTTGTGACCATTTTTAAACGCAGCTTTATTTATAGGTGCAGGGGCAAATCGGACGTGAGCTGAATAGTTACGATGAATGTTCCGAAAACTTAGCCTGTGACCGGCCCGCGCTCAGGCCAACGGTCTGATTTACGATGTTTATGTGTACCATGCCCGCTCTTATGTGTATTGAGTTCTCTTTTTTCAAATCTGAATCTTGAGTCAAAGTTCCTGCCTGATTATTATTTACTCATTTGGAAGCTGACGTAACGGACACCTTATGCAATTACTCAATAAGCCCTGCCAGAACTGCCACAAACCAATGAATGGCGGCGTATACCGGGCATCCCACATTTGCCCGCACTGTCTTTGCGAACACGAAGGCGGCAGCAGACGGGCCCGCCGCAAGCAGCAGAAACTTGCAGGCGCGCCCAGGAACATCGCGCCACAACATGTCGCGCCGTCAGTGGTAGCCCAATTACCCGAGGCCACCAGGCAGAACCAGGAAAGCCCGGCTGCGACACCCGGATACGAAGCTGTAGCGCCCGGTGCGGTGGCATTAAGCTCGAAACCCGCTGATGAATACGGCGCGGTAACAACCGTCAAAGCGATTACCGCCGAGTGTGTTCTTAAAATCAAGGCCACCCCGGATCTTTTCAGCGACGGCAAATTTCTCGGCACCAAAAGTGAAACCGTCCGGGCCGCACTGGCACAGGGGCGCAAGCATGCGCTGGCCCAGCTGCGAGAGAAAGCACAGAGCCTGGACGCCAACCTGGTTTCGGATGTAGCGGTTAATAATGCCATCAAAAAGGCCGATAGCCAGAACCTCAATATCATAGTGCAGGCAACTGGCGTAGCGGGCCTGATCTCTGAACTCGTTCGCGAAACAGCCTAGCGCCAAACTTGACAAATCAGCCTGATCAGTGTCGCGGCCTATGACACTGATCAGGTTCTCCACCCAGCTCGACCGCAATGGTTGATCCATGGTCGACGCAGTCCTCCGGAGCAAGTATCAGCACAATCAAAAGATTGGGGTACGGAACTACAAACGCTTAAAAAAATGGTAACTATTCAGCTCGTGCCGTAACTGTTCAGATTGCATCCAGATTTGTCCAGAGCAAGAATTCGGGCCTTTCTCATCCAGTCAGGCGGCCGTAGACGCCTGATCAAAAAGCGCGTTAGCGCAGCGCAAATTGTATCGGCAGGACGAGTTCCAACTGGTTACCCGCAATATCTTCGGGTGGCGGTGGCAGCGGTTTGGCGCGATGCAGCATGTCTTTGACTTCGCGATCGAGCAGAAATGAACCACTGCCCTGGTCGACATGGGATTCTATTATTTCTCCGTCGCGATTCATAATAAAACGTAGCACCACTGTGCCCTCTTCACGGCGACTGCGGGCCATATAGGGATAACGCTTGTGACGCTCGAGATGTGCAGCCAGGCGACCCTCCCAGGTTGCGCGCTTTTGCGTCAACATCCCGGTATTATCGGACTGCCTGCTGGTGGACTGGCTGGTCGCGGCGAGTGTTGCTGCCGTTGGCGTCGCGAGAGATTCAGCCTGCTGCGTATCTGCAGACGCTTCGCGCGGGGTGCTTTCCTTTTCCTGTCTGGGCGGATCTTTCTGTGCCACTTTTTTGGGCACTATCGTCGGTTCGGGCTTTGGTTTGGGTAAATCCACGGGTGCCGGTTGCGGCTCAGGGTCCTCGTCGGATGGTTTTTCCTGCACGAGCTGTGGTTCCGGATCGGGAACGTCCGGCGTCGGCTGGGGAATTTCTGGCGCCGGGCTCTCGACATCCTCCGGCTGGTGCGTCTCCACCGGGTCTGGTGGCGCTGCAGGTGCGCTGGCGGCGGTGGCCGGTGCAGCCGCAAACTCGGCAATTTCGATGACCATCGGTGCACCGGCAGCAACCTCTGGCGCATGAACGCTTTGATAGCCCAGTACTACACCTACCGCCGCGTGTGACACCAACACGGCAGACAGGGCCAGGCACCAGCGGGTTCGCTGGCGGCGGCTGGATTCGCCTGTTAAATCGTCAGGGTTACACGTCATCACGGTACAAGCTCCTGCCCTACCAGGGCGATTCGGGAATAGCCGAGGCCGCGTAGCCGGTTCATCAGGTCCATCAGCTCGCCATAATCCACGCTGCGATCTGCCCGCAGATAAATACGCTCTTCTGTATTGTCCTGGCTCGCCGCCGTCAAGGCGGCCGCCAGGGCGTCAGCCTCGACCCGCTCGTCGTTGAGGCTGAGGGCCAGATCTGCCTGCAAAGTCAGATATAGCGGTTGCTGGGGACGTGGCTGCGGCTGTGCCGATGCGGCGGGTAGATCGACTGCCACATCCACCGTAGCCAATGGCGCAGCGACCATAAAGATAATCAGCAGTACCAGAATCACGTCAATAAACGGGGTGACATTGATCTCGTGGGTCTCGACGAGATCATCACTATCATCCAGTCGCACGGCCACGGCTATTTACCCGCCGGCGTAGAAGCGCGATCAATGTGCAGCGATACCAGCCGCATGACTTCTCCGGCCATATCTGCCGTAAGCGCCCGGTAGTCGGCTATTTTGCGGGCGAACAGGTTATACATGACCACGGCAGGGATAGCTGCCACCAGACCAAGTGCGGTTGCCAACAGCGCCTCAGCAATACCCGGCGCCACTACCGCCAGATTGGAGGTCTGGGCCTCGGCGATGCCGATGAAACTATTCATAATGCCCCAG
Organism: uncultured Cellvibrionaceae bacterium; assembly: GCA_964434105.1. GTDB lineage: Bacteria > Pseudomonadota > Gammaproteobacteria > Pseudomonadales > Cellvibrionaceae > CAYNST01. The sequence continues at coordinate 13,363 of CAYSTJ010000037.1, read as the reverse complement.
ACCGTTCCAAACAGGCCCACGAAGGGTGCAACCGAACCAACGGTGGCCAATACGCCGGTGCCGCTTTTGGCATGCCGCGATAAAGCGGCAAGAATGCGGGCAAAACGACCTTCCAGCCGCTCCTGGATACCGGCGGCGGACAACCCGTCGGATTGATCCAACTCCACTCTGGCCGCGGTTAACAACGCACCCACCGGCCCCTGCTGCCCGGCGAGCTCCCACACCTGCGGCAGAGACTCCGCGCTGGTTAGTTGCCGCAGCGGCTCGGCACTCTGCCTGCGCGCCCGGCGAAGCTCTGTGCTTTTTACCAGCCACACCGTCCAGGTAACCACCGATGCAAGCAGTAAACCCAGCATCACAGCTTTCACTACCCAGTCCGCCTGCATGAACATACCCCAGGGAGACAAATTGTGGGGCAGGTTTAGACTGTCCGGCGTCTGGGCAAATGCGGACGAGGCCAAGGACCATTGCAACGGCAGAAGGATTGACAGTGCGACCAGACGGGCGCGAGACATAAAGCTGAATAAAGAAATTGCAGCAGTTAACAAACAGCGTTGCATAAGGCTTCCAGAGTACGTCAAAAACGATGAAATAGTAACGCGAACAATAATGATTATCAATGATGCATTAGTGATAATGCAATCTAGTACACATCCCTTCGGTAGCGCCCCTGTTCCCGCAGCTCTGCGAGACCGCTCTCCGTCAACAGGCTAATGAGCGCCGCTTCAACGCCTGCAGCCATGCCTTCCAGACCACCACAGACATAGATAGCAGCACCGCGATCCAGCCAGCTTCGCAGCGCATGACGGTTAGCCGCCACCAACGCCTGCACGTAGCGATATTGCCCGCCATCGCGGGAAAAGACGAGATCCAGGCGCTGCAGGTGACCCTGGCGTTGCCATTCAACAACATCGTCACCAAAATGGAAATCGTGCGCGCTATTGCGTTCGCCAAACAGCAGCCAGTTATCATTGGCACCGCATTGGGCACGGGCACGTAAATGCGCCCGCAACCCGGCCATCCCCGTACCATTGCCAATCAAAATCAGCGGCTGCGCGGGATTGGGGGCGTGAAAGGCCGGATTACTGCGAATATTGACTCGCACCGTACCAAAGAGAGGAGCATGCTGTGTAAGCCAGCCGGAGCCAAGGCCCAGATTACTGTTGGCGTCGCGTACCTGCCTGACCAGGAGCACAATCTCGCCTTCGTCGGGAATGGATGCAATGGAGTAATCCCGACTGGGCAAGGGCGGCAACTGCCGGAGTAGATCCGGCAGGTCAAGCTGTGCGAGCTCTTGAAAGTGCTTCGGAAGACGTCGATAGGTCAATACCTGTTCGAGTCGAGCCGGGCCTTCCGCGGTGTCGACCCATTCCTCGCCATCGCGCTTCAAACTGCGGATAAAATCCTGCACGTCGTCCGGTGCATTCCCTGGGGTAATACAGGCAATGTCGCCCGCCTGCCAAGTAATCGGCTGATCCGGATGCAAGCCAATCCGATAAACCGGCGCGCCCTCGCTGCCCGCATTCAGACAGCTCCGCTGCACCAGCCGTGTGGAGACATCAGTGGGCATCAAACGCGCTGGCGCGGCCCTGGCACCACCCAAACTGACAACACGTTGCTGCCACCGGGACAGTGCCTCGGGGTCCTGCCGGTCAACTTCAATCAGGTCAAACAGGGGCTGTGCTGCCTGGTTTTGCAAACCCTGACAGAGCTGGTGGCCAAAACCACAAAAGTTTTGATACTGGCGATCGCCCAACGCCAGTATGCCATAGCGTAAATGCGACAAATCGCGTTTACCGGCGCGCAGGTAACGCCGGGCAAAGCGCGCAGCCATGTCCGGCGGCCCCCCCTCACCGTAGGTACTCACGACGAACAGTATTTTTTCGCTGCGCTGCAGCAGCGTGTCATCGAGGCGGTCCAGCGGCAACACTTTGACTGCAACGCAGCCTTCACCCAGTTGTCGAACGGTACTTTGCGCCAGCGCGGCTGCCTGCCCCGATTGGCTGGCGTAAGCGACCACCAGTGCATCATCTTCTTTCGGCGGCACCGCCTCGGGCAAGTGTTGCCGACGATAGCGATACCAGCAGTACCAGCAGAACATGCAGTAACCGAAAACAATGATGCAGGCGTAAAAAAACTTCACTGGCAAATACCGCCTCTATGGTTCAGGCCGGACGCTCAACATCGGCGCCCGATCCGTCACAATGGCAACACTTCAAACGTAGCCGTGTAAGATGCGCGACGTCGGACTTTCGTATTATCGATAGAAATATCGCTATTGTTATCTTCGTAGCTGCCATTCAACCAGTACAGCCCGGCCTGCGGCCAGGTAATGACAATATTGCCTTTATCATCGGCGGTGACTGCCATGCTGTTTTGCTGATCACGATAGCGCATGCCCCCCGGTACAATTTCCACTTCTGCCCGCTTTGCAGGCTTGCCGTCAATAAATAACTGGAATGTTGCCTTTTCTCCGGCATAAAGGTCGTTAGGGTGTGTCTGCGGCACCAGCGTCAAACCACGATCACCCTTACTTTTGAACACGGTTTTGGTGGGCTCGCCCGCGGTCACGAACGTTTCTATGCGACGGGAAATTTCAGTAACTTCCAGCTTGCTTGCGCCCTGAGGCACCTCCTTTTTAAAATTATCGAGCTTGCCACGCCAGCGTTTGCGCTCACCATCCTGCTCCCAGCTGGCCATCAATCCATTACTGGTACTGGCTATTTTATACGTGCCTTTCTGGCTTAGCTGTAAATCAAAATTACTGCGATATTTTCCGGTATGCGTATTCTGCAGGGGCAGGTTACTGCCATCCGGTGCCGTCGCCTTTACGTTGTCAAGCGCCATCGCATGATAGTCGGCATGAAAAATATCGTTGGAAATCGCCGCATCAAAAGTCACCCATGGATCTTCACTGGAAAGTACCGTTGCGCCCGGGAGAATCCATGCACGGTGAGCCTGTGCGGGAATGGCTGAAGCCGCGAGCACTGAGAACAGCAGTGCGAACTTTAATTTTTGATACATTTTATTTTCCCACATTTTCGGTTAAATCATTGTAGTCATTCAGCTGACACCCTCGGTGCCACAAAATCAGCTCTGCCATGCGCGTTCTGGGAGAGTGAGTCAATGCGCATTATTCAGTGGCGGCAACCGGTACAAGTTGCAAACTTACCTTACCCAGCTCATGTTCGCCGTTTGCTTCAAGCGTCTGCAGTTGCGTTGGCGGCCACACGAAAGGAATCGTAAGCATCTCGCGACCACCCACTTCACGCGCAGCTTCAATCATCAAACGATACTCACCGGCCACCAGAGACTTCAGTTTCTGCGAGTCCACTTTTAAGGTGTGCCCGCCCGGTGGCCGCGTGGCACCGCTCACGCCATCAACCGGCATCGTCAACGCGCGGCCGCTACGTCGCCACCATTGCCGCATGTCTTTCAACCATTTCTCGCCTTCGCGGTCTTTTAACGCTGTGTCGTACCAGACGGCCAGGTCGTTGATATCACCACCGCCCTGTGGCTCTATCCAGATAGCGACATAAGGCCGGTGATATTCCGCCACCTGCAGCCGCGGAATTTCAACGGCGACCTCCAGCTGCTGGGCATTCGCCCCTGAACTGCCTATAGCGCAAATACTGACGCCAGCAAGCACTGTCAACCATCGCAAGTTTGTTTGTAAATCTTTGCGCCAGACCATGATATTGTCTCTTCAATGAATAAACAGAACCGCTATCAGCAACGGCACAACCAAACCCAGAACTACCAGCGGCCAGGTGCTGGGCCTGCTCTGCGCATGACGCTGCAATAACACGAGCCCACTCACACAAAAAACCACACAAAGCACCGCGAAGATATCGATAAACCAGCCCCACACCACGCCCGTATTGCGGGCTTTGTGCAGATCGTTGAGATAGGCAATCCACCCTCGGCTGGTGCGCTCATACAGCACCGTACCACTGGCCAGATCTACACTCAGCCAGGCATCGCCGCCCGGGCGCGGCAGAGACAGGTACACCTCGTCGTCCATCCATTCGCCCGGCAGTGCCGGAATATTCAAACCATGCTCACTGGCCAGCCATTGCCTGACGACTGCCGGTACCGGCGCCGAATCGCTTCCGTCCCGTGCGACACGTAATGCGGCTGGCAATTCCACCTCCAGCGTAGTCACGCGCGGCTCCGCTTCTATCTGCCCCGCGTGATTGAGGGTGATGCCGGTAAGTGCAAATAGCAGCATACCTATCAGGCACACGGCTGAACTCATCCAGTGCCACTGGCGTATGGTGCCAAGCCACCACCACCCTGCCCCACTCAAGTGCGCTGTCCTTTGCTGGGTAATATTTCGCTTCAGCTTTAAGACTCCTCGACTGGCCGCTTGAACTCTCAAAAGGTAACGTTGGCGGATAGCCAGAAACTGCGGGCTTTTTCTGTTGTGTTGTAATCGGCCGTGCAGTTGTACCCGTTAAGCTCATCATTGATGGCGCAACTGCGACTGGACAGATCGTCATCCAGCAGGTTATTTATTCGGGCGTTAAAGCTGAGGCTTTCGCTGGCCTGATATTGAGCCCCCAGGTGAAGCAGGCTGTAGGCTTTGTAATAGTCACTCAATGCTTGCGCCGCAGCCGGCCCCGAGGCATTGGCGGTATAACGGAAGCGTTTGCCCCGGTATTCGCTCACCAATGACAAACGCAGTTGCTGCGCTACCTGCCAGTCGAGCGTGGCATTGGCCATGTGTTCGGGTGTGTTCACCAGGGGAAGCCCGGCGCCGTCTCCACTCTTCTGCTCACTATCGGTATAGGTGTAATTGCCGCGCAATGACCAGGTGTCAGCCAATACTGTTTTGAAGCCCAGCTCAGCACCCATGGTTACCGCTTCATCCACATTGATTGTTTGGGCAAATTCCGTGTACCCGAACTCCGCCCAGCCCGGGCCAATATCGGCGCAGCCGCTGTCGAGATACCGCACGCCGTCGGTGTCGTAGCAATTGGGGATGCCATCGGCCCGCGCAATCTTATCGTCAAATTTATTGTGGAACAGGGTCAGGTTCGCGCTGAAACCATCCAGACTGTCGTAGTAACCGGCCAGCTCATAGTTGATGCTGGTCTCCGGCTGCAGATCCGGGGTACCGACTATGGGACTGACGCCCTGCCCGCCGAACCCGGTGATGCCGGCAAACAGTTGATTGGGTTCGGGTGGCTTGTAACCTGTGCTGATACCGCCTTTAAACGTCCAGTTTTCAGTGGTCCGCCAATTCAAATAAATTCGTGGGCTGGTGTTGCTGCCAAAGACATTGTGGTCATCGAAACGCACGCCGCCGGTAAGGGTCCAGTCATTGGCAAGGCTCCAGTGGTCTTCCGCAAACAGGGCCCACTGACGATGTGGCTGCACAGTACCGGCGAGATAGCCCGAACCGTACATGCCGAAAACACCATCTTCCATTTCCGCATCAATATATTGTCCGCCCAGGCTAAGGGTGTGCGCCCCAATCTGAGTGTCGAACCTGGTGTCAACAATCGTACTACGCACCGTCAGCTCACGGCGTTGGCGCGGTAGAAATTCTGCTTCCAGCTGATCGTAAACCGCATCGGACGGAATAACAAAATCGCTACCCGCTTTGCAGTCTGCCACCGTGGGGCAGTTGGCATCCCAGATTTGCTGAACGGCCATTCGCTCTGCAATGGTGAGCGGCAATGACCGCCCAAGATTAGTACTTTCCAGGCGGGTGATGCTGGTCTCGCTGCTACCCAGGTCCCAACGGCCGCTATGGGTCAACACGAACTGCTCTCGCTCAACGCGCTGGAAGGCGGAATAACCTACCCGTGGCTGTACAATACCCGCGTTGGATGCCCGCCAGAGACTTTCCGGCCCGTCCAGCGTACCCGTCTGACCCTGCCGGTTGTCATAACGCTGCCTGGCCAGATCGTATTCGATACTGAATTCGTGATTTTCGTGCGGCGTCAAACCGATGGTAACACCACCGTTCCAGTTTTGTGCACCGACGACTTTTCTGTCGCCGAAGCTGCCGGTATCTTCATAGTAGGCCGGCACATTGGGGTCGCCGTTTATGTCCGTCGGCGGGAGAGGCAGCCGTTCACCAACGTATCCCGGATCACTTGCCTCACGATCGTATACATTTCCACGCAAAGATAATCCGACAAGATCCTTCACCAGCGGACCGCTGACATGGAACTCGGTTTTCCGGTCGTTACCGTATTGCGAGCTTTCCTGAACCGTTAGACTGGAACCAAACGACCCTGACCACTTATCGGCCACTTTGCGGGTAATAATATTGATTACACCACCGATCGCGTCAGCGCCATACAGGGTGGACATCGGCCCGCGCACCACTTCTATCCGCTCAATTGCGGAAAGCGGCGGCATATACATAAACTGACTGTTACCAAAGTTATTGGGGCCAATACTGCCCACATCACTCTGGCGGCGGCCGTCAATCAGGATCAGCGTGTATTCGGGCGGCAACCCGCGCAGGGCGATGGAGACGTTCCCGTTTTTATCGGTACCCGAGCCGATATCAACACCTTCCACATCCCGCAGCGCTTCGGCCAGCCCGTGATAGGGCTTGGCTTGCAGATGCTCGCGCTCGATGACAGTGACACTGGCCGGGGCATCGGCAACTTTTTGCTCAAACCCGGCAGCAGACACTACCAGATTGTTCAATTCAATAAGGGGGGTTTGCGCTGTGGCGACCGCAGAAACAGTGAACACGGCGGTGCAGGATAATTGCTGGAAAGCTCGCGCCCCTCGCTTTCCTGTGACTCTGCAGAGTGAAACAATAGCGTACTTCATGGGCTTCCTACTGATAAGACTTCTTGAATGCGAGCGAGAATACCTATCATTTACATCAATTGCAAGTGAGATTGCTTCTCAACTAGACGTAATTAGAGGAACTGTGCTGTGCTTATCAGAGTGCGGGGCATACCGAATTACTGAAAACGCTCTCCGCCGCTAAAAAGGACTGGCCGTTGGGCGCACAATAATTTCACTGACATCGACATTGTCCGGCTGGGCAATCGTGTAATCGCAAGCGCGCAATGGCTTCCGGCCTGAAGGGCTGGAGCCATTTTTCCGCCTGGCGTCGTTATCAGTCGCTTATTTGGGACCACCAAACCACGCTTCTTCTGCCTGGCCAGGCGAAAAGATGGCCGCCAGCAATGGTGGTGATGATGATGATGAAACGTCAACAGACCCTCATCAAGCGGTCGAGTATCACGGGATTCAGGCGTTTGTAACGACAATTCCTGTTTCTGCTGGATTCAATCCAAGCGTGAAATCACGATTCGCTATGCACCCGATCCTGCCTGCAGCCGGTCCATAACCCAGTTCCCACGAACGCCTGTCACCAGCAATTGGCGGCACGCCCGCGTCATGCCGACATAAAGCAGCCGGGATTCCCGTGCCTGCTCCTTTGGGTCATTTTTCAAGGCACCCAGGCCGCATAACACAACGGTATCAAACTCCAGACCCTTGCTGCTCTGTCGGGACATCAGAACGACCTGCGCCCTGCTTGCATCATAGGCTTTTTTGTCCCGTGATTTTTCCAGACAGATGGCGGCGATGCCCGCCTCCTGCAATGCTCTATGCAACTGGGCGCCCTGCCAGTGCTGGGCATAGATAATGGCGATGGAATTGAGTGGGTGACCGGCCTGGTGCCACTTGCCAACGCAGCGAACGATATAGGCGGCCTCGTCTCTGGAGGAACCAAATTGTTTGACGACGGGCTCAGGACCATTGGCGCCCGCGACTTCGGGTTCAATCAACGGCACATGGTCATCATCGGCGCTGTGCGCCTGCAGATATTCCCGGGCAAAATTGTAGGCAAAGGTCAGAATTTCGCGGGTATTGCGGTAGTTGAGCTTGAGTATCGTGGTACGACCACGCGCCTGGATGCCGGCGCTGGACAGTGGAAAATCCAGACTGGATTTGTTGTAGATCGATTGAGCATCATCGTAAAGGAGCAGTATAGAGTTGGAATCCGGGTGCACCATTTGCACAACCAGTCTCAACCATTCACGCTCGAAGTCATGACCTTCATCGATCATAACCGCACCGTACTGCGCGCGCGGTATCCGGTTTTTTTCCACCGCCTGAATCACGCTTTGCACCTGTCGCTCCCACACCGGGGCATTTCCCGGCAGCGTGTCGACGTTATAGGTTTTCAACTGCAGGCCACACCAGTCGTGAAAGTGATATACGCGCACCTTGGCTTCAATGCCCCTGGCCGCTACAAAACTGCGCAAATGGGCGGCCAGCGTAATATTGAAACACAGCACCAGAATGGGCTTACTGGTGGCCTGTGCCAGATGCAGGCAGCGGTAGCCGAGGATAAGGGTTTTGCCGGAACCAGCAACACCGTGTATCACCCGATGGCCATCACCCATGCTTTTGGCCATTTGCTCCTGCTGAATATCCATAACCCGCACGATTTCAGGGATGGTGCTGGCCTGACGCTCGGGCTTTGCTTCTGCATTATCGTGGGCAATGCTGTCCTCACCCTGCCCGGCGAAGAGGTCGGGTTGCGGTGCCTCGATTCGTATCTCGGGGAAAAGCTGCCAGCGAATGCGGTCTATCTGGGGCAGACTCAGTTGCTTGCCAAAGGTGTACTCGAACATGCCCCATAATCGGCTTTGGAAAGATTCCGCATCAACGCTTTCCGTCATTTCGTCTTTGCAGATTACCCGGTGGCTGGGGAGTATACATTCCTGCTCCTGCGTCGGAATCGCTTCGTTCCACTGCCGGCGGGTGATATTGCTCAGAACCACGCCATAACCGTACGGGAAACTCAGCTTCCCCTGGTAACGTCCTTCGCTGTGGACAAGTTGCGGGTCACACTGCAGCAGATCAATGGTAGCGTTGGCGTATTGGCGGGCCTGCTCCAGGGGATTGCAGACAATCTTTCGGCCGCTACCTGTGTGCAGGGTCACGCTGGCCGGCTCCAGAGCGACAATATTGTCGAGTTTCCAGTCTTTAACTTCCAGAAACAGCAGGCCGCGGCCGGGGTGCAGAATGATAAAGTCAGGGTACCGACGCTTGCGACCCACCGGTATGTCATACCAAACGGTGTAATCGTCCTCCAACAGGGCTTCCAGTCGCCGCCCGAAACGCCGCTCGCCCGGCGTTGGGCGTCTGAGTGTGTTGAAGTTTGACGGGATAATCGTGGCCATCGGTACTGCCTGTGTTAATGGATACCTTGACGCACCACGCAGATTGGGGCCTGCGTGGCACCCGGCTATTTATTAACCTTAGCAGAGCGGCAGGGAATTACGACCAAATGCCACGTCAGTCAAGGCTTAAGGATAATCCGGTCGGCTTCGATGAGGATTTTTTTATCCTTGTAGAGTTTACCCAGGGCCTTGCGATAATTGCTTTTGCTGACATTGAAAATTCTGTAAATGTCTTCCGGGGCGCACTTGTCAGTCAGTGGCGATGTGCCGTTATTGCGACGTAGATGGTCCAGTATCTTTTCCGATAACGCGTCGCGTCCGGCGGCGGCAGGCGGTTGAAGGCTGAGGTCTATTTTTTTGTCCTCACGGATGCTTTTGATAAACCCTTGCACCGTCTGCCCATAACGCAGTGGTTTGAATGCTTCATCCTTGAAAATCAAACCCAGATGGGTGTGTTCGATGACGGCTTTGTAGCCGATATCAGTTTGCCCGCAAATCAGCAGATTGACCCCCTGTCCCGGCCTGAAATAAATACTGGTCTCCTGCAGGTGACGACTGAGCCTGGATGAGGCGACAATTCGATCATCGGGCGGGTCGCGTAAAACGCACACCACATAGGAGCGCCCCACCTCCATCGGCTTATGCTGCTCGCTGAAGGGAACCAGAAGATCCTTCGGCAGCCCCCAATCCAGAAACGCCCCTGTCCGGTTCACATCGCTGACCTTCAAATAGGCGCACTCCCCCACCTGCGCCCTGGGCGTCAAAGTGGTGGCTATCAGCAGATCCTCGGAATCCAGGTAGAGGAACACGTCCAGCCAATCACCGATTTTCGTGCCCGCCGGTGTATAGCGCTTGGGCAGGAGCACCGTGTCGAGATGCTCACCATCCAGGTACACACCAAAATCCACCTGCTTGACAACCTGCAAGCGATTCATTCTGCCGATATTTATGCTGGTGGAATTATTCAATGGTGCACCTTGATGAAGCGCAGGACAGCCCTGCTGGCTTGAAGTAAGGGCGGGAGTATATCGCGTGCGACGCTATAGCGGAAAGGATTCACCCGATGATAGCCAGCGACATTCCCCGGACAGCCGTTGAAGACCAAACTGACCCATCCTTTACGGGCGCGTTTTATACCCATTCGGCGAAGGTAAAAATGGCTGGTCGGGGTGATAAGGCGGAACGGAACCATCTGTGAAGCCAGGAGAACGCGTGGAACGTCCACTTACGCAGCTGAATCTGAGTCCAAAATAACCAACTTGTAGGATATCGACCATAAGTTCTGTAGGACATTGTATAGACGTGCCTTTTGTTATTGTGGTTGTTTGCTCACCCTCCTATAATCCGGTCCACCACCGCTGAGTGCGCGAGACATCATGGGCTCGGTAATAGGGAATCATCATCGAACAATCAGGGACGACTATGCTCACATCTCTCCTACGGAACAGTTTCAAGCCACGGACACTTGCCCTTTCCATTTGCCTGTTGACTGGCGCTACCCCTGCACTCGCACAACTCGAGGGTGTCACGGCGGGATGCATGAGCTGGGTTCAAAACACCGGCGCCATACCCTCCCCGCCAGCCTGGTCACCAGGCTGGCGGGAATGTATGGCCGTCTGCTCATCAGCGTCAATTGGCCTTGGCACCTTTACCTGCCCCAACCAGACTTGTGAGCCCTGGTGCGGCAGCGGCGAAGAAGACGATGGCGATGGCGATGGCGATGGCGATGATTGCGAGGATGACGCGAAGGACCCTGCATTGGGTTGTTCCAATCGGGACGATGGACCACCCGACTGCCCCGCGGGCAATCCAATCTCCATTACTACCGGCAACAAATATCAGAAAGAGATAGATTTCGCGACGTCTGGACCTTCCTCGCTGGCCATTGAGCGTCACTATAATTCGTTACAAGGCGCCGGTGGCTGGCGGTTCAGCTATCGTCAAAGATTGCTTGCCGAGGAACACAACGGCGGCCGGGTGCTGGTCAATGAGCGGGACGACGGCTCACAGCTTCGCTTCGCACTGACGGACAGCCAGTGGCACTCCTGGTCGGATGTGACTACGCAGCTCGAAGAACAGGTTAATATTAATGGACAGGTAACCGGACACACATTGACCTTCGATGATCTGACCGTTGAACACTACAATTCGGATGGCGATTTAACAAGAATCACCCGACCGTTCGGTCCCGCAGTCAATCTGACCTACAGCAAGGACGCCGATGGCCAGACTCGTGCGGTAACCATTGCATCCGGCGGCACTACACTGGAATATGCGCTTGCAGGTAATCAGATAACCTCCGCCTCCACCACCCATGGCGAAATTCGCTATGAATATGACACTGCCGATAGCAATAAACTTTTGCGCGTCATTTATCCTGATAGTACGGATGAGAGCAGTAGCCCGTCGCGCGAATACCGATACGATAACGCCACTTTTCCCACTGCATTGACAGGTATCGTAGACGAGTCCGGTGTGCTGTTCGCGCAATGGGAATACGACGACCAGGGCCTTGCAATCAGCAGCAGCCATGCCGGTGATGCAAACATCACTTTACTTGATTTTACATTTTCGCAGGACAGTACCGATCCGCGCACCACAGTGACCAACAGCCTGGGGAAAAAGACCACATATCACTTCCAGCCCATCAATGGTAAAAAGCGCGTGACCCTGATCGAAGGTCACCAGAGCGATAATTGCGTAGCGGCCAATCGCGTCAAAACCTATGACGAAAACGGCTTAGTTTCATCCAGTGAAGACTGGAACGGCAACATCACCCGATTCCAGCGCGACGAACAAGGCCGGGAGACCCTACGCATTGAGGCTGCAGGTACCGAGGCAGAGCGCCGTGTTATAACGCACTGGCATCCAACACGCCACCTGCGGACGCAGGTCATCGAGTCTGGTCGCATCACCCACTACGACTATGATGCAGCCGGGCGAGTTATTGCCACTCGGATCACCAGCTCTCAGCCTGTTGAATAATTCGAAAAGATCACCTATGGAAATGCCATCGAACGCTTGATGGCATCTTGATGGAACACAGATTAGGACGCTAACAATGAAAACGGAAAAAAGTCGATGGATTCGCGCAGCGGCTATGGGTGCGACCGGTTTAGTATGGATGATCACCTGTCATGCCAATGCCCAGGTAGCCGAGCAAGCCTGGCAATACACCTACAACGAACTCGGATTGATTGAAACAGTCGATGGGCCCCGCATCGATGTCAATGACCTCACCACTTACAGCTACGATGCCTCAGGCAATCTGCTGACCGTAACCAACGCGCTCGGCCACGTCACCACGTATAGCGATTACGACGTCAACGGCAACCCGGGGTCCATCGTCGATGCGAATGGTTTGGAAACGCGCTTCGAATATGATGTCCGGGGAAGAGTTAGCAGCTCAACCGTTATTGGCGCACTGGACGGTGTAGATTATCCCACCGAATACCAATACTATCCGGATGGCGTCATCAAGAGCATTTTTAATCCCGGCATCGGAAGATTCACTTTCAAGTACAACGACGCCAATCAACTTGTCGCCATCGCCAATCAGGCCGGTGAATCCATTGAGTTTTCTCTGGACGCGGCGGGTAATCGCACCGGCCAGTACATCCGCAACAACATCGGTTCAATCACCTATTCCGTTCAACAGGTTTATGATGAACTAAGCCGCGTTATCGAAATAACGGGCAATGCCGGTCAACGAGATCAGGTCAACTACGATCCCAACGACAATGCCACCGCCTTTGAAAATGCCCGCCAGGCCGTTTCCACCCAGGCCTATGACGGACTCAATCGGGTTATTCAGCAGATCGACCCGCTCCTCGGCGAAACACATTACACCTACGACAGTCATGGCCGCATTCGCAGCGTCACCGACGCCAATGGCAACACCACTACCTACACCTACGATGCGCTGGGCAATTTGCTGTCCCTCGAAAGCCCCGATACCGGCACTACCACCTACACCTACGACACGGCTGGTAACCGCATCAGTGGCACTGATGCCCGCGGCATAACCGCACAATACCGCTATGATGCCCTGAACAGACTGATTGAAGTGCGATACCCCGATTTTCCCGAAGAAAACGTAACCTACGAGTACGACGGTGAAAGCCGTTACGGAGTTGGGCGCCTGGCCCATGTGCGTTCGCAGACGTTCTCTGCCTCTTTTGAATACA
>CAYSTJ010000036.1:0-45464 GCA_964434105.1 uncultured Cellvibrionaceae bacterium | reverse complement strand
AAAACCGACAAGCGGTCGCACTTGTCGGGCATTTGATAGTCAGGTTAACTTTTGTACAAGAATGCTTCTCAACTGCGCCGAACGCGTGTCTAAAATAACGCATGATCGATATTTGTGCGCCGTGACGTGGCGCACAAATCGACACAGAAAGTTTCTCGAAGGTTCTGGAGGGCTAGAACCGTTTTTAGGAATCGGCGTTATACAGGCTATTCAGATACTCTATTGCCACCCTGTCCCAGGTAAATCGTTCGGCAGCGGCGGCTTGCCGAATAATGTTGTACTGGTCGGGTGCGTCGCAAATCATCTGGATAGCGTCCTGAAAACGGGTAATGCACGCTAGTGCCTGCTCGTCACCATCACTGCCGCCAAACAGAAAGCCGGTGTGGTTATCAACGATGGTGTCATTCAACCCGCCCACCCGATGCGCAAGACATGGCTGCCCGGCCCGCATGGCAAGCATCTGGCTGATACCGCAGGGTTCGAACGAGCTCGGCATCAAAAATAGCTGACCGGACCGGTATAGTGCATCAGCGATTGCATTGGAGTAACCCTGCAGGTAGATAAAACGATCGTGACGTCCCAGCACTTCCGTAAAAAATCGCTCGTATTCATACTGCCCGGTGCCCAATACGATTATTGAACCGCGATCGCCCAGGCAGTCCAGTAGGTGGTCGATGGTTGATTGTGTTCTACCTTGCCACGTAACCTCGTGTTTTAACAGACGCACTTTCTGTTCAGTCAACCGCCCTACCGATGTGATCAGGAGACCTTTATCTTTCTTTTTCAACCAGCGTTCGACACGTTGTAATGCTATCCAGTGCGCGCTTTGCACGTAATCGTGGCGGGCAACCCAGCGTAGCAATGTGAGCTGCATTAATTCTGAGAGCCGGTTGTTCGCAACCGGTCGGTATTTCTCGCCGGCGGGGTATTCGCAGCCATTGAGTATCCCGACCAGACGATGCTGTCTTGCCGCCGTGGCAAGATCCGGTTCCAGACCTTCGCCGCCGTAGATGAAATCTTCCGGGTAGCTCGGCAACTGTATTTCCCTGGCGTAGCTGGGGGATACCGCGTGCACTCTGTCACACAGCTGAATGGCTGCGCGCATGGGGTTAAGACAGTGTGTGAACCGGGGATCGCAAATCGCTGCCCGGTCGTACCGCAGGTACGGAAACCAGACGTCCAGTGACGACGGATCCCCGGCAAAAGGTCTTACGCCCTGTAATGACAGATTGTGTACGCTGAACACCGTTTTGATACTTTTTAACCGCGCAAATCGCTGTGAATATTCCCGCAGTACAGCGATCAACGCGGCATGCCAGTCGTGCAGGTGGAGATAATCGACCGCGCCAAAGCTTTCGTTCAGAAGTGCCTGACCGCACGCGGCCGAAAATAACGCGAATTTGGTGGCGTCAGTTGCAAAGGGCCGTCCGGCGTCATCATCGCAATAGATGGCGCCAACCCCGCGCGGATAAAAATCCGGATGATGCAGTACCCAATGAAAGATTTGAGCCGGGGCATGGCTACCAGTGCTGGGTAACTGAGCTGTCGGCGTTAACAGATACAGGCCAACATCGGTTATAGATCGCCCAAACTCGACCGGGAAATGGGAAATCTTTTGCGCTTCTGGCAACAGATGAAGGTAGCCGTAACACGGAATAACAGTATGCACGGTACAGCCCTGCTCTCGAAGCGCTCGGGGAATGTCGCGCATGACATCGCCGATGCCACCAATTTTTGCATTGGGCAGCGAATCATTCTCTGCCGCTACCATTACTATATTTTTATTCATACTGCTGATCAGTTCCTTACAATCGGTGCGACGCTGGCACCACGACTTGCGCCTGGCAGCTTACACGCCTTACGCGCTATAACCCCGTGCCCCACCGCGCTGGCCCAGCATTTCCGGTGTAACCAGTGTTATACCCTTGTCGGTGACCCGAAAACCGTTGGCCCGATCCTGGTCATGGTCGAAGCCAATTTCCATGCCATTGGGTATCTCGCAGGCGCGGTCGATAATGGCTCTGCGGATTTTGGCATGACGATTGATAACGACTTCCGGCAGAATGACCGAATGTTCAGTTGATGAAAATGAATGTACACGAACATCCGAAAACAGAACTGATTTGCGCACCGTACCACCCGATATAATACAGCCGCCGGAAATGGTTGAATCGACGGCGTAACCGCGACGGCCTTCATCGTCAAAAACGAATTTTGCCGGTGGCAGTTGCGTTTGATAGGTCCAAATTGGCCAGGAGCGATCGTAGAGATTCAACATGGGCGCCGGCGACACCAGATCCATATTTGCCTCCCAGAACGCATCCAGCGTTCCGACATCCCGCCAGTATGCCTGTTGATTTTCGGCGTCCCGGAAACGAAATGCATAGACATTATCTTTAGTAATAATCGACGGAATTATGTCTTTACCAAAATCGTGCTCTGAATCTTCATTGAGTGCATCCTGCTCCAACAGCTCCAGCAGATATTCGGTATCAAATACATAATTACCCATGGACGCCAGGCAGTAATCCTTATTACCCGGCACCGGCGTCGGATGTGCCGGCTTTTCATCAAATCGCAGAATTCTGTCGTTTTCATCAACGGTCATTACACCAAAAGCCCGAGCCGCTTCGGCGATCGGCACCTCCACACACGAAACCGTTAAACCCGATTGATTCTCAACGTGGTAAGCCAGTATCTGCCCATAATCCATGTGGTAGATATGGTCTCCCGAGAGCACCATGACATACTTTGGGTTGGCGGCACGAATAATATCGAGGTTCTGGTAAAGGGCATCAGCGGTACCCTGGTACCAGTTTGGCGAGTTCCGCTGGGAAGCCGGCAGGACTTCCACATACTCGCCGAGCTCGCGTTTGAAGTGACTCCATCCGATCTGAATGTGGCGAATGAGGGAGTGGGCCTTGTATTGCGTCAGCACGCCGACCTGCCGGATACCGGAGTTAATGCAGTTGGAGAGCGGAAAATCGATAATCCTGAATTTTCCGCCGAAATAAAGTGCTGGCTTGGCCCGCCAGTCAGTCAGCTCATACAGGCGACTGCCGCGTCCGCCGGCCAGGATCAATGCGAGAGTATCTTTGGTCAGACGACTGACAAATCTGGGGCTGAATTGGTCTCCGGGTTTAGACATGGCTTACCTTTGTTGGCTGTTTGTGCAAATTAAAACTGTTCAGATCGCGTCCGATCCGAACAGTTACGACTTGAGCTGAATAGTTAGCGATTTTAATATGTATATTCGTCGGACCCCGGACTCCGGGTTGTCTATGGAGCGATTTTCCAGATTTCCTGCGCGTATTGGCGGATAGTATAATCGCTGGAAAAGCGGCCGCTCGCTGCCGCGTTAAGGATACTCATACGAACCCAGCGCTTTTTGTCTGCGTAGACCTGTTCTGCGCGCTTCTGGGCATCGACGTAACTACGGAAGTCCGCAGCCACCATCCAGGGGTCGCTTTCATTGCGGATAGCCGCTACCACCGGATCAAAAATGCCGGGTTCAAAAAGATTAAAGTGCTCGCTTTCCATCAACTGTAAAACTCTGCGAAGATCCGGATCAGCGGCGATTATCGCATCGGGCTTATGCCGGGCACGGTGCGCTTCTATCTGCTCCTCGCGCAACCCGAACAGGAAGAAATTTTCCTCTCCGACCGATTCGAGAATCTCGATGTTGGCACCATCATATGTCCCTATGGTCACCGCTCCATTCATCATGAATTTCATGTTGCCGGTGCCGGATGCCTCTTTGCCTGCCGTGGATATCTGCTCAGACAGGTCGGTGCCCGGACAGATGATTTCCATACTGGACACCCGGTAGTTGGGCAAAAAAACCATCTGCAGGAATGGCTTCACGTCCGGATCGGCATTGATAACGGCAGCGACGTTATTGACCAGTTTGATAATCAATTTGGCCATAGTATACCCGGGCGCCGCCTTGCCACCAATCAATATACTGCGTGGTTGTCGGCCTTTCGTTTCGCCCCGCTTTATCAGATCATACAGATGTATTGCGTGCAAAACGTTCAACAGCTGCCGTTTGTACTCGTGGATCCGTTTAACCTGAACATCAAACATAAAGTCCACGTTAAACTCCACGCCAGTCTGGCTCTTGACCAGCTCGGCCAGATTCTCTTTGTTCGCCCGCTTGATCTGTTGCCATTTTTTGCAGAACGCCTTGTCCTGCACCAAGTCACGTAGCTTGTCGATTTCGCGCAGCTCTGTTACCCAGGCGGTGCCTATCGATTCATTGAGCAATCTGGCCAGGGGTTTATTACAGTGAGCCAGCCAACGTCTGGGCGTGACGCCATTGGTTTTATTGTTGAATTTTTCCGGCCAGAGTTCATAGAAATCGCGAAACAGCTGTCGTTGCAGAAGACTGGAATGAAGCGCTGCCACGCCGTTGACCGAAAAACTGCCGACAATGGCAAGGTAGGCCATCCGCACCTGGGGATCGGGCCCTTCCTCAATCAGCGACATGCGCTGTTTGCGTGGTATATCACCTGGCCAATGCAGAGCCACCTCGGCCAGGAACCGCGCATTGATTTCATAGATTATATCGAGCAGTCGCGGAAGCAGAGTTCGCATCAGCCGCACGGACCAGCGTTCCAGCGCCTCGGGTAGCAGAGTATGGTTGGTGTAGGCCATAGTGCTGGTTGTAATCTGCCAGGCCTGATCCCAGCCCAGATGGTGCTCATCCAGCAACAGGCGCATCAGCTCGGCGACCGCCAGGGTTGGGTGGGTGTCGTTCAGCTGAAAGCAATGCCGCTCGGCGAATCCGGAAAAGTCCGGCCCGGCTTCCCGGACCCACGCATCCAGGATGTCCTGCAAACTTGCGGATGCCAGAAAATATTGCTGGCGCAGACGCAATTCCTTACCGTTCTCGCTGGCATCATTGGGGTATAACACCATTGTGATCTGTTCTGCCTGATTTTTGGCAGCGACCGCTTCGGCGTAATCTCCCTGATTGAACTCGTTCAGATCGAACTCATCGGTGGCCGCAGATTTCCATAAACGCAGCGTATTAACCACGTTATTGCGATAGCCGGGTATGGGCAAGTCGTAGGGCACAGCCAACACATCACGTGTTTCCGACCACCGCGCCAGCTTTCGTCCTGCATCGTTCTCGTAATATTCGGTATAACCATAAAATTTGATCCGACGCGTGAGGTCGCCGCGTTCGGTTTCCCACGGATTCCCTTCCCGCAACCAATGATCAGGACTCTCCAGTTGACGGCCGCCTTCAATGCGCTGGTGGAACATCCCGTACTCATATCGAATGCCATAGCCGGTCACTGGCAGCTCGAGGGTTGCACAGCTATCAAGAAAGCATGCTGCCAGTCGACCCAGACCACCATTGCCCAGCCCTGCATCCAATTCGCTGCTCCGCAGTTCTTCCAGTGTAGAGCCATATTTCTGCAAGGCATGTCGAACGCCGTCTTCCAGATCCAGGTTCATCACGGCATTGTGCAAAGCCCGCCCCAACAGGAATTCGAGAGAGAGATAGAAGACCCGCTTGGGCTTTTTTTTCAATTCTCTCTGACGCGTCACCCGCCAAAGATCAATCAGCCTGTCCTTGGTCGTCAGGGCCATCGCCTCAAGAAGATACCCGGGTATCTCCGGTGAGTCCATACGCCCCAGCGTGATATTGTAATGCCGTTGCAGATCCAGGCGGATCGACTCCGCTTCGTTACTCAATATTAAGCCGGCCGACTGTTTTTTCATCATTGGTCCTTAGGCTGTGCAAAACTTCTGCAGAATGGGTGAATACCGGTTTTCAGAAAAGCAAACGCCTTCAGGCGGGAATGGGTAACTCTTCATCTCTGGTGCCACTGTTATCCGACAGACCATACAGCACGATCAAAGATTTCTCATGAATTTTCAGCCTGGTTTCAAGTTCCACAAAACGGGCTACCGGCAAGCCGTCCTCGGTTGTCGTATCGAGTAAAACGACCCACTGCCAACCTTCCGGTAACGAAAACTCCTGGGTTGCATCGCCTGCATTGTACAGAATCAATAGACAGTGCACACAGCGTGCGTTGACGACTGATTCCAGCATCCAGCCCAGCGTTATGGCGTCGGGCATAGACCACTCTTCGGGCTTCATCGGCTGGCCATCCTGATTGTACCAATGAATATTGTAACCAGCCTTGATAATCTGATCTTCTGGCTTGTGAATGTAAAAGCGGCTGCGCAGCAGTGGAAATTCCCGACGTATGCGTATGACATTACTGACAAAGTCCTTGAGCTTCCATTGACTCTCGGTAAGGTTGCCCCAGTCAATCCAGGTAATTTCATTATCCTGACAATAGGCGTTATTATTCCCTTGCTGCGAGTGCCCGACTTCGTCTCCCGCCAATATCATTGGTGTGCCCTGGCTGAGCAGTAGTGTCGCCAGAAAGTTGCGCTGTTGCTGAAGACGAAGCGATTCAATTCTCTTGTTCTTTGTGGGTCCTTCCACGCCGAAATTAAAACTGTAGTTACTGTGATGCCCGTCGTTGTTGTCTTCCTTATTGGCGTGATTGTGTCGCTGATTGTAACTGACAATATCACGCAGTGTGAAGCCGTCGTGGCTTGTAATAAAATTCACACTGGCCGACGGCTTGCGGCGGTTATGTTCGAACAGGTCGCTGGAGCCGTGAATGCGACGGGCAAACTCCGGCAGCATGGCTGCATCGCCACGCCAGTAGCGCCGGATTGTATCGCGATACCGGTCATTCCACTCCGACCAGCCCGGTGGAAAGTTACTGAGCTGGTAGCCACCCGGACCGATATCCCAGGGCTCCGCGATCATTTTGCGTGTATTGAGAATCGGATCCTGGCGTACCGCGTCCAGAAAGCCGCCATGGGGGTCGAACCCTCCGGCCTCCCTTCCGAGTACCGACGCCAGGTCGAAACGGAAACCATCAACGCCAAGATCGTGGGCCCAATAGCGAAGACTGTCCATTACCATCTGCAGCACGCGCGGGTGTTTGACATTAACCGTGTTGCCACATCCGGTGTCATTAACGTAATACCGGGCATCACTGGCCAGCAATGTGTAATAGGATTTGTTGTCGATCCCGCGAAAACTCAAGGTTGGGCCGAGATGGTTGCCTTCTGCCGTGTGGTTATAGACAACATCAATAATGACCTCCAGCCCAGCCTTATGTAACGCTTCAACCATTACCCGGAATTCATTTTCCTGCCGGCCCGACATATAACGCGGCTCCGGTGTAAAGAAACAAAGTGTGTTGTAGCCCCAGTAATTGACAAGGTTTCGCTTGGTTAGAAAATGTTCGTCGACGAACGCCTGAACCGGCAGCAATTCGACTGCTGTAATGCCCAGATCCAAAAGGTATTCGATAACTTCGGGTTGTGCCAATCCAAGGTAGGTACCACGCAACTCCGGGGCGATTCTGTTATGTAACCTGGTGTAGCCTTTGACATGGGTTTCATAAATAATTGTATCGCTCCAGGACACCGGATTTGACACGGGAATAACCGGAGCACAAGGGTCGACGACCACGCATTTGGGCATAAATCGCGCATTGTTGCGACGATCGAACGACAGATCCTGCGACGGATCAGACAGGTTATAGGCGTAGTGCTCGCTGGACCAGCGAAACTCGCCGGACAGCTGACGGGCATACGGGTCGATTAATAGTTTATGATGATTGAATCGGTGTCCGTTTTTTGGGTCGTACGCACCGTATACACGGTACCCGTACTTTTGTCCTGCACCGATCTCATCAATCCAGATGTGCCAGACGTCCTCGGTGCGCTCCCGCAGCTCGATACGGTGTAACTCCCGGGTGCCATTGCTGTCGAAGAGACATACTTCAACTTTTTCTGCGTGCTGGGAGTAAATCGCGAAATTTACACCGCTGCCCAGCACTGTGGCGCCCAAAGGGTACGGGACCCCTTCGTTTGTTTTATAGTTGTCGCTACTCATGCAGGTACTCATCTTATGTCACCAGCTCGCCACACCCGGTTACTCCAGGAATAACAGGGGGTGGCGAGCTGGTGACCGCGAATCAGTCGAAAGGCTTCCATTCCAGAAACAGTGTAGTCAGGGGCGGCAACGTCAGGTTTAGGGAATTCGCCCGCCCGCGGTCCGCAATAGCATCAGTGGCAATTCCGCCAGCGTTGCCCCGGTTGCGTCCTCCGTAAATCGCGGCGTCAGTGTTGAGAATTTCCTGATAGAAACCCGGAGCAGGAACCCCCAGACGGTAATTGGTTCTCTCAATCGGAGTCATATTGGACACCGCCAGCACACTCTGGCCGGACGATTTGCGCATAAACGCAAACACGGAGTGATGCTGGTCATCCGCTTCAATCCATTCAAAGCCGCCGGCATCGCAGTCCAGCTCGTGCATGGCCGTCCTGGCGGCGTAAACTGCGTTAAGATCTTTGATCAGTTTTTGCATTCCACTGTGGTAATCAATATCCAGCAGATGCCAGTCCAGACTGTTATCGTGATTCCATTCGCGCCCCTGCGCAAACTCGCCGCCCATAAATAACAGCTTCTTGCCTGGATGCGCCCACATGTAACCGAAATAGGCTCTTAAATTCGCGAATTTTTCCTCACCAACACCCGGCATCCGGTCCAGCAATGACTTCTTCCCATGAACGACTTCGTCATGACTGAGTGGCAGAATAAAATTCTCGTTAAAGGCGTAAAGGAAGCTGAATGTCATATCATGATGATGAAAGCGGCGGTGAATCGGATCATTACTCATATACCGCAATGTATCGTTCATCCATCCCATGTTCCATTTGTAACCAAAACCCAGACCGCCGGCATAGATGGGGTGTGAAACACCCGGCCAGGCGGTGGACTCTTCGGCGATCATGACTGCATCCGGAAATTTTTCGTAAACTTTCATATTTACGCGCTTGAGCAGATCTATTGCTTCAAGGTTTTCCCGGCCCCCATAACAATTCGGCACCCATTGATCATGCTGACGGCTGTAATCGAGATAGAGCATAGAGGCAACCGCATCCACTCGCAGCCCGTCTATGTGGTATTTGTCAAACCAGAACAGCGCATTTGCATACAGAAAATTAGCAACCTCGCGCCGCCCGTAATTGTATATGTAGGTGTTCCAGTCTGGGTGAAATCCCTGCCTGTCATCCGCATGTTCGTATAACGGCGACCCGTCAAATCTGGCCAGTCCGTGTCCATCGTTAGGAAAATGACCGGGAACCCAGTCGATCAATACGCCGATACCAGCCTGGTGACAATTGTCTATAAAAAACTTGAAATCCTGAGGTGTTCCGAATCTGGATGTCGGCGCAAATAGCCCCACTGGCTGATAACCCCAGGATCCGTCAAAGGGATATTCGCTGATTGGCATTAACTGGATATGGGTAAAACCCATATCCCTGACATAGGGAATCAGCTCGTCGGTCAGCTCCCGATAGGTCAGGTACCGGTTTTGCTCTTCAAGTTTGCGACGCCATGAACCGAGATGAACCTCGTAAATCGAGATCGGCCGGTCTCGACCCGCCTGATGCTGACGGCCATTCATCCACTCCGAGTCTTCCCATAAATAATCATTCAGTTCGACAACCCTCGAGGCGGTTCCAGGCAGGACTTCGCCTGCAAAACCCATGGGGTCGAATTTATGAGGCAAGACATAACCGTCATGTGTCTTTATTTCGTACTTGTATAGCGTACCCTCGGTAAGTCCGGGAATAAACAACTCCCAGATACCGCTCGGAAACAGGCGCCGCATAACGTGCTGTCGCCCATCCCAGAAATTGAATTCGCCGACCACCGAGACACGGCGCGCATTGGGTGCCCATACACAAAATCGCACGCCATTCACACCATCAACTTCAATCAGTTGTGCGCCCATCCAGTCATAAAGACGCTCGTGTGTGCCTTCTCCGAATAAATACAGATCGGCTTCCTGCACCGTGCTGCCAAATCGGTAGGGATCCTCCCGTATTACAGTGGCCTCGTCATAAAATACTTTGTATCGGTACGCAAAAAATCCGTCCGCTTCTATCAGGGCAGCGAATACGCCATCGCCATAATCATCAAGTTCTGCAATATAATCGTCCGAAGTCGCTGCAATAACCTCAACACGTTTCGCACCTGGCATATAGGCGCGCAACACGTACAAACCATTACCCCATTCATGTAAACCTAGTATGCTGAAAACATCCTCAGCATCAGCGTATTTGAGTAGATCAACCTGCTTCGGTATCACGATTGCGGGAGAAGCGTTCACTATCAGAATCCTTATTCTTGTGAGACTGGTACCAACGATTATTAATTTCTTTGTAACTATTCAGCTCACGCCCCGATTGGCCCATAGCTGCGTTAAAAAATGCTCAAAAACCTGTCGGGAACAGGTTTGAACGCCTGCCCAGACGGCCCGGTGGGCGAAGCGCAGGATGCGCGGCGTATTGACACGAGTAACTCACATTTTTCGCCTTGCTCTGAGCAAGTCCGGACGCAATCTGAACAGTTACGACAGGCGCTGGATCGTTGCAATTTTTTATGCACGAGACAGACCAACAAAAAATTCAGGCCCGCTCCATTGCAATAGCCTTGAGAAGCGCTTGTACGTTTTCTTCTGAAAATAATATTTCCAGTGGTACTGCCAGCTTTCGCTGCCAGTTAGGATATTCGAAACTCGTGCCGGGTACATTGACCGGCTCATCCAGCAGCTCCAGGTCCTCCAGCTGGACCACGAATAACTGTGAGCGGCATTGACTGATACCATGCAGGATAGCCGCGGCCAATTCCTGAGACATGGGCTGCACCAGAAACCCGGCAAATTGCTCTTTGCGAATCAGTTGCAGTGCCTCCAACCATTCCAGTAACCGGATCTTTTCGGTGTCACGTTGCGCCAGAATCTCCGCAAAATCCGCGCCCTCCTCAAGCAGGTTCAATGACTCGCGCAATTCCAGATCAGACGCCACCCACCAGCTCGCCAGCGTGGGAACATCGTGGTTGGTCAGCATCGCGAGCGAACGCCGCTCGTAAGTCGATGGCAGTTGGAATTTACCTTGCTGGTCTTTTTCGAAATAGAACATCTTATTGGTAAAGATACTCGATTTCACCAGGGCATCCCGGAACTCCGCGGGGACCACACCCATATCTTCACCGATCACCAGACAGCGGTTGCGTACGCTCTCCAGCTTTAGCAGACCCAGAAGTTCCCTGAACGGATAATAGACGTAAGCCCCGTGGTCCGCTGTATGTCCTGGCGGACACCACCACAACCGCATGAGACTCATGGCGTGATCCATCCTCAGCGCACCACAATGGGACATGTTGGTACGCAGCAGATCTATAAAATGCTCAAACCGCGTTTCGCGCAGCGTAAAAGGATCCATGGGCGGCAGCCCCCAATTCTGTCCTTTTTCGGCGAGCGGGTCCGGTGGCGCTCCGACCGCGGCTTCCCGACGGAACAAATGAAGGTTGGTCTCGACTTCGGCCCCACCACCGTCGGCACCAACAGCCAGATCGCGCATCAGTCCTATCAGCATGCCCCGGTCCCGTGCCAGACGCTGGCACTCCCCCAGCTGTTCGTTAGCGACCCATTGGAGATAGGCGTGAAAATCAATGGAATCAGCATGTTCACGACACAGCGCCGTACGCTCATCGGGACCGAGTTCGCCGTATACCTGGCCCGTTTCTGTCGTCAACGTCTGATAGAGACAAAAGTTGCGAAGCGCCTGCCCCTGTTGCGTCTTGAAGGCTGCGAAACTGGCAGCGCGTGCCGTCTCTTGCCCCACCTGCTCGCGCACAAAAACAGTATACATTCCCCTGAAAACACGCATTTTCAAATCATTCACGGGACCATACTGAACTTTTTCGGCGGCGCGAAGCGGCACGAGCTCCGCCAACAGGGTTTCCTTTTCGATCCTGAAGTCGTCCTCAATTTCAGGATCGATGTACATTGGGTTAATATATCGCCGATCCGACGGGCTGTAGGGGCTACAATGAGAGTCCACCGGGTTTCTCAGCGCATGCAGCGGGTTAAGACCCACCATGGCCGCCCCTGCTGCCGCAGCCTCGGTAACGAGCATCTTCAGATCGGTGAAGTCACCGATACCCCAGTTGCGCGCGGAGCGCAGTGTATACAGTTGAATTATCAGACCCCATGGCCGCTGCCCATCTGTCACCCAGTCCGGGACAAATGCCTGGGCTGGCACGACTATAAATTGCGCGCTGCTGATCTTGTCCGAGTCAGCCGGCGCGACCTCGAGACGATGGTACCCGATCGGCAATGCCGGCGCTGCAATGGCGCGTCGGCTAAAACGCACACCGCCATGACTGTAATCTCCGACCTCAGGAAATTGGCCCGGCAGAAAATCATGCCGTATTACTTCACCGGACTCGAGCGTTATTTTCGCAGTAAAGGGTCTGTCAAGTTCAGTGGGACTGAGATTCACGTGAAAATGTGTCTGCGTCCCAGCTTCGGTCATGAGTAGCGGCGGCAACCAGTTCATCCAGGGCGCTACATCCAGCTCGAAACTGTGTTCATCGATGACCTTTGGACAATCAATATCAACGCCCATCGCCTTCACAAGTCGCACCCGGTTTTCGGGCGACACTTCGACACGCTCACCCCGATAGTTGAAGTAACTATCTGCTATACCACGCCAGTAAAGCAATTTATCCAGATTTTCCATACTGATTTATCCGAATTCGAAGACCAGAGAATGATACCTGTGAATCAAAAAAACTCATACTGTAAACAGCGAAACATTCGGTGCGCCCCATGAATGATTTGAAACAGTAAAAGAGTCGAACTGAAAAAACAAGCTGATCGCATGCCAACGCGGCAGGCCGGATGAAGATAACAGACGGTGGGCTACTTCATGTAGCCCGCCCGGAACTTCCATCATCGAAAGTTACAATGACAGCTTTCCAAATACAAGGCTGGGCAGGTCCGGCCGCACCAGTTAACGGGAGAAGAAGACGGCACGCGCATCCTCGCCACACACCGGGACGCCCCTAACAAACGATTTGCGCGCCAAGGTGCGGCGGATACGAATTATAAACTGTTATTGAGATATTCCTGGGCCATCTTCGCTACGGGTGAATTTGAAGAGTTCGCGACTTCACTAATCAACTTCTGCGCTTCCTTTTTGTCACCCAGCTGATCATGAACCCGGCCTAACTTGAACTTGGCTTCATCTACTTTTTGATGCGACGGAAACTCTTCTATCATGCGTGAAAACCAAAGTCTGGAATTCGGATAATCTTCTTTTTGCAGATAGATTTGTCCAAGCCAGTATTGTGCATTGGCGGTGTAATTACCGCGCGGATATTCTTTAAGATAGGCTTGCAGGGCGTCAATACCCGCATCAAACTTCTTCTGCTTGAGCACCAGATCTATCGCGCTGCGATATGCAGTCAATTCTTCTGCCGGTGAACGGGCGGGCGAATTCGGGAGATCGGCAACGACATCGGATTCCGGCTCGGAAATTGCGGGGCGGCGAGAAGGTGGAGCCCCGGATACCTGACTTAAGCGACGGTCCAGATCAACATAATCGTCCATTCTTTGCTGCTTCAGTCGCCTCAACTCATAAGCTTGCTGTTCTATCAGTCCTCGCAGGGTCAGTACCTCCTCCTGCAGTGCCTGAACCTGAAAAAACAACTCGGATTCGGATGACATGGCTATAGCGGCCCCGTCGGTTGTTGCAGCGCTTTCGCTGCGCGAGCTGCTTACCGGCTGGGATTCCACGATACGTGCCTGCGCGCAGGCCTGGGAAGCCGCCATCAATACGATGGCGGTGGCTAATGACTTATACATAATCGGAATTAGGCTCCGTTAGTACTACTTGATTTCCACGCGACGATTTTTAGACCACGCGAATTCGCTGCTGCCCAGCTCGGCCGGGCGCTCTTCGCCATAGCTGATGGTCTCGAGCTGTGTGCGGCTTACGCCCTGCAGCACCAGAAAATCGCGAACCGCATTGGCCCGACGCTCGCCCAGTGCCATATTGTATTCACGACTACCACGCTCGTCTGCGTGCCCTTCCAGGCGTGCAGAACGCGATGTCGCCTTCAGGTCTTCGGCATGCACCAATAGTGCCTGACGGGCGTCTGAGGTCAAAACCGCAGAGTCAAATTCGAAGTAGAATACGGTATCGACGTCAGCCAGAGGATCGACATC
The DNA here is from genome assembly GCA_964434105.1 of uncultured Cellvibrionaceae bacterium. Taxonomy (GTDB): domain Bacteria; phylum Pseudomonadota; class Gammaproteobacteria; order Pseudomonadales; family Cellvibrionaceae; genus CAYNST01. The sequence goes on along the minus strand of CAYSTJ010000036.1, from coordinate 31,329 downwards.
CGACATATAAACGTCGTCACGGTCCACTGTCCCACCCATCTCAACGGTTTCATCCGTTTCCATCGGCTCTTCGATATCTTCAACAGCCTGATTACTGGAACAGCCAGCGAGCACGCCAACTACAGCTGCGATTACAAACAAGGATTTTATAGATTTATACATTGTTTACTCCCAAATGAGCATTATTGAGTGATACAACTGAAAAGTTTGGTTTTTAGATTTTACTTCGGGAAGGGGGACCAGGCCGGCTCCCGCACATCACCTTGCTTCGACGGCAGTCGAAACTTCACACCGGCATCCATGGAAACTGCGCCTAGAACTCCCTTGTTCTGGTGTTTCGTCGCATATAATAGCATAGCTCCATTAGGAGCGATGCTTGGCGATTCGTCCAGACCGGTCTCGGTCAGAATTCTCATATCCCCCGTTTTCAGATCCTGTGAAGCGATATGAAATATCCCGTCCCGACGATGAATCATCACCAGCGTCCTGCCATCCGGTGAGACGCGTGGCCGGGCATTGTAATCCCCCTCAAAGGTAACCCGTTCAACTCTTTTGTTGGCAACGTTAGCCTGGTAGATCTGTGGGCTTCCGCCTCGGTTGGAGGTAAATATGATGGATTTACCATCAACTGTCCAATTGGGCTCGGTATCGATGGAAAAATGATTGGTGATGCGGTTCAGCGCACCGGTCGCCAATACCAGAGTGTAAATTTCGGGGTTGCCGTCTTTTGACAGGACGAGGGCGAGCGTGGAATCATCCGGCGACCAGGACGGCGCACCGTTTAGCCCCTTGAAATTGGTCACCTGCGTACGCTCACCGGTTGCGAGATTCTGGACAAACACGGCGGGTCGACTGGTTTCAAACGACACGTAGGCGATGCGGCTCATATCGTTCGACCATGTCGGTGACAGAATCGGCTCACTGGATTTAAACAGGATTTTCTCCCGTGCGCCATCGGCATCGGCATACATCAGCCGATATCGGTCGGATCCAGGCTTCAAGGAATCTTCAATATACAGAATTTTAGTCGCGAAGGCGCCTTTGATGCCTGTGATACTTTCGTAAACCGCGTCACTGACCGCATGGGCCAGGTCTCGCAACTGTGCCTGACTACCGGAAACCTTTTTTTGGAAAACCTTGCGCTGGGCGAGTACATCGTACAGCTCGAACTGTAAACTGTGCGTTCCGTTGGCAGCATTCAATTGGCCAATAACGAGATAGGACGACCCAAGAACCCGCCAGTCGCGATAATGTACTTCGGATTCGGTCGATGGCATGGACAACATATTGGACTTGGGCAACGGTTCGAAGAGACCGCTGCGCTTGAGGTCATTGGATACAATTTCCTGAAGGTCCTCCGGCAGACCACTGGCGCCCGAAAACGGGACGACCGCGATAGGCGTGGGATTATCCACACCCTGGGTAATCTCAATGGTCAGGCTTGCATATGCCTGCATGGCCAGACTGGATATAATGGCGATTAATACTGTTAGGGCTGATTTCACTGTCTTAGGTCCTGTGGATTAAATACGAGGCGTAACTCCCGGTAATACCGCTCGAACACCTCTGGTTTCATCTCTCTGATTTCAGGAAACTGTTCCGACCTGTTGACGGCCTGCACCGCGGATCGATCAAATTGGTCGTTGCCACTGCTCTTTACAATATCGACGCTGATAACCCGTCCGGTCGGCACCAGTTTAATCAGCAGCTCGCATTGCATATTGTTTCGTGCCGACGGTGGTCTGCTCCAGTTCCGTTCAATGCGCTGCGAAATCACACTGATGTAGCTTTGTGCCGTCGCAGCATATTCGGCCTCGGCCAGCGCTTCCTCCTCCTCCTGCAGAGCCTCTTCAAATATCTGCTGCTGTTGAATTTGCCGTTCCCGCTGCTTTCGTTCCGCTTCGGCCCGCTCCAACGCCTCCCGCTCGCGCCGCTCGGTTTCAAGCCGCGCCTGTCGCTCGGCGGCGGCTTTCTTTTCTGCAGCCGCTTTCGCCTGCTGTTCCGCCGCCTGCCTTTCGCGTTGCTGCTGCCGTTGCCGCTCCTCGGCTGCCTGCTGCGCCCTTTGCTGCGCTTCCTGCGCCGCCTGGCGACTTTCCTCTTCGCGCTGCCGCGTCAGATCAACAACCCGGGGTTTCGGTTTTGCCGGCTGTGCTTGTGACTGTGCCTCAAGTGTTATTAATTTGGCCTGAACGTAGCTCGGTTTTTTTATTGTCGTCTTCGGTTTTGGATCCGGCATTGCTACCAGCATAGCCGCTACGACCACCGCGTGCACTGTAATACTGACCATGAACGGCAGCGCATATTTATCCCAGACAGACTCCATCAGGGACTATAGCTCCGGCGGATCGGTAACCAGACCGACAGACGACGCGCCGGCAGTCTGAAGATCGGCCATAAGGGATACGACTGCACCATAAGGCACTGCGGTATCGCCCCAAACCAGAACGGGTGTATTCGGCTTTTGCCGTAAGACTTTCGATACAGTATCCATGATCTCACTGATTGGACGGGTTTGCTCCTGATCCCCTCCAACGTTCAGGTAATAGGTACCATCGGCTTTTACCGAGACGATAATCGGCTCATCTTCCGTTTCCTCAACGGGAACCGATGATGCCTGCGGCAAATCTACTTTGACACCCTGCATCAGCATCGGTGCCGTCACCATAAAGACGACCAGGAGTACCAGCATGACATCAATATAGGGCACCACGTTAATTTCGGCCATGGCCTTGCGCTTGCCTGGGGTTGCCATTGCTGCCTCTAGCTTGAGTGAATCTGTCGGTGAAGGATCGAGGAAAATTCCTCGGAGAAGGTTTGGTAATTGGCCAGCAGCAGGTCCGCGCGCGCCGCGAAACGGTTATAGGCCAGCACCGCAGGGATGGCGGCAAACAATCCCATGGCCGTTGCCACCAGCGCTTCGGAAATCCCCGGCGCCACCGTGGCAAGTGTCGCCTGCTGCACGTTGGCAAGCCCGCGAAACGAATTCATGATACCCCATACCGTGCCGAACAGACCGATATAGGGACTGACTGACGCTACACTGGCCAAAAAAGGCAAATTCGCTTCCAGTTTTTCCTGTTCCCGTGCCATGGCGACACGCATCGCCCGCTGCGTCCCTTCCATGATCGCGTCTTTATCGGTATTCGCCTGCTGCCTCAAACGGGAAAACTCTTTAAACCCCGCCCTGAAAATGCTTTCTATGCCTTCCACCGTACTTTCGGTGGCCTTGCTGTTGCCCTGCCGGTATAGCTGGGTCAAATCACCGCCGGACCAGAATTTCTTTTCGAAATTGTTGAATTCGCGACGGGCTTTTGATTGATAAAGCCCCCGCTGCACAATCATCATCCACGACACAACCGATGCCAGAACCAGGAGGGCCATGACCAGTTGAACCAGTAAGCTCGCTTCGGAGATCAGATGTAATATGGATAGAGGTTCATTTTGCTGCATAGCCGAAAATTATCCTGGAGTTTGAGAAATCAACGCATTGGCGTCGGAAGTACAAGTTGTTTCCCATTTGGAACTGGTTGTGTCTTATATCAGTCCGACCCCGATGCCTGCAAGCTTCCAGCCGATCTAATCTCATGGAAATAACGTAGCATTAACGGTTGCGGTCTGATCCGGAGACGGAAGCCCGAAATGATCATAGGTTAACTGTGTGGCCATCCGGCCTCTGGGAGTACGCATAAGATACCCTTGCTGGATCAGAAAAGGTTCCAGAACATCTTCGATGGTCCCGCGCTCTTCACTGATTGCCGCCGCGAGGCTGTCAACCCCGACGGGTCCGCCGCCAAATTTTTCAATCAGGGCGAGCAGCAATCTTCGATCCATGTGATCGAAGCCACGCAGATCGACATTCAGCATATCAAGCGCGGCCGTCGCTATATCGGCACCGATTGAGCCGTCGCCTTTTACTTCGGCATAGTCCCGTACCCGTCGCAATAACCGATTGGCTATGCGGGGTGTCCCGCGGGAACGACACGCAATTTCGGACGCACCCCGCTCATCCAGCAAAACATTCAGCAAGCGGGCCGATCGCATAACAATGTGCGTCAGATCGGCCACACTGTAAAACTCAAGGCGCTGGACAATACCGAAGCGATCCCGCAGCGGCGACGTGAGCAGGCCCGCCCGGGTGGTGGCGCCGACCAGCGTAAAGGGCGGAAGATCAAGCTTGATTGAGCGCGCTGCCGGACCCTCGCCAATCATGATATCCAGCTGGTAATCTTCCATGGCGGGATAGAGAACTTCTTCGACTACGGGACTCAGACGATGAATCTCGTCAATAAAGAGTACGTCGCCCGGCTCCAGGTTCGTCATCAAGGCGGCAAGATCGCCGGCCTTCTCCAGGACTGGACCCGATGTTGTCTTCAGATTGACACCCATCTCGGCCGCGATTATGTTCGCCAGTGTCGTTTTACCGAGCCCTGGCGGACCAAATACCAGCGTATGGTCCAGCGGTTCACGTCGATTGCGCGCGGCGTGAATGAATATTTCCATTTGCTCGCGCACCACCGGCTGACCGGTATAGTCCCTCAGGCATTTTGGGCGAATGGCGCGATCCTGCTGTTCCTCAACCGGTTTGACGGCGGGGTCGATTATCCGGTCAGAAGTCAGGTTGTCTGGTTCAATCATTCAAAGTCCTAACAACGCAATGCGGGTTCTTCATGGCAGCATACTGCGTAATGCCAACCGTATCAGTTCTTCACTTCGCTGTACGTCATGCCGATCCAGCACCGCGCGGATAGCCTTGCTGGCTTCAGCCGGCCTGTAGCCCAGTGCGATCAACGCGCTTTCGGCTTCAGCTTGTGCCACGTTAACCGACGCTACCTGAATGTGGGCTGTCTGCCCGGGAGCGTCACCGGCTTGATCACCAGCGGACTGCCATTCCTGCAGACGATCGCGCAACTCGATAAGCAACCTTTCAGCCGTTTTTCGACCGACACCGGGAAGCTTGATCAGTGCGTTCAAATTGCCTTCGGTAATGGCCCGGACAAAGTCGCCTGGCTCCATACCGGACATAATGCCCAGTGCCATTTTCGGGCCCACGCCATTTATTCGAATGAGCTGCCGGAACAGCGACCGGTCCGATCTGGAACCGAATCCATACAGTTGGTGGCTCGTCTCGCTGATGGCAAGGTGCGTATACAGGCAGACCTCGCCATTCGCATCGGCCAGGGCATAAAAAGTAGACATGGGAGCCTGAACTTCGTAACCAACACCCTGTACATCCACCATCAGGTGAGGGGGAGATTTTTCAATCAAGGTTCCTTTTAGCCGTCCAATCAAAGATATCTCCCCTTGCGAAACTGGCGTACACCGGCGAGCCGGATAAGGTGTCGTTGGGTGCTGGCGTGGCAAAGCGCGATTGCCAGGGCGTCTGCGGCGTCTTCCTGTGGCGTTTGCGACAGGCCTAATAGTGCTTTTACCATATGCTGAACCTGATGCTTGTCTGCGGCCCCGGTGCCGACAACGGACTGCTTGACCTTGCGCGCTTCATATTCGGCAACCGGCAGGCCCTGGCTGACAGCGGCAACAATCGCGGCCCCCCGGGCCTGACCAAGCTTCAGGGCCGACCCCGCGTTCTTGGCCATGAATACCTGTTCGATTGCCATTTCATCGGGATTATAGGTCTGAATAAGCTGACCCAGCGACTCGAAAATAGTCTTGAGTCGTTCTGGCAGAGTCATCGGGTCTGCCATCCGGATTACGCCGCTGGCAATATATTGCGGCCCTCCTGGCAGCTGGCAAATAATGCCATAGCCGGTCCGCCGCGAGCCTGGATCAATTCCAATTATTAGTGTCATGCAAACGCTGTCCGGAGTCCTGTGCCGCACGCCGGATGCGATTTTACCGGCGGGCATGTACGGACAAACAGTATAGCAGTAATCCAGCTGGCGACGTCAATCAGCGATGATGTGACAGTGCCTGGTTTTCTCTGCCGGGCGCGAGACAATAGCCAAGGCGGCCGCGCCCGATAGCGGGCACTGCGATGTTAACTATTGGGAACCGCCCAGTCTATGGGAGACAGATTTCGGGACTCCAGCCAGTGGTTGGCACTCGAAAAATGTCGGCTTCCCAAAAAGCCCCGGTGCGCGGAAAGGGGGGATGGATGAGGCGATTTCAAAATCAGGTGCCGGCTATCGTCGATAATTGCACCTTTACGCTGGGCATAGCTTCCCCAGAGCATGAAGACAAGCCCTTCCCGATGCTGGTTCAGCGATTCAATCACGTGATCGGTGAATTTTTCCCAACCTTTACCCTGATGCGACCCCGCTCGTCCCTGCTCGACGGTAAGTGTGGCATTCAACAGCAGTACGCCCTGCTTTGCCCAACTTTCAAGACAACCATTCATCGGGACGGGTAAGCCCAGATCCTGTTTGAGCTCCTTAAAGATATTCTGGAGCGACGGCGGAGGCCGAACGCCCGGCAGAACGGAAAAGCTCAGGCCGTGGGCCTGCCCGGGGCCGTGATAGGGGTCCTGCCCGAGGATCACAACTTTCACGGATTCGAACGGCGTCATATTCAATGCATTGAAAATCCATTTACCCGCGGGATATATGATTTTCCCTGCGGATTTCTCCTGGCTTAAAAACTGTTTAAGTGCCAGCATGTAGGGCTTTTCGAATTCATCCTGTAAGTGGCGCAGCCATTCGTCGTGCAACTGTATCGACCTGCCGGAATCAACTGCGGCACCGCTTGGAGATACTGCGACAGACATTCAGACGCCACCTTTATCTGCGTCTTTCGACGCTGCCTGATCGTCCTCCGTGGACATTTTGTCGATTACCCAGTCAAGATTTTCCTTCACCACCTTGACGTCGGCTGTATCAATGCCTATAGCTGCACGTTCAATTTCTTCCTGCCGCGCAATTTCTGCTTCAAACGTTTCCATCGCCCTGTCAACCAGCTCCCGGGAGGCGCCCTGCTTCATCAATTCCTGCTTCTGCCGCTCCAGCGTCTGCCGCTGTTCCATTACCGATGGTGAATCCGGGTATAGTTCCTTTTGCACCAGATAGAGCGAAGGTATAAGTGTGTAGGTGACGGTGACGTATCCCTGCAATGATTTAAAGCCGCCCTCTTTGGCAATTTTGTCAAGGCCCTTGTATCCCTTCGAGGCCGACAGGTATTTGATCAGCTGCTTTCCGCCATCTTCCAGTGACAATGTCTGGATATGCGCCTCGGATAAATCCGGAAGCCTGTTGATTTCGGCTTCCAGTTTCGGAGACACGTCAAAATAGCGCTCCAGTGTTGCGCGATCCAATACGCCACCGGCCCATGCCAGCGGACAGATCATAAAAAAGCTGAGAACCACTAATCGGCTTATCATAAAAAATTCCCGTGTCTAACACCTGGGGCCTGTTGGCGCCTGAATCTAACCAATTGATTTACAAGGAATTCACGGCTTTGACCAAACCCCTGAAATTCTTTTTATTTCAATGAGTTAGCGCTAAATGCTAACAGATTCTAGTTCTTTTTCTTTACAAATCGCATAAGTCTGCGCTTTTTCTGAATCTGTCGATCCGTCAGCTTGTTCTTGCGCCCGGCGAAGGGGTTGTCTCCCGTCTTGAATTCTATCCGAATCGGTGTGCCGTGCAAATCAAGTGCTTTACGGAATGTCTTTTCCAGGTAACGCACATAATGCTGTGGTATGTCGTCAGTCTGGTTGCCGTGGATAACGATAATCGGCGGGTTGTGACCGCCGGGATGCGCATATCTTAACTTGATCCGGTTTCCGCGGACCAGCGGTGGCTGATGGGTTTCAACCGCATGCTGCAGGACCCGGGTGAGAAAATTGGTCGAAAACTTTTCGGTTGCTGCTTTAAATGCCCTGTCGATTGACTGGTACAGAAGGCCGACGCCGGTGCCATGTTTGGCAGAAATAAAATGCAGATCTGCGAAATCAACAAACCGGAGACGCCGTTCGATTTCGGTTTTAAGGTAGGATTTGTGGTCCGATTCGAGACCATCCCATTTATTCAGCGCGACGACCAGCGCTCTGCCGGAATCGATCACCTGTCCCATCATGTGAAGATCCTGATCAACGATGCCTTCGCTGGCATCCATCAGAAGGATCACCACATTGGCATCGTCAATGGCCTGCAACGTCTTCACGATAGAAAATTTTTCCACCGCCAGGGTAATGTTCTTGCGGCGTCGAACACCGGCGGTATCGATGATGGTATAGGGTACACCATGCCTTTCATAATGAATATAAATGCTGTCCCGGGTTGTTCCCGGAGCATCGAAAACCACAACCCGCTCTTCACCAAGCAGCCGGTTTACCAGCGTTGATTTACCCACATTGGGGCGACCGACGACGGCTATCCTGATGCCCTTTTCGGGCGGCACGTCTAACGTTTCGGTCGCCGGCAGCGGCAACATTTCGCACAGACGGTCCATCATGGCATTAACCCCGCGCCCATGGGCCGCCGCGATTCCGTGAACATCTCCCAAGCCCAGCTCAAAGAATGGCGCCGTCGCCAAATCGGGGTTCAAGCCGTCGACCTTGTTGGCCACCAGTACGACATTCTTGTTTCTTGAGCGCAAAAAAGCCGCAATCTGCTGATCCGCTGCCGTGACGCCTTCGCGACAATCAACAATCAACAGCACAATTGCCGCTTCTTCAATGGCCTGGCGTGACTGATCCGCCATGACGCTGTCAATGCCCTCTTCATCGCCACTCAGGCCGCCGGTATCAATAACAATGAAACGGCGCTCTTCATGGCGGGCTTCGCCATACTTGCGGTCTCGCGTCAGGCCGGCGAAATCCGCAACCAGTGCATCCCGGGTGCGTGTAAGGCGGTTAAACAGGGTCGACTTTCCCACATTGGGGCGCCCAACCAGAGCAATAACTGGAATCATAGGTTTCATTCTTTATGTTGTCATTGCTGACGTAATGTGGGCTTTTGGGCGTCCGTGCCCGGGTGTTGCAGTAAAGTCCCGGCAACCAGCTAATCGTCATGCCCGTCTGGCGCCCGTGTGCCGCGCCCGGGTTTCTCTGGTTTCAGTGAGTAGGCTGCCAGTCTGCCATTATCGTCGTAAATATAAATTACGCCTTCAGCGACCAACGGTTGAGCACTGGCACGCGACCCCAGCTTGCGGCGTGCGACCAGCTCACCACTATCGATGCTCAAACCGTGCAGATAGCCCTCGTGATCGGTCACCAGCACCATCTCTTCCATCACCACCGGTGCGCCCGTTTCCCGCCTGTGCAGTTTTTCATTCTGCCACAGTTCGGTTCCCGCTCTGGCGTCGAACAGTTTCACATGACCATTATCCGTCGTGACGGCAATATTACCATTTAAATGGCCAATATTATGGTGTGTAGAAAGCTCCTGAGCCCAGGTAATACGACCGTTCGACGGATTGACCGCCACCAGGCGACCGTTAACACTCGCTGTATAGATCAACGGGCCGATCGCGATGGGCGTGGTATCGACATCCACAAGCCGCTCAATCTCGGTTTTCCCCTGTGGCTGTCCCACTCGCGCACTCCAGCGCAAATGCCCGTTGCTGCTGTCAAATCGCAGGAGCTGGCCATTGTCAAAACCGAGATATGCGGCGTTGCCCACCATAAGTGGCGACGCGTTTGAGCGCAGGCTCAGGACCGGTGTCGGATGGTCATATGACCAGATTTGTGCACCGTCGGCAGCATCGAAAGCAAATACCCGCCCATCAATCGCCGGCGTCACGACCACCTTGCCGTTGGACTCGGGCGCGGCCAGGATTTCGCTACTGACCCTGGACTGCCATAACACTCTGCCTTCCGATTTATCCAGCGCATAAACCTCGCCCTGCAAGCCACCGACCAGTACAAGTTCGCCGCCATTGCCTACGCCGCCGCTCACTTCCGCGGCCAGCTCGGTTTGCCAGAGCAGGTTTCCATTCGCGGCATCGAGTGCGGTGACCCGGCCTTTTGGATCAACGGTATAGACCACACCGTTCTCAATGTACGGTTGCAGGCGTACATAGCGCTCGTCCCTGCCGCTCCCTACCTTTTTACTCCATTCCCGCTTGAAACTATAGGATGGCTCCAGCTTTTCAAGCTTTACGGGTTTGAGTTCCTTTTTTACAGGACTGCAGGCCGTTGCCAGCAACAAAGCCGAGCAAACAATCGCTATGCGGCACAGCATTCGCATCAAGCTTCTCCCGATACTTCAGATTCATCTGGATTTTCAGCGTCCACTCCCGCAGGCTCTGGCGATTGACCCGATTCGGCATCCGCCGCAGTGAGGGTATTGTCAATTTTCATCTGCACCAGATTGCGCTGAATGGATACAGGGTCCTGCATTGCCTGCAGCGCGGACTCGTAAGCCGTGCGCGCCTCTGCCAGACGGTTTTGCATAAACAGAACGTCGCCACGCGCCTCGGCATACATCGCCGCATAGGCATCCGACGGCACGCGCTGCAGAATTGACAGCGCGGGCTCGATCTCACCCTGAGCCACCATGACGCGCGCAAGGCGCAATTGTGCCAGCTGCTTTATTGATTCGTCCGCGCTTTTGTTGCCGACTTCCTCCAGCAGGGTTCGCGCGCGCGCAAGATCGCCCTGGTTTACCGCCTGCCGGGCGTTGTGCAGGCGCACAAAATCGGCATACAGGGTGCCGCTGTAGTCGTTCATCAGGTCGGAACCCAGGGCTTGCATGCGGACCTGGGCCGACTCTGACTCCGGGTCCTCTTCCAGTTTCTCGACTTCCAGTAGAAATTGCTGATACCGGACCGAACCTTCGCTTGCCTTTTCTGCCAGATGCGATTTGTATTGATTCCAGCCAAAAAAACCAGTGGCCGCAATTGCGACAGCAACAACGGTGGTTACACCATAGGCCTTCCACCAGCGCTTGAGCGCCTCAATCTGTTCTTCTTCGGTTAAATGTACGGACACTTGCTTTCTCCTGTTAACTTTTTATTTTGCAACTATTCAGCTCACGCCCCGATTTGCCCATAGCCGCGTTAAAATACTCACAAAGCTGTCGGGAACAGGTTTGAACACCTGGCCAGGCGGCCCGGAGGGCGAAGCGCAGGATGCACGGCGTATTGACACGAGTAAACTCATGTTTTCGCCTTGCTCTGAACAAATCCGGACGCAATCTGAACCGTTACGGCACGAGCTGAATAGTGACTTTTATTCTTTCGATGTTGCATTGTGCTGACTGACTCCGGCCTGACCCAACATGCCGGCAACTTTTGCCATCAGGCTGTCGGCTGACACCAGAACCTGTGGTTCTCCACTGCGCAATGGCTTGATCGACACCTGCCCTTTCTGCATTTCATCTTCACCCACTATGATCGCTACTTTCGCACCACTTCGGTCGGCTTTTTTCAACTGATTCTTTAAACTGCCACCGCCCAGGTTGGTCATCAATCGCAGCGCCGGCAGATGATCCCGCAACGCCTCAGATAAACCGAAGACGTGCTCCAGCACATCACCGACCGCCACGAAATAGACGTCCACCGCCGCTTTCAGCTGCCCGGACAATGCATTCATCTCCCGCAGCAGCAACACCAGACGCTCCAGTCCCATGCCACAACCAATGGCAGGCGTTGCACGACCGCCAAGCTGTTCGACCAGCCCGTCGTAACGGCCCCCTGCACAAACAGTCCCCTGGGCGCCGAGCCGGTCCGTCACCCATTCGAAAACCGTGTTGCTGTAATAGTCGAGTCCCCGCACCAGACGGGGATTGATCTCGAACGCCACCCCGGCAATCTGCAGCAACTTCTGCAGCCGCTCAAAATGCTGGTTCGACTCTGGCGTCAGGTAATCTTTCAGTGCCGGCGCGTCCTTCAGGATCTGTTGCGTGCCCGCGTCTTTTGAATCCAGTATTCGCAAGGGGTTGGTTTCCAGCCGCCGTATACTGTCCGCATCCAGATTGTCGCGCTGGGGTCGCAGGTAGCTCACCAGTGCCTCGCGGTATCTTGACCGCGCTGCACTGTCACCCATGCAGTTGATCTGAAGGGTGACCGCGTCAGCGACGCCGAGTTCCTTCCACAATCTCGCGCAAAGAACAAGAAGCTCCGCGTCTACATCCGGCCCGGGCATGCCAAACGCCTCCAGCCCGACCTGGTGGAATTGACGTAATCGGCCCTTCTGGGGTCGCTCATAGCGGAACATGGGGCCGATATACCAGACTTTTTGAGTCTGGTTATACAGCAGGCCATTCTGCTCGCACGCCCGCACACAGCTGGCCGTACCTTCCGGGCGCAGAGTGATGCTCAACCCGTTCCGGTCGGCAAAGGTATACATTTCCTTTTCAACAATATCGGTTACTTCGCCGATCGACCGGGTGAATAGCTCGGTTTGTTCGAGAATCGGGAATCGAATCTCCTGATACCCATAGCGCGCCGCAGTCTGGGCGATAACGGTTTCCAAATATTGCCAAACAGCGGATTCATCAGGCAATAGGTCATTCATGCCCTTGAGGGACTCTATCTTCTTCAATGTGGTTATCTCTATTCGGTATTCTTCCTGCACAAGCACCAGATCCGGCCCAAAGCCACTGCTTCGCACCGGATAGGCTGTCAGGGATTATGATCAGCGTGGACTTTACAGTGTTTTGACGATCAGGTTCTTTTCCTGCTCTGCTTTGGCCTGCACCCGGGCACGAATCAATCGCTCCAGATCATCAACCAGATTCTCGTTGTCGAATTTATCACTTGGCTGACCATCTACATAAATCAGGTTCCGCGGCGTTCCGCCAGCCAGACCGACATCGGCCTCTCTCGCTTCGCCCGGGCCATTGACCACACAACCTATCACGGCAACATCCAGTGGCGTGGTGATATCCTCCAGCCGCACCTCCAGTTCGTTCATGGTTTTTATGACATCAAAATTCTGTCTTGAACAGCTGGGACAGGCGATAAAGTTTATGCCTTTCGCACGCAGTTTCAGGCTTTTCAGGATATCCCAGCCTACTTTGACTTCTTCGACCGGGTCTGCGGCCAACGATACCCGCAGCGTATCCCCGATGCCATCCATCAGCAGCATACCCAGTCCCACAGCGGATTTGACTGTTCCGGAGCGCAGGCCGCCGGCCTCGGTTATACCCAAATGCAACGGCTGGTCAATTTGCTGCGCCAGTTTCCGGTAAGCGGCTACAGCCATAAAAACATCGGACGCTTTTACACTAACCTTGAAGTTTTGGAAATCAAGATCATCCAGTATCGTGACGTGGCGCAGAGCGGATTCCACCAGCGCATCGGGCGTCGGTTCGCCGTACTTTTTTTGAAGGTCTTTCTCCAGTGACCCGGCATTGACGCCAATCCGGATGGGGATGTTGAGGTCTCTCGCCTTGTCGACGACGGCCTGAATGCGCTTTTCACGACCGATATTTCCCGGATTGATGCGCAGACAATCGACGCCCAGGTCCGCTACCCGCAACGCTATCCGATAGTCAAAATGGATGTCAGCCACCAGGGGCACACTCACCTGCTGACGGATGGCGCCGAACGCCTCGGCGGCGTCCATTGACGGTACCGAGACGCGAACGATATCCGCACCCGCCGCCTGCAACCGCTGTATCTGGCCGACGGTGGCCGCTACGTCCGTCGTCTCCGTATTGGTCATGCTTTGCACACTGATGGGAGCGTCGCCACCTACCGCAACATTACCGACCATAATCTGACGTGACTGCCGACGCTTGATAGGAGATTCAAAATGCATAATGGACTCGTTGTGTTCTAGCTATCGCCACCCAGGTTCAATCGCATGACGTTGGTCGAGGCGCGGGGTTTAAAAACCACCGGCTCTCCATCAATCGCAATTGAGGCCGCTGGCGCATTACCCAGCACGACATTGAACGGGGCGGAACCGGAAAGGCGCAGATTATCCCCTGATTGTGCCTCCCGGGCAATGATACGTTCCCCATTGGCATCGACTACTTCCAGCCAACAGGCATCGGTGAAGTGGAATTCGAGGGTTCTGGTGGTGTTTGTGGCAGCTTGTGACGCTGGAACTGATGGGGCAGATAATGCAGATTGAGAAGAGATTGATGTATCGGGGCGGACCGTTGGGGAATTCGGAGCAGGCGCCGCTGCGCCGGCGGCATTTGGCAGCGGGTCATCGTCTGCCAGTCTCGCATTACCGCGGCCCGCGTCCTCCGGGTCACGCGGTACCGCAGGTTGCGGTTGTTGTGGTTCTGTATCGGGCACAGTTGGCCCCTGGGGACGGCGTTCGGACGGTATCGGAGCCGCCGGATCTCCATGCATGGCCGGCGGCGCTGCACGCTCTCCCGGCGGGTTGTCATCACCACCGAAAATCAGAAGCAGCACCGCCGTCAGTACCAGCACGCCGATGCCGATCACGCCGCGTTTATACTGCCTGATAAAATTGACCGGATCCGCGGGATGGTTCAGTTTCGGATCGTCGGGAGGACGCCCGGTCGGCTCCTCGGGTGCCGGCCGGGCCGCCGGTTCCAGCTGCCGCTCAAACAGGCGCACAGTCTCTGTGGGGTCCAGTTTCAGCATGCGCGCGTAAGCCCTCACGTACCCCTTGACATAAGTGGCTCCGCCTGCCGCGTCATAGTCGTCACGTTCCAGGGCCTTCAGCCGGTAGAGCGCGATCAGTGTCTGATCAGCCACCTCGGCAAGGCTGATGCCAGCCGCCTCCCGGGCCTGACGCAACCCGAGGCCCGGCTGCTGGGCTGACAATATTGGTTCGGATTCCGTGGGTGACATGGGCAAGCCTGTGCGTTACTGCTGGTTAAGCTGTTTGTATTCAAGGTATTCCTTCGAGTAAGGAAAAAGATTCCGCAGAGCCATGGCACTGCTGGCCTCCCTGTCCCGATTGCCAAACACCCGCTCAATGCGAATACTTAACCACAGACTCTGCGCGGTGGGCGTCGAAAGTGCCAAAAACCGATCCAACATACGTTTGGACCGGCTGTATTCACCTTCGTTGAAATAAATTTCTGCCAGATCGATCATTGGTGCGGTATACCGGTCGTTGAGGTTGAGCGCATGCTCATAGGCCGATTTCACCCGTCCGACGTCTCCGGTAATTGCGGCGCATTTTCCCAGAAAATACAATGCCTCCGAGCGTTGGGGATAGTCGAAATCCGCGCCTGCCTCTTCAAAATAGGGGCAGGCCTTGTCTGCCTCCTGCTGACTCATCAGGTACTTGCCGTAAGAAACCGCGATCGGCGTCCGATTGCGTTTGTCGGCTAGACGCAGCGCTCGCTGAAATGCCTTGCCAGCTGGCTCGGTCTCCCCGTTGGCTTCATGAACCAGCCCGATACCATGCCATGCTTCCGCCGAGTTCTTTTTGTATTCCAGCGCCTTGGAAAACTGCCGGCGGGCGTTATCACGTTTATCAATGCCCAGATACTGCATGCCAAGTTCCACACGCTTGTCGTGGGCCGATTCCGGATCGACCAGACGCTGGTTGGTCGTCTTGACGCAGCTGCTGAGTAGCAATAGGCTACATACAATGCCGATCATCCGGAGGTTTCGTATCAACATGCTTTCGCTCCTGGCGTTCTGGTCAATTCAATGATTTCAGGTGTCAAGGGTTGCGCCAGATCATTTTGGCGGCAGCGAATTTCTCGCCCATTGAACTAAACATAGCAATCCTCCCGCAATCTGCAGGCAATACCGGGCCATGTCCGTCGAAACTTCATCGAACAGCCCGGATTAATTGCTTTTTATGATAAGCCCGGCACAATTCTGACGATATCCACCCGCTCTGCCGGTAACTGATTTGCCGCGGCCAGATGTCGACTACTGCGGCGCGTTCGGTCATTGACCTGACCCGCCAACTGCCCACAGGCGGCAGCTATGTCGTCGCCGCGTGTCGTCCGCACAGTGGTAGTATAGCCTGCATCCATTAATACTTTCTGAAATCGGCGGAGCGCCTGGTTACTGACTTTTTTATAGTTTGACAGAGAGAACGGGTTAAATGGAATCAAATTGATTTTAACAGGTACATCTTTCAGCAGAACGGCCAACTCCCGCGCATGTGCCTCGCGGTCGTTAACCTGATCGATAAGCGTGTATTCTATGGTGATCTTCCGATGGGTGTCGGGCAATCCCTGAATGTAACGTTTGGCGGAGTCGAGCAGCACGGCAATCGGGTATTTTTTATTGATGGGTACCAGTTCGTTGCGCAGCGCATCGTTGGGGGCATGCAGCGAGATCGCCAGCGACACGTCAGTATGCTGACCCAGGCGGTCCAGCGCAGGTACAACGCCGGATGTGCTCAGTGTCACCCGCCGCTTGGACAGCCCGTAACAGTTGTCGTGCATCATCAGATGGATACTGTCGACCACATTATCAAAGTTCATCAGGGGTTCGCCCATCCCCATAAACACAACATTGGTAACTCTGCGTGTCCCGCCGTCCCGAAGCTGACCAAATGAGTCCGCGGCCAGCCAGACCTGGCCGATAATCTCGGCGGCAGTCAGATCGCGGTTAAACCCCTGCTTGCCGGTGGCGCAAAAGCTGCAGTCAAGCGAACAGCCTGCCTGGGATGACACGCACAGGGTTCCCCGGTCACCGTCGGGAATAAAAACGGTTTCGACGGCGTTATCGCCCGCCACACGGATCAGAAATTTGCGGGTGCCGTCGGCTGAATCCCATTGCTGGATGATCTCGGGCAACTTTATTTCAGCAATATCAGCCAGTCGGTCCCGCAGCCCCTTGCTGATATTTGTCATCGCTGAGAAATCCGTCACCCCCAGCTGGTGTATCCATTTCAGCACCTGGGTGGCGCGAAAACGCTTCTCGCCGAGGCTTTCGAAAAACAGCTCAAGTTTCTGCTGGGTCATACCCAGCAGGTTCACTTTATTCTGCCCCGGTTCCTGCATTGACGCTTGTGGAGATAACATAGATTTATACTGTCACTGTCAGTTTACTGGCGGTCACACAACTCGCCGGCTTCAAAAAAGTAGGCAATTTCCCGCGCGGCGGATGTCGGAGAATCCGAACCATGAACCGCGTTGGCATCAATGCTCCGGGCAAAATCCGCCCGAATCGTGCCCTTCTCAGCGTCGGCAGGGTTGGTTGCACCCATCAGTTCCCGGTTACGCGCAATGGCGTTCTCACCCTGCAACACCTGCACAACAACCGGGCCGGACGTCATAAATTCTACCAGTGCCGGAAAAAACGGCCGCCCTTTATGTTCGGCATAAAAACCTTCTGCCTGTTCCAGACTGAGTTGCAATAATTTCATGCCTGCGATCTGCAGACCGGCTTCTTCGAAGCGGTTGACTATCTTGCCGATAACGTTTTTTGCAACGGCGTCTGGCTTGATAATCGATAAAGTGCGTTCTACAGCCATTGATGTCTCCTTGATGGTGAAAGATAGCCACATCCAGCGCTTCAACGACAAGACGGACCCGGGTTTAAATGGCGCAATTATACGCGCAAACCCGCCCCGGCGGTAAACCTCTGCTCCAGAATCAGGAAAATGGGATAACTCAGGGTTGATTTGCCAGCTAGTCCACCATTTGCTGGATACGCTTAACCATGGCACGCAAACCGTTGCCTCGCGTAGGGCTCAAATGGCTTAGCAGCCCCAGGCTGGAAAAGTAGCTTTCGATATCAAAACTGCGGACTTCATTCGTGGTTTTACCGTTATAGGCCGCCAGCACTACCCCCAACAACCCTTTCACAATGAACGCGTCGCTGTCCGCGAAAAACCACCAGCGATCACCGTCTCGCGCAACATCGATCCAGACCTGACTCTGACATCCGCGCACCAGGTGCTGCTCGTCTTTTTTTTCCGGTGCCATGGGCGGTAACTCCTTGCCCAGATCGATAATGTACTTGTAGCGCTCTTCCCATGTGTCGAAAAAACCGAGCGCATCAATAATATCGTCAGCACGGATGCTGGAGCCGAAGGGAGAGGTGACTGTCATAGGGTTTCCGTTGTGGTTTCGGACGTCGTGTTTCTGATCGAAGATCACCGGGATCAATAGAACATGCCGGTTTCCAGCTGGGCTTCTTCAGACATCATGTCGCGATGCCACGGGGGATCAAAGACCAGGTTCACCTCGACGTCCGCGACATTCGGAACCAGTTTTACACGGTACTCGACGTCGCCGACCAGAACCGGGCCCATACCACACCCGGGTGCCGTCAACGTCATATCAATCAATACTTTAGCTGACTGCTGGTCAATTGCGACGCGGTAAATCAGTCCCAGACTGCGAAGGTTCACGGGTATTTCAGGGTCGTAAACTGATTCGAGTGCCTGCCATACCTGCTCTTCGTGTATCCTGCCATCGCCTGGATCATCAAATTTCAGTTCGTATTTTTCAAGGCCCAGCGCATCCGCATCGGTGCCATCCACCCGCAGCATGTTGCCTTGATAAACAACCGTATAATTCCCGCCCAATGCCTGTGTAATAGTCACAAACACGCCCGCGGGAATGGTTACATGGTCGCCCACCGGAACCAGTCGGGCCGGGCATTCGCGGTGTGTTGCCACCATTCGCTGTTCAGACATAAATCACTTCTTGCAATACAGGTTTATCGTCGGCTCTCCATGCATAGGGGGTGTCAAAAACTGAAGCTTTCACCACATCCACAGGCGTCCTTGACGTTGGGGTTGTTCATCACCAGGTTCCGGTTCAGCCCTTCCTGCCGATAATCAATTTCAAGCCCCTGTAAGGCGGCGATACTTTTGGGATCGAGATAGAGTTGTACGCCGTTCTCGAGCGCTTTAAGGCAATCTTCCGGATTGCCTTCATCAACTTCATCCAATACGTACTTGAAGCCTGTGCAGCCGCTTTCCTTGAGGCTCAATCGCACGGCTTTTCGACCCGTCTTGTGTATTTGCCGCTGAAAATGTTGCGCGGCGGCTTCGGTTACCGTAATCGATCCGGCGATTTTCTCGACATCGATTTCAAAGCTTTGAACGATCATGGCAAATAGCCCTATAGTAAAAAACGTTTAACCGTCGCGAGCGCCTGAAACAATCGCTCTACGTCATCCTGCGTATTATAGATACTGAAGGACGCCCGGGCGGTGCCTGGCAACTGCCACGCATCCATCAGTGGCTGCGCGCAGTGGTGCCCGGTACGCACAGCTACCCCCTGCTGATCCAGCAACATGCCCACGTCACTGGGGTGGGTGCCCGGCAGCAAAAAACTATAGACACCAGCACATCGGGTTGGTGCACCGATACGTTGCAGCCCGAATGTCTCGCCCTGCTCAATACAGCTGGCGAGCAGTGCGTTTTCATGCTGCTGCAGCCCGCCGCGATCCAGTCCGCCCAGATAATCTATGGCAGCGCCCAGCCCGATAGCGCCGGCGATGTCAGGTGTGCCGGCCTCAAATTTGTAGGGCAACCCGTTATAGGTTGTCCCTGCGAAGCTGACCGATTCGATCATTTCGCCTCCACCCTGCCAGGGTGTCATCGACTGCAACAGAGGCTCGCGGCCCCACAGAACGCCTATACCGGTCGGGCCAAACATCTTGTGCCCGGAAAACGCATAAAAGTCGCAACCGATATCCTGTACATCGACCGCCATATGCGCCATGGCTTGCGCCCCGTCCACCAGCACCTTCGCGCCGACCCGATGGGCGCAGCGCACGATCTCCTTCACCGGGTTGACAGTACCCAGTGCATTGGACACATGGTTCACCGCTACCAGTTTTACCCGCTCATCCAGCAGGTTTTCGAATGCGTCCCAATCGATATCGCCGTTCGCAGTTAACTGCAATGGTACGATTTGCGCGCCGGTAGCTGCGGCAGCCATCTGCCACGGCACAATATTGGAATGATGCTCGAGCGTGGGAATCAGAATGCGGTCGCCCTTTTTCAACACGTTCGCAGCCCAGCTGCAGGCAACCAGATTGATCGCCTCGGTGGTGCCACGCGTCCAGATTACCTGCTGTGGCGCAGGGCTGTTGATAAAGGTCGATACTTTGCGGCGTGCATCCTCGAACGCTGTGGTCGCCCGGCCACTCAGGGCATGCGCCGCCCGATGCACATTGGCATTGTCCTTAAGGTAGTAATCGCTGATGGCATCAATGACTGCGCGGGGCTTTTGCGTCGTCGCTGCATTATCCAGATAAACCAGCGGTGCCCCGTTTATTTGCTGTTGCAGAATCGGGAAATCAGCCCTTATTGCTTCAATATCCAGCGTGTTGCTTTCTGCCACGGTTTCGGTCATTGCGCGATATGCCTCATCAGATTCGGATCGCGGGCGAAATACCCGGCCAGCACTGGCTTCAGATAATCAGCCACAACCCTGTGCTCTATCATGTTGATCAGTTCGTTGATAAAACCAAAACTCAACATCACCCGGGCTTCCTCTTCGGCAATACCGCGCGTAAGAAAATAATACAGCGCATCGGCATCGAGCTGCGCAACAGTCGCGCCGTGCGCGCACTGGACATCGTCTGCGTAAATCTCCAGTTCCGGCTTTGTGTCTACTTCCGCCCGGTTGCTGGTCAACAGATTCTTGTTGCTCAGTTGCGCCAGGGTTTTTTGTGCCCGGGGATGGATATGGATACGGCCATTGAATACTGCGCGTGCCTGGTCAGCAATAATGCCGCGAAATATCTCCCGCGTCGTGCAGTGGGGTACGCGGTGCTCAATACTGGTATGGTAATCGATATGTTGATCGTTACGCGGCAGATAAACCCCATTCAGGGCACACTGGCCGTTTTCGCCACGATAGTTCACCACCACGTCAATGCGTTTCAGCGTACCGCCGGTGGCGAGGTGAAAACTGTTCAACTCGGCGTCGCGTTCCAGCGCGGCATGCACGCCCCCCACATGCAGGGCAGTCTCCTGCTCCAGATGTAACCGGTAATGATGCAGCCGGGCCGCGTCGTTTATAATCAGTTCGCTTACACCGTGGGTGAAATTGCGCTGTACCCAGGGCTCGCTGACAAACTGCTCTATGACGGTCGCCTCGGACTGCGCTTCCAGAACCACGAGAAGACGCTGCGCCACGTGAAACGGCGTCGTTGTTGACGTCGTTAACCAGACGATCTGCACCGGCAGGTCAACTCGGGTGCGCTGCTTTACGTGCAACAAAACGCCATCCTGCAAGCACTGATTGTTCAATGCAGCGAACATGTGTTTGTCGGTATCCACCACTGTATTGAGGTGCTGACGGATAACGGCGGACTGTGCAGCGTCAGCCTGCGCGAAGCGGGTCAGACTGACGCCGTCCGGCAAGGCATCGGCGCCGCTCGACAGGGTTGTCGCAAAATGGCCGTTAACGAACACAACCTGCAGGGTATTGGCTGCTGGCAGAGTGTAAAGCCCCGCCAGATCACTGTGCGACGCGTCGCTGACGGGTGCAGGCGGTTCACAGCCATTACTGAAAAACTCACCCTGCTCAACCGCGCGCAGACTGGTATATTTCCAGTGCTCTGTTTTGCGATCAGGCCAGAGCGAAGCACGCCACTGGGCCGCTCCCAGGCGATTCACTTCCTGCATCCAGGCGGGCTGAGTCCCGGACTGTGGCAGCCCCGGATCGATGTCGTGTACAGGCATCAGGCTACCTCACCCTGCAACCAGCCATACCCTTTCTCCTCCAGTTCCAGCGCCAGCGACCTGTCGCCGGATCGCACAATGCGCCCACCTGACAGCACGTGTACATAGTCCGGCACAATAAATTCCAGAAGGCGTTGGTAATGGGTAATCAGAATGAACGAACGATCGGCACTGCGCAGCGCATTGACGCCACTCGCTACCATCTGCAACGCGTCAATGTCGAGCCCGGAATCCGTTTCGTCGAGTATCGCCAAACCAGGTTCCAGCAGCATCATCTGCATAATCTCATTACGTTTTTTCTCGCCGCCGGAGAAACCTTCGTTAACACCGCGCTTGAGAAACGCCTGATCCAGGTTGACTTTGGCGCACACTTCGCGCGCCTTCTTCATAAAACTGACCGCGTCCATAAGCGGCTCACGGCGGTAGGTCATGATGGCATCGAGTGAGGCTTTCAGAAACTCCATATTACTGACGCCGGGAATTTCAACCGGGTATTGAAATGCCAGAAAAAGCCCGGCGCGTGCACGCTCCTCGGCGGCCAGCGCGAGCAGATCCTGCCCCTGAAAGCTGACAGTACCTTCCGTGACTTCGTAACCGTCGCGCCCGGCCAACACATGGCCTGTGGTGCTCTTGCCCGATCCATTTGGCCCCATAATGGCGTGAATCTCGCCGGGTTTAACCGTCAGGTCCAGCCCGTTCAAAATGGATTTTTCGTCGATTGTGGCGTGCAGATTTTTTACTGATAACATGTTTAAATTCTCCAATACCGCCGGCCGGAATCAGCCGACGGAACCCTCCAGACTGACTTCCAACAGCTTGCCGGCTTCTACCGCAAACTCCATGGGCAGCTCTTTAAAGACTTCCTTGCAAAAGCCATTAACGATCATTGATACCGCTTTTTCCGCGTCTATACCGCGTTGGCGACACAGGTACAATTGATCGTCACTGACCTTGGAAGTCGTTGCCTCGTGCTCGATGACCGCACTGGGCTGTTTACTTTCGATATAGGGAAACGTGTGCGCAGCACACTGGTCGCCAATTAACAGCGAATCACACTGGGTATAGTTGCGCGCACCTTCCGCTCCGGGATTCATGCGCACCAGACCGCGATAGGCATTGGAACTGCGCCCGGCCGAGATCCCCTTGGAGATAATGGTGGAGCGAGTATTTTTGCCCAGGTGGATCATCTTGGTTCCGGTATCCGCCTGCTGAAAGTTATTGGTCAGCGCCACCGAGTAAAATTCGCCGATACTATTGTCACCTTTCAAGATGCAGCTGGGGTATTTCCAGGTGATCGCCGACCCGGTTTCGACCTGGGTCCAGGAGACGTGGGCGTTGGTATGGGCCACCGCGCGCTTGGTCACGAAGTTGTAAATACCGCCCCGCCCGTTCTCATCACCGGGATACCAGTTCTGCACGGTGGAATATTTAATGGTTGCGTTATCCAGGGCTACCAGCTCCACCACAGCAGCATGCAACTGATTTTCATCGCGCATGGGTGCGGTGCAACCTTCCAGATAACTGACGTGACTGCCCTCGTCGGCAATAATCAGCGTCCGTTCAAACTGGCCGGTTTTGGATTCGTTAATACGGAAATAGGTGGAGAGTTCCATGGGGCAGCGAACGCCCTTCGGAATATAGACAAACGAACCATCGCTGAATACCGCACTGTTCAGGGCCGCATAATAGTTGTCTTTTTGCGGAACCACACTACCCAGATAGCGCTGGATCAACTCCGGGTAGTCCCGCACGGCTTCCGATATGGAACAGAAAATCACACCGGCTTCTTTCAGGTTTTCACGAAAGGTGGTCGCAACCGACACGGAATCAAATACCGCATCAACGGCAACGCCGGCCAGCATGGCCTGTTCGTGCAGGGGAATGCCCAGCTTGGCATAGGTTTCCAGCAGTTGGGGATCGACCTCGTCGAGACTCTGCGGCCGGTCGGCCATGCTCTTGGGGGCCGAAAAATAGGAGATATCATTGAAGTCGATTTTGGGATAGCTGACATGCGCCCACTCGGGCTCGCGCATGTCAAGCCAGGCCCGGTATGCCTTGAGGCGCCAGTCAAGCATCCATTGCGGCTCGTTCTTCTTGCGGGATATAAAGGCGATTACCGACTCGTCCAGCCCTGGCGCCAGGGTATCGGAATCAATCTGTGTAATAAAACCGGCGGCGTACTCTTTTTTGATCAGCCGGTCTATGGATTGTTGAGTCATAGCATTCAACCTCGATTGTATTTGCTGGCAATGTCCCGATTCCGGTGCGCTACACCGTCGCGGTTCTCGCCGAATTCTGACGCAGACGGGTAACCGTTTCGCGGACAACGTCAACCGCCTGGTCTACTTCGTCCTGCGTGGTGTAGCGTCCAAAGCTGAAGCGTACGGACGCATGCGCCAAATGATCTTCCAGCCCTGTTGCCTTCAGCACATAGGACGGCTCCAGACTGGCAGATGTACATGCGGACCCGCTGGATACTGCCAGCTGCCGCATATGCAACAGTAATTTCTCGCCGTCAACACCATCGAAACTGACGTTGAGAATACCTGCTATATGTGCCTGCAACGTGCCGTTGATTCCGATACCGCCCAGTGGTTCGATACCTGCCCAAAACCGCTCGCGTAGCGCGACTATTTTCGCCTGCTCGCCTGTACGGGTGGCTTCAGCCAATCGCAATGCCTCACCCAGCCCGACTATCTGATGGGTGGCCAGGGTACCCGAGCGCATGCCGCGCTCATGTCCACCGCCGTGGATCTGGCTCTCAATGCGCAGCTCGGGCGCCCGCCGGACAAACAGCGCGCCTGCCCCTTTGGGTCCGTAGATCTTGTGTGCAGACAGCGACAGCAAATCCACCTGCAACGCCCGCACATCTATCGCCAGCTTGCCCGCACTTTGCGCCGCATCCACATGAAAAACGACACCCCGCTGCCGACAGATTGCACCGATGGCGCCGATGTCAGTCACCACGCCCAGTTCGTTGTTCACATGCATCAAACTGACCAGTACTGTATCGGGGCACAGCGCGTCCTGTACCTGCGCAGGGTGAATAACCCCATCCCGGTCCGGTTGCAGACGCGTGACCCTGACACCCTGACTTTCCAGAAAGCCGCAGGGATCAAGGACCGCCTTGTGTTCGATAAGCGAGGTCACAATGTGACACGGGCGACCGGCATGGGCGGCCAGCAGCCCTTTGATCGCCAGGTTGTTGGACTCCGTCGCACCGCTGGTCCAGACAATTTCCCGCGGATCGGCATTCAGTACGTCGGCGACCAGGGCGCGGGCATCTTCAACACGTTCTTCAGCCTGCCACCCGTATATGTGGGAGCGGGATGCCGCATTGGCAAAGGTGCCGTCGCGTGTCAGACACTGGATCATGACCTCGGCAACGGCCGGATCAACCGGCGTCGTTGCCGCATAATCCAGGTAGATAGGTGTTGGCATTCTGAAACTCCAATACAGCAGGCGTAAGGGTACGGACACGCCGGCCCAACGGCGAACGCGCGTCAGTTCAGGCTGGTCAGCGAGATCCTGTCGGGATTGGCGACCGCGTCCCGCCCCCGACCTTTCTGACGATCCGCCACCGATTGCACGTCGCGTCGGGCGACCAGATCCGCCAGGCTGATGCCACTTAAAAAGCTGTGAATCTGGGCGCTCAGGTCAGTCCACAAATGGTGCGTAAGACAGACTTCACCCTGCTGGCAATTACCGGCGCCATTACAATTGGTTGTGTCGACCGACTCATTCACCGCGTCGATTATCTCCGCCACGAATACTTCGGCGATGGGCCTCTTCAACAGATAACCCCCACCCGGGCCGCGTACACTGCTTACCAGATTGTTCTGGCGCAACTTGGCGAACAACTGTTCGAGATAGGACAACGAAATCTCCTGCCGTGCGGATATATCCGCCAGGCTTACCGGCCCCCTGTCGCTGTTCAGTGCGAGATCCAGCATCGCCGTCACCGCATAGCGGCCCTTCGTTGTCAGTCGCATACATTTTCCTCAGCAGACGTTGACGAATTATTCAATACCCGACTATTTTAGTCAAGTAAATAACCGAGTGAATTAGTCGGTTATTGGCAGCGATGGATCTGTCCGGGTTTTTTCGAGCTCCGCGATGCGGTTTCCCGAGTGATAGATCTGATTCTGGATGGATGTCAGCATACCGCGCAGTATCCCCAGCTCCATGGTATCCAGGCGCGCGCGCCCATACAGTCTACGCAATCGGGTCATGGTCTGCCGCGGATTATCCGGCGGCAAAAAGCCGAGCTTTTCCAGTGTTTCCTGCAGATGGGTGTAATACATCTCCACGTCTTTATGCTCGGCGGGCGGCATGTCCCACTCATCAAAATGCACCGGACGACCTTCTGCTGCCGTCAGGGCCGACATGCGAATTTCATAAGTGACGACCTGAACCGCGGCGGCCAGGTTCAACGACGAATAATCAGGATTGGCCGGGATATGGACATGCAGTTGGCACTTGTGCAGCTCTTCATTCGTGAGGCCGCGGTCTTCCCGACCGAAAACAATCGCCACCTGATGCTGCTGTGCCTCAGCCCAGCTACGGTCACCACACTCGCGCGGCGTTACTAGCGGCCACGGGATGCGACGGCCGCGGGCACTGGTACCGATAACCAGTGCACAATCGGCGATGGCATCGTCCAACGTCGGGACCACCTGCACGTTATCCAGGACATCCAGCGCGCTGGCAGCCCGCCACACGGCCCGCTGCGACGGAAATTCCTTCGGATCCACCAGCACCAGCCGGCTCAATCCCATATTTTTAATCGCCCGTGCGGCCGCCCCGATGTTACCCGGGTGGGTGGTATTGACCAGTACGATGCGTATGTTTTTAAACTCAGCCAGCATGCTGACACCCTTTGTATTGCCCGCTGCCAGAAGCCAGGCCGGAAAAAGGCGCGCAGTTTAGCAGATTCCCGCCCGATGTTGCTCCCTCAATGTGTCGGCAAGGTGGCCGAATCCCGCTCCCGGCTGCTATACTGCCGCCCCTCCAAAATCCCCCTTTCCAGCTGTCCGAGAATCCCATGGAACCGATGATTAATATAGCGCTACGCGCTGCCCGTAAAGCCGGCGAATTTATAGAACGCTCCTTTGAACGACTGGATATCATCGCCGTTGAGCAAAAAGGCCGTAATGACTATGTCAGCGAAGTTGACCGCAAATCCGAGCAGGAAATTATCTACCAGCTCAAGAAAGCCTATCCGGAACACGGTTTTTTGGGTGAGGAATCCGGGCAGAGCGGCAATCCCGACAGCGACTATCAATGGGTTATCGACCCGCTGGACGGCACCACCAACTTCCTGCATGGTATCCCCCAGTTTTCGGTGTCGATTGCCTGCCTGTTCAAGGGGCAGCCGCAACACGGTGTGATTCTGGATCCGGTAAAACGCGAAGAGTACACTGCCAGCCGCGGCCGTGGCGCCACGCTCAATGGCCGTCGTATCAGGGTCAGTGGGCGCCAGTCAATGGAAGGTGCGCTTATCGGCACCGGCATTCCGTTCAATGGCTATGCGCTGGAACATATCGACGAGTATCTGGCCTGCCTGCGGGAAATCGCCGGGCAATCCTCAGGCGTGCGACGGGCGGGCTCCGCTGCGCTGGACCTCGCCTATGTTGCTGCCGGCCGTTTTGACGGTTTCTGGGAGCTAAACCTCAAACCCTGGGATATGGCCGCAGGCGTTCTGCTGGTCAAGGAAGCGGGGGGCATGCTGGCGGATTTCAAAGGCGGGGCCGACTATCTGAAAGACGGCAATCTGGTCTGCGCCTCACCCAAGCTCTTCAAGCCGCTGATGCAGATTGTAGAAAAGCACATGGGCAAACTCTGATTCGAGCATCCTCACTCTCGCCCCGCCCGGGGCGTGAGCCTAACCGTGACAGCACGCCAGGTTCGGGCGTCAACGCACCGGCAACCCACATTTACTTGACTGAACTGCTCGCCCCGGCGAAATCTGGCGACACGCTCAGATCGGCATCAGTACCGACATCAGTGTCAGTATCTGGGTCTGTGTCTGGGTCTGTGTCTGGGTCTGTGTTTGTGTCACCGAGAATCCCGTTGATCGTTCGCAACAGCTGTTCCAGGTCGATCGGCTTGGTCAGGTAACAGACGAACCCCGCCTGATTGCCCTTTTCCACATCGTGTCGCAAGGCATTGGCAGACAGCGCAACGACCGGTATCTGCTGCGTACTCGGGTCGGACTTGAGCACCTCCAGCGCTTCAAACCCGTTCATGCCCGGCAGGTTAATATCCATAAGAATAAGATCCGGCTTGCGCGTACGCGCCAGAAACAGCCCCCGCAGCGCGTCAATGGCGAGTTCGACTTCCAGCTGCGGATACTGCCGCAGTAACTGGCTCACCAGACGCTGATTGGAAATATTATCCTCGACATAGAGAATGCGTTTGGTCGCCTGTACCTGTAAATCCGTAAATCGCGAGGGATCCGCAAGCGGGGCCTCCTGCTTATGGCTGGTGGCCTGAACACTGGCCGATGCGATCGGGATATCCACCCAGAATTCGCTGCCCTCCCCCTCGCGGCTGTGGAAATCAATCCGTCCGCCCAGATGGGTTACCAACTGGCGGGTAATAACCAGCCCCACACCGCTGCCTTCGATACTGCCCAGTTCGGCGCCGAGCCGGTTAAACGGCTGGAACATCTCGCTCTGGCGCTCCACTGGTATCCCGCGGCCTGTATCTCGAACGATAATCCGGAAATAGGCGTCGGCTTCACGGGCACACTCTACCGTCACCGATCCCTGCGCCCGGTTGTATTTGATGGCATTGCCGATCAGATTCAGCAGAATCTGCTTAAGCCGCATGCGATCCGCACAAACGGTGTGGCTGGCCAGCCCATTTGTCTGCAATCGCAACTGTATCCCGCGATCCTCGGCCTGCGTTTTTACCAGCGCCAGACACTCCTGGATTAACGAGACGGGCGTGATGATCTCAGAGGTCAGATTGATGCGGCCCGACTCGATTTTTGCCAGATCCAGCACATCGCCGATCAGCTGCAGTAAATGCGCGCCTGCCCTGCGTATTTCGCCGACGTTATCGCGCTGGTCGACCGACAGGTCACCACCCATTTCGATCAACTGGGCAAAACCGAGTATGGCATTGAGCGGTGTACGCAACTCATGACTCATACTGGACAGAAACTCCGACTTGGCTCTATTGGCTTTTTCCGCGGCTTCCTTGGCTTTCAGCACCCGTTCTTCCGCCAGTTTCAATTGGGTAATATCCATATTGGTGCCCGACATCCGTATTGGCTCACCCCCCTCGCTGAATGCCATCTGGCCGCGTGCCCGAATCCAGCGCCACTCGCCATCCTTGCCCCGGATACGGTATTCCACATCGAAGGGCGCTTCACCACGCACGTGTGCCGCCATTGCCCGATCAAACTCCTCCCCGTCTTCCGGATGCATACGGCGACGCCAGGACTGCACCCGGTCTATTCCCTGATTGGACTCGCGGTCCGATTCGGAATACCCCAGATGCTCCCAACAGCGGTTCGAAAAATGAAAACCACCATGCTCTGCCGCCCACTCCCAGATACCATCATTGGAGGACTGGATGATCCGCGCATGCCGGGCTTCGCTGATGAGCAGCGCCTGTTCGGTCTGCTTCTGCTTGGTCACATCAAACGCGATGCCGCTGACGTAATGCACCCAGCCTTTCTCGTCCCGCACCGAATCCGCGCGTAATTCCGTCCAGATATAACCGCCCTTCTTGCGGCGCACCCGGTAGGTCACTTCCGCCGGCCCCGGTTTGCCGATGATAACCTTGACAGCCGCCTGCACCCGACTGACATCGTCCGGGTGCACATAATCATAGTAATTGCTCATCACCGAGATATAGTCGACATCGTCATCGGTATAGCCGAGATAGCGCCAGTAGCCGCCACTCCAGTCCATACGCTTCGCGTTCAGATCCCAATCGAAGTAACCGTACCCGTGACTGCCCCGGAAGATACGCTGGTGCCGTGCCAGCGCCGTGCGCATCTCCTGCAGTTCGGTTTCAAGACCGGAGGCAAAGAACTTTCTGATTCGTTTCATAATGGGCTATTTACCGGTAGTGACGTCTCGCCAACACAGCCCCACGGGTAAAATTCAGCCCGTAAGGCAGATGAAAACGTCGCAGGAATCAATGACTGCCTATCTAGATTAATTTTGCATTAGCTCCCCGATGACTCGAGCGGCCGATGCTGGCTGTCTATACTTCAGGCAAACATACCCTGCGTGGGGACCGAGCTGACGCATGGGCCGCTGATTATACAACCAGGGAGTAACCGGCATGGCATTTCGCGACTTCAACAAAAACCTTTCCATCGAAATTGAAAATCTGTTTGCCAATATCAGCGGCAGCGAATCCCCCGACGACGCCAAACGCCTGGACGCGTGCGCGGACGATGTCCTGCTGGGTCCCGAAGTGGATATACAGCAGATTCTCGAGCGCATCCGCAACCTGGATATCGAATCGAAATCCTAGGGTCTTGCACCTCAACAAAAAAGGGCCTGCCGGCCCTTTTCCCAACGATCAGTGGCTAGCGCCTGTTAACGTTTTGATCCAACCCACTGACCTATAAAGAGTTATCTCGAAACGCCAACAAACCCTAGGGAATCTCGTCCAGCTCAGACCCTTCCTTGACTGGTGGCATCAGATCTTCTTTCGAAATATTCATCCACACCAGCACAGTGGCGGCAACATACATGGAGGAATAGGTACCGATCGTTACACCCAGGAGCAAGGCCAGCGAAAAGTTGTGAATCAGGTCACCGCCAACAAAAAACAGTGCCAGCAGCACCAGAATGGTTGTCGCCGATGTAATCACCGTTCGGCCGATGGTCTGGGATAGTGACGTATTGATGATTTCAAGTATGGAATCGCTGCGCATAATGCGAAAGTTTTCCCGAATCCGGTCAGCCACCACAATGGTATCGTTCAGGGAATAGCCGATTACCGCCAGTACAGCCGCCAGTACTGTCAGGTCAAACTCCAGCTGGAACAGCGAAAATATCCCAAGCGTGATAATCACATCGTGAATCAGGGCGGTCACAGCACAGACCGAAAACTTGAACTGGAAACGCAGGGCAATGTAGATAAACACCACGGCCAGTGCAGTCAACAGCCCGAGGCCACCGTTGTTGGCCAGCTCCTCGCCCACCTGGGATCCCAGAATTTCGCTGCGTTGCAAGCTGACAGCGGCCTCAGTGGCGTCGCTAAGCAACACGGTAATCTGTTCGCCGATGTTGCTGATATCTGCCTCCTGCACATCCGAGTTATCGGTTTTCAGGCGAACCAGTAATTCCCGATCCGATCCAAAATTCACCACCGAGGCATTCTCATAACCGGCGCTGGCCAGCGTCTGGCGTACATCCTCCAGGCGGGGCGGTTCACTGTATTGCAACTCCACCAGGGTGCCACCGGTAAAGTCCAGACCAAAGTTCAGCCCGCGCACGCCCAAAGATACCAGAGACACAACGATCAGGGTGATTGAAAACGCCGCCGTTATAAAGCGCATCTTCATAAAATTATAAATTTTTAGCTCGCTCATAATAACGCCTGCTGTTTTATATCCAGAGTTTGGAAGTTCTGCGACCACCATAGATCACATTGATAACGGCCCGGGTACCGATAATTGCCGTGAACATCGAGGTCAGAATGCCGAGGGACAAGGTCACCGCGAAGCCCTTGATTGGGCCGGTTCCAATGGCAAATAGAATGAATGCAACAATCAGGGTCGTCAGGTTGGCATCCAGAATGGTGGTAAACGCCCGGTCGAACCCCCTGCTGATGGCAGTCTGTGGTGGTGCCCCATCCCTGAGCTCCTCCTTGATCCGGGCAAATATCAGTACGTTCGCATCAAC
>CAYSTJ010000035.1:0-45525 GCA_964434105.1 uncultured Cellvibrionaceae bacterium | reverse complement strand
CTCCGAACGGCAGCCCCGGCTGCCACTTGCAAGGGGGGCTTCGGCCCCTCTTTTTCGTCCCCGCAAATCCTGAGATGTTGCCTTGCACCATACGGCTCGGGAGGCACGCTGGACATTGATGCCACGCACGGAATAGTTACATATTCCTGTCAGCAGGCCGCGGGCCATGGACGACACAAAGATTCAATGCAAACTGGCAAAGTGGCTTTTCACCCGTCGGCTGATTCTCTGCGTCAGTGACACTGTTTTCAAATAGCGGGATTTCAGTTCCCGCTCCGATAACATAGGCAGGTTATAACCGAACCGCATGGCCAGTGCCAAAGTCTGCGGATGGTTATACACATCCCGCCAGTCCTCCAAATGCGCCACCCGCCGTTGCCATTTATCTTCCGATTCATTGAGTTTTCCGAGCAATTCCTCACGCCAGGGCAATCCAAGAAACCCGACCAGCTGCTGGAGCGCTTTAGATGCCCTGCTGGAGCCAAAAATGTCCTCAAACCGCACATGATGGTATCCCATCGACGGAAATCGCTCGTGTAGTTCCAGTGCATGCAGATGAAACTCGCTCCAGAAAAACAGGCACTTTTCCAACTGCGTCATGCCGGCCCATCGGGATTCATAATAAGCCTGGACGACGCTGTCTTCCGGCGTCGGCAAGACCGTCCCCGAAAGATCCGGCCGTTTTACCGGGTCGTACCAGCCATGCGTTACCTGTGACATGGCATTCATCACCGGGTTACGCACCAGATGTACCAGCTTCAGGCGGTCACCGTACCTTTCCTGTAATGCGGGAATTGCGGCATAGCTCGGAAACCCCACTTCGATATAGCACTTTTCAGTCGCCACCTCGTCAATCCAGGCGAGGTGATCCCGAACCTGGGGAATATTGCACATTTCTTTAAATGACCGGGTATCGTATCTGCGCAGATAACGCTTCGGGAAATAAGCATATTGAATGGGCTCGTGGGTAACAACTGCCAGATCGTTATAGACGTCCTGTAACTGTTTCGCGAACCATTGCGTACCGGAACGGCCCGTTGCCTGAAAGAAAATTATATCTCGCATACCCGCTTCCTCTTATTGAAGATTGTGAACCTGGGGTCTGCGGAATGTACTTCCTGCATTCAAATTGAAATGTTTGATGGACCGGCGAAGGACAAAATCTGAGCCCGATTTCCGCCCCGACTCAAGTTCCCGAAATTCATCGGGTTTTGTCGCGGATTCATTTCGTTATTTGCTGTTACCCCAATCACTGACAGGCGCGATGCATAATGCGAACCACTCACTGATGCCCCGTCAGTATGACGTGGAAATCCGGACAACACCGGCGACATGGCTATAAAAACGCCGCTGTCCGCTTACGCGTATCGAATTCCGGGAATCGTCCTGTTATTTTGTGCTGCCTTAAAAAATTATTGTTGTTCAAAAGTCAGCCAGTAGACCGTACCATCTGGCGGAATCCGTCAGCAATCGTTAGTGGATAGAAAAACCGTCTAATTAAAGAAATAGCGATTGGTCATTATTGGGCACGAGAACCATGCCCTTCATCAGCGTGACGAAAGTCAAGAATCCGGAACTTACCCCGGATAAAACCATTTATCCTGCTCGCATCGAAGCTGATCACACAACCGTCCCGCCGGCAGATCAACATCATCGTAAGTCAACGCGGCGTCCTTCGGCACGTTCCGCTTCAGTACACACCCTTCGGCCAATCCCATTGGCAACAGTCGTTCGCGGTATACGACATCCGCATTTTCCGCTTCGCCATAGGTCATGTAATAACCGATACCATCCAGCGTATCACCCGCTTTAAGATCCGTCTTGGCTGTGGCTACCACCTCAACCATTGGGCGATCAATCGGCGCAACCGCCGCATCGCCGAACAGCGCTGCCCGTGCCACCGTATTGCCCACTTCAAAATGGCACAGGTGGTACGGGTTGTAAAAACAATATAACGGACCGGCGCCCACTTTATACAGGTTCAAATAATGCTGCTGGCGCGGATTGTCGTGCATCCCCAATACAAATACACCGCCATTGGGAACAGCACCGACCACATAGTCGACAATGCCGGGCCCCTCCGTCAGATATTGCATTGGATAGAGATTCACCGTCTCCTCGATGGGTGTTTTGGGCGGCACAGTAGGGCCGAGCATGCCGCGCTTTGCCACGCGCATGCCCGTGGCATTCGCGACAATCGCCTGCTCAAAGGAAATTTTCGAGCCATCCGCGAAAGAGGCCACCATATGCGGCTTTTGACCCCACTGTCGGGCAAAACTCTCCTGGGTGGTCGGGTTGCGATAGGGATCCTGCAACCCTTTGATATTACCGCACAATACCGGTTTAACACCCATCCCCTTCACGAAGCGGAACAGGTTGACAATAACGCCGGGCTGATCACCGTCCACATTGCTATAGACCACGCCAGCCTGATCGGCTTTCCTCTTGAGCAGCGGACCCAGCGTACTATCGAGTTCGGCGTTCATCAGCAGCAAATGCTTGCCATGCGCGATGGCCTTGAGCGCCACTTCCGCGCCGAACTCGATGGCACCGGTGACTTCCAGCACCACATCGACGTTATCAGCCTCACAAACTGCCAGTGCGTTGGCCGTGACTGCTTTTCGCCCCGATGCAATAGCATGTTCCAGTTCTGCCACCGAGTCCACAGTGACCGTGTTCTCCACACCCGCTTCCCGGTACGCCCGTTCGGCACCTTCGGGATGACGATTGGCGATACAGACCAGGTCAATTCCCGGCGTACTCTGAATAATATTAAGGGCTACGCCACGACCCATAAAACCGGCACCGATCATGCCCAGCCGAATTGGTTTGCCGGCAGCGGCGAGTTTTTCCAATGCTTTATCAACAATGATCATACGATCTTATCCCTGGTAGTCGGGCCAGTTGGCGTCTTTCTCGGAAATGCATACCGGTTCGATCGGCCATTCAATGCCAAAACGCGGATCATTCCAGCGAATTCCCCCTTCAGAACCTGGCTGATAGCTTTGTGATACCAGGTATAAAACTTCAGTGTCGTCCGTGAGCGTGATAAACCCGTGGGCAAAATCCCGGGGTACGAACAGTGCGGATCGATTATCCGCCGTCAACTCTATCCCGACCCATTGCCCATGCGTCGGCGATTCTTTACGCAAGTCAATAATGACATCGAATATTGCCCCACGCGTACACCGAATAAATTTTGTTTCCTGGTACGGATGATGCTGATAGTGCATTCCCCGCAATGTGCCGCTGACCTGGTTCCACGACATATTTGCCTGGACGACATCCGGCACCATGCCATGCTGTTCAAATTCATTGTGACAGAATGCACGCGCGAAAAAGCCGCGTTCATCTTCCATCTTCTTCAGGTCAACCACAAAGGCGCCCTGCAATCGTGTTTCTGTAAATTTCATCGCCGGACGACTCCTCAGTTATTCCAGAACAGGTCCTGATCCAAACGCTGGCTGTCCATATGCCCTTTCAGAACGACCAGCCGCATATACTGGGATTCTCGAAAATTTGGATCGGCAAACTCCATCTTCTGTAAGCCGGCTTTCAGCGCTTTGACCGCTGCCGCCAGATCGACCCGCGGTTGATGGTCAGGAGCGAGTTTGCGATATTTTGCGAAGTTAACCTGATAGGATCGCTTATCCGGCACCGCATCCGTGTTGATGGAAACCCGCGTTCCCGGCACTTCGCGAGCCACGGCTTCGGCCAGATCTTTTACCTGATAATTCCAGTCGTCACTGCCGGCATTCACCGCCAGAAAAGCGCCGCCGTTATCCGGTTTGCGAGCCACCGCCCAATCGATTGCCAACGCCATGTCGTCAATATGGATCAGCGGCCGCCAGGGGGTGCCATCGCTGAGGATCGTGATCTCCCCGCTGGCAACTGCGCCGGCCACAAAATCGTTCAGCACCAGGTCGAGACGGGTTCGCTCACTGAACCCACAGGCCGTCGCAAATCGCAAACAGGTGATAACAAACCTGTCACTGGCCAGATGCTCAATCCCCTGTTCGGTTCCAATTTTTGATCGGGCGTAGGCTGTCAGCGGGTTCAGCGTATCCTCCTCCACCCGCGGGCCGCCTTCAGCAAAGCCGTAAACGCTACAGCTGGAAGCGAACACAAAGTTCCTCACACCGGCGGCTTTGGCCATCTCGGCAATACGTATGCTTGACTGACAATTGACTTCATCCGTGACTTTTTCGAAAGAGTTACCCATGGGATCATTGCTGATCGCGGCCAGGTGCACGACAGCATCGAAGCCCTGTAGCACTTCGATATCAATGTGCCTGACGTCACCATACAGCTGCTTTGACAGGAGCGTGTCAGGAAAACGATCGACAGCCGTCAGACAGTGCGCGAAGTAGCCGTTATCGATACCCACCAATTCCGCATTGGGGTAGGTAGCGCGTAACTGTCGTATGACGGCTGGCCCGATATAGCCAAGATTGCCGGTAATGAGAATATTCATAATGTCCTACCAAGATTAGAAAGTGAAAAGCCCGGTGCACCGGCGCTATGCACAAGCAGCGCCAACAATAAAGGCCACCCCTGCTATCGGGTTACGCCAACGACAGTTCCACCTGCTCTGCGATAGCCATTGAGGCCGTCAGTCCAGGCGATTCGATACCATACAACCCTACAAATCCCCTGACGTTGTGGGCTGCGGTGCCGTCAATTCTGAAATCCGCCGCCAGCTGACCCGGTCCCGAAATCTTGGGACGAATACCCGCGTAATCCGGCTGCAGCGCTTCTGTTCTCAACGCCGGATAGTAAGCCCGGATCGAGCTGTAAAACGCCTCGACGCGCCCTGGGTCTACTGTGTAGTCAACGGCATTCACCCATTCAGTGTCAGGACCAAAACGGGCATTGCCGGCAAGGTCCAGCGTTAGATGCACACCCAGGCCTTCGTTGTTCGGCAGCGGGTAGATCAAATGCCGAAAGGGTGCCCGACCGCTCATTGAAAAATAACAGCCACGCGACAGGAATAGCGGCGGAACCGAGCCGCCGGGCACGCCCTCAATGCTGTGACTGACCGCTTGCGCGCCCAGGCCGCCACAATTAATAAGCTCCCGGCAGGACACGGCTGTGGCATCGCTGCCTGCAATCACTTCAAAGCCGCCATCTACGACCCTGCCACCCGTCATGGGTGTATCCAGAGCGAGGATTCCACCCGCGGCAGACAGGTCGCTTTCCAATGCCAGCATTAACTCATGGCAGCTTATAATGCCGGTTGAGGGGGACCAAATCGCCCGCTCCGCCTGCAGATGCGGCTCCATCTGCTGCAGTTCGTCCTGCGCCAGATACTGCAGGTCGCTTACCCCGTTCTCCTGCCCCTTGCGATAGATCGCCTCCAGGGCTATGGCCTGAGTCGCATCCGCCGCCACTATCAGTTTTCCGACCCTTTGATGGGCGACATTACGACTGGCGCAATACTGATATAGCATATTGCGGCCTTTTACGCACAGTCTGGCCTTAAGACTGCCCGCCGGGTAATAGATACCCGCATGTATGACTTCGCTATTACGGGTGCTGATTTCCTGTCCAACCAGCCGGTGCCGCTCCAGCACCAGCACCTCCCGTCCGGACAAAGCCAGGTGGCGCGCAACCGCCAGACCCACGACACCCGCGCCGATGACTATGCTGTCAAAATCCATAACTCACCACCGTCAGATACAGCCGGACTGTGCCTCTCTTCACTGCCGGCTGTGTTAGCAATGATCCATTACCCGCACGCACCGCACAGGCAGATGATGGCATTTGCGCGAGCCGCTGTGGCGGGCGCGCAATACCATTCAAGGCTATTCAGCCGGTGCCTGCAAGCCTTTGTGTGGAAACAACCCGCGGCGGGCTTACGCCATGGATACCGCCGCGGATCGCAATCCGATCCCCTCGTAATGAACAATACTGTCCCGGTCCAGCATGCGTCGCCCGTCAATCACGACCGGTTGATGCTCGCGATCCGCCAGTAAATCCGGCAATCTTAAAAACTCGGGCCAGCGGGTCATAATCAAAACCGCCTGAGCGTCGCGGATGGCCTCGGACAGATCGTCGCAAAACCGTACACCTGCCTCGAAAACCAACTCGGCCTCGCGACGGGCGACAGGGTCGTATGCGGTCACTAACGCACGTTCCTTCAGCAAGACCTCGGTAACGGGCAGGGAGGGCGACTCACGTATATCATCGGTACCCGGCTTGAACGCCATTCCCAGAACGGTAACCCGCAAGCCTTCCAGCACTGGAAAACGGCTCTTCAGCATTTCCAGCATCCGCTTCGGCTGGTCGCGATTCACGGTGATCACGGATTCCAGCAGCGACATTTCATTCCCCTTCTGGCGCCCATAGGACACCAGCGCTTTCACATCCTTCGGAAAGCAGCTTCCGCCAAATCCACAGCCAGCCGCCAGGTAGGACATGATGGTTGGCACCACGCGCGTGCCGCATTCCTGAATGGGCGTAAACCGCTTATCAAGACGAACACCACGCATAACCTCTACCGAGTCTACGCCAACCTCCGCGCACAGGTTGGCTATTTCATTTGAAAACGAAATGAGCGTAGCCAACAGGGAGTTGGCCGTATATTTGATCATTTCCGCCGTCCGGGGATCGGTATGCACCTTGTCGACCTTTTCGAACATACCGTAAAGACGACTCTGTACCTCAATGCTGCGCTGATCAATACCCCCCAGTACAATCCGGTCCGGATACATAAAATCAGCAATGGCTTCCCCTTCCTTGAGAAACTCCGGGTTCATACCCACGCCGAAATCCGCTCCGGCACGTTTGCCGGATGTTTGTTCGAGTATGGGTAGCACGACCTCCTCCGTCGTTCCCGGCACCACCGTGCTCTTTACCACTACCACATGATACGAGTCCTTTTCCTTCAACACCGCACCGATTTGCCCGGCTACCCGCCGAATATATTTCAGGTCAATCTCCTGACCATCAAACGGTGTACCCACCGCAATCAGCGACAGCTCGGAATCCAGCACAGCCTGTTTCAAATCAGTACTGGCAAAGATCCGGGAGCCGATATTCTGTTTTAGCAGCGCCTCCAGTCCGTCTTCATAAATCGGTGGAATGCCCTGATTGATCTTCTCGACTTTGGATGCGTCCACATCCACACAAATTACTTCGTGCCCTTTCGCTGCCAGGCAGACGCCGGATACCAGGCCGACGTAGCCCGTTCCAATGACTGATACTTTCACTCTAGGAATCCTCCGCCACCTGGTTATTCTGATACCAGAGCAATGTACGCTTAAGCCCCTCATCCACGGAGATTCCTGGGTCATAGCCAAGCTTGTTTCGTGCCTTCGTTATTATGGGACACCGACGGTTCGGGTTGTCCACCAGGTACGCCTTATCCTCGCTGTCCCTGCGAACCACCTTTCCATCATAGCCAAATAACTGCCGTCCCAGAGCAACTACCCGGTCGGCGAGCTCAGCCATGGATATTTCGGGTTTCTCGATACCAATATTGTAGGCCTCACCCGGCTGCCCCAGTGTCAGCACCTTGTAATAGCCCACAATAGCGTCTGCGACGTAGCAAAACGTTCGGGTTGGCGCGCCATCTGACAGCATAACGATATCCCGTCGTGCAAATATATCGCGTGCGAAATCAGGCAGAACGCGCCGGTCTGTGATTTTTAAGCCAGGGCCGTAATTATTGAACGGGCGGGCAATTTTAATTGGAAGGCCATACTGTTCCGCAAAATTGACGCACAGCGTCTCACCATAGCGTTTGGATTCATCGTAACAGGCCCGCGGACCGGTACAGGAAACATTGCCACGGTAGGTCTCCGGCGTTGGAATATGTTCCGGTGCGGGATCACCGTAGATCTCGCTGGTGGAGTAAAACAAAAACCCCTCTACCGGCTGGCCTCTGGCTTTTTGGCGTTTGCAATATTCCAACAGGTAGCGTAAACCATTAACGTTGGCATCCATCGTTTCAATGGGGTTCTTGCGATAGAAAATCGGCGAGGCAATAGAGGCCGCATGGATAATAAACTGAAAATCGCCCATATCCTCCGGCAGCGGGTCCGTAATATCATGCGTGCGCAAGGTTAGCTGGGAATCGTGTCGCAGCGCAGTCAGCCAATCTGGCACGCCGCGCATATAGTTGTCGAAGACGGTGAGATTAATGGGTTCACCGACCCCCATTTTATTCCAGTGCAACACCGACTGGACCAGGTAATAGCCCAGAAATCCGGCCCCGCCCACGATCAGAAGCCGTTTGCCGGCCATCTGTCCAAATTCCGTTTGCAGGTTGTCGCACATGTATTGCAAATCGGCAGAAATCACATCTTCCGCTGTTTTCATAATAAAGATCCGGTTAATTAAAATTCGCAGAAACCCATAAACCTGACCCGGCCTCCGGGTTCTGATGACAAGTTGCAACCAATCAGCTCACGTCCCGATCTGCTCCTCTTGCTACACATGAGGCTGTGTTGAAAATGATCTAAAACCTGTCGGAACAGGTTTGCACACCTGACAAGGCGGCCCGGAGGGCGATGCGCAGGAGGCGCGGCGTATTCACTCGCGTAGATTCACATTCCTCGCCTGCCCTGCACAAATCCGGACGGAACCTGACCCGTTACGATTTAGCTGAGCAGTGACGACTTGAGCTGAACGGTTACGATATACGATATAAGCTGAACAGTTACGATGTAAACTGGTCAGCGGCAGGAGGAAATCGGGCATCCTGTTCCGCACGCAGTCTGTGTGAGAGGCTGTTTTCCGGCAGCATGACATCCGCATAGGTCAACACCTGGTCTTTCGGGATATCGCGCTTCAGTCGACACCCTTCCACCAGACCCATCGGCAGCAAATTTTCCCGGCGTACGACAGCGTAATTCTCGCATTGTCCATAGGTCATGTACCAGCCGAGTCCATCCAGTGTTTGCCCCGCTTTGAGGTCAATCTTGGCCGTCGCTACAACGTCAACGACCGGGGCGCCGAGCGGCGCGATGACGACATCGTTAAACAGTACCACACGCGCAACAGATAACGGCACCTCGTAAATCGTCAAATGATAGGGAACATAGAAACTGTACACCGGCCCATCACCCAGCTTGCCATACTTCAGGTAGTGCTTCTGCAGGTCGTCCCGGGCTTCTGCATACACATACACACCCGGACTCGGCTGGCCGCCCACGACATACTCAACGATACCACCCAGTGCCCGCATCTGTTCGAGATCGTACATATTGACCATATCGTCCACATGGCCTTTATATTCCAGCCCGATCATGCCCCGCTGGGCAACCTGCATGCCGGTCGCATTGGCGACAATCGCCTGTTCAAACGATATTTTTGTGCCGTCTGCAAAACTCGTCACCATATGAGCCGTTTGCCCCCACTCTTTGGCAAACCCGGCCTGCGTCGTCGGATTGCGGTAGCGGTCCTGCAGCCCTTTGATATTCCCGCAAAGGAGCGGCTTTAAACCAATGCTCTTAACGAAACGGTACAGGTTGATTTCGACCCCCGGCTGATCGCCGTCACAGCCGGTAATAATGACACCGGCCCGATCGGCATACGCTTTTAAAATAGGCCCGACAGTGCCATCCAGCTCGGCATTCATCAACACCATGTGCTTCCGGTGCTCAATCGCCATCATGCAGACCCTGGCACCGTACTCCACATGCCCCGTAGCCTCAACCAGCGCTTCGATATGCCCGGACTGGCAAAGTAGCTCAGGGTCATCCGTGACGACATACCTGCCCTGGGCTACCGCGTCCTCCAGCGCTCCGAGGGTAGTCGCGACAACGATATCACTTCTCGAAACGCCGCACGCGATATAGGTTTCTATTGCGGCCGCCACTGTCCTGTTGCAAATTGCGGTGAGACGCATACCGGGCATGTAGTTTATGACCTGGTTGGCGAGCCCCTTCCCCATAAAACCAGCGCCAAACATTCCGAAACAAATCGGCGTTCCGGCGTCCGCCCTCGCCTTCAATGCTGTGTCTACTATAAACATTCACTCACTCCTGATGTGGTTCAGCGACTCTGTCGATCGCGCTCGGCCACAAAAAATTACGGTACAACTCCTTCATGCAAGATTTCATGTATTCAAGAGAATTACCATGGGATGTACTTGCGGCCTGCAGAAGGCCGGCAAGCCTGTGCTGTCTAACTCAAAGATGCTCGGCGGCTACCATTTTACCCAGGGCGCTTTGCCGGATTCGACGAGGGATTCCAGAAGCTGTTTGTCTCTCAGGGTGTCCATTGGCTGCCAGAAACCCGTATGTTTGAAAGCGTTCAGCTGTCCGTCCTGAGCAAGCTTTTGCAAGGGTTCGGCCTCCCAGGTCGTGGTGTCGTCGCTGATATAATCGATCACTGCCGGCTCCAGAACAAAGTAGCCGCCATTGATCCAGGCGCCATCGCCACCGGGCTTCTCGTGAAAGGAGTGAATCTGGGTCTCATTCTTGCCAAGCACGATGGCGCCAAAACGACCTGGAGGCTGTACGGCCGTCAGGGTCGCTTTCAATTTCTTTTCCTTGTGGAATTTGACCAGCGCACCAATGTCGATATCGGCTACGCCATCACCATAGGTAAAACAGAACGTATCGTTTCCGATATACTCTTTCACCCGTTTCAACCGCCCACCGGTGAGCGTACTGAGTCCCGTGTCCACCAGCGTGACTTTCCAGGGTTCGGTAACACCATCCCTCACCTGCATCGAGTTGTCGGACATATCGAAAGTCACACTCGACGTCCTTAACACGTAATTGCTGAAGAACTCTTTAATGGCATGTCCTTTATAACCACAACATATAATAAAGTCGTTAATTCCATGGTGGGAATAGATTTTCATGATATGCCAGAGGATCGGCATACCACCAATTTCCACCATTGGCTTGGGCCGAACCGATGTTTCCTCACTGATGCGGGTACCGAGACCGCCTGCCAGAATGACCGCTTTCATAGTTGCTCCTTCTACTGATTATTGTTTTTGGCTCATATTGAATCAGGCACGCAAGACTCGGTGACCGGCTCGCTCACGATCGCTCGTGGCCTGTAACCTCGGTCGGCGCATCG
This sequence comes from uncultured Cellvibrionaceae bacterium, assembly GCA_964434105.1. Classification (GTDB taxonomy): domain Bacteria; phylum Pseudomonadota; class Gammaproteobacteria; order Pseudomonadales; family Cellvibrionaceae; genus CAYNST01. The sequence continues at coordinate 34,485 of CAYSTJ010000035.1, read as the reverse complement.
ACCACGGCGACCTCGCCACCAGCCGTGCCGCGTCGTTTAACCGTTTTCTCTTTCGTTAAACAATAGATGATGGCTTGCCCTATTGCGAGCACGATTATGTGCAGATTGGCAACCCGATCGATATTGCTTACCGTCGCTACCACGGCGGAGGACAGCAGGATGACCGCGGCGGCGATATGACAAAGTGATGAGTACTCTCGGCGTTGCATCGCACTGAAATAGCCACCCAGTCGAAACAGTTTCCATACGGTATTGATCTGTACCAGCACCAGACAAAGCAGCGTGAGCAACCCGAACTCCAGCAGAATTTGAAGATACCAGTTGGTTATATCGATAATGCCTTGCCCCTGCATCAGATCCTGCATCGCGGGATGGGAGTAGATGTAGGATTTGATAGCCCCGAAGAACAGGTTTTCCTGGGCTACAATCCAGCTGCGCTCCAGTAACAGATTGCGATAATCTTCGGATTCCGGGCTGATATCGCCAACGAAGGGAATAAAACCAATAATGATGTCTATTGCCGGCGTCAGTGCCAAAATTCCAAGGAATACGAAACCCAGCCCGATCAGCCTGGCCCGGGGCAACTCGCTGGAGAAAAAGAACAGGTAGGATAGCGCCACAATCAGTCCAAGATAGGGCCCTTTGGAAAACGCAATAATACTGCAGAAAATCGTCACGGCAATAAATATCAGCTTCCTGCCCTTCTTCACAAACTGAAGAAAATAGACGCCATAGATAAAAGCCATGGCCGAACAATAACCGAATATTATGGGGTTGGCGAAAACGTTGCTGGTTCTCAGGAACCCGGAACGAAAGCGTTTAAACAGGAGCGGCGCCGGCTCACCCAGATAGAAATAATACAGGTTGTACGGATTCCACTGTCGCACGAACTCGTACATCGCGGGCACTATGTGGGCGACGGTAGCGAACAGGAATACCGAGATTGTCACCTTAATCTTATGGAAGTTGTCCACCAGGCGCACTATGGCAATGTAAGGCACGTACACTTCCAGAAACGCATGGATACCCTCCCGAATAAAGCCAGTGACCGGGTTACCTTCCCGCGACCCTCCAATACCCACCAGAATGACAAAGAAAAGCAGCAACTTTTCATTGAATGTCCTGGGTTTGAATATGCCCAATGGCAGTAGCAGCAGAAACAGCAAGGCAGCCATCTTGGCAAAAGTGAAGCGCCCAAGGAAGCCGACCCCGGGCATTTGGATGTCCTTGCCAAAGCCGGGCAATATTATGATTAGAAAGATAAATGCCGAAACGACTGCCAGTTCACTCTTGGACTTCCGGATAGTGAAATATAAAACAAAAACGGATATCAGCCAGAATCCGACAGTAGACGGCGAAAATAGAATCGCGACATGGGCGACCGTGAAAAATTTCAGCAGCGTTTCCTGACGCAGCAGATCGTCATACAGACCGGCAAAACGGAAAAACGCAATCGCGCAAAATACGCCTGTAAAAAAAACGATGTAGCCGGTGATGATTGCTGACATGACTAATCCTTAATGCCGTTGCCGAAAACGTCTGCGCATTACCGCCCCCGAACGGCGCAATACAGCAGTTTCCACGAGGCCATATTGAGAGGGGCAGATAAAACGCTACGCCATGCGTACTTGTATGCGGTAGACCGATAGCCCGCCTGCAGGCCCCACCAGCCCCATTTTCGGTATAACGCCGGTCTCGAAAGATTGGCCTTGGGTGGATCGAAGCGATTTTCGTCAAACGTCAGACCACGTCGACGGCAAGCGGCTTCAACCGCCGCTTTGGCCGACAGGTATTGCCGCTCGCGGCGGGATGCCCCTATGCTGTCGGGGTGCTGTCGGTAACTTAACAGGACATCTTCCATATTGGCGACACGTCCGATTTCGGCAATTCTCAGCCACAGGTCCAGGTCTTCTGCACAGGGATAGTCGTCGCTGTAATAATCGATCCGCTCAAGCGCGTCACGGCGGATTATCGCACTGGGGTGTATGATAGCGCCACCAAGGCCTGCCATATGATCGGCATCAATCGCCTCATGCGCAGTGAGGGTACCCATCGCCTTGATTGGTGCGCCATCGACGTCAATCAACAGTACCTGACAGCCGGCACCGAGGAGCTCCGGGTTGGCTTCCATAAAAGCAAATTGTTTTTCAAAGCGCTGGGGATGTGCGACGTCATCGGCGTCCATCCGGACGATATAGGGCGCCCTGGCCATCCGGCAGCCTTCATTCAGCGACGCCACCAACCCGCGATTTTCCCGCGATATCAGCCTGATACGCTGATCCTTGGCGGCGTAACCCTGGAGTTGCCGTAGACTCCCGTCTTTGGACCCATCATCAATGACAATGAGTTCAAAATCAGTCAGTGTCTGGGTCAGGATGCTCTGCATGGTTTCGTCCAGAAACCTTTCGCCGTTGTAAACAGCCATCACTACCGATAACAAACACATGTCGAATTTCCCTCGGTCGGCTACAAAGTCTGTTGATCTTTGCCGTGCAACCACTGAACCGAAGTATCACCATCCTGCACCCGTACCAGTTCGCTGAACTTCTCAGACGATCTGAGCAGCTCATCGTACCCACCCTGAGCAACAACATGACCCGCTTCGAACACCACAATGTTGTCACAATGTTTGATGGTGCTCAGTCGGTGGGCGATCATGACAATCGTTACATTTTTGGACAGCTCATAGATAGACTCCATAATTTCCTTTTCGGTAATCGAATCCAGGGCACTGGTCGCTTCATCAAGCACCAGTATTTTCGGATTGGAATACAGCGCCCGGGCGATGCCGATCCGTTGCTTCTGACCACCACTCAGGCGGGCGCCCCTGTCGCCGACCAGTGTTTCATAACCATCGGGCAACTCCTGCTCGATCATGGTATGAATACGCGCCAGACGGGCGACCATTTTCACCTGCTCCAGATCAATCGCATCCGGATTAATGCCAAAAGCGATATTCTCTGTAATGGAGGCGTCACTCAGGAAAATGGATTGCGGTACGTAACCCACCATGTCCTGCAGCTGACGATAGCTGCCCATTGATATTTCTTTGCCGTCAATAACGATTCTGCCACTTTCCGGCTTGAGCAGACCCAGCAGAATATCAATAAAGGTGGATTTGCCGGAGCCACTGGGCCCCACCACGCCAACGGCGGTTTTCGTTAATAGTGTAATGGAGACGTCTTTAACCGCGTAGCGATCCGTACCGGGATATTTGTAGCAGATCTTCTCAACTTCGATCTTTTCGAAATTCATGCTCGGCGCCGCCGGGTCCCGACCAGGTAACGCTTCCTTTGCCTTCAAGCGCATGATATCGCCGTGCACAATATCGAGCGCAGGCAGCGCGTAACGAATACGCGAGAAGTTGGTAAATGCTTCCTGCATCGCGGGAACCAAACGGTAACCCGCCAGAGCATACAGGCTTATCAGCGGCAGAATCTTCAGAATATCCTGCCCCATATACACCATACCGATGACAAACAGCAGCATGGCACCGAACACCAGCGTCTCAATGACATACCGCGGAATCTTTGATGCAATGCCGGCAAACACCTCCAGCGGTAGCACCTTTGCTGTGATTTCCCGGTGCTTTTCATAAAAGAAAGCATCGCGCCCCATGATCTTGGTGTCCTTGATACCGCCGAAAGCCTCGGACACCAGCTTGTAGCGATTCATGGATATTTCCGACAGTGCCTTGCCGTTCTCAGTCAGTCTGCGCCGGATCGAAATTGAAATAAGAAAATATACTGCGCCCAGAAACGTCATTGCACTGAGCGCTACGACAGGATCCACAACGACCAGCATCAGCACCAGAAACAGTGCCGTAACGACCTTGGTGATGCCCATCAGCAACGGGACCATTACGCCGGTTACAATACGACTGACCTCGCTCATGATATTTTTGGTAAGTTCGGCGGAATTGTTATTGAGATAATAGATATAGGGTTGCGACAGATACGTTTTAAACAGGCTGTTACTGATGATCAGGCCAAACGTATAGGAATACTTGTCGACAAGCCAGACAGTGAGTGTGAGGGTTATGTTGGACACCACAAGAATGACCAGCACGGCAAGACCACTGAACAATATCAGCTCATTGTACCCGGTCGCGTTCAGGTAACGTGAGATCGCGATGAAAATCGGATTCTCCTGCGCCATTTCGGGTTTGGCCAGCAGGGCAATAAAAGGTGCAAACGAAGCAATACTCAAAACCTGCAGAATGCTGGACAACACGCTGATAAACAGAATAGCCACCAGTTTTATCTTTTGGCGCCTGTTGATTAAATCGAAAATTTTGCGAATGACATTCATAATTGTGGTATTAATCCTATAGCACGACCGTCGATCAATCGATCAGCCGACTTTCTGCGATAAAACGGACACGGAAGGATCATCGCGCCTGACCGTCCGGAACTCGCCGACTTCACAGGTCGCTGCGCATATCCAGCCACTACTGTTTTGATCTGGCAAATAACTGTTTCAATGAACCCTGTACATACCAGAGCATCATCTTGAAGACTTCCATATTAAAAATGCTGAGTGGCCGCCATTGCAGCAGTATGCGTAATTGCCGTCTCGCACATTTCAGCTCCCGTTGTCGAAAATACTGCCTGGCGGTCACCAGGATATGGTTCTGTACGTGGTCAAACGCCAATCGTCGGTGGGCTTCTTCACAATACCCGGAAATGACTTCGTAGCCCTTGATGACATCGCGCGCCGAGTTGCCCGAGCTTTTTTCGTCAGTCGTCAGCTGGCTGTCGTGAATGCGATAATTTACCAGGGTTTTCGGTTCATACCAGACAACGCAGTTTTTACAAATCCTGTACCACATTTCCCAGTCCAGCGTATAGCGCAGGTCGGACCTGAAGTCGCCAATGCGGGCGTAGACAGCTTTCTTCACGATGATACAGGGCGGCTGAATAACATTTCGGTATGCCTGCCAGCGCGCCATTTCGGGAAAAACGCCGGCAGACTTGTTCACCATCAATCCAACCCCGATTTTCAGGTCGTCTCCATTAATATAATTATGGCGCGCGACATAGGCTTCAAACGGCTCGCCGGTATCACACGCGGCAAAAAAAGCCTCGTAAAAGCCCGGCTCTACCGTGTCGTCCTCATGCAGGATATGCACCCAGTCGGCGTCAGCCACCTCGATACACTTGTTCCAGTTTTCTGAGATCGGCAACGACTCGGCGTTTTCCATGTAACCAAATCCATACGCTGGCAACAACGACTGAACCACACCCAGTTCTCGCCGGTTGTTCAGTATCGTGATGGATAGGCCGGGCTTTCCCTGCGCCACCTCCGCCAGGTTGTCGAGGGTTTTCTGCAAATTATGGTCCTGCCGGTAAACCGGAACGACAATAGCCAGCTTCGTCGCCGAATGATGGGGTGCTTCCTGCTGCGGTACGCCCTTATTGTTATTCATAGTATCCTCTACAATTCGCTTATTCGAAGCTGCAACGCGCCTACTCCGTCAAATAGACGATGATGCAAACCGGCTGGAAGCACGTTCATGCCGCCGACAGGCACTGGCAAATCGGCCGGCACACCTCAATCAACGCGCTATAACCCCGGGCAGATTGCCTATTGTGTCGTTCCACCGTAACCCCATCGGACAGTTCACACCCTATTCAATAATCCGGAATTTCTTTAACTGTTGCACCAGCCGGCTCACCAGAGAAGACAGCGGTTCCTCTTCTGTATTAACTTCGATTTCCGGGTCATCCGGTGTTTCGTATGGCGAATCGATGCCAGTAAACTGCTTTATCTCTCCGGCCCGCGCCTTGCGGTACAGCCCTTTTGGATCCCGTTCTTCACAGACCGCCAGCGGGGTATTAACATAGACTTCAATGAACTCGCCCGGCTCTACCATTTGCCGTACCATTTGCCGCTCACGCTTGAACGGTGAAATAAATGAGACGAGCACAACCAGCCCGCTATCCACCATCAACTTGGCGACCTCGCCAACCCGGCGGATATTCTCGACCCGGTCTCTTTCACTGAAGCCCAGGTCGGAACAGAGGCCATGCCTGATATTGTCACCATCGAGCAGGTACGTGTTGTACCCCATGGCAAACAACTGGCGCTCGAGTGCATTGGCGGTTGATGACTTGCCAGAGCCAGACAGGCCGGTAAACCAGATAATGGCCGGCTTCTGCTTGAATCGGTCAGCGCGGGAGGCCTTATTGACATCCATTGCATGCCAGACAACATTCTGGCGGCCAAGGGATTCCGCGACCATGCCCGCACCGACAGTGACATTGGTCAGTCGGTCGGTCAATATCAGGTTGCCCGTATAACGGGAACTCTGGTATTCGTCGACAACGACCGGCTCCGTCAACTGTAATACGCATCGGGCGATCTCGTTCAAGTGTAGTTCGTCTACCGGCATCTGCTCCAGGCTGTTCACATCCACCTTATGCTGAATTTCAGAAATGCTTCCGGACACTTCGGCAGTTCCTACCTTGACATTAAAGGTTTTGTTAAGTGTCAGCGGCTTTTCGTGCATCCACACAATGTCAACGATCATCGCGTTGGATGGCTCTACCCTATCGTCGGCGGCCACCAGCATATTGCCACGCGATACGTCGATTTCGTCGTGAAGCGTGATGGTGATAGCTTCGCCGGAACCGGCTTCCTCCAGCTCCCCCTCGTAAGTCAAAACCTGCTTGACCGTACTCTCCATGCCCGATGGCAATACGCGAATCGCCATGCCCGGCCGAATGGTGCCCGTCGCTACCGTGCCGCAGTAACCGCGGAAATTGAGGTTGGGCCGATTGACGTACTGCACCGGAAAGCGCAGCTGTGTCAGCGCGTCATCATGCTCTACGGACACGGTTTCCAGCACTGTGAGCAGACTGTCACCTTTATACCAGTCCATATGCACGCTTTTGTCGACGATGTTGTCACCGCGTAGCGCCGACAGCGGAATAAACCGCATGTCGGTAACTTTCAGATTTGCGGCAAAAGCCTTGTAGTCCCGCACGATGGCATCAAATTTTTCCTGTGAATAATCAATCAGGTCCATTTTGTTGACCGCGATGACAAAGTGCTTGATACCCAGCAGCGAGCAAATAAAGCTGTGACGCCGGGTTTGGGTCTGCACCCCATACCGCGCATCAATCAGCAGTATGGCAAGACCCGCGGTAGACGCACCCGTCGCCATGTTGCGTGTATACTGTTCATGGCCGGGCGTGTCCGCGATGATAAACTTCCGTTTGTCCGTCGAGAAATAACGGTAAGCCACATCTATCGTGATGCCCTGCTCCCGTTCTGACTGCAAGCCATCAACCAGCAGGGCCAGGTCCACCTCATCGCCGGTCGTCCCTTTGGATTTACTGTCCCGGGATATAGCCGCCAGCTGATCTTCGTAAATCATTTTGGTGTCATGCAGGAGACGGCCAATCAGCGTGGATTTACCATCATCTACACTACCACAGGTTATAAACCGCAACAGGTCTTTTTCTTCGTGCTGTTTCAGATATTCGTGAATGTCGTCAGCGAGCAGACTCGATTGTGAATTCATTGCATGGCCCCTTAAAAATAACCTTCGCGTTTTTTCTTTTCCATGGATCCGGATTCATCATGGTCGATAGCACGACCGGAGCGCTCCGACGTTTTTGCCAACAGCATTTCCTGGATTATTTCAGGCAGAGTCTGCGCTTTCGATTCGACAGCCCCGGTTAACGGATAGCAGCCAAGTGTGCGGAAACGCACCCATTTCATTTCGGGCACTTCGCCATCACGCAGTGGCATCCTCTCGTCATCCACCATGACCAGCATGCCGTCGCGCTCAACGACTGGACGCTGGTCGGCATAGTAGAGCGGCACAATCGGAATCTGCTCCAGGTAGATGTATTGCCAGATATCCAGCTCGGTCCAGTTCGACAGGGGGAAAACCCGTATGCTTTCGCCTTTGTTGATCCGGGCGTTATACAGGTTCCATAATTCCGGGCGCTGGTTCTTGGGATCCCAACGGTGATACTTGTCACGGAATGAATACACCCGCTCCTTGGCCCGCGATTTTTCCTCGTCACGCCTGGCTCCACCAAAAGCCGCATCAAACCCGTATTTATCAAGGGCCTGCTTCAGCGCAACGGTTTTCATGATGTCGGTGTACTTTGCGCTGCCGTGATCAAATGGATTGATGTTTTCTGCACGACCTTCTTCATTGATGTGCTCAATCAGTTCCATGCCGACGCTTTCAGCCATGGTGTCCCGGAATGTGATCATTTCCCTGAACTTCCAGGTGGTGTTGATATGCATCAATGGAAAAGGCGGAACGCCGGGCGCAAATGCCTTGCGGGCAAGATGCAGCATTACCGAGGAATCCTTACCGATGGAATACAGCATGACCGGATTGTCAAATTGTGCTGCAACTTCACGAATAATGTAGATCGACTCCGCCTCTAGCTGCTTCAGGTGGGTGCGACGTTTCTGGGTGACTGACATATTTATTCCTTGAAACCAAAAATAACGTGTTAATTCATCCACACGCCGGACGGCGCTGCGCAGACGATAAAAAACGGATTTAGGAGTGAGTCTTTGGTGTTGTAAAGCAGCGGTTGCCGTGTTTCCCAGTTCAGCACCTGACCGCCAGCGGCCTCTACAATGGCCTGGGCCGCGGCGGTGTCCCATTCGCTGGTCAGGCCCAGCCGCGGGTACAGGTCGGCGCGCCCTTCTGCCACCAGACAGAGCTTGAGCGAGCTGCCCATGGAAACGATGTCGGCAGACGGGAATCGGGCCACAAATGCAGCAAATTCTTCCGACTGATGAGAGCGGCTACCCACTATTTTCCAGCACTGATCCTGCGCAGGCACGGCCGCGACCTGAATTGGCTCCGCCGCTGTCGTCGCACCTGCTCGCTTGAAAGCGCCGTAGCCAGTCGCCCCGAAATATAACCATTGCTTTACGGGCGCATACACCACCCCCAGTACCGGGTGACCATTGCGGATCAACGCTACATTCACCGTGAACTCGCCGTTTCGCTTGATAAACTCCTTGGTACCATCCAGCGGATCAATAAGCCAGTATTGCTGCCAGGCGCGCCTCTCGGACCAGGGCAGCGTGGCGCCCTCCTCCGACAGCACCGGCCCCAGGCCCAGACTGTCCAGGCCGGCCGCCAGCACCTCATGGCTGCGCTTGTCGGCCCGGGTCAAGGGTGACTGGTCATCCTTCAATTCCACATCAAAATCGCTGCTTTCATAGACTTCCAGTATCGCCTGCCCGGCATCACAGGCTAACTGGCTGACACGCTCGAGTAACTCGTCTTGCTTCATGATATGACCTATTTCGAATAAACAAGCGCAATGGGAAGCCCGGACTGCGCAACAGCCTGACGCCGCCTGACATCCACTGGCTTCCGAATAACTGCGGGCCATGTGGCCCCCAAAACCGCGGGGGGCATTATACACTTGCTCAACCCGTTTCGGGTTTTCGTGAATTTTGAAGCGAAGCGTTTAGCAATAAGCAAGCCAGAACTGGCGGCCGGCTTTTACGCTCCTCCTGCCAACGCCACATGGTTTGCAGCCTGTTATCATCCGCTCCCGCCACAGAATGCCCATTTGCCGGGGGCGCATGCCTTGCAATGAATGCAACGTCCTGTCGGCGGCCTTTACAGGCGAGCCTTCCGTTGCGATCGAATGCGCATTCTCTTGCCCGGCAATATGCATTATCCTTCCACCAAATATATGACCAGTGCGTGTCGTTCCAGTCGCCTTCTTTTCCGTGGCCCACAGAATCAATCCTATGACAAATCCGATCAATACCAACATTGGCCGCATTTTTTACATCATTCCCGATATTCACCGCAGTGACTACAACCCCCGCCAGCTTGCCAGAGCGATAAAAAAGGGCAAAGGACTGGCCCACATCAGAAAGTTCTGGTTTCGAAAGCCCAAACCTGTCGGTGGGATCAAGGTCATGTATCAACACTGCATGCTCTTGCAGGAGCTCGGCTATGACGCCTGGCCCTTGCGCATGGGGCGATATGAGGGAAACTTCTTTGGCTATCCACTGCAATGCAAAACCATTAAAGACGTCGGGTTCCGGTTGCAGGCCAACGATGTCGTGCTCTGCCCGGAAATCACGCCTTATCTCGGTTTGCAGTTCGGCGCGGCGAAAAAGGTCATGTTTGCCCAGAACTGGACCCACATGTACGGGATGTTGAAAACACAGGACAGTCAACTGGGGTACACCGCCCTGGGCTTTGACCAGATCATGGTCTGCGGCAGTTATCTGCAATCCAGGCTCGATCGCGACCCCGCTGAGCGCGTGCATCTGGTGAGTAATTTTATCGATCACGAAAAGTTCCGGCCGGATGCCAGCCGCCGGATTCCCGGACGAATTCTTGCCCTTCCCCGCAAGAATCCGGACGATCTGACGGCGATCATGCATGCGCTTCGCGATCGACAACCGGACTTCAGGCTGGTAGACGGTGTATCGCAGGCGCAAATGATCGATGAATTCCAGCAGGCCGATATTTTTTTGGCAACAGGCTACCCGGAAGGATTCGGGCTGCCACCTCTGGAAGCCATGGCCTGCGGCGCGGCAGTGGCCGGCTTCACAGGTGGCGGTGCCAATGAGTTCATGCAGCACCAGGTGTCGGCACTGATTGCAGCCGATGGTGATGTCCAGTGCGCCGCGAGTCATCTAGCGCGCCTGCTGGACAACCCCGATCTCAAAGAGACATTACGTCAAAACGGTTTGAAAACGGCGCAACGCTATGATCGCAAACAAACACGACAGCAACTCGCCGATTTCTTTCAGCGCATGGAAATCGCCTGACCGGGCTGCCACTATCACGCTGCCATTGGACGCTCAGCCATCTCCCGGTAGTTGTCCAGCGTCAGGGGAATATCCAGTACCTCACCGAGCTGACGCAAATCTTCATCGAAAATTCCCCGCAGATAGTTCAGGGAGTCGTCATTCAGCGTCGGCCGGGATTTCATGACCAGCCGGTCCTTGACCGCATCCCGTAGCCGCTGGGGAATAAAAGTCCGCCGGACAAACGCCAGCGGCGCGGATTCCACAACCAGTGAGTATAACGGAAACTTCCGGATACGCCGGGCGGAGACATTCTGGGCCTCCAGCTCGAAATTCCATGTCGGGCGACCGGCGTAACCCAGGAAGCGACAGATTCTTTCCAGTTCCTGTTGGGGCTGATTTACCAGTCGCTCGTAAAAAACCACCAGAATCTGTGACGCATCGAAGTGCTGGAGGTATGCCTGATACTGGTAATGGTAACGGGAATACTCGACCAGAATCGGAAAGGTTTTGATGGCGGTGTTGATATCCTCCTTGAGCAGGCCCTGTGACCATTCATGAATATACTGGGATACCAGACGGCTGACCGGTTCACGTATGACATAAATAAACCGGGTTTTTCCCAGGCCGTTATCGCGCATGCGACTCAATGTGTGGGGATAGGTGGGCAGCTTGGTGTAATGGGTACTGGACTCACCCTGCAACAGTCCGGGCTCAGGACGGAACAGGCTCGAATACCACGCCATGCCCTTTTTGTAGATTTCATCGTTACTAAAGAAATTCGGCTCCTTCGGCGTACTCATGTGGATGCCAGGCTGCTGCGCCAATTGGTCATGCAACGTGCTGGTCGCACACTTCATGGCACCGATAATCATAAAATCCGGGAGCGCTAGACCATTGTGGTTCATCGGGGGTTCCTTTCAGGCTGCATAGGTTGGAAAAAATTGGTCCAGATGTCCAAATGCTGTTTTTCGCACGATGTGTAAGTCTTTTTACCCAGACATTCCCTGACGAAGGCGATGCTGCGACCAGCCAGCCAAAGCAGGTTGGCCGTTACCAGCCCCACACGGCCATAGTGCTTGGCGAAATACCGGGTGCGGGAGGCGTAATAATATCTGGGCAAACGACTTTTTCGCTCAATATTTTTTTTGACGTCCGAGCTTCCTCCCCGTAAATGGACCACGCGGGCGGCGGGGTTGTTAATGATTTTCCAGCCGCGATCACCCGCCATACGGCAATAATCGACATCTTCGTAATAAAGAAAATAACCGTCGTCCATGAGTCCGACGTCCTCTATCAGGGCAGCGCTGACCATGACACAGGCAAAACTGGTCCACTCGGGGCAGGTTTCCACGTCCTGCACCGGCAGGGCAACGACCTTTCGTCTGAATAACGCGGTAACAGGCGCGGAACCTGCGGCATATATCAATTCAGAAATCGGACTATGGTAACGGAAGCAACTTATCTGCGGGTCGCCATTCGGCTCCTCCAGACGCGGGCTCACCATGCCAGCCGCGGGATTCCGACGGGCGGTATCCAGCAGTTGTTGCAGCGCGCCTTCACGCAGCAGCGTGTCACTGTTCAAAAGCAGATAGAATTCGGCGCGCCGAGACTGGATACCCAGATTATTGCCGCCTGAGAAGCCGGTATTCTCTGGCGACAGGATTACCTGCACACGATCGTTGGCCGCCTGACTGTCAACCCACTGCTGGATCATCTCGGCCGAGCCGTCCGCCGAACAATTATCGACGATCACGATCTGTTGCCCGACCTGCAATTGGGGTATTGCGGTCTCCAGGCAGTCGATCACCAGCTGTCCCGTCTTGTAGTTTATAATAACGATCAATAGCTCTAACGCATTGCTCATTCTTGCACCTTGTATTGCCGGTTTGCACGGACGATAAAATCTCGAAAAGGACCGCCGCATACAAGTTATGGGCCACTATGCGACTCTGTATCGGGTTACCTGGAATTGACCCGGCTATCGAAGCTGGCCAGCGTTCGTATAACCGGCACGATTCTGGCTACGGGGCAAAGTCCTGCCCGGTCGATTTGGATCTGGACGGCTACCGTATTGCCTTCTGAAGTCAGCGGAAGCCTGCACCGCCGGTGCACTTTTTCATTGAACAATCCGTGGGTTACACAGGCCCGGCTCCGGTACTTCCGGCTGGAAACCTGTCTTTGCAGCGGTGCCAGCGGATCTTTAATCAATTGAGGCATTTTCAACGTAAAGCGAGTAACAACATGACGCCTCGATGTAAAGCTGATCGACATAAATTCGATGGCCATTGTACACATCCCCGGCCAGTCCAAGGCAGCTCTGCGCATCGGCGGGCTGGCCCTGTTGTAGATGCGCTACCGATGCATGCACTTGTAACGGTTCAGCTCACACCCCGACTTGCCCCGGCACCGACAAATGCAAGCGGCGTTAAAACAGGGTCACAAACCTGTCGGGAACAGACTTGAACGCCTCCGGAGGGCGAAGCAGGAAGCGCGGGGTATTGATGCGTAAACGCACATTTTTCGCCTTGCTCTGAACAAATCTGGACGCAACCTGAACAGTTACGACAGGCGCTGAATAGTTACGACGGCGCTAATAAATAGTTACATACACTTTTGATATTGAGTCTACTAAAACCCTAATCCATGAAAATTGCCTATCTGACAAACTGCTTTGGAACCCAGTCCCATACTTTTATTCGACGCGAAATACGTGCGTTGCGTGCGACCGGATTGAATATGCTGTTGTACGGGATCCGTCGGGATACCGGCAATATCGCGCCGGACGCCGCCGACCTGGTGGCCGAGACCCACTATCTGTACCCATTGTCTGCGGCCCGGGTTATCTCATGCAACCTCCGGCTTTTTCTGCACGCGCCGATTCACTACCTACGGGGACTGTTTTCCGCACTTAAAGGCCAGGAGTTCAGCATCAGGCGTCGACTGAAAATGGTCTACCATTATCTGGCTTCAGCCACGTTTGCGGACCACCTGATCGAAAACGGTATCACTCACATTCACGCTCACTTCCTGAATGTGTCGGCCTCAGTCGCCATGTACGCCGCCTATCATACCCGGCTGCCCTACAGCATCACCGTACACTCCGCGGGTACGTTCAAAACGCCCGATACACTGGGTGTTCATCAAAAGCTCCGAAACGCACAATTCCTGCTGATGATTTCCGCATACAACGTCGACTATTTCGATGCAATTCAGCCGTGTCGCGCAAAATCCCACGTCGTCCGTTGCGGTATGGACCTCGATAGTTTTCAGTATCGACCGTCGGATACCTGGGCGCCACACCAGCCAGCGCGCATACTGGCGGTTGGCCGGTTTGTCGAGAAGAAAGGCTTTATCCACCTGATTGAGGCTGCGGCGCATCTGCGCGAACGTGGCTGTAATTTCTGCCTTGAGATGATCGGTGACGGCCCGCTTGCGGCCGAACTCAAAGCGCGCTGTGTCCAGCTGAAACTGACAGACGTTGTGCAGTTTTCGGGGCAGCAAAGTACAGACTACGTCAAACAGGCCATGACTGAATGCGATATTGTCGTAGTCCCTTCTGTCACCAGTCAAACGGGAGAAATGGAAGGATTGCCCGTCGTCATCATGGAAGCCATGGCCACCGGCGTACCAGTGGTAGCGTCGGCACACTCAGGCATCCCGGAGATTCTGCAGGATGGCATTACCGGGCACCTGACGCCTGAAAAAAATCCAATAGCCATTGCCCGCGCGATCGAAATCCTGTTGTCTGAACCCAACCCGGCCCTGATCGACAATGCCCGTCGACTAATCGAGCAAACCTTCAATATCGACGTTGTGGCGAAACAGCGTTTCGATTACTTCACGCATTACCAGGCGGTCGCCTAAATGGATATCTCAATCGTTATTCCTTCCTACAATACGCAAGCCACCATTGGCAATACACTGCAGAGCCTGGAGACCCAGGATACTACGGTAGACTATGAGGTCATTTTGGTCGATTGCTCCGCGCACGACGAGGTAGAACAGGTTGCCGCCCGGTATCAACGGGTACGTTACCATCACCAGGCCGTGCGTTTTAATCCGGGCGAAGGACGCAATATCGGCGCGGGTATGGCGCAGGGACAGTTACTGATTTTTGTCGATGCCGATGTCGTGCTCGCCCCATCCTCACTGCAGGCCGCGTGGAACAATTTTATGGCGGGCCACCGGATTTTCGGGGGTGCACTCGAGCTCGACACCCAAAGAAGCCATGGCGTTGCGCCCTATCTGGAGCATTTCTTTTTCAATCATGAATCCCAGGCCGGCCGTCCTCCCTGTGAGCGCAGTAACCTGAGTTCTGCGCTGATGTGTTTCAGTCGGGAAATTTTTCTGGCGGAAGGCGGGTTTAAGGATATCCCGCGAATGCAGGATACAGAGCTTACAGAACGCCTTCGCAGCAAAGGCCATACACTGTATTTCTGCCCGGACGTGCTCGCCTTTCAAACCCAGGATTCGCCAATCGGCAAAGTTTTTCGCAAAATTTTTATCAACGGTCAAAACCTCTACTACATCCGGTACCAACCCGGCATTACCGCGTTTCGAAAAGCCGCTTTTTTTGTTCTTTTGCCGGTAATCTCTCTGGTAAAAACGCTGCGAATAGCAGGCCGCCACCTGCGCTATCAATCGACTAAAAACCGTGTGATAACGCTTTTGCTGCTGCCTGTGCTGCTAACCGGCGGAGCCGCGTGGATGGCGGGGTTTTATCACGCGCTGATTACAGAGAAAGGCATAGGAACAACCCGCTAGTCAGGCTGATATCATCGCATTCTCATGGCAAATTAAGCTGGAAGGAACATCAGGAAAGGGTGTCCGGCGGTGACTCCGGGGTCACCGCCGTTTTGCAGACCTATTAGATTAAGTTGGGACGAATAGTCACGAATACATACAGATAGAGCGCCAGCAGCATAAATGCCAGCAACAGCATCAGTAACATATCCTTGTGCAACAGGCGCGACGCCAGTGGACTTCCCCTGTGGGGTACTGCACCCAATACCGGCACACCCTCTGGCAGTTTTTGCGTCAGTATCGCATGGGAGCGAATGCGAGGATCCAGCATGATAAAGGCCAGCGCCAAACCCACAGGGGCCATAAATGCAACGAACGGTGCTGCGATAAATACATACAGGGACGGAATACCCGCCGCCGTTAAGGGATAGACGGGCGGCTCCACCAGCTTGTAGGTCTCACCCTGCCCCTCATCCGTGAGCGCCTGCGTCAGCTTGGCCTTTTCCTTCATCGCCATAAATTCCTGATAGGAATTCCGATACAGTTCATAGTCACGGGTCAACTCTGTCAGCTCGGCCTGATTCCCTGCGACTTCTTCAGCCAGCTTGTACTCTTGATCAAGCAGATTTTCGAGTGCCAGCAAACGTCGGCGCTGGGTTTTCAGATTGACCTCCGCAGCAGACAGCTGCTTGCGCAGCTCTTCATGCAATGGCGCATCGGAACCTTCCGAAATCGGCAAACCGTATCTTGCCCGGGTGCTGGCGATGGTCTGGTCGATTGCTTCAATCTGTTCCGTGAGCGTCAATATGTCGGGATAGGAATCCTGGTAAATCATTCGCATCCGGTCCCGTTCGATAATCATGGTGGCCCGGCGCTCTTCCAACGCCTGTATTTGCGTACGCGCGGCCAGGTGCTGACCTTCCGCCGCCAGTTGGGCCTGTGTTGTACGAATGGTTTCTTCAGTTTCGTTGATGGTGATTTTCAGGTTCTGAATTTCGTTGGTCAGATTCTGGATCTTCGCTCTCACCGACTCTTCGCTCGCATCCACTGTGCGTGCCCGGAATTCCTTCAGGCGCTGCTCCGCGTCTTCGAGATGCTTCTTGTACATGTCGGCATAGCCGCCCAAAAATTCGGTAGCTTCATAGCTGCGCTTCTGGGCATCGGCATGACGATCCGCGACAAACACATCAACCAGCACCGACAGGGTGTCAAATGCTTCGTCGGCTGTCGGTGCCCGATAGCTCACAAAAGTAACATTCTTCTTGTCCGGTTCGGAAATCGCGAGCCGACTGCGCATATAGGAAACGCGGGCCTGCAAATCCTCCGGTGACATGCTGGAAAATTCCGGATCAATTCGCTCAATCACTTTTTCCATGATACGTCGCGAATACATTATATCCTGCGGCTTCTGCGTTTTATCGACATTGGTAAGCGCTGCTTTCCCGCGCATCAACGGCTCGATGACTTTCGCATTATCAATAACAATGGCCGCATGGGATTCATAGTACTTCGGCCACTTGATCGAAACAAATAGCACACCGGCAAATATGATGGTAAACAACAACGCTGCAAGCGCCCGATAGCGAATCAACTCCGCCTTCAGCGCCATCACCATGTCTTTGATGTATTCGATATTATCCAAAACTTTCACGCTCCCGAATTGTCACCAACTCATTTTCAGTCTGAAAGCTTCAGCACTGGTTATAAACAACGCCTGCCAGGCGATCTTTTCCGATTTTCTCTATCGCAGAATGCAGTTGTGGTTCGGTGACCTTGCCATAGGGCACGACCAGAACCACGCAGTCGCACAAATCCGCAAGAATACGGATTTCGGCATCGTAGTCTGACGCGGCGGGGGCGTCGACCACGATAAAACGATCCGGGTAACGGATTTTCAGCTCCTGAAAAAACTCCTTCATGCGTTCGGAATTCAGTTTTTCCGTGCCGCCTTCCCGGTTATAGCCGACCGGCACCACACGCAGACGGGGAATTCCGCTGGCATAGACGACTTCTTCCGCGCCGACATTCGAATCGTCCAGATAATCGGTCAATCCAAAATGCGACGGCACAGGCAGAAGCTGCTCTGCATAAGGAGAATAAATGTTGCAATCGACCAGCACGGCAGTCTTGGATTTATCCAGCGCAATCGTTGCCGCAAGATTCACGGCAACATGAGAACCGCCGCCCGGTGCGGCGGAGGTTACGAGACAGATAAAGTTTTCGCCTCTGCTGTATTTCAACAAGCGGGTCCGCAGATCACGAAACACTTTCAAGTGCACCGACCCCTCGTCAAGCGCGTGCACTATCTTCAGCGATTCCAGCTCGGCCCGGGTAAACGACCTGACTTCAGACATACGGCCGATACTGGGTACCGGGTACGCCTTTTTGCTGAGTGGCGCAATGTTTGACATTTGCTTCTTATCCAAAGTGTGCTCCCGCGAGACTCTGTTAATCGTCCGAACTACTTTCCCTTAAAAAACCCGCTCGGGAATCGTTACAATATCCGACGGTGCCAGCAGATAGTTGGTCGTCAGGCGACCCCTTTGTAAAATGTCATCCATGTGTACTGGATAGACTTCCATCTTGTCACCGTATTTACGGTAAAGTTTGGCTTTATTGCCTACCGCAAAATCAGTCAGTCCGCCGGCCTGCAGTACCAGATCCAGCACAGTCATACCCTGCCTGTGCTCAAGACTCTGGGGATTTTCTACGGCTCCTGTGATCCGGACTCGCCGCAAATACTCCCCGCTGGCCGGGTTCAGTACAATGACTGTCACCTGGGGGTTTCGGACAAACCGGCTGAAACCCTTACCTAGTGTAGCGGCTAATTCCTCCGAGGTAAGGCCCGCGGCCGTTACATCTCCGATCAACGGTGCTGAAATCTTGCCATCCGGTCGAATCGGAACATCCAGTGACAACTCAGGCGATTTCCATACCTGAATCGCGATCTGGTCACCAACCCCCAGCTCATACTGGCCTTCTATCACCGTGGGTGTGCTGGGCTTTTTCAAGTTACTACCAGAGCCGGCCATGGAGCAACCCGTTGCCAGGACAACCGATAAGCAAATTATAATCCAACTTCTCATAAACTCCCCTTTTAAATTTAGAAAAACCAATAATCAATGCTCGAACAGTGGGTGTTCGATTCCTGTAAACGGGTTACGTGGGCACTCTGCATGGTACGCTGACCCCGGCGGCAATTCTGCCAGTTACACCCTCATAAGAAAATCCGACAATTCAAATAACAGGATAAAACCTGAAATGATTTCGTAATAGTTCTCCCCCCTGGTTCCTGTCAGCGAGCCTGCGTGGCCCGGTCTCGCAATGCGCGGATAATACCCTCATACTCTTCATGGGCAAATATACCGGAGCCCACCACAAATGAATTCGCGCCAGCCGCGGCCACAGCACCAATGTTGTCAAGCTTGATACCACCGTCCACCTGAATGCGCAAACCCAGGTCCTGTGCGGCCGCCAGCTCGCTCAGGGCCCGCACCTTATCCAGCACATAGGGGATGAACGCCTGCCCCCCGAACCCCGGGTTGACCGACATCAACAGTACCATATCCAGCTTGTGCAAAACGTGTTCGATCATGCTGATCGGCGTTGCCGGATTCAGGACCAGTCCGACCTCACACCCGCAACGCTTTACATGCTCCACCGAGCGATCCAGGTGGCGGGTCGCTTCCGGGTGGAATGCAATGATATCCGCGCCGGCCTCGGCAAACTGTTCAATCAGCGGGTCAACCGGCTCCACCATCAGGTGGACATCCAGGGGGACGGAAACACCGTATTCCTTTAACGCCCGACAGACCAGGGGACCGATGGTCAGGTTCGGAACGTAATGGTTATCCATGACATCAAAATGAATCAGATCTGCACCGGCATTGACGACGGCGTCGACTTCCTCACCAAGACGTGCAAAATCCGCCGACAGTATGGAGGGCGCAATCAGAATTTCTTTTCGACCTTGCATCGGCGCGATCCTCGAGCCAGGCTCATTAATGAATTAACGGAACATTGTACTGAATATGGTGCCAGCGCTAAACCACTATCTGAGCGAGGCTGTCAACCACCCCGGGTGGCGGCATCTAACCTGTCTGCTGACAATCGGCCTGACACCCGTCTGGAGCTTCGCACAAGCCGGGCCCACCGAGCCCCAGACACCGACCGCATCAGCGCCGGCCGTCAGTAATACGGGAAAACCGCCCCAGTTGGTTGAACGTGCATTGCAGAACTGGTCGGAAGTTGCCGAATCGCGGCGAAACCTTCTGGCGGAATCGTCGCTTTCCGGTCATGCAGTCTGGCTGGACGGGAACACCGGCGGGGTTCTGGCGTTTTGGTATCCCCACGCCGGAACCACGCAAAACGGCTCGATACTGATGCTGCACGCCGCGGGCCAGCATCCGGTCTGGCCAGAGACACTCAGAAACCTTGTTGAACATCTGCCACATCATGGCTGGAACATACTTACCATCGCAGTGCCGGATTATTTTGAGTTTTTGGGCCAGCGCCCGCCCGGAACACCGGCAACGGCAACGGCAACGGCAACGGCAACGGCAACGACAACGACAACAATCGACCCGCCAACCCGCGGTCCCGACGATGCGACGGATACAGGGGAAACGGGGAACCTGCCCGCCCCGCCGGCAACCAGACAAGCAATCGAACAACAGGCAATCGGTAATATGGAAGCGGGCTTCGCTTTCCTGCAAAAACAGGGTATTACGTCCGTCACACTACTGGGCGAAGGTCTGGGTGCGAAACGGGTACTGACTTACCCGGTCGAGCGTGACCCGGTCGAGCGTGACCCGGTCGAGCGTGCGAGCGATAACATCACCGTGCTGGCAAAAGTATTACTCAACCTGCCAATCGAACTGGAAATCACGGATTTTGTGACCGAACCCGCAGATTCAGTGCAAGAAATTCCGACACTGGATATCTATTTTGATGATTTCGGGTTGGCGGAGCAGGCAGCACGTGCTCGCGCGGCCAAAATGAGACCAAACTCCCGCTACAGACAGACGAGATTCCGTGGCTGGGTTGCTCCAATGAATCCTGCGCGGGAAAACCGACTCACGAAAACCATTCGCGGATTCCTCAAAACCTATCAGGTCGCCGAGACCTCCGCCCGCTGAACTATTCGTCGGTGTCGTATTCGGAAGACTGTAGCTCGTCGCTGCCGGCGTCAGCCCCGGTATTCACCGAATCCACATATTCTTCGACCGACCGATCGTAGTATCTGTCCGCGCTGTCATATGTTTCGGTTTCTGGCACCGGCTCTGGCACTTCCTCTCCATAGGCGGCCATACAGTCTCTTATATATTCGCTGCGCTCCTCGGCTTCGTAGCTCTCCGGCGGATACATCTCATTGCAGTAGGACGCGGCGCTTTCCGCCTGTGCCGCAGGCACGGCAATACCAACGAGAAGGATAAACATTACAGGCAACGTTCGCATAGGGTTTTAACCTGACAGGCGGATGACTGTTGGATTGTAGCTCGCTTTCGTATAAATAATAAGCAGGGCCGCGCGATATTTTTATTACACTACCCGCACAGACGCATCCAGACAGCCTTTTTCAAAGGCTGTGCAGCTGGTAATGGTTACATCGGCTATCCGTTCCAGCGCCTCGCGGGTGAAAAACGCCTGATGACCGGTAACAAGCACATTGCGAAAGGTTGTCAGCCGGGCAAAGACGTCATCCTGCAAGACTTCGTTCGAATGGTTTTCAAAAAACATGTCGCCTTCTTCTTCATAAACGTCCAGCCCGAGGTAGCCAATCTGTCCCGACTTTAGCCCCAGGATGGTCGCACTGGCATCAATCAATCCACCTCGACTGGTGTTGATCAGCATCACCCCCGGCTTGAGTAACCGGAGGGTATGCTCATTGATCAAATGGTGGGTATCCGGCGTCAATGGACAATGCAGGGACAGAATGTCGGATTCGCGCCAGATCTCTTCCAGCTCCACATACTGAACGATACCATCCAGATCCGGATTCCTGAACGGATCATGCACCAGCACCCGACAACTGAAGCCGTGCATGATTCGGGCAAAGGTCGCGCCGATTTTACCGGTGCCTATTACGCCGACCGTTTTGCCATACAGATCGAACCCCATCAGTCCGTTCAGGGAGTAATCATTTTCCCTGACCCGATTGAACGCACGGTGGATTTGGCGGTTCAGCGTCAGAATCAGGCCCACCGTGTGCTCTGCAACAGCATGTGGCGAATAGTCCGGAACACGACAGACCGATATGCCCAGCTCGCGGGCGCGATCCAGATCAACGTTGTTATAGCCCGCGCATCGCAGGGCAACCAGTCGAATCTGATACTCATGCAGGCATTCGAGCACCTTGGCATTCACCGTGTCATTAACGAAACAGCATACCGCGTCATGACCGTCGGCCAGCAACGCCGTAGCTTCGCCAAGCCCCGCTTCCAGATACTGTATGTCATGGGGATTTCCCGGGACATCAAAAAAGGTTCGATCGTAAGGTTTGCAACTGAACATCGCGATTTTCAAAACGTATTCAACTCCACGCTTAATGTTGCCGTTGGCGAACGGCTTCAAACAGGCAGACGCCGGTCGCCACAGATACATTTAAACTCGATACTTCACCGGCCATGGGAATATGCGCCAGATGATCACAGTGCTCGCGGGTCAGGCGTCGCATACCGCTGCCTTCCGCGCCCATCACGATAATCAGGGGGCCCGTCAATGGCGCTTCAAATATCGACAGCGGCGCGTCACCGCTGGTACCCACCACCCAGAGCCCTGACTGCTTCAGGTCGGTCAGGGTCCGGGCCAGGTTGGTCACCGGTATCAATGGCACACTGTCGGCCGCGCCGCAGGCCACTTTGCGGACCACCTCGGTCAGGCCGGCTGAATTATCCTTGGGCACAATCACCGCATGTGCGCCGCTGGCCTCAGCCGTGCGCAGACAGGCCCCGAGATTGTGCGGATCTGTCACACCGTCCAGCACCAGCAGCAGGGGGGGAACGTCCAGCTGCTCCAGCATATCCAGCAGATACTTTTCGTCATGTGCCTGCCCCGGCGATGCCAGCGCAAGCACTCCCTGATGAATACCATCGCATACCGCGTCCAGCTCCTGCCGGCTTTTAAAGACGACCGTTATCTGATTCGCATGCGCCATCTGTAAAATCTTTTGCAGCCGCTGATCATTACGGCCGCGCAAAACCCATAGAGCGCTTACCCGTTGGGGGGCGCTTTTCAACAGCGACTGCACGGCATGCAGCCCGTATACCCACTCGTTTTTCAAACTCATTTTCCAACTGACATTGTTTTTACTGGTGAATGCCTATGCAGCGGCAAAGCCCGCTTTCACGTGTAAGCACCCGCGTTGATACGCCGCCACGCAGGGCGGGATTTATCGTCCGGGACCTGCCGGCTTTTTCTTTTTACTTTTTCTTTTTAGTTTTTGATGGTTTCGTCTTTTTTCCGGCAGGCGCCGGCTTGTCTTTACCTTTACCTTTGTCTTTGACTTTACCTGCAGCTTGCACGCCGACAGGCTGGGTGGCTTCACTGACAGTTCGCTTGCGCGGCTTGCGATTGCGCCGGCGTTTGGTGTCTGGCACTTTTGCATCATCACGGTCGGCCTTCCCTGAGCCTGGCTTGCCGAGCTTACGTGGTTTCTGCTCCACAATTTCGAAATCGATTTTACGCTCGTCCAGGTTGACACCCACCACCCGTACGGTCAGCTCGTCGCCCAGATTGAAAACCCGCCGGGTACGCTCGCCGACAAGCCGATACTGGGCAGCTTCGTGACGGTAATAATCCTGCGGTAACGACGTGATGTGCACCAGGCCTTCGACATACAGATCTTTCAGTTCCACAAACAGGCCAAAGCCCACCACGGATGCAATAATACCTTCAAATACTTCGCCGACATGCGATTGCAGGTATTCGCATTTCAGCCAGCTGACCACATCCCGGGTCGCCTCGTCGGCACGCCTCTCGGTGACAGAACATTGCTCCCCTATAGCCGCCATCTCGTCGTGACTGTACGGATAGATTTTGCGCGGGTTGAGCGGCGCAGCATCCGGCTGGCGCCGCACTCTTGATGATTTGATATCCGAGCGGATGATTCGCCGGATGGCCCTGTGCACCAGCAGATCGGGGTAGCGTCTGATCGGCGATGTAAAATGCGCATAGGCATCATAGGCCAGCCCGAAGTGTCCCCGGTTTTCCGGTTGATAGACCGCCTGATTCATGCTTCGCAACATAACTGTCTGGATCAGGTGTGCGTCGGGCCTGTCCTGTATGTTCTGTAAAACTTCCTGATAATCAGCGGGCGTGATTTTACTCGTCCGTCGTAAACCGAGGCCGAGCCCCCCCAGATATTCACGCAACAGTTCCAGCTTTTCCGCACGGGGACTGTCATGCACCCGGTACAGAGCCGGCAATTCATGCTGTTCCAGAAAGCGCGCGGCACAGACGTTGGCCGCCAGCATGCATTCCTCGATCATCTTGTGCGCGTCGTTGCGCTGGGTCGGTACGATACGGTCAATTTTACGCTGCGCATCAAACAGAATACGGGTTTCCTGACTTTCAAAATCGATGGCACCGCGCTGGGATCGCATGGCACGAAACGCCCGGAACAGGTCCTGCAGACAGTCCAGATGGGAAACCACCGCAGCGAACTGCTTGCGGATTCCGCTGCGATTGTTATCCCGCTCGGCCACGATCTGACCAACCTGGTTGTAGGTCAGCCGCGCCTTGGAATGCATAACCGCCTCGTAAAAGCGGTAACCGGTTATCCGTCCCTGCTCGCTGACCGTCATTTCGCACACCATGCACAATCGATCAACATCAGGATTCAGCGAGCACAGGCCGTTTGACAGCACTTCCGGCAACATGGGTACAACGTAATCCGGAAAGTATACCGAGTTGCCTCGCACCAGTGCTTCCCGGTCCAGCGCATCATTCACTTTCACATAATGTGACACATCGGCAATGGCGACATAGAGGCGCCACCCACCACCCTTCTTGCGCTCACAATAGACGGCATCGTCAAAATCGCGGGCGTCTTCACCATCGATGGTCACCAGCGGCAGGTGACGCAGGTCAAACCGCCGGGCCTTGTCTTCCTCCAGCACTTCAGGCGTCAGCTTCTGAGCCAGCGCTGTAACCTCATCCGGCCATTGGTGCGGAATACCGTAATTACGAATGGCCACATCGATTTCCATGCCCGGCGCAAGGTGGTCGCCCAGCACTTCGACCACTTTCCCCTTGGGCAAGACATTGCGGTTCGGGTACTCAATAATTTCGACCACGACAAACTGACCTGGCGTGGCCTGGCCGGCCTCATCGGGCGGAATGATGATGTCCTGCACAATGCGTGGATTATCCGGACGTACCAGTTGAACTCCGTGTTCAGCCACAAACCGCCCCACCAGCTGGTGTGTGTTGCGAGCGAGCACTTCAACAATCGAGCCCTCGCTACGGCCGCGAAAGCCACGCGTGCTGGTCAGACGCACCAGCACTTCATCGCCATCAAACACTCGCCGCATCTGCCGGTTGGATAAATAGATATCCTCCCCACCTTCGGCAGGAACCACAAACCCGAAGCCGTCCCGATGGCCCTGTACGCGCCCGCGAATAAGGTGCATTTTGTCCAGCTTACCGTACGCGTCTTTGCGATTGCCGACGATCTGGCCGTCGCGGGTCATGGCGATCAGGCGTCGACGCAGGGCTTCCAGCTGTTCGGGCGTATGCAGCTCAAGGATGTCTGCGATCTGGGGGCCAGTGAGGGGTCCGGTGGATTGCTCGAGGATGTCGAGAATCACTTCGCGACTGGGGATGGGATTTTCATATTTGCGGGCTTCACGTTCCGCGTTGGGGTCATCAATCACAATGGCTCGATCTGTTGTTGTTAAGAGTCGGGCATTATAACGCAACCCGTTGAACAGGGGGTGTAAAATCCTTCAATTGGTTATTGACAAGTGCAAATCCGATCACTATAGTTCGCCACCGCAGGCCCAGGTGGTGAAATTGGTAGACACGCTAGCTTCAGGTGCTAGTGATCGAAAGGTCGTGGAGGTTCAAGTCCTCTCCTGGGCACCAAAATTTGAGAAAGGCTGATCCAGTGGGTCAGCCTTTTTTGTTTTCGCCCAAGCAGGTTACGACCGAACACCTCGGGCACTCAATCCCCATCAACGTTACATTACGCCCATCAACGTTACACTACGATAGCTGGCCACCAAGTTTCTTCGTATTACCTGTCATCAACGTCCACCGTGACTATTCAGCTCCTGTCGTAACGGTTCAGATTGCGTCCAGATTTGTTCAGAGCAAAGCGAAAAATGTGAGTTTGCCCGTGTCAATACGCCGCGCTTCCTGCGCGTCACACTACGAGCCGCCTGGCCAGGCGTTCAAACCTGTTCCGACAGGTTTGTGACCATTTTTTAACGCCGCTTTATTTGTAGGTTAAGGGGCAAATCGGGGCGTGCGCTGAATAGTTACCGTCCACCAACATGCCGTGCCGCCGCCTGCAACTCCTCCTCCAGCTTTTGCTCTTCGATGGCGCGTGCCTTGTGGAATCTGCCGATTCCAAGATAGACCACGGGCGTCAGGTACAGGGTAAATACAGCCGCCAGCCCCAGTCCGCCGAACATAACCCAGCCAATGGCTGAACGGGCTTCGGCGCCGGGGCCTGTGCTTATAATCAACGGCAGGCCGCCGAACACGGTGGAGACCATGGTCATGCTGATTGGCCGCAGGCGCACACGCGCGGCTTCTGCAATGGCCGCGCGCGTCTGATATCCCCTGTCCCGGAGCTGGTCCGCGAATTCCACCATCAGAATACCGTTTTTTGCCATGATTCCGATCAGCATAACCAGCCCTATCTGCGAGTAGATATTGATACTGGTGCCGGTGAGAAACAGCGAGTAGATTGCCGCCGCAATGCCGAAGGGGACAATACACATCACCACCAGCGCGCTGCTCACGCCTTCGAACTGCGCGCACAACACCAGAAATACAACAAGTGCCGCTATGAGATAGGTGAACGCGACCTCTTGCGAGGTCTCGTCCAGACTTTGCGCGTCGCGCAACAAAATCATATCAACGGAGGGCGGTAGAATCTCCTGCGCCAGCTGGCGCAAGTCAGTCACGGCACTGGCGAGCGGGTAACCCGAGGCCAGCGCGGCACTGACTTCGATCGCCCGGCGTTGCGCATGGCGATCGAGCTGTGCAGCAACGGCTTCTTCCCGAATGCTCACCACGCTCAACAGAGGCACCAGGCTCCCGGTGGTGCTTTTCACGTAAAGATTCATCAGGTCCTGCGGCGAGGCGATGGTAGAGGATGCTGTCTGCAGGATTACCGGGACCGCCTCGTCGCCCACGTTCAGATCGGCCACGTCCAGCCCGTCGACCATGGCACGCAACGTCGTTGCGATGGCACTGAGGGGAACACCAAGGTCGGCGGCGCGACGGCGATCGATGTTGACGGACAATTGCGGCTGTGTAGGCCGGTAGGAAATGTCAGCCTGGCCAAGGTTTGGCAAACGTTCGTTAATAGCCCCGGCCATGGCCCGGGCCGCCAGATAGATATCATCGTACTCATTGCCTATCAGCGCCACGTCGATACCACCACCACCGCCTCGCAGTGCCAGGCTGTTGGGGCTGCTGACCCGCACTTGCGCGCCAGGGATCTGCGCGAGGGGTCCCCGCACCTGGTCCATAATGGCGTGCAGTGACCGTTCGCGCTGATCCCACGGCGCCAGTGGCACCATCACCTGTGCCCGGTTGGGGTCATAGCGGCCGACAGTCGTAAAGATACCCACGGCCTCACCGCTGTCCGCCAGCGGCTGCAGAATATCTTCGATAAAGCCGGCCTGGCGACTGATATAGTTGATGCCGACGCCGTCCGGGCCGGTCGCATCCACATAAATAACACCGCGATCCTCCGGCGGCAGAAGTTCCTGTGCCAATAGGGTATACAGCCAGCCTGCGCCCACCGCAACCAGAACTGCCACAGTAACCGTCAGCCACGGGTGATCAAGGGCTTTTGTCAGACTCTTGTTATAGCCGCGCGCCAGGTAGCCGCCGATGGCCGCTATACGTGTGTATATTGCGCCGTGCCGCGTTCGCTGGATATTGAGTCTGGCCGCCATGGCTGGCACCAGAGACAGAGCGACGAAAGAAGAAATGGCCACCGCCGTCGCGAGCACAAGACCAAATTCGCGGAACATCCGCCCGGCGCTGCTCGGCAACAGCGAAATCGGAATAAACACGCTGATGAGCACTGCGGTCGTGGCCAGCACCGCGAAGATGACCTGGCGTGTGCCCAGCGTAGCCGCCGCTCGCGGTCCCAGGCCCTGTGCCCGCAGGCGCTGAATGTTTTCCAGCACCACAATGGCATCGTCCACCACCAGGCCGGTGGCCAGCACGATAGCCAGCAGCGTCAGTATATTAATGGAAAATCCCATCATCCAGATGCCTGCAAGGGTGCCGATAAGCGCCACCGGAATCGTTGCACTGGGGATAAGCGTGGCGCGAAAGGACCCAAAAAACAGCCAAATAGCGGCGATAACAATCAGCACAGCATAGAACAGACTGAATATGACTTCGCGTACGCTGCCTTTGATGAATATGGCGCTATCGTCAGTAACCGTAAGCTCAACCTGTTCCAGGCGCTGATTAAGCCTGTCCACGGCCACGCGAACCTGATCGGAAATCTGAATCGTGTTTGACTGCGCCTGTCGTACCACACCGAGGCCGATCACGGGGCGTCGATCCAGATACGCGAGGGATTCTGCATCTTCCGGGCCGAAGGATACATACGCCACGTCCGCGATGCGCGTAGTGCCGCTGATGATAATGTCGCTGATCTGCTCCTCGGTCACCGTCGAAGCATTGGTACGCACCAGTAATTCCTGTTCAACCGAACGAAAGCTCCCTGACGGCACATCCAGTGGTGCCTCGCGCAGCACGTCGGCAACATCGGCGACCGACAGGCCGAAGCGGGTAAGCCGCAGCGGGTCCATCACCACCCGCAATACGCGGGGCCGCTGCCCCAGCATAGGCACATCGGCCACACCCGGCACCGCAATCAGCGCCGGCACAATGTCCTTTTCAATAACGAGCGACAACTCGTCTTCACGCAAGGTCGCGCTGGTGACCGCGATACTGATGATCGGTCGCGCGTCGTCATCCGCTTTTACGACGCTGAGCTGCTCAATATCATCCGGCAGCTCGCGCTGGACCTGATTGACTGCTTCGCGTACATCCGACGCCGCCGTGTCGATATCAATATTCGAGGCAAATTCAATGTGCACCCGAAAATTGTTTTCTTCACTCGACGAACGAATATTCCTGATACCGGTCACGCGTGCCACCGCACCTTCAATCAGACCCGTGACTTCCGAGTCCATCGTCTCAGGTGAGGCACCGGGCAGGCTCCCTCGCACGGACACAATCGGTCGATCAACATCCGGAAGTTCCCGGATCTCCACCGCCGTAAACGCCGCAATCCCGGCAATAGCAATAAGCAGGTTGAGCACCAGCACCAGAACCGGTCGACGAATACTGAGAGAGGCCAGATCGCTTTTGTGGACATCGATTGAATCGCGCCCATTTTCGCTTTCAGTCGGCTGCTTACTCATCGCCCCGCCCCGCCTCGCGCCGCGTCGCCTCTACCGCCTGGCCCTCGCGCATAAGGTGCATACCTTCGGTAACAACCCCTGTGCCCTCTTCGAGCGCCGCACTGATCAGAACCCTTCCGCTATCCCGCTGCACGACGGTTGCCGATACGCGTTTGGCTATACCGTCATCCACCATCCAGACAAACGCGCCATCGCCGCCCCATTGCAGAGCCAGTTCCGGTACTGAAGGATAGCGGCCATCGCCAAGAACCAGTTTAACCCTGAAGCTCATGCCAGGCCGCAACTGGTCATGCGCGTTATCCACCGCGGCACGCACGGAAAACGTGCGTGTCTGCGGGTCGATCTGACTGCCGATGGATTGAATGCGCCCCCGATACTGCGGACCATTGGCGCTCCAGGTGGACAGACTCACCGCCTGCCCTTTCTTTAGCTGCCCGTGATAGACCTCCGGCACATCGAACGTAACCAATAACGCGGTGCGGTCATCAATCGTGACGATGGGCGTGGTGGGTGTCACACGCGCCCCGGGGTCAATGTCAGTCAGCCCCATCACACCCGCAAACGGTGCGGAGATGACATGGTCGTCCAAACTGACCCGCGCTCTTTGCAGGCTGATACGTGCCTGATCAAGCGCGCTTTTTGCCGTGTCCAGCGTGCTTTCGGTAACGGCCCCCGCGCCCTGGCTGGCAAGGTAGCGCTGATAGAGACGCTCGGCGTCGGCCACCTGTACTTCGGCCAGCGCAACCGCCAGACGCTCATCGCGATCATCCAACTGCACCAGGGCCTGACCTTGCCCAACCCGGTCGCCCGCTTCGAATAGCACTGCGGTAACTTCGTCACTGACCTGGGGGTAAAGCACGGCTGTTTGCTGAGCGCGGGAGGTCCCCACAGCCTGGACGACTGTGTCTTTCTGCTGCCACACCACGGACTCGACGACGACCTGTCGTGTCGGCTTTACGCCGCCCGCGTCTGTCTGACTGTCACGCTGGCTGTCATGTGAGCATCCCGCGAGCAATAAATATAAAACCAATAGGGATGCCGTATACCGGCCGCGAAGATACACAAGTGAAAATCTCGAGTTCAAAACCAAAAGAATACCTGATTGCTCGTTAAAGGGGTCAGTGACCGGCAAAGCCAATCGCGCTGGTCTGCATTATCATAGAACCCTCAGTCTGACGTATATACCGGAATTTGTAACTATTCAGCTCGTGCCGGAACGGTTCAGATTGCGTCCGATTTGTTCAGAGCAAGGCGACAGCTGTGCGTTTACTCGTGTCAATACGCCGCGCTTACTGCGCGTCGCCCTCCGGGCCGCCTGGCCAGGCGTTCAAACCTGATCCCGACAGGTGTGTGACGATTTTTTAACGCCGCGTTCATTTGTAGGTGCAGGGCAAATCGGAGCGTGAACTGCATCGTTACGTCGTTCTACAGGAGTGACGAGCAACGACACGACGTTTCCGCCGCCTTGCTGGCTGAAAAAATGGCCTCCGGCAGTTGTACTGATAAAACGTCAACAGACCCTAGGAACCTCCGCGCGCAACCAGCCAGTCGAGCTGACGCGTGGACAGCAGGCGCCTGAGTAAAGCCATAATCACCGTCGGTCGGGTTACGCGGTAGCGCGGTTTGGGACGACGGCTTTCCAGGGCTTTCAACAGTACGTCCACCACGGCGGAGGCAGGCAAAGTCCCCCAGCTCGCTGCGCCGGGCTTGTCCAGACGTTGCAACGCTTGCTGATACAGCGACGCATGCCGCCCCGCCTTGATATCGATCTCTCGCCGAAACGCCGCCAGCGCATTTTTACGAAAATCAGTGAGAATGGGTCCCGGCTCGATCAGCACCACCTTGACAGCGGTGTCGCGCAACTCCAGGCGCAAGGTATCGCTCAGCCCTTCAAGGGCAAACTTGCTGGCGACATAGGCACCGCGATTGCGCATGGCAACGATCCCCAGAACGGAACTGTTTTGAATGATGCGCGCATCGGGTTGCTGCAACAGCGTCGGCAGGCATTTGCAGGTCAGTTCATGTGTGCCAAAAAGATTGGTTTCAAACTGGCGTCGCAAGGCGTCGCGACTGAGATCCTCCACCGCCCCCGGCTGGCCGTAGGCACCGTTATTGAACAGGGCAAATAACCGGCCCTCGCTGATATCCAATGCCTCTTGCACCGCCCGGTCGATGCTGGCGCTGTCACTGAGGTCCAGCCGGATGGCATGCTTCAGCCCTTCCCGCCGAAGTCGCGCTACATCTTCTGGCGCCCGACAACTGGCGATCACCCGATATCCCCGCTGCTGAAGGCCCATTGCCGCCGCGTATCCAATACCACTTGAGCAGCCGGTGATTAGTATCCATCGATTCGACATTGTTCAGTAATTTTCCTGTTAACCGGGACCTGCAATCCGTCTACCGGATACTAAATGCCTCAACTACGACACGGCATCCAGCGCCTGGCCGATATCGAACAGTATGTCGTCAATGTGTTCAATACCGATGGACAGGCGTACCAGATCCTGCGACACACCTGCGGAACGCAGTTCATCATCGTTCAGCTGGCGGTGCGTCGTACTGGCGGGGTGGCAGGCCAGGGATTTCGCATCCCCGATGTTCACCAGACGCAGAATCATCTGCAGGGCATCAATAAACTGCGTACCGGCCGCCTGACCGCCTTTAATGTGGAAGCTCAGAATCCCGGATGCCCTGCCGCCGGTAATCTTCCTGCACGCCTCATAATACGGGCTATCGCTCAGGGCCCCATAATTTACATGGGTTACTTTCGGATGCTGGACCAGATACTGCGCAACAGCTAACGCGTTCTCACAGTGGCGCTCCATGCGCAGCCCGAGGGTTTCAAGCCCCTGCATGATAAGAAAGGCGCTATGCGGTGCCAGCGCCGATCCGGTATTTCGCAACGGAACCACCCGGCAGCGTCCGATGTAGGCGGCCGCACCCAGCGCGTCGGTGTAAACCACATCGTGGTAGGATGGATCCGGCTCGTTCAGCATCGGGAATCGGCTCTTATTGGCCACCCAGTCGAATTTGCCCGAGTCCACAATCACCCCGCCAATGGTAGTGCCATGCCCGCCAATGTATTTGGTCAGTGAGTGCACGACGATATGCGCGCCCAGCTCGAAAGGGCGGCACAGAAATGGTGTAGCAACGGTATTGTCAACGATCAAAGGAACGCCGTGGCGATTGGCGATTTCCGCGAGACGTGCGAGGTCGACGATGTGACCGGCGGGATTGCCGATCGACTCACAAAAAATGGCCCGGGTTTTGTCATCGATACAAGCTTCCATTGTGGCAAAATCATCGAACGCCGCCAGGCGGACTTCGATTCCCTGGCGCGGCAGACTATGCGCAAACAGGTTATAGGTGCCGCCATAAAGCTGGCTGGTACTGATGATATTGTCACCCACCGCCGCGATGCACTGGATAGCGTAGGTTATAGCCGCCATCCCCGACGACACTGCCAGCGCGCCGATTCCACCCTCCATGGCCGCCAGACGTGCTTCGAGAACGGCGTTGGTCGGATTCATGATACGGGTATAAATATTACCCTCGACTTTCAGGTCAAACAGATCGGCCCCATGCTGGGTGTCGTCGAAGGTGTAGGATGTCGTCTGGTAGATGGGGACCGCCGCCGAGCGCGTGGTCGGGTCGGATTTGTAACCTTCATGCAGTGCCAGTGATTCGAGCTTCATGTTATTCCTCATCTTGGATCAACCGGATTAAAATTGTCATACGGCCATGGCTCTACAGCAACAGGCGACACCCTGGAGCCGTGTGAACTGCTATCTTGTCAGAAATACTGGAAAGATACGAATCAGTCAACGCAAAGATCACAAGTTATCGAACGGTCATCGGATGTCCGGTGCATTCGAAATAGCCTGTGTCGACACCACTCCGAAAGGTAATAAGCTCGCCACCAACAGCACCAGGGGGATTCCGTGTTTTCATTAAAGCGCAAAGGCGATTACCGCTTGCAGCTGACTCGTACATTGAAGCAGCCCGGCCGGCATCACATGGAGCTGTATCTCTTTACGCCACACGAAAGTAAGCTATCGGCCTGGACCCTCGCTGCCCAGCAGTTTTTTTTCAGCTGTACAAAGCATCGCTTCAGCCTCCTTGGACTACCGGATACGGATCGGGCTGGAAAGACTGACAGCTCATTCACGCTGCTATCGCCGCACTTTGAAATCATGTACGGGTCGTGGCTGTTTCAGTACCGCGCTTCGATCGATCGCCTGCGGCAACAGCAGCAAAACGCTGACCCCATCAATGCCGAGCCGATAAAACGCGCGCTGCGCCTGAGTCAGAACTTTGCACAGCGTCTGCGCAGGTCCGACCCCGAGCAGAGCAAACAGCAGCGCTATTTTCGGCTCGCCGATATCTATTTTTCGTGGCATGCGGAACAGTTCTTCCTGGAATGCATGACACTGGAAGGCTTTGCCGATCTGGATCAGGAACTGAGAGACGCCATTCGGGAATTTCTGCAACAGGAATATCGACATCGACGGGAGCGTGGCTATTTGAACGATTTTCAGGGTGTCCCAACCCGGGTCTGGAACCGCATGAGCCTCTATCACCGACTTTTGGAATACCCCGTCGTGCTGCGCTCCAAGTTGACCGAGTTGGGCGGCGTTACCCAAAAGCTGGTCAAGGCCGCCTCGACCATGTTGATCATGTCCTGGTTCACCTACTTTTTATTCAATACCCGGGGGGGCGCGCAAAAGTTGTCCCTGATGCTACTGCTGGGCATCGCGTTCGTCTATGCGCTTCGCGACCTGCTGCGTGAAGACATGATTAACGGCATTACCCGATGGCTGCGCAAGGGCAAGCCGCGGTGGAAGATCCGCCTGCTAACGCCCTATACGAACCAGCTACTGGCTACGCAGAAAATCTGGCTGAACTATCGCAAAATGACGGACCTGCCACCCCATGTACAAAAATGCGCCAGTAACTGGGTAACCAATGAAGAACGAAAAATCATTTTTTATCGCTCCGTGGTAAATCTGGACAAAGACGCACTGGAGCAAAACCATATCCAGGAAAGTTTCAATCTCGACTGCGAAGAACTCTGCGCAATGATTCTGGCAACGAGAAACAAGCTTTTTGCCTGGGTCGATCAGGACGATGTGGAATCTGAAGTACAGGCCCACCCCATCGAAAAACAGCATGACTACAATCTGCTGCTGATTCATACTGCCCCGGATCAGACGCATTTCTCAGCGCAACGCTGGCACTTGCGGCTGGGCCGAAACGGCATTGTGCACTGCGACAGCAAACCGGCAAACTGGCCTTCTCCGGAGGAGCAGCAAAATGCAACCGGATTGCAACGCCTGCGCGAACG
>CAYSTJ010000034.1:0-45657 GCA_964434105.1 uncultured Cellvibrionaceae bacterium | reverse complement strand
GATCTTCAATTTCGCTCAAAAACTCGACAATACTTCGTGGATCGTTGTTCATTTTGTCACTTCTTCTGGGAAACTGGTGACATTATGCAATATTATTCCGCCTTTGTAGTGTAATTTCCCTGCCGCATACCCCATTGATTTATTTAATCCATAATTAACATAACATCATTAAAAACCTTATAGATACCTGACTGAGAAACAAAAAACCAGGATATATCCTTTCTGTCTGAAGAGCCCAATTGGCAAGGGTTTTCAGTATTTACAGCAAAAAGTCTCTCTCCTTTATCAGCAAGCTCTAATAATATTTTTGGATGATCCCAGATTAGCTTTTTAGCCTCTTCAAGATCATATTCCCAAAACCCATTTATTGAATTAACTGAAAGTTTTTCCAGGTCGCAACTGACAAAATAATCTTTATCTGATTCCCAATAAAGGGAAATAGCTTTCTCAAAAATATGCCAACGATTAAGAAAACTATTAAACTCATTAACATCTACATCTTTTAGTGTTATCTGCTTCTCAAAAGAATGAGCATAGGAAGACATAAACATGAGCTGCAGCAGAAACAAGAAATTAAGATATTTTTCCATAAATTTTACCTTAAAGAATAATTTAAAAATATAATTTATCTAAGTCCCGCAAATCTTGGTAACGCAGATCTCTTCTGCTCCCGCCATGCTGCATTATACCTCCACTAGGATGCCCCAAAAATCCGATCAAATGAAAGGTTTCATGCAGCCCATGAGTCTGAGGGTACCATCGAAAATATATCATATTTGCCCCGACCGCCGCACAAGCTAAAACACAATCCCCAGTACCTTTTGACTCGTTCCATAATTGTTTTCGATATAAAGCCCTCTCTTGTTCGTTCTTGCCTACAGCAGCTCGTTCGAACAACGTTTCGAAGCTGACTATCCTGATATCGCCGCCGGATCCATCTGCAGTCAGACTCATATTGACAATTAAAGTTTTAGTTTGACCTTTATGCTTAACGGTATGCTCCCTGTTTATACCTTCAACGTATTCCTCAGCTTTACCTCGCTCTGAAGTTTCGTAGCCTACCTCCCCGGCGAATATCAAGTTACCGTCCTCATCTTTCGATAACAAACGCCTACCTATATTCATTTTTCGCTTGCCAGCTCCGCCTGAGCCCGCGCCCAGAATCTCAACTTCCTCTATTGCTGCCTTCTTCGCCCCCAAACTAACAATCGACATAAACGCAGCGGTAGCCGCCCCATTTGCAAACTCTCCACCAGTCAGCCTGGTCGATGCATCCCCCATTAGACTTTTAAACTCCTCTCGATATACGCCCCGCCGGGTGATCTGATTACCATGCTTATCAAAATCAAATCGGTATTCCGATTCCATTACCTCAACAACAGCAGAGCTATACTGCTCAGTCCGCTCAGATGGCTTTATCCATTCAACCTTCGACTCGTTTCCGGCGTTGCCGTTCAAGAAGGTTGAATTCTGGCGTCCCAGTACTGGTTGATTCTTTTTACTTCTAATGCCGCCTTTTTTGGGCACGGATACACTTTTTGATTCAGGCGGCCCTAACGGTACTGGCCGATGGACATATGGCACAAACTCGGGCACCTTCGAGCGCGATTGCATACTTCGACGCCGAAATCGAACCAGACAGATTCCCCCGGCATTCAGGCCTTCCAGCAGCGCTGCTATTTGCGCCACAACCGGACGAAATGAGAATCACATCTCATTTTGCATATTAATAGTGCTCTCGCTTGACAAAATCACCGAAGTAATCAATGCCTGGACGCAACACCGGACTACCGGCACGTTAACGGCCAGACTCCTGTAATGAATGTGCAGTCGAATCCGACTTTTGCCGTAAGCAGGCACCACATACAGACCTGAGTTGTCAGCATGCCTGTTATCAGGAGAGCTCATGATGTGTCGAGAGGGTCAGCTTGCCACGTGTTCATATTTATTGAGGTTGAGAATCAACAACACAGGGAAAGCCGACTTCGTTGGCGTTAATATAAAGCAGGCGGGCCGCCTGCGCCCCCAGAGAATGGTCCAGATCTGTTGACTTTTCCTATAAGTTCATTAACACCAATTAAGGACGGCAGGAACCGGCATTATCTTCTATTAACTCCGGTGCGTACCCGATGGTTGAGGGAGGACCGTATCGTTGCTGACACCCTCATCAACTTCTTCTGCGTAAACGCGGTACAACAACGTTGTATTGCGCGATATAGGACGGAGTCCGCCTTCTTGATTAGCCTGCTCAGTTGGTTCTGCCATTGTCTCTACAGCAACGCTTGCGATCCCGGGTTATCCTGAAACCTAGAGGAAACGTAACTATTCAATTCGTGTTGTAACTGTTCAGATTGCGTCCAGATTTGTTCCGAGCAAGGCGAAAATGTGAGTTTACTCGTGTAAATAAGCCGCGCATCCACCGCGTCGCCCTCCGGGCCACCTGGCCAGGCGTTCAAACCCGGTTTGTGACCATTTTTTAACGCAGCTATGGGCAGGTCAGGGTGTGCGCTGAATAGTTACGAGGTAACTTAATAAAAATATCATACGGAATGGTGCCCGGGACCGGAATCGAACCGGTACGACCGTATTAGGGTCGGGGGATTTTAAGTCCCCTGTGTCTACCAATTTCACCACCCGGGCATTTTTTTTAACGGAGTGACCCACGCTGGCGCACCAGCGTGGGTTTGAATGGAGGCGCGGGTCGGAATCGAACCGGCGTACGACGAGTTGCAGTCGTCTGCATGACCACTCTGCCACCGCGCCTTTAATCGTACAAACTGACTTCCTTTTTATGCAGGAGCATTGAGTCAAAGACTGCCTGCGCATCGGAAGTGTCCTCGTGAGGGCCGGAAGTACCCGGGCTGCCTCATGTTGCGAGGGCCGGCATTGTATCGAAAAAAAATAGTGCCGACCAGCACAAAATCCAATATTCCCCGAAATGGCGGAAATTCTAACGCGGGTCGTTCGCCTGTTTAAAATTGGGCCAGGCAGCACGCAGGTAGACCAGCATGGACCACAGGGTCAATATCGCGGCCAGGTAAAGCGTTGCCAGGCCCAGATACGTCGGGTAGACGAATTTGGCAGGGTCGAACAGCAACAGGATGACAATGGCGATGATCTGCAGGGTCGTTTTATATTTACCCAGGTTGCTGACGGCCACGGTACTGCGGGACCCCAGTTCCGCCATCCACTCACGCAGGGCCGATATGACGATCTCCCGACAGATAATGACCGCCGCCGGCAGCGTAAACCAGACGGAGGCGTGCAGTTCGATCAGCAACGCCAATGCGACGGCGACCATCAGCTTGTCTGCCACCGGGTCAAGAAACGCACCAAACGGTGTGGTGAGCTGGTATTTGCGGGCAATATAGCCGTCCAGCCAGTCAGTGATCCCTGCCAGACCGAAAATCGCGGCCGCGAGGGGAAAACGCCACCCGAACGGCAGATAAAACACGATGACCAGTAGCGGAATCAGCACGATTCGGCACAGTGTTAGCTGATTAGCCAGATTAAACATGTATCCACGCCTTTTTAGGGAACTGCTCATTACCTGTTGACCACGCCTGCGAATACTACAAATGCAGCGCGTAAGTTCATGCCCGGGAAACGCTGCTGCCAGCGTTGGCATAAGTCCCGTTTAGATCAGTCTATGCACGAAAAGGGCGACAAGTGGATTGGCACTTGCTGCCGCCCGCCCATGGGAGGTTGCCGCCCTATTCCCTGTGCAGAACACCGTATACCTCCTGCGCCAGCTTTCTACTGATACCCTGTACTTTCGCTATATCGTCGACGCTGGCCCGGGTCAATTCCTGCAATCCACCAAAATGATTAATTAGCTGTCGCCGCCGCTTGGGACCAACCCCCGCAATATCCTCCAGCGTTGAACGGGAGCGACGTTTATCGCGGGCCAGTTTATGGCCGGTGATGGCGAACCGGTGCGCCTCATCCCGTATCTGTTGCAGGAGATGCAGCACGGGGTCATTGCCGGTGAGGACAACTTCCCGACCGTCTTCGGTAATCAGTGTCTCGAAGCCGGGTTTGCGGGTGGTGCCTTTGGCAATTCCCAACAGAACAACCGACTCAATGCCGAGCTCTTCTTTGACAGCTTTTGCCTTGCCAAGCTGGCCTTTGCCCCCATCAATCAAGAGTACCGACGGCAGCGGCTTGCCTTCCTTTTGCAGTCGACTGTAACGACGCGTCAACGCCTGCTCCATGGCTGCATAATCATCGCCAGCCTGAACGTTCTGGATATTGAACCGCCGGTAATCCGATTTTGCGGCTCCCGACTGGTCAAATACCACACAGGACGCGACGGTGTGTTCACCACTGCTGTGGCTGATATCAAAACATTCTATTCGCTGTGGCAGCTCTTCCAGATTCAGCAGAAGCTGCAGCCCTTCCAGTTTCTGCAATACATTTTGCTGGGTGTTCAAGCGTGATTTCAGGTTCTGCCGTGCCGCCTCCAGCGCCATTCCTACCCACCGTGCCCTGTGCGCCCTGACTTTAGTGTGTATCATAAAGCGCTTACTGGCAACCTCGCCCACGGCGGTCGAGATTGCGTCGGCGTCCTCGACGGGGTGGCTTGTCACCACCTCAGCCGGAACGTCCAGATTCCGCAAACCGATATAAAATTGCGGCAGAAAGTGCCCCAGCAGTTCCGTCTCGCTTTCACCCAGGGGGTCTTTCGGGAAGTAGCTCTTACTGCCCAGTATCCGGCCCTGTCGGATAAACAGAACGTGAATACAGACCTGGCCTGCCTCTGTCGCACAGGCCACCACGTCGACATCACCCTGGCCGTACTCGGCATCGTTCTGGCTCTGGACATGCCGCAACGCGGTAATCTGATCACGAAAAACTGCAGCCTGTTCGTAATCATGGGCTTCCGCGGCCTGTTGCATCTGTTCGACCAGCTCGTCACTCAGGCGTACGCTTTGCCCTTCGAGAAACATGGCGGTGTGGCGTACGTCGTCCTGGTAGTCCTGCTCACTTACCAGATTTACGCATGGGCCACTGCATCGGCCTATCTGATACTGCAGGCAGGCGCGGGTCCGGTTACGAAACACACTGTCTTCGCATTGCCTGACGTGAAATGTTTTCTGAAGAAACTGTAGACTGTCCCGCACGGCGCCGGCGCTGGGAAACGGCCCGAAATAGCGGCCTTTTTTATTTTTTGGACCGCGATGTAGCGCGAGCCGGGGAAACGGTTCCGAATCCGACAGGAAGATGTAAGGGTAGGATTTATCATCGCGCAGCAGGATATTAAAAGGCGGACGCTGCGATTTGATCAGGTTCTGCTCAAGGATCAGCGCTTCGGCTTCCGATGACGTTACCGTCACTTCGATGGTGTGTATGCGCCTTACCAGCGCCTGCGTCTTGGGCGTCAGGCCAGCTCTGTTAAAGTAGCTTGCAAGCCGGTTTTTCAGGTTCTTGGCTTTGCCGACATACAGGACAGAGCCGGCACCATCGTA
Organism: uncultured Cellvibrionaceae bacterium; assembly: GCA_964434105.1. GTDB lineage: Bacteria > Pseudomonadota > Gammaproteobacteria > Pseudomonadales > Cellvibrionaceae > CAYNST01. Next base: position 40,189 of record CAYSTJ010000034.1, on the reverse strand, counting down.
CATCTGGTAGACGCCCGGCTGGCGGGTAACCTGCTTCAGGAAGCGCTGGCTGTCAAAAGGTACGGCGTCCGTTTCCGGCTGGGGATCGTCTGGAGTCATGGTGGGCAGTATATCAGCGCTGTCAACTGAGGGCGTCGACATCAAGCATCTTGTGTTTGACGGCGAGCAGCGTCAACTCCACATCACTGGTGATGTTCAGTTTCTCGAAAATGCGATAGCGGTAACTGTTGATGGTTTTGGGGCTCACGGAAAAGGTATCAGCCACTGTCTGCACCCTGGCACCATTGGCAATCAGAATAGCGGTTTGCAGTTCGCGCTCCGAGAGAGTATCGAATGGTGATCCCGTGCTGCCCGCGGCGCTGAAGTTTCGTAAAGCCAGCTGTTGCGCAACATTGTTGCTCATATAGAGACTGCCGGACATGACGGTCTTGATCGCATCGATCATTTCGTCAAAATTGGCGCCTTTGGTAACGTACCCGCTGGCTCCGGCTTTCATCAGCCGTTCGGGGTACAGGTCATCCGACAGGGATGTTACAGCGACCACCTTGATTCGCGGGTTCTGACTGAGGATGCGTCTGGTGGCTTCCATCCCGCCAATGCCGGGCATGCGTACGTCCATCAGCATAACATCGGGCCTGTGTTCACGCGCCAGCTGCAACGCCTCTTCGCCAGAGGAGGCTTCTGCGACCACAGTGAATCCTGCCACGTCGGACAGCATGCGAACAATGCCCATGCGTACCAGATCATGATCGTCTGCCACGATAATTTTTACCACGAATACTTCACCTCAATGCTTGTTCTTTCTGTTCATTGCCACTATTTTTGGATTGCCGTATTCAGCCCGCCTGGCTATAGCTGGTACGTGAAAGGCCCGATTTGCAGGCGCCTGGTCGAAAACACGCCGCATGCAATACCGACGGAAATGGCTTTCACCTGCTCGATGTGGGTCGATTATAACTGCTACCGGAATCGCAGGTTAGTGGCCATTAACCTGAATAAACCGAAATGTGAGATTGATCCGTGCACCAACAGGCCTGCGGGTTTTGGGAATACTGTGTATCCAGTGTTGCTGGGTCGGCCCGGACATTATCAGCAAGTCACCGTGCGCCAGTTGCAGGGCCAGAGTATTCAGCCCGGGCGTACGCTGCCGCTGCTTTAAAAGAAATCGCCGTGACGCACCGAGGGACAGGGAGGCGATAGTCGGCCGCAGCCCCAGTTCCCGTTCGTTATCCGCATGCCAGCCAACCCCGTCATTACCATCACGATACAGATTGACCAGTACGCTGTTGAAGTTTGCACCGCAATGCACTTCAAGTTTATGACGAACCGCGTTCAACGCCGGCGTCCAGCACAGCGGCTGAAAGGCTTTTCCGGAATAGGCATAGCGCGCCTCCGGATCCCCATACCATGCCTGCAGGCGCGGAATTTTTACAACCCTGCCGCCCATCTGCAGGGACGGCTGTGACCATTCTACCGTTTCCAGCAGCGCATTATAAAGGTTTTCTGCCGCTTCCCCCGGTAACCACCCACGCCACCACGACAGCACCGCATCGGGCAGGTCGAAATCCGTTCTCGCGGAGTCGAACAACCCGGTTTGCATCAGGACCAGCCCAAAAGCTCGGGTTCCCGCTCAAGAGTTATACCAAAACGTGCCTGGATATCGCTTTGAATGTCGCCGGCCAGTGCCAGTACATCAAGCGCCGGTTTTCTGTGCGGATTGACAAGCACCAGAGCCTGGCGCTCGTGTACGGTGATCCCATAGCGGCTGGTACCTTTCCACCCTGCCTGATCAATCAGCCAGCCGGCTGCCAGTTTCCAGCCCTGCTCCGGGCCCGCGCCTGTTTGATAGGCCACCAGATTCGGATATTGTCGAAGAAGCGCTTGATACACTTCCGTCGAGACGACCGGGTTTTTGAAAAAGCTGCCACAATTGGGGACTGTTTCGGGATCCGGTAGACGCTCGCGCCGGATCCGGCACACGGCATGAAACACATCCAGGGACGAGTAGCGGCCGCCCCGCGGAAGCGCTTCCTGCAGGGCCGGGTAGCTGGTGTCCGGCCGGGATACGCGCGGTAACCGGAAGACGACATGGGTAATAATGCAGCGGTCTTTCAGCCGATGCTTGAACACACTGTCACGATAGCAAAATGCGCATTCTGCGCGGCTCAGCGTCTCTACCGTGCCGGTTTGGCGGTCCAGAACTTCCACGTTCTCTACAAACTGGACGAGCTCAACACCGTATGCGCCAATATTCTGAACCGGCGCCGCGCCGACACTCCCTGGGATCAGCGCCAGGTTTTCCAGCCCGTGGAACTGGTGCTGCAGGGCCCATTCTACAAAGCGATGCCAATTTTCGCCCGCTCCAACCCGAATCCGGGCGTGACTGTCGGTTTGAGACAGTATCTGCTTTCCGAGGATGGCCGGCTGTATCACCAAGCCTTCGATATGCACGGGTAACAGTACATTACTTCCGCCACCCAGAACATGGACTGGCTCGTGCTCATCGGCAGCACGCTGTACCAACTCCTGTAGATCGCGCCGGTCGGTGATCCGACGAAAGTGGTCGGCCCGACAGGGCACCGCCATCGTGTTATACGCTTGCAGGTTTGCCGCCGTGCGGTGAATCATGCGAGATTCCGGGTTTTCAACAAATGCTCAAGAAAGTTACGGGAGGCGGTTTCGATGAGATCCAGCACACGATCAAAACCCGAATGCCCACCATGGTATGGATCCGGCACTTCCTGCAGTCGCGGATCGCCGTAAAAATCGAGAAACAGCCCCAAATGGCCGGCAAAGTCTTTCGGCCGCATACGCTGCAGTTCGATCAGGTTCATCTTGTCCATCGCCAGGATGTAATCGAACTGGTAAAAATCCGCTGCCTGAACCTGCCGCCCACGCTGGCTGCTGATGTCATAGCCACGTTGCAGCGCCGCATTCTGGCTGCGTTTGTCCGGTGGCTCGTTAATGTGCCATGCGGAGGTGCCGGCTGAATCCACACTGATCACGTGCTGCAGGCCCCGCGCGGCAACCAGGCTTTCAAGCACGCCCTGCGCCGTTGGTGAACGACAAATATTACCCAGACAGACCATTAAAACTCGCGTCGACTCCAATTTATCCCCCCAATTGCTCTCGTATACGTTGCAAATCTTCTGCAGTATCCACGCCGCCGGGAACCGGCACGACTGCATCGTCCACATGAATCCGGTGACCATTGGCCAAAATACGCAACTGCTCCAGTTTTTCAATATTTTCCAGTTCGGCCAGCGGCCATTGCACAAACTCGTGCAGCAATGCTACACGATAGGCGTACAGGCCAATGTGCCGGTACGCCATGCCGTGCGGCAGTGCCGTCTGCGCCTCCGGTGTCGGGCGCTCGCGCCGCCACGGAATCGGAGCCCGGGAGAAGTACAGCGCCATTCCCGTTGTGTCTCTGACCACTTTGACAACATTCGGATCAAACAGTGGCTTGATCCCGGTTATTGATTCACACAGGGTCGCAGCGCTCGCGCTGGTATGGCGACCCAGATTATCGGCAACCTGATTAATGACATCTGCCGGAATCAGCGGCTCGTCTCCCTGTACATTGACGACGATTTCCGTGTCCGCCAGCCCCATTCTGGCCACTACTTCCTGCAGGCGATCGGTTCCCGATGCATGGTCGGCCCGTGTCAGACAGACCTGGCCACCAAATCGCTCGACCGCTTCGGCAATTCGCTGATCGTCGGTGGCCACCGTCACGCTCTTTGCTTTTGCGTTCCGCGCACATTCATATACGCGCTGGATCATGGGCTTGCCCGCAAGATCGGACAGGGGTTTGCCGGGGAGGCGTGTAGACGCATAACGTGCGGGTATAACAATATGAAAGGTCATATGTTCAGGTTACCAGTTGGCGCGCAGCCGCCAGAAACGCCTTTTTGAATTCCTGGGGCAGGTTGAGTTCTATCTGCAAAGCCCACCAGTTGTCATGGGCAAACTGCTGACATTTGACGGCGTCTTTTTCAGTCATAATCAGCGGCCGGCCGTTTACAAACTGGAAATCTTCATCGGTGAATGCATGATGATCCGGAAAAACGTGGCATTCCGGTGTCAGATGCAATTGTTGCAGTGTATCGAAGAATCGTTGCGGATGCCCGATGCCCGCGACTGCGACTGCGTTATGCAATTCAAGGGTTTCGAGCTCACATACCTCGCCGGTGCGAACGTTGCGCCAGGCGACCGGCCCAAGTACCGGCCGCACCGGTGGCGTTCGCACCGGAAGCGGTTGCCAGGCTTCGCCGCCGTTAACGACGACCCAATCACACCGACGCAATCGCTGCGGCGACTCGCGCAACGGCCCCACCGGCAACCGCCAGCCATTGCCGAGGCCACGTACACCGTCTATGACAGCAATCTCCCGGTCGCGGTGCAGCCGATAGTGCTGGAGACCATCATCGCTGAGGACGATATTGCATCCAGCCGCAACAAGTAACTCCGTTGAGCGGCGTCTGTCCGGCCCCACCGCCACCACACAGTCGGTGGTGTTGGCAATCAGTACAGGCTCATCGCCATAATCAGACGCGAGCGCTCCAGGCAACAGCAACTGGCTTTGGGTAAGATTAACACCGTATCCCCGACTGATAACACCGGGTTCAAAACCGGCAGCCTGAAGCAGCTTGACCAACGCAATAATCAGGGGTGTTTTGCCGGTACCGCCCACAGTAATATTGCCGACTACCACAACTGGCACGCCCGTCTGCACGGCGGCGCACCGCTGCCAGATACGACGCACACCCGCCAATAAAATAAATAGCCCGGCCAGAGGAACCAACAACAGCAACCAGCCCGGTTTGCCATACCACCGGCGTTCGATGGCTGTTTTCAGGTTCTTCAGCGCTTTATTCCTCGCCGTCAGGGGTTGCCGTGGTCATGTTGATATTGACATAGCCCAGACGCCCGGCAGCATCCATCGCTTTCACCACCGCTTCGTATGGAACCTTGGCGTCCGCGGTAATAACAAAGGGCAAATCGCGGTTACCCTGCCCCACCTGCTCGATGGCGGTCATCAATGTACGCAGCCGCGAGTTCACCAGCATTTCGCCGTTGACCAGAAACCCGCCCTGGGCGTTCACAATCACCTCGATCCTTTCGACAGATTTTTCGGATACCTGCCCGTCCGCTTCGGGCAGCTGCAGACTCAAATGGGTTTCGTCTGTCAATGTGGCCGTCACCATAAAGAAAATAAGCAGCAGAAATACCACGTCAATAAGTGGTGTCAGGTTGATCGATTCTTCGTGCTTTGCCTGCCGTCTGAATTGCACTCTAGAGCCTCCGCTTATTGCGCATCTACACGGCGTTCACTGTGCAGTGCATCAACCAGTTTGACGGATTCCTGCTCCATGGTGACAACGATAGTGTCCACCTTGCGCAAAAAATAACGGTGAAAAATCATTGCGGGAATGGCTACGCTCAAACCACCGGCCGTTGTGATCAATGCCTGAGAAATACCGCCCGCCAGGAGACCCGCATTACCGGTGCCGTGCATCATAATGTCGTTAAACACGGTAATCATACCGAATACCGTGCCTAACAGGCCGAGCAGCGGCGTGACAGTCGCAATGGTCCCCAGAATCGTGAGGAATCGTTCCATATCATGGATAACCTGACTGGCCGCCTCTTCGATACTGTCTTTCATGACCTCGCGGCCGTGCCGGGAATTACTGAGACCGGCCGCGAGAATTCGACCCAGGGGCGATGAACGGCGCAGTTCCTTCAGGCGTTCACCGTCCATCTGATTGCTCTGTATCTGACTCCATACCTGACTGAGCTGCTGGCGCGGCGCAATTTTCTCGGCGTTGAGAGTCCAGAATCGCTCAATAGTGATGGCGATAACAGCCACAGAGCAAAGAATAATCGGCAGCATCAGCCAGCCGCCTGCCATTACGATTTCTATCACCCGTGTCTCCTGCTGTCTTTATTGTGGTGGCGTATGATACATGATTATAGGGTCTGTTGAAGTTTCATCGGCAGACTCCTGGCCAGTCGAAAAAATGGCCGCCAGCAGTGGTGAGGATGAAACGTCAACAAACCCTAAGGAAAGCCAAAGTTCCAGGGTTTGGCATGCACTGTTCGCGCTTTTTTTATTACGGGCTGCGAGCTCGCATTCCAGATAAAAGTCACCGCCCCGTCGCTAGCCGTATTAAGCATAGTCGATCCAACCCGATTGTAACGATCAACCACTGCCGGATGAGGATGATTGTAACGATTTTTATAGCCGGCGCTGAATACCACCCAGCGCGGCGCAACATGCCTGACAAACAGCGGGCCGGACGATGTCAGGCTGCCATGATGCGGCGCAATCAGAATGTCCACGGGGCGATCAAGGTGGGCCATGACATAGTATTCTGCCTTTTTGCCTATGTCGCCAGTTAACAATATACGGGTACTCTCCCCACTGTTTTCCCACTCCAGCAACAGCACGCAGGAACTGTCATTACCGGTCACCTGCAATTCCGCAGGCGGCCACATCACGCTCAGCCGCAGCCTGCCAGAACGCCACTGCTGTCCAGCCTTGCAATACTGCGTATATGTATCAGCCAGGGCGACCGGCTCTCCTGCAATCAATCGATTGAAATCAATGCCGCGGGCAATTCCCTGCAGCCCACCACTGTGGTCGGTATCGTTGTGACTGACGACCATTGACGCCTCATGGACGCCGAGTCGGCGCAGATAGGGCAGCACAATCTGGTGACCCGCGTCGAAATTTTCCGAAAACTTCGGCCCGGTATCATAAATCCAGGTGTCTTCAGGCGTCTGAATCACAACGCTCAGTCCCTGACCGACGTCCAGCACACTCAATTGGAGAGATGCCCGCTCGGGCCGGTAAGCGAACAGGCAGGCCACCAGCATCAAAGCGCCCGGACCGCGGACCCGTAGACCCGGCGGTGCCAGGATCAATATCACCGCAATGCCGGTCAGCACAGCGAGCCATGGCGGCACAAAATGATCCGGCCACCAAAGCAATCCGGTTGACTGGCCCAACCGATCCAGCACCAGCCAGACACCGGCAAACACCCAATCCAGCCCCTCGATAATAAACTGTGCCAGCGGGGGAGACCAGACGCTCAGCAGTGCGGCCAGCAATAAGCCCGGGACAATCACAATCGACACTATCGGCACGGCGACGAGGTTGGCAACCGGACTGATCAGCCCCGTTGCCTGCCCGAGCACCAGCAGGGGCAACAACATCCCCAACGCCAGCACCACCTGTGCTTTACACAGGCCATAGAGTTTGCCGTGACGCCGTCCGCCAAAGGTATACATCAACACTGCGACTGCGGTAAATGAGAGCCAGAACCCGGGGCTGACTGCGGCCATGGGCTCCAGCCAGACAACGGTAGTGGCACAGATGACCAGCAGCATCGCAGGTGCCGGTCGTACCCCCAACAGATGGCAGACGCCGGCCACCAGGCAGGCTGCGAGGGCGCGGATCGTGGGTATGGAAAAACTGGCGAGTGCCGCATAACTGATCGCAAACAGGCTACCGCCGAGCACCGGTAGATAAATGCCCCACCGCGCCTGCACCAGGGGCCACAAAAGTCCGCACAGGCGACTGCAAAGCGCGCCGAACAATGTGCCCCAAATCGCGACCAGCCCGATATGCAGACCCGAAATGGCCATCAGGTGGATCGTCCCTGTCGTCTGCAGGATCTGCCAGTCATCTGTCGTAAGTCCGGACTTGTCGCCAACCAGCAGCGCCGAAAAGAAGCGTCCAAATGTAAATGACGACTCCCCGCCAAGCAGACTGTCACGCACAGACTGGCGCCAGTAGGCGAGATTACGCTGAGTGCCACGCCACCCGGATAAATGCCGCACATAGCCGGTCGCTACAACGTTCTGCGCAACAAGCCAGCCCTGGTAATCGAATCCGCCGGGGTTGGTCAACCCTCTGGGGCGCTTAAGGCTTACCTCCGCTTCCCAGATCTGCCCGGCGCGAATCCGGCTTTTTGGCTGGAACCAAGACAGCCGCACACGTTCTCCCGCAATAGGTGGACACCTCAGCGTCCGGCACCGTATGTCCAGCACATCGGCCATGAAACTGACGGAACGCTCACCGTCAACCGGAATGGATTCTATTGCAAAGCGTATGTGGTAGGATTCGCCCTCGTATTGCGGATGTAATTGGGTCGCTACCCGCTGCTGTATAGCGTGGCTGCCAATCACCATACCCGCCAAAAAGCAACCCGTGACGGCAAGGCTAAAACTGCGGCGATAGAACACGCATATCGAGCCAACCGCCAGGGCGATAACCAAAAGCAGGCCGGGCGAAGGTATTCTGGAATAAAAAACGACATGGGCAGCGCCCACAACGAAGGCTGAAAGATTATACACAAAGCAGTCCCTGCTGAATTTCCTGACACGGCGTGCACCGATCCCATGTCCAGTTTACCCGAAGCCGGAAATGTTGTCCCAATTACGTATCAAGGTAACTGATGTTTATTGATCTGCATTGCTTGAACTGTTCGAAATCCCGTTTGTGCATGTTAATGCGCCGGTAGTCAGGCTCTCCTCTCATGCCCAAAAAACTGTTAAGACGCTGGACGCCAGATGCCGATAGCATACGTAAACATCGGCACCTGAGCTTTCTGGGCCGACTCCTGCACGATGCCAACCTGTTTCATTTGAATCGCCATTCTGTCTCTGTTGCATCTTTCGCAGGACTGTTTGTCTGCGTCCTGCCCGTCCCCGGACAAACAGTCCTTGCAGCGCTCGCAGCCATTATTCTGCGGTGCAACCTGCCCCTCGCGATGGCACTTACCTGGGTCGGAAATCCCGTCACTCTGCCTGTGTTCTGGTTTATCGCCTACGGATGGGGTGCCCGTATACTGGGGAGCGAAATGAGCCACATCAGTTTCGACGTGTCCTGGGAGTGGCTTGAACACACATTACCGCTTATATGGCAGCCACTGTTACTGGGCACTTTCATCATGGGGCTATTTCTCGGATGTTCGGGTTATCTGGCGGTGCAGGGGCTCTGGCGTTGGCACGTAGCCAAACGCTGGCACCTGCGTCGCCGACGCAAAAAACAGTGAACCTCACCGTAACATCGATGGCTGCCCGGGTCGCGCTGCAGCTTGCGGGCAATGCCTCCCGTTACAACCGGATAGACCGCGTTGCCACAATTCGCCTTTATTGCTCCCCCTTCGCCCTTTATGCATCCCGCTCCCGGGCGGATTTGTATCGTTCAATACGGCGAATAGAGCGGTATCAAGATCCCGATGGACTTATTCCAGTATTCTCTATACATTTACACGCAAATAACGATTTGTTGGAGGCACCGCCATGAATGTCACGGATTTTCAGAATACCGCCAACCACTCCCTCGATTCCCTGCCAATAATGACCGCCCCCCTCCTGAAGCTGGCATTCCAGATTCTCTTTTCGCCTGGCGCAGACCGCCTGAACGACATGGAGCTGCAGCGCATACAAAATCTGTCCCGATATCTGCGGGAGCAAACTGACCTGATTGTCGTTCTGGACGGACATGCCGATCCCCGAGGCACCGATGAATATAACAATGTGCTTTCCCAGGAAAGGGCCAAGGCCATAAAGGCGGCCTTTTTGGAGATGGGTATTGATACGGAGCGAATAATCTGCTGTGGGCATGGCGCGAGTTATTCATCGGCCGGCAAAGGCGACCTGGAGGGGTACAGCAAGGAACGGCGTGTCGACCTGCAGATACTGGAGCCCGGTTACAGCAAAACCCTGCGGGCCGCTTGCAATAACTACTAGGCCATGCGCCCCGTCCGAAAAAAGCGTTATGACCCCATTCGCTTGATCGGGTACACATCAAAACGTGAAGACTTGCCGGTAAGCTGATAACCGGGCGAACGTCCAGACAGCGTCCCCGCAATGCGGGGCCGCTTGACCACCACGCGATATTCAGCGCAGCTCAACGCCGGCTCCAGCAATTTGTCTGCATCCTCGTCCCCACCGATAATGGCATGGAACGCCTGCATTTCCTTTTTGACGGCGGCCGTTTTTTGACGCACCGGAAACATCGGATCAAGGTACACCACATCTGCCAGCGCTTCTGATGATTGCGTCATTAATTCCAGACTGTCCCCAGCCAGCAAGGTCATTCTGTCGAGAATGGCCGCCAGCCCCTCATCCCCTGTTGCGGCAAACTGACATGCCCGCTCCAGTCCATCCTTCAACAGCGCGTAGGCCACCGGTGAGCGTTCGGCCATGGTCACCCGGCAACCCAGGCTGGCCAGTACAAACGCGTCCCCGCCAAGCCCGGCAGTCGCGTCAAATACGTGTGGATAGATCCCGCGTCCCAGCCCTGCTGCTTTCGCAATCAACTGCCCCTTACCGCCGCCAAACTGGCGTCGATGTGCGAGTTTGCCCGAACTGAAATCTACTTTGATGGGCGCCTGCCGGGCATCCAGCAAACTGTACAGGGCGACACCTTCCTCGGCAAACTCCAGTCGGTATGAGGCACCTTTTGTGTCGGATTCGGTCGTGACTTGCCGCTGCAACGCCAGCTGACAGCTGGCCGCTGCTTCCGCATGCCTGGGTGCAGGGCACACAATCTGTAGAGTCGCTGTTTCAATCATACGGTGGGTCGAGTAGACAGGCAGAGGAATGCGGGGCGATTATACCGTGTCGTGCCAAAGAGACCATTGATGTGTTTGGCAGGCGACCCGCCGGCGAGTGCCGGCAGATCGTTCCAGGGCGAAGCCGGAGCACCGCTCCGGACCACAAAACTGATTATTCGATGGGTTCGAGGTGCAGCTCTACCCGACGGTTTGCTTCGCGACCGGCCGCCGTACTGTTGGGCGCGATTGGATATCGGTACGAGTAGCCGACTGAATTGACGCGACCAGACGATATACCACTGGATGTCAGGTACTGCTTGACGCTGGCAGCGCGATCTTCACTCAATCGCTGATTAAGGTCTGCGCCGCCGGTATTATCGGTATGGCCAGCTACCACGATTCTGGTTTTCTTGAACTCATTCAGAATGAGCACTACGGAATCCAGTACGCTGTAAAAATCATTGCGTATATCGCTTTTCCCTGTGGCAAATGTAATGTTGCCCGGCATGATCAACTGGATATTGTCACCATCGCGACTTACCTGTACACCAGTGCCCTGCAGGGTGTCGCGCAGACGGGCGGCCTGGCGATCCATATAGTAACCAATGCCGCCGCCAGCCGCGGCACCCGCAGCAGCACCCGTCAGGATGCCTTTTTCCCTGTCGCTTTTACTGGAAGTCGCCGCTCCGATAACGGCGCCGCCTATAGCGCCAGCAGTGGCACCCTTGGCGGTATTACTGGTCTTCTGCTGACCCGTATAGGGATCAATAGACGTACACGCGGACAATAACGCAGCAACAGCAGCGAGTTGATAAATGCGCATATAGAAATCTCCTGGATTGATTGAATTAAACTTACCTATTTATCTGAACCCTGAAATTATTTATCTGAACACTGAAATTTTTATTTGGATACTGGAACCATCCGCCCCGCCGCTTGCACTACCGGCAGCGCTGGCTTTATATCATAGTTTTCAGATGCCCGTTTACTGTTCCGTGACAACACAAACACCTCAGGCCCATCATTTCCGCCGATTTAATGATCTGCTATTCCTGTATCATTGGCAATGAATCGATAGCTGACCCGGTCAACGCGTATTCTACCGGTACCGTGCGGTAAACGCGCCTGATACATGGAATTCCCGTTCCTGGCTGGGAGACATCATACTGAAAACAGCTGAACCGTTACTGAAACTTCAACAGGAGAGCTCTACATGATTTCCATCCGGCATTTGTTGCCAGTAATGCTGGCGGCGCTCGGCGTTGCCTGCGATCGCTATGTTGTCACGCTCAATGAAAATGAAATCCATACACCGCCGCCGGCGTTTATTGCACAGGCCCTGCACGACCCGGGGCTGATAAAATGCGTGGAGAAGAATTTCAGCCGGCAGGACATCACCCAACCCGAACAATTGACGGCACTCGACTGTCACGATGCCAACATTCTGTCGCTGGACGGGATGGAGGTATTTACCCGATTGACTGCTGTCGATCTAAGCAGCAACCCCATACAGGATCCAAGGCCATTATTTGCGCTCGAACAACTCAAACGGGTTAATCTGTTAAACAACCCCAAACTTGACTGCGAGCATGTCCGAATGCTGGCCGAACAGGGGGTTATGGTGGTTCATCCCCAGCATTGTACCCGGTGACTCTGCGGACAGCATGGTGCCAGGCTATTAGCGCCCGACAAACATCATACCCGCAGTTTGTCGATGGCTGTAGACTATCTTCATTGGCACCGGTTCCGCATTTACAGGGCCCACAATTTTTTTGAAGCGCACATTGACCACAGTTCCCACGGGTGGAATGGGATGGTTATCTATAACGACCTGGGCACCCCCATCGGAAATATCCATGGTGGACCCGATTATCGTTCCGAATGACGGATGGGTAATTTCCACACGAATGGCGCTAGGCGTTCTTTCGTAACGACGGCGTTCTTGCACAGGCATTCTCCTGATTATTATTCCCGTAGTACAAGGTATAGCACCTGTCAGTCCTTTTGTCGGTATACCCTCGATATAAGCAGACGGTCATATCACAACCAAACATGCTAACTTATTCGGAAAAGTTATCCACAGGCTGAGGGGTAATGAAAGTTTTACACAAGATCTGTGGATAATTCTGTGGATTAACTTTTGGAAACGGCGTGAAACCCGCGCCAATTCAGTGATTTGGCAGTTTGTGTAAACTTTGCGCACTTTAGAAAAATGTTAGTTTTCAAGGAATTACAATTGTCAACAACAACTGGCGGAGCAAGTGACACTTTTTTGACACTTGATACTGGATTTCATGTGCGTGTGGACAAAGCGCCAAAAAAAATCGCCGAATCTGCGAAATCGGCGCGTCGTGGGACTTGACAGGCTCTGATATTTTCTGAGGTCAGATCGGTGACAGCAATTCGCTGTCACCGGCAGCAAAGTCAAATCAAGCTGTTCCTGATCTGGGTTAGCAGCTTTTTGCGGGTACCCAGATCCATGGCTCGGCCCTGCATGTCCCGGACCGTTATACGCACCTCAGCCGGACCTTTTCGATCGACCAGTAAGAGATATCCGATGTTAGGCTCCGGTGGCTTCCCGAAGCCCACGCCTTTGATACCATCGAAGTCCTGGCGTACTTGAGACGTGTCCGTCAGCTGGGTAAGTATCGTATCCAGTGTATGCGGCGCCCGCTCAACCTGATGAACCGATTTGCCGCCGCGCAGCAGGCGCATCAGCCATCCCCGCTGCCTGTCCGGGTCCAGGTACTGAAAATAAAGCAGATCCCGATCGGGCGACTCGCCCCATAATCGAAAATCGCCCTGATTTAACGCGTGGGTCAGCGTCGCCCAGGCACGGGTCGGGTTAACCCGTAGCCGGAGCACGGGCTCCTCCCCATCAATCATAAGATTAGCCTTCACCTCCCCGCCTACAGCCTGCCCCAGCAGCGAAGCCGCGCTGTTTTCGATATCCAGCGCCAGGCTGTTGGCCAGCTCTTCGGTCAACCAGCTGGCCCGCTCTGCACCGCCCGACACACCGGTCCAGGACGTTGCTGTCTCGCCGACGGGAATCTGTTGGGCCAGAACGTGAACTTCCGTCGTATCCGGGCGGAAACCCTGCTCGACTTTCAGGCGGAAGCGGCTCTTGATGGTTTCATCCGACTTGAATTCTACCCACCGCGTCTCGATCAGGCCGGAAGCCGGATTACTTTGTGCCGCCACAATTCCGGCGCGCGACAGAAAGCTCTGGGTCAACGGCCAGACCTGGCTCGCAGGCGCCTCCAGCAATATCCAGCGCTGCTCGCCGACTTTCTGAATTCTGACCTGGGCGCCTTCCGCCTCCGCCTTCATTGGATCCGGCCGCGGCACAACGAACCCGTCTTTTTCCATATCGTAAAACGTGTCGGCTCGCGGGGTGACCCGCGGTATTGGATAAAGCTCTTCCAACGGCGCACTGGTGACGTCTTCGGGAATCTCCAGGGATTTGATCGATCCGGATTTCTGGTAGATTTCGCTTCGATCGGTATAGATACAGGCGTTGAGGGCGGCTGCAGCAACGATCAGTACAACGGGTCTTATTAAATGCATATCGGGTCTTCAAAGTCTGGGTGGAATGCGCTGTTTCCTATCGGGTCCGTGTCACCTGACACCATGTCTGCGATTGGAATATCAAGACGCGTGTTTTGATGTACCACCAACCGCAATGCCGGCCGCGCGCATGGCAGCCTGCACCAGCGCATGATGGGATTCAGATAAAGTGGTCATGGGCAGCCGAATACCACTTTCGATCAGGCCCATTTGCTGAAGCGCCCATTTCACGGGTATGGGATTGGATTCGACAAACAGCGCACTATGCAACGGTCTGAGCAAGTCATCAACCTGGCGCGCCGCATCGTGCTGACCGGCCCGCGACAACCGGCACACCTCAGCCACCAGTTTGGGGGCGACGTTGGCTGTTACTGAGATTTCACCGTGTCCGCCAAGTTCCAAAAATTCCCGGGCCGTCATATCGTCACCGGAAAGTAACAGAAACCCGCTATCTACCTTTGCCTGTATATCCCGAAGCCGCTGCATGTTACCCGTGGCTTCTTTAATACCGACGATATTTGGCAACGCGGCCAGTTGGGCCACGGTATCGGGCAACATATCCACAGCCGTGCGACCGGGGACATTGTAGAGCAGCTGAGGGATGTCCACTTCGTCAGCAATACATTTGTGAAACAGGTACAGCCCCTGCTGGGTGGGCTTGTTGTAATAGGGGGTAACGAGAAGACACGCATCAACACCGGCATCCTTGGCACCTTGCGTCAACTCCAGCGCTTCGCTGGTGGAGTTGGCGCCCGTTCCTGCAATGACCGGAACCCGACCATTCACTTGCTGAACAACCCGGGCAATCACTTCGAGATGCTCGTCCATATCCAGTGTTGCGGATTCACCCGTTGTTCCTACTGCGACAATGCCACTGCTACCCTGCTCAATATGCCATTCAACCAGTTTCGCCAATGCTTCCCAATCCAGTGCATTGTCCGGTGTCATGGGGGTCACCAGAGCAACCAGGCTGCCGTGAAACATCATTTTCTCCAATGGTTGATTTGTCGAAGGGGAGCTAATGGTACTGATGGGCTGCATAACAAACAAGCTGAGTTTAGGGTTTTTTCTGCTGCTCTGCCCGCCATTGCTGATACACGTCCGGTTCACCGGGGGGCCGCGTCTTGAAGCGTCGATGGACCCACAAATAGTGCGCCGGCTGTTCCAGAATCCGCGCCTCTACGAACCGGTTTATGCGGTTGGCATCTACCAGTTCATCGGTGCCCGGAAAGTCGTCCCAGGGTGGATAGACCTGCAGTGTATAACCAGATCCGTCAGGATTTCGCATCTGCGTAAACGGTATCACCGTCGCTCTGCCCAGTTTGGCCAGCTGTGAAGTCGCGGTAATCGTCGCTGCCGGTACGCCAAAAAATTGGGCAAAAACGCTGTGTTTGGGTCCGTAATCCTGATCCGGCGCGTACCAGATCGTGCGCCCGCGCCGCAGAGCTTTGGTCATGGCCCGCATATCATTACGGGGAATGGCATTGCCCTGCGACGTGTGGCGGTGCCGCCCGGCAAACTGCACATAATCATAGACAGCGTTCTTGTGAGGGCGATACAGGCCGTCAATGGAAACGCTACGACTAAGCAGCTTGGCGCCGATGTCGATATGGGTGAAATGGAAGGCCATCAAAATGACGCCACGGCCCGCCGCCTGCGCCTGCTGCAGATACTCCAGCCCTTTGACCGTGTAGATGGCATCCAGTCGCCGGGGCGACCAGAACCACGCCATACCGGTCTCGAAAAAGGCCACGCCCAGCGCCTCGGCCAGCCCCATAAGCATTGCCTGCCGCTCCCGCTCAGATTTCTCGGGAAAACAGAGCGCCAGATTGCAACGCGCAATTTCCCGACGACTGCGGGCCAGTATCATGGCCAGGCGCCCAAGTCGGCGCCCCAACCCCACCTGCCAGCGGTACGGCAATTGTGCCAGCAGGTACCAGACTCCAAACCCGAGCCAGGTTATCCAGTAGGCCGGATGCAGCAACCGCAAACTGAACACAGGGCGAATCATTTTTTTGCTATCGCCGTCGATCAGAATGACGCAGGGACAACCGGATCAACGTCGGCCTGGTAATCCACACCGGCTATGCCAAAACCAAACAGTTTCAGAAACTCGGTGTTATAACCCTTGTAATCGGTTTTCTCGAACAGATTCTCCTCCGTCACCTGCGGCCATAACGCGGCAACTTCGTTTTGCACGGCTGGATCCAGCTCCCGGTCATCCATGCGCAGGCGATTGGCTTCGTCCAGTCGGGGGCTGTCGGTGTAAAGGCCCTCGGTGTAAAGGCGATAGATCTGTTCAATGCAACCTTCATGGCTACCCTGCGCTTTCATTACCTTGTAGAGCAGCGAGATATAGAGCGGCATGATCGGTATGGCCGAACTGGCCTGGGTGACAAGGGCTTTCAGTACGGCGACCTGCGCAGCCCCATCGCGATCGGACAGCGACGCGGCGATGGCTGCCGCCGCGCGGTCCAGATCCTCTTTTGCTTTGCCGATAGTGGCTTTTCCGTAGATTGGCCATGTCAGCTTTTCGCCAAGATAGGTATAAGCCACGGTTTTACAACCCTCCGCCAACAGGTCGGCCTCGCGCAGTGTCTGCAGCCAGAGCTCCCAATCCTCACCCCCCATGACCTTCACCGTGGCCGCAATTTCTGTCTCGGTCGCCGGCTCCAGCGTAATGTCATTAATCTTGAGCGTATCGGTATTAAGGTTCTTGGCGGTATAGGACTGGCCGACGGGCTTCAGCACAGAAACGTACGTCTCGCCGGTGTTCGGGTCAGTCCGCCGTGGTGAGGCCAGACTGTAGACGACCAGATCCACCTTACCCATTTCAGCTTTCAGGGTATCGACCACCTGTTGCTTGATGTCGGTTGAAAACGCATCACCGTTGATGCTTTTTGCATAGACACCGGCTTTTTTCGCCGCCTGCTCGAAAGCGGCCGCATTGTAAAAACCCGCGGAGCCCGTTTTGCGTTCGGTGGGTGGCTTCTCGAAAAATACGCCCAGCGTGTCCGCGCCACATCCAAACGCGGCAGTGATTCGCGAGGCGAGGCCGTAGCCCGTAGAGGCGCCAATCACCAAGACCTTCCGCGGACCGCCCTCAATTTTTCCCTGTTTTTGAATATAGGATATTTGCGCCTGTACATTGGCCGCACAACCGACGGGATGGGCATTGGTACAGATAAATCCACGAACTTTGGGTTGAATAATCATTGCTGGTTGGATCCTTGCGTTCCGGGAAATGCGGGGATTATAACGGTTCATTCCACGTCTGACGATGCAGCTGGCCCCCTGTGTCGCTATAATACGTGCTTTTGCACCTACAAGGCTCTTTTCCGACATGACAATTCTGATGCAGCCAAGCCCGAAATCCTGGCTGAACGCGGTACTCGACGATATGGACGCATTTTTGATTGATCATGCTGCCGCTGAGAAAAAAGCCTCCGGTATGGCTGTCTCGATGTTGTCCCACTATCCCGATAAACCGGATATTGTCCTGACCATGACAGACTTGGCGATCGAGGAAATGGCCCATTTCCGGGAGGTCACCAAGATTCTTTATGCCCGCGGCCTGCAACCCGGAAACGATGCAAAGGACCTGTACATTCATCGCCTGCGTGATCTGCAGCGCAAAGGCAGTGACCTGTATCTGCTGGACCGGCTGCTGATCGCCAGTATCGTCGAAGCCCGTGGCTGCGAACGTTTCGGACTGGTTGCCGACGCACTCCCGGCGGGCGAACTGAAATCATTCTATCAGGCCATTACCGCATCGGAAGCCCGTCATACCGATGTATTTTCTGATCTGGCGAGAAACTATTTCGATCCGGAAACGGTGCAGTCCCGCCTGCAGGAACTCTTGCATCACGAAGCGGAAATCATGCTGCAACTCCCGATTCGGGCAGCACTCCATTAACCGCCCGGCGTCAATGGGTGCCGATGTGGTGGAAAAATATCTGCGTGTCCATGCGGAACCGGAAATCGCCCTGTTGCGTCAGTGGAGCCGGCAGTGTTTTCAGCAATGCCTGGTCATTCCCGCCTATAGGGAAACAACCGGCTTTGTACAGCGATTGATTGACAGTCCCTTCTGGAAAAATGCCGATATCCTCGTCATCATCGTCATTAATCAACCCGTTGATACCCCGGTTGACCCGCTCAATCAGAAACTCGCCGAATTTTTCCAGCCGTGTCCGCTATTGGAAACAGCTGGCAATTTACGTCTGTACCGGGTCTACGGCCAACGCCTGCTGGTCGTAGACCGGTTTACGACGGGGCGGCAGATTCCCGTCAGGCATGGCGTGGGTGCGGCCCGTAAAATCGGCTTTGATTTGGCGGTATATCTGCACGTCACCGGTCAGCTGCAGAATCCGGTTATCTACAGCGCCGATGCGGATGCAATATTGCCGAACCACTATTTTTCAACGCAGTTTCGTTGCTCCAGCGCTGCGGTGTTCGATTTCGAACATATTGCAGCGGCAGGTACAGACGCCGCCGTTTTTTATGCGACCGGGCTTTACGAATCCGCACTCAGGTACTTCCGCCAGGGTTTGCAATGGGCGGGTTCGCCTTACGCATTTACCAGTATGGGCAGTGCTATGGCGGTCCACGCGCGAGCCTATTGCCAGGTACATGGCTTTCCGCGACGCAGCGGCGGTGAAGATTTCTATCTCCTGAACAAGCTGGCCAAAATCGCACCAGTGCAATACGTCCCGCAAATCCGCATCCGCATTGTTGCCCGCCGTTCGAGCCGTGTGCCGTTTGGTACGGGTCCGGCCATACAGCAGATCCTGGCTCTTGACCAACCCGACAGGGACTACCTTTATTACCACCCGGACCTGTTCGTATTGCTGAAGAACTGGATTGATCTTATGCCTGAGTTATGCCGAACAGCCACCAATGACACGTTAAAGCACGCGCTGCCCGCAACAGCTTTGGACGCGTTACAAAGCCTTGGAGTGGATAATCTGGTAAGCCATCTTGCCACCAATACACCCCATGAAAGCCAACGCCTGCAATCAACTCACCAGTGGTTCGATGCGTTCAGGACCCTGAAGTTTATCCGCTATTTGCAAACCCGGTATGTACCGCCGCTGCCGCTTGCAATGTGCTTGCAACAGGCACCCTGGCGTTGAGTTTCTGGGGTGAGCAGATTGGATTGCTGATACTGGCGACGGCGGCCAATGTGCTGTCGTCGCTGGCAGGTGGTGGTGCCGGGCTGGTGCAATTGCCTGCGCTTATTTTTTTGGGTCTGCCGTTCGCTACCGCTTTGGCAACGCACAAAATCGCCACTGTCGCACTGGGACTCGGCGCCAGTATCAAACACGCGCGCACTGGCACGCTGGACTGGCCCATGGCATTATTTATTCTGGGCACGGGCCTGCCAGGCGTCGTCCTCGGTGCTAAAGTGGTTTTACAACTGCCGGAAAACCTTGCCCGTATCGCACTGGGCTTATTGACTATAGGGCTCGGTTTATATTCCATTGCCAATCGCAGCCTGGGCCAGCAATACCGCGCATTACACCGCGACCGTAAGGGGCTGGCGGTCGGCGGACTGGTGCTGCTACTGATCGGATTTTTGAACGGTTCATTGACATCCGGGACCGGGCTATTCGTCACCATGTGGCTTGTGCGCTGGTTCGGCTTCGATTACAAACGGGCGACTGCCTACACGCTGGTACTGGTAGGCCTATTCTGGAATGGTGCCGGAGCCCTGACACTCACAATGCTGACTCCGCCACAATGGAGCTGGCTGCCTGCGCTGCTCCTGGGCTCGGTCATGGGGGGATACTGGGGCGCTCACATAGCCGTTAACAGGGGCAACCCACTGATAAAATGCGTCTTTGAAAGCGTCACTATCCTGGTGGGCCTGTCGCTGCTTACTACCACTTTCAGGAGTATGTATGTTGCCAGCATTGCTTAACCCCCGCACGGTATTCGTCCTGCTCGACGATATCGATCAGACACATCCGTCGTTCACCGCATCGCCTCGGGATGTCGCCCGAACCACACTCATCGTGCTGTTCAGCGTGTGCATTTCCCTGCTTGTTCTGAATTATATCAAGCATGTTACCGTGTTCGAAGGCTTCCTCGTTTTGCTGGCCCAATGGCAGGGGTACCCGGGCCACTACTGGCTGCAGATCATCGAGCAGAACGGATGGCAGGGACTGTCCCTGCTGGCCTGGTGGAGCGGCTCACATGCAGTGACTTTTGTGCTGATACCCTGGTTTGTTTTGACGTTTTTTCTAAAGGTTCGCATGCGCGATCTGGGCTGGGGATGGGGGGACACACATAAACACTGGCTAGGTTATGCAACCCTGTTGACGCCTATTCTTTTTATGGTAGTGATCGCCAGTCACATGCCCGAATTTACGGATCACTATCCATTTTATCGCAGTGCCGGGCGCAGCTGGTTTGATTTTATTGCGTGGCAGGCGCTTTACCTTCTACAGTTCGCCTGCCTCGAATTTTTCTTTCGCGGCTATATGGTCAACACCCTGCGACCCAATTTCGGTTCGGCAGCCATCTGGATTATGATCGTGCCTTACCTGATGATCCATTTTACCAAACCCTGGCTGGAGGCTACGGGTTCAATTTTCTTTGGTCTGTTTCTCGGCATTCTGGCTGTGCGCTCCCGTTCGATCTGGGGCGGCTTTTTTGTGCATGCCGGCGTGGCGGTCGGTATGGATATCGCCGCGCTGATACAACAGGGTAATTTCCCAAATCGCTGGTGGCCCGCGCTGTAACGCAGGTCAGCTACTGTCGATGCATGCGGTTGATGCCGTTCAGCGCGGCCACCCGGTAAGCCTCAGCCATTGTCGGGTAATTGAATGTCGTATTGGTAAAATAGTAAATGGAATTTGCCTCACCAGGCTGGTTCATGATCGCCTGACCGATATGGATAATCTCTGCAGCTTCGCCGCCGAAACAATGTATACCGAGAATCTCGTGCGTATCCAGATGAAAAAGTATTTTCATCATGCCAACTTCTTCGCCGCTGATCTGGGCGCGCGCCAGATCCTTGAAAAAGGCCCGCCCCACTTCATAAGGAATTTTAGCCGCAGTCAGCTCCGTTTCGGTTTTACCGATGGAACTGATTTCCGGAATGGTATAAATCCCGGTGGGCGCATCGATAACCCGGCGCACTGGTGCGCCAACTATCGCATCGACGATTGCCCGTCCCTGATCATAGGAAGCGCTGGCCAGGCTCGGCCAGCCAATCACATCTCCCGCCGCATAAATATTCGGTACGGCGGTTCGATATTTGTCGTCTACGTGCAACTGTCCACGGTGATTCGCCTCCAGTCCGGTGCTGGGCAGGTCGAGTAACTCGGTGTTTCCGGAACGACCGTTACACCACAACAGGGCATCGGCTTTTATGCGTTTGCCCGATGTTAAACGCAGTACCACCTGCTTGCTGTCCGCCTCGATGGAATGCAGTTCTTCACCGTGCCTTACCAGCACCCCCCTGTCACGCAGATGGTAGCTCAGCGCGTCGGATATTTCGCTGTCGAGAAAAGCCAACAATCGGTCGAGGGAATTAATCAGATCAACCTTAACGCCCAGGCCGCTGAAAATAGAGGCGTATTCGCAGCCGATGACGCCGGCACCAAAAATAATCAGTGTGCGTGGCGTATGTGCCATCTCCAGAATGGTATCGCTGTCATAAATGCGCGGATGGGTAAAATCGACTTCCGGCGGATGATACGGGCGCGAGCCGGTGGCGATCAACACATTATCGGCACTGATTTTTTCCACTACACCGTCACTGGTCACCACTTCTATATTGTTTTTGTCAACAAACCGCGCGACACCGGAATATACATGGATACGGTTACGCATAAAGTAGGACTTGTGCTTGGCGACTTTGCGGGGGATGACTTTTTTGGCAGCTTCCAGAATTTTAGGGTAGGAGATGGGTGGCATGGCGGTCATTTGCAGCATTTCCGGCTGCTGCCGATAATTGATCACCTGCTTGACTGCGTGCCGGATGGACTTGGAAGGAATGGTGCCACGATGCGTACTGTTACCGCCCAGCGTACCCATATCGTCGACGACAGCGACATTGAGCCCGAATTTGGATGCAGCCATGGCCGCCGCCTCTCCCGCTGGCCCCGAACCAATTACCAGCAGTTGATAGGTATTTTCCGACATTACCGTTCCTTAATGGGATAGAGCTTGCCAGACAGCACAACGTTGGCGCCCTGCGCAAAGCGAATTAACTGTCACGTAACTGGCGCAACACGATGCCGGGCCGGGCTATGCCGTTCCCGACCATGATAACAGGCCGATGTTCAGCTTTTCGTAACTGTTCAGTTTTTTAACTCATGATAAAGCGAGGTTTCGCCGGGCGCCTCCGGCAATTTTCCATCGCTCTTTTCGCAGTCGGCCGGATCGCCGCCACAGATATCACAGGCTGTTCCCATTCCCAGGGCACTGATTCCACCACAGGATCCCTTGATTGGCTTGCCCTGCACCAGAACACCTATTGCCATTCCAGTGATCACCAGAAACAAAAGACAAAACGCTAACACCACGGTAAGCATAACCGGACTCCTCTAAGGTATGACTTTGTGTGCAATCAGCCACTTCATCTGCCGACAAGTCGGGAAAAAGCGTCTGTTTGCCGTGCAATAAAACCGTCTTTTTCACGCACGATAAAATAGGCAGCGATATTCCGGCTTTCGGCCAGGGCAAACGCCTCTGTATCGCCCATGACGCTGAATGCGGTTGCCAGCGCATCGGCTTCTGCACAGGTATCCGCTATTACTGTAACAGACGCCAGGTTATGGACAACCGGCCTGCCGGTCAACGGGCTAATGGTATGGGACAGGCGCACCCCGTCAACCTCATAAAAATTGCGGTAATCGCCTGAAGTCGCCATACCGTGATCGGACAATACGACTGTTGTTGACGGGCTATCCGCTGGCGCCGTCACGTCATAGCTCGGCGACTCAATGCCTATCCGCCAGGGGCTTCCACGCTGATTAACGCCGCGCAGCCGTAGCTCACCACCGATCTCGACCAGAATGTTCTCATACCCTTTAGACATCAACACCCTGGCCAGTTCATCCGCCGCATAACCCTTCGCGACCGCGGACAGATCCAGCGTCACGCCCGGTGGCCTGCGCAGGGCCTGTCGGGACGCATCCGTTTCGAGCTTACGAAAGCCGGTGACGGAGAGAGTTTCCGCAATAAGTGCATCATCAGGCAGCTGCTGACCACGCTCCTGGGGACCAAACCCCCACAGATTGACCAGCGGCGCTACCGTGATATCGAATGCGCCGTCCGTCAATTGACTGATCTGCTGGCTGATCTGCAGCACATCGAATAAAGGGGCAGATACAGTGTGCCAGTCAGCACTCGGGGAACGGTTCAGGACCGACAGCTCTGAACTGTCTATATAGGTCGACATGGACGAATTGATGGCCAGAAAAACGTCTTCCGTCCACCGCTTCAGCTGTGGCTCACTCGGCAGCGATCGCTTTTCTCCCACCAGTTTGACGTTGTACCAGGTACCCATAGTCTCACCATGGGTACTGACGAGCTGCAATCCATCGGAGGCGCAGCCAGTTTTGAACAGCACAGCGGCAAACAGTGAAAGCAGTAACACCGCTTTCATCCAGCGCCCTCCAACCGATGGACTGCAACGCAGCACTATGCCCTCCTAGCCGCCAAAGTCATCCAGCATGATATTTTCTTCTTCCACGCCCAGATCCTTGAGCATTTTGATAACCGCTGCGTTCATCATCGGCGGCCCGCACATATAGTACTCACAGTCTTCGGGAGCGGGATGATTTTTCAGGTACTCGTCATAGAGCACATTGTGAATGAAACCGGTGAGCCCGTTCCAGTCATCTTCCGGCTGAGGGTCTGATAAAGCGACATTCCATGTGAAGTTTTCATTTTCTGCGGCGAGCCTGTCATATTCGTCCTTGTAGAAGAGTTCCCGCAGCGAGCGAGCGCCGTACCAGAACGATATTTTTCGTTTTGAATTCAGACGCTTAAGCTGATCAAAAATATGTGACCGCATCGGCGCCATTCCGGCACCACCGCCGATAAACACCATCTCTGCGTCGGTATCCTTCGCAAAAAACTCACCGAATGGCCCGTAGACACTGATTGTGTCTCCGGGTTTCAGTGAGAAGACATAGGAGGACATTTGTCCCGGTGGAAGGCCCTGCGTGCGTGGTGGCGGTGTCGCGATCCGGATATTGAACTTGACCAGACCGCGCTCCTCCGGGTAGTTGGCCATGGAATAGGCCCTGATAACCGGCTCGGTCACTTTGGATTCCAGCTTGAAGAACCCGAAATGTTCCCAGTCGCCCCGATATTCTGGCTCGATATCGAAATCGGAGAATTTGACGTGATGGGGCGGTGCTTCCAGCTGCACGTACCCACCTGCCCGAAAATCCACGTTTTCGCCTTCCGGCAGCTTCAGGGTCAACTCCTTAATGAAGGTCGCTACGTTGGGGTTGGAAGCAACGGTGCACTCCCACTGCTTGACACCGAACACCTCTTCCGGCACTTCAATATGCATGTCCTGCTTGACGGGCACCTGACAGCTGAGACGCCAGCCGGCTTTTTCTTCCCGATTGGTAAAGTGGGCCTTTTCTGTCGGCAACATGGCGCCGCCGCCGCTTTCCACGATACATTTGCACTGCGCACAACTGCCGCCGCCACCGCAGGCCGACGCGAGAAAAAGCCCGTTGTTGGACAGCGTCTGCAACAGCTTGCTGCCCGCCGGCGTGACAATTTCCCGCTCGCCATTAACCATTATTTTTACGTCACCACTCGCCACCAGTTTGGCGCGTGCGCTGAGGATCAGCACCACCAGTGCAAGCACGATGACAGTGAACATCACTACACCCAGAATAATCTCTATGCTCATAAGTAACTCGCTTCCCCGTGCTTAAATGTCGACGCCGCTGAACGACATGAAACCCAACGCCATCAAACCGACGGTGATAAATGTAATGCCCAGGCCGCGCAGCCCTTCGGGTACGTCACTGTATTTCAGCTTCTCGCGAATACCCGCCAGAGCTACGATCGCCAACGCCCAGCCAACACCGGCACCAGCGCCAAACACCACACTTTCGGCGAAGTTGTGATCGCGCTCGACCATAAACAGCACGGCCCCGAGAATGGCACAGTTCACCGTAATAAGCGGCAGGAATACACCGAGCGCGTTATAGAGGGCGGGGAAATAACGGTCAAGTACCATCTCCAGAATCTGGACGATCGCAGCAATAACACCGATGTAGGTAATCAGTCCGAGAAAGCTCAAATTGACATCTTCCAGACCGGCCCATGCCAATGCACCGTCATTGAGCAACCAGGTATAAAGCAGGTTATTCACCGGCACAGTAATGGTCAGAACAACAATCACTGCGATCCCGAGACCAATGGCGGCTTCAACCTTTTTGGAGATTGCCAAAAATGTGCACATACCGAGGAAAAAGGCCAATGCCATGTTCTCGATAAATACCGCGCGTACAAACAGGCCTAACAAGGCTTCCATCAGGCAATCTCCTTCGTGACGGTGGAATTGGGCGAAATTTTGAAATCGGGTGCTTCGACCTGGTCACGCTTGTAGCTGCGCAGCGCCCAGATAATCAGCCCGATCAGAAAGAAAGCACTGGGCGATAACAACATCAGACCGTTGGGGATATACCAACCGCCGTTGTTTACGACAGGCATGATCTCCACTCCCATTAATGTGCCCGAGCCGAACAGCTCCCGAATCACCGCCAGGACGATCAGCAGCGCGCTGTATCCAAGGCCATTGCCGATGCCATCAAAAAAGCTGGGGATCGGAGGGTTCTTCATGGCAAATGCTTCGGCACGCCCCATAACAATGCAGTTGGTTATAATCAGTCCAACAAACACCGACAGTTGTTTACTGATGTCATAGGCCACTGCCTTCAGGATTTCATCCACCAGAATAACCAGAGAGGCAATGATCGTCATTTGCACAATGATACGGATATTGTTGGGAATGTAGTTTCGTACCAGCGATACGAACAGGTTGGAGAATGCCGTCACCATTGTTAATGCAATACACATGACCAGCGTAACTTTAAGTCCTGTTGTTACGGCGAGTGCCGAGCAGATACCCAGTATCTGCAAGGCAATGGGGTTGTTCTCCAGAATGGGCTTGAATAAAAGATCTTTGGTTTTCATGGGCTAGGCCTCCCCGTTCTTCAAATTTGTCAGGAATGGTTTGTAGCCATTCTCGCCGAACCAGAAATTCATCAAATTGCTGACACCGCGACTGGTCAGCGTAGCGCCGGACAAACCATCGACTTTGTGTTGGGCGTTGGCTGTACCCGCGTCAACAGATCCTTTAACAACCTGGATGGCGACATTCCCCGCCTCGTCATACAGCTTTTTGCCGTTCCAGATGGCTTTCCAGTTAGGGTTGTCCACTTCGGCTCCGAGACCCGGTGTTTCCTTGTGTTCATAAAAGCCCAGACCAATCACGGTGTTATAGTCAGACTGCACGGCGACAAAACCGTAGAGCGTACCCCACAGGCCATAACCCCGAACCGGCAGGATCAGGATTTCTTCACCCGCGTCGTCCGTCATGAAATACACCTCGGCATATTTTTCCTTACGACCGATATTGGCCGTGTCCACTTCGCGGGGAAGTGCCTGTGAAACCGTGGTGTCACGCGCCGCTACGCGCTGATCATAGGTCTCCGGGTCGACCGCATCGGTGTAGGTGCCAGTTTCCAGATCAACAATGCGTGTGGTGACCTTTTCAAAGATCTCTTCCACGGAAGCGCCTTCCTGCATCAAACCCGCCGCGGAGAGAATATTGCGTTTAATGTCCAGAGACCTGTTGGCATCCTGCATGGGTCGCAACATGACAGCCGCCGTCGAGACCACGACGGAACAGACGACGCACAGCAGCAACGCGACCTTGGTAACATAGACGATGGATTCTTTATTTTTAGACACGGGCCAACCTCCGCCGTATATTGGACTGCACAACAAAATGGTCAATGAGCGGCGCAAACAGGTTGGCAAACAGAATGGCCAACATGATGCCCTCGGGGAAAGCAGGGTTAACGACGCGGATCATGACCGTCATCGCGCCGACCAGTGCGCCAAACCACCATTTACCGGCGTTGGTCATCGAAGCCGATACCGGATCGGTAACCATAAAGATCATACCGAACGCGAAGCCACCCACCACCAGATGCCAATAAAACGGCATAGCGAACATCGGATTCGAAGAGGCATCCCCCACCATATTGAACAGGAATGCCGTAGCGGCCATACCAAGAAAGGTTCCCAGAACGATGCGTATGGACGCAATACCCATACCGATCAGAACGATGCCCCCCAGCAGAATCGCCAGTGTCGAGGTTTCACCGATCGAACCCTGCATGTTGCCGAGAAACGCATCCATCCAGGTCATCTGGTCTCTTAACGCCGCCATGCCGTCGGAGTAGGCGATCGACAGCGCAGTTGGACCGGTATATCCATCCACTGCGGTCCAGACCGCATCACCAGAGATGTCCGCCGGGTAAGCGAAGTACAGAAATGCGCGGCCAGTGAGCGCCGGGTTCATAAAGTTCTTGCCGGTTCCGCCGAAGATTTCCTTGCCAACCACAACACCGAACGATATGCCGATCGCAGCCTGCCAAAGCGGCAGATCCGGTGGGCAGATCAGGGCAAACAGGACAGATGTAACAAAAAAGCCCTCATTGACTTCGTGGCCGCGCTTCATCGCAAAAAGCACTTCCCAGAAACCGCCCACGACAAACACCACCACGTATATCGGTACGAAGTACACAGCACCGTACAAAAAGTTGTCCCAGATACTGCCGGGATCATGACCCGCGAATGCCGAGAGGATCGCACCGCGCCAGCCTTCGACGGATGTCAGCCCCATGTCAACCATCACGGTGTTGGCCTGATAGCCGACGTTGTACATGCCGTAAAGCATGGCCGGAAAGGTACACAGCCAGACTGTAATCATGATGCGTTTCAGATCGATACCGTCACGCACATGCGCAGTAGTCTTGGTTACATCTGCCGGTTTGTAGAATATGGTGTCGGCCGCTTCGTATAGCGCATACCATTTCTCGTATCGACCGCCTTTATGAAAATGCGGTTCCAGATTATCCAAAAAACGACGTAATCCCATGTTTTACCCCTCAATTTCAATACGTGTCAGATTGTCGCGCAGAAGCGGCCCATACTCGTATTTGCCGGGGCAAACAAAGGTACACAAAGCCAGATCCTCTTCATCCAGTTCCAGACATCCGAGTTTTTGCGCAACTTCCGTATCACCGACAATCAGTGCACGCAGCAGCTGCGTGGGAAGCACATCCAGAGGCATGATTTTTTCATAGGTACCGACAGGCACCATCGCCCGTTCGCTCCCATTTGTGGAGGTGGTAAACGCGAACTGCTTGCCCAGTAAACGGGACAGGTAAATCGGCAACACGGAAAACGCTTCCATACCGGGCCGCATATAATGCATAAACTGCCGCTCGCGCCCTTCTGCCAGCACACTGACCTGCGTGTGGTAACGCCCGAGGTACCGTACGCTGGACCCGCCGGCACGACCGCCGAATACCGAGCCGGAGATTACCCGGTTTTCACCGTTTTTCAGCTGTCCTGCCGTGAGCTCGTCCAGACTGGCGCCAATGCGCGTTCGAATCAGACGGGGGCTTTCCACCTGTGGCCCCGCCAGTGCCACAACCCGGGATGGATTGAGACGACCCGTCAGAAACAGCTCACCTATCGCCATCACGTCCTGATAACCCACCGTCCAGACCATTCGGCTGTTGCTTACGGGGTTCAGGAAATGAATATGGGTGCCGACGTTGCCGGCGGGATGGACGCCATCGAAAACATGCATCTGTACCCGATCGGACGTCGCCGCGGGCAGCTTGGCCCCCGGGGCGTGACCGACATGCACCTTACCGGCAGTCAGGCGAGCGAGCAGGGCCAGGCCAGCGGCAAACGCCTGTTCGCGCTCCTTGATAACAACAACCGGATCAGCCGCCAGTGGGTTGGTATCCATCGCGGAAACGAAAATCGCTGAGGGTTTGCTGTCGGCGGCCGGCACTTTACTGTATGGCCGGGTGCGAAGCGCCGTCCAAAGCCCGGATTGCAGTAGTAGTTCACGTATCTGAGTGTCTTTCAGGCCGGCGAGCTGCGCGCTGCTGTAGCGGGTAAACTCGACCGCTTCGTCACCTTCCACATCGATCACCAACGACTGGAATACCCGCTGGGCACCGCGATTGATCGCCGCGACAGTTCCGGATGCCGGTGAGGTATAGGCCACGCCCTGCGTTTTTTTATCAGTGAACAGAATCTGACCGAGCTTGACCCTGTCACCTACCTGCACTTCCATGGTAGGTTTCATGCCGTGGTAATCGAAGCCGACCAGAGCAACCGACCGAATGGCCGGCCCGTCCTCTATGACTTGCTTTGGTTTGCCAGTAATGGGCAAATCCAACCCTTTTCGGATTTTTATCATATTAAAGCTGCCTAGTAATGGTTGAGATATACAAAGTGCCGTGGACGGGCCAGAGCCCGAAATACGCACAAAAACCTTTACCCAAAGTGTATGTTGTGCACCCAGATCGCCGTACGGTACCGCGACGAGTCAGATTGTTGTTATCACAGGGATCGAGAATCAGGCCTCTACAGAGCCTGTTGAAAATTCATTTGTGCGCCGCTGCCGAAACAAGGGTACGGCAATCCGGAACGACGTTTCGGTTCCGTCCTTCGCGCCGGGGCTGGTGGGCCTGACACCCGGTTGGTGCATAGCGAATGCGCTGCGCACCCTCATGGAGACGCTGAAGTAAACATGCGGCGCTTTCACCTCATGCTCGAAGAATACGGTGACCGAAAAATCGCATAAAATGCTGCCTGGCACTTTCAGCCGGCCAAAAAATCGCGCTAATTATAGGGATCGAAACGCTCAAGTTCTATAGGCAGCTTTAACTTTAGCCAAAATTTGTAAGTTTGTACGCCATAACCGCGCTTTTGCTGTGCCGGGCGGCGCCTGCGTCGGCATGTCGCCCACCACCGCCACGCGCGCAAACCGAATACTTCATGCAGGCACGGCTTTTCGGCTCAAACTCACGCGGTGTCGGGCGTGACAGCGATTTCACTGTGGGTACAAAGTGTCGCCCGCACCGCCGATCGGGTTTCCCGAAACGGTGGCCACCGCAATTTGATGCGTTATACTTGGGCGCCGCAACCACCAGGGTTGGGCGGACAACAAAGCAGACTGCTGCGCCACATCCGGAATTTCCGATCCCTTCATGCGTTATTCGGGCTAGAATAGCCGCCCCCAAGAATTATCGGCAGCCACCAGATTATGACGACTTTATCCGTGGAATCTCCCCTACCCTGTTCGCCGCTGACGCCTCCGTTGCCGCGCAAAGCGGGCGACAGGATCCAGTGGGGCGGCCTGTCAGGTAGCGCGATGGCGCTCAGTATTGCAGGTGCCGCTACCGCCCTCAGGTCGGTTGGCCTCGTCATCGTGCCATCTACCGCAGATGCGGACCGGCTGGAACGCGAAATCCAGCTCTATCTGCATGAACATCCCGATGCACCCCAGGTATTGCACTTTCCCGACTGGGAAACACTGCCCTACGACAACTTTTCCCCCCATCAGGACATTGTGTCGGAGCGCATGCGCACGCTGTATCAGCTGGGATTGGGCAGTCGTGCCATTATTGTTGTCTCTGCCGCAACCCTGGTCCAGCGTATAGCGCCGCGCGCCTATATCGAAGCCAAAAGTTTTGTGGTCCGCAAAGGCGACACACTGAATCTGAACCGATTGAAAGAGCGACTGGGTATCGCCGGATACCAGAACGTTGACACCGTGTTTCAACATGGCGAGTACGCGGTACGCGGCGCCATTCTCGACATTTTCCCGATGGGAAGCGAGCACGCGTACCGGATTGAATTGTTTGACGAGGATATTGATTCGCTCCGGACATTTGACCCCGAGACCCAGCGCTCCATCGAGCAGGTAGAAGCCATAGAGCTTCTGCCGGCGCGTGAATGCCCGCTGGACAAGGCGTCCATCGCCCGGTTTCGCAATCAGTGGCACCACTATTTCGACGTGGACCCGCGCAACTGCCCCGTTTACCAGGATGTGGTCTCCGGTTTGTCACCTGCCGGTGTTGAGTACTTTCTGCCGCTGTTCTTTGAACAGTGCGCGAGCCTGTTCGATTATCTGCCGTCCGATACCGTCGCCTTTATCGCGGGGGATATTGAGCAGGCCATAGAAAGCTTCTGGCGTGAAGCGAACAGCCGGTATGCGAGCCGCAAGGGGGATATCCGTCGCCCGATCCTGAATCCGCTCTCCCTGTTCCTGCCCGCCACTGACGTTTTCGCAGCGCTGAAGCCACTGGCGCGGGTCAACCTGAATACGCAGCCGGTGGTCGATGGCGCCGGCCGGTTCAACCTGGATTGCGCTTCACCCCCCACGCTGTTCATCAACCCAAAGACCCAGACGCCGCTGGCCGAACTACAGGCCTATATCGACAACAGCGGCCACCGCCTTCTGTTTTGCGCTGAATCCAGCGGCCGCAGAGAAGCCATGCTTGAACAGCTGGCCAGCATCGGTGTAAAACCGGTTCCAGCCTCAGGCTTTACGGCATTCAAAAGGGGTACTGCCCGTTTCGGCATAACCATCGCACCGTTTGAACACGGTGCGGTGCTGCCACACGCGGCGCTATCGGTGATCGCCGAGTCACAGCTGTTCGGATTGCGTATTCGTACCAATCGGCGGCAGCGCACATCGTTCGATGACCAGGACAACGTCATCAAAAATCTGGCCGAACTCAAGATCGGTGCGCCGGTTGTGCATCTCGAGAATGGTATCGGACGTTATCTGGGGCTGCAGACCCTGCGGGTTGACAACGCAGAGCACGAATTTCTGGTATTGCAGTATGCCGATGAGGCCAAACTGTATGTACCCGTTACCAATCTGCACTTTATCAGCCGCTATTCCGGAACAGATCCGGACTTCGCGCCACTACACCGTCTCGGTAGCGAGCAGTGGCAGAAGGCGAAGCGCAAAGCGGCGGAACAGATCCGCGATGTAGCAGCGGAACTGCTGGAAATCTATGCGCGCCGCGCCGCCCGCCACGGCCTGGCGTTTGCCGATCCCAAAGAGGCCTGGCAGCAGTTTTCCGCCAGCTTTCCTTTCGAGGAGACACCGGATCAAATGGCCGCCATCGAAGCGGTGAGACACGACATGTTGAGACCACAGCCTATGGACCGGCTGGTGTGCGGCGATGTGGGCTTCGGCAAGACCGAGGTTGCCATGCGTGCGGCATTTATTGCCGTCCAGAACAGCCGCCAGGTGGCGGTTCTGGTGCCTACCACACTGCTCGCACAGCAGCATTTCGAAAACTTCAAGGACCGGTTTTCCGAATGGCCAGTGAATATCGAGGTGGTTTCGCGGTTTCGTAGCAGCAAGGATACCGCGACCATTCGGCAACAGGTGGAAAAGGGCCAGGTCGACATATTAATAGGCACACATAAACTCCTGCAGGGTGAATTCAGTTACCCCAATCTCGGCCTGCTGATTATTGATGAAGAACATCGATTCGGGGTACGCCAGAAAGAAGCCCTGAAAGCCCTGCGCGCCGAAGTGGATATTCTGACGTTGACAGCGACACCCATCCCTCGCACGCTGAACATGGCCATGAACGGCATTCGTGACCTGTCGGTCATTGCCACACCCCCCGCGCGACGACTGTCGGTAAAAACCTTTGTGCGGGAATCGGACCCGGCACTGGTAAAAGAAGCCATCCTGCGCGAGATCATGCGCGGTGGTCAGGTTTATTATCTGCACAACGAGGTGAAAGACATTCAGAAAGTCGCGCGCGACCTGTTGGAGCTGGTACCCGAGGCCCGCATTCAGATCGCCCATGGCCAACTGCGCGAACGCGAGCTGGAAGCCGTTATGAGCGATTTTTACCACAAGCGCTTTAACGTACTGGTGTGCACCACCATTATCGAAACCGGCATCGACGTCCCCAGCGCCAATACCATTATTATCGACAGGGCCGACCGGCTGGGCCTGGCACAACTCCATCAGCTTCGCGGCCGTGTTGGCCGGTCTCACCATCAGGCCTATGCCTATCTTTTGACACCCAACAGTAAATCCATGACCGGCGATGCCCACAAGCGACTGGCAGCGATCGCCGAAGCGCAGGATCTGGGCGCCGGATTTATGCTGGCGTCGCACGACATGGAGATCCGCGGCGCCGGCGAACTGCTCGGCGATGAACAAAGCGGGCAGATGCAGGCCATCGGGTTTGCACTGTATATGGACATGCTGGATCGCGCGGTGAAAGCGATCAAGAACGGCGAAGTGCTGGACCTGGACAAGCCAATTGACGGAGGGGTCGAAATCGACCTTCATATCCCGGCATTGATTCCTGAAGACTACCTGCCGGATGTCCATGCCCGACTGATACTGTACAAACGCCTGGCACGTGTACAAACCGCGGATGAGCTGGATGAACTCCAGATTGAGATGATCGACCGGTTTGGATTGCTGCCGAACGCGCTAAAAAACCTGGTCGGCACCACCCGGCTGAAACTTCAGGCGGACCGGTTGGGCGTTGTCAAAATCGAAGCCAACGATGCACTGGCCCGTATCGATTTCGGTCCTGAACCCAATATAGACCCGCTGAATATCGTTATGCTGGTGCAGCAGAAGCCGCAGCAGTATAAGCTCGAGAATGCGACGCGCCTGCGATTCAGCGCCGAGATGACTGAACCTGAACAGCGCTTGCAGGCCATTCATGCCCTGTTAAACTCGCTCGAACGAAAATTGAACTAAGATGCCGGCATCGTCGGCGTTTCAGTCAGGCTGGACGCCTCAGTAACGTAACGCCCTAACCGCACCAGATAAAGGTAAACTCTTGCATGAGATTGAACATTTTGCCACTCCTGTCGCTTTGTTTGTTGCTTGGCCCGACTGCAGCTATCGCCCAGAATCACGAGAATGACTACCGGATTGAAGTGCTTGTTTTCGAACGTCAATACCGCAATGATTCACCCCTTGACGAAAAGTGGCCCCGAAATATCTCGCTTAGCTACCCCGAGACGACACAATACCTGTATGACTCCGACCAGCCTGACGGTAGCACGGTTGCCAATGAATCAGATCACTTTCAGTTCCTCCCCGGCCCGGAATTGAAGCTCGACCGTCACCGTCGCGCAGTCGAGAAGGACTACCGTTTACGGACATTGTTTCACAAGGCCTGGAAGCAACCCCTGGGGCCAACCCAGTCCGCGCCGGCGCTGATTATTCGAGGCGGCGATGCCTACGGCGAACACTACGAACTCGAGGGCTTTATCACTCTCGGCGTCAGTCGCTATGTGCACGTCGACACGGACCTGTGGCTGTCCGAATTCCTGCCCAATCATGGTGAGGAGCCGGAATACTGGATGGCTCTACCGTCACTGCCCGGCATGAACGATGGTCGCTCACCGACCTCTGGCGGACTTATCTTAGACGATACTCCCGACGAATTTGGGGAACCCGTATCGGAAGCAGGCGTCGAATCAATTCCCGACAGCCTGGCCGGCTATCCAACCGAACCGACCGGATTCACTGACATGCAATCGGTACAATATGACGAACAGGCAGGCTTGGAACACGAAGTAATGGACCCGATGGAACAGCTTCGCAATGCGCCATTCCATATCAAGGATATTGTCACCGTAAGACAGTCCCGACGAATGCGGACCAACGAATTACATTATATTGATCATCCGAGAATCGGGATTCTGATTCAGGTTGAACCACTGCGTTAACGATACGGGAGAAGGGGCGGAAGGCCGGCGCGTACGACGGTGAAAACCGAAGCAGCGCCGGATATGAGAGCACAGCGGTTGCCAGCGCTTTTAATCTACGCCGGCGACGTCGTCTGCATGCAGGCCTTTATCCGTGGTCTGAAGTTCAAATTCCACTTTCTGACCTTCGCTTAACGAACGATAACCGTCGCCACGAATATTTCGATAATGGACAAATATATCTTCATTGGTTTCACCCTGTGTAATGAAACCGTAACCCCGGGCATTGTTAAACCATTTAACCGTGCCTATTTCGCGAGAAGCCATCAATCTTTAACCTCGTTTCTTCTTTTTAGAGTATCTCGGCTACTGGGTCACTCCGGTTACTGCATATTAAAAGCACCCTGTATACCCTCTCAAATTTTTATCCAGAACCCAAAGCACCCTGCCGGGGCTCCCGACCGGACAGCAGCCAAATCAATAGCGAGTTGGCGAACGTTCCAGACGACAGCCGGAGCGGCCATAAAACAGCAACACTTACGGCGTGTTGCTCCAGTGGATTTTGACGCGATGAATTCAGGTAATACCCAATTGCGAAGCGCTTGGATTCGAGAGACATTAAGTCATCCGCACTAAACTGTCTAGGTTGCAAATCATGAATCAAACGGGATTGGCGTCAAGTTCTGCACGATTGTTCAGGAGTGTGAACCAGTTTATGTATGCTACGGCCATGATGCGCGACATTGGCATGAAACCCCATGCACCGCTTAAGAATAACGCATTAATCCGATTTAACAGGTTAACGAGTCTCGAGCGTCGGCACCTTATCGTTGACTCGAATAAAAAATCCCCTAAGATGCCCTTCCTCTCCACGCCCAACAGTTACGGATAATATGGTCGACTCTACGCCCAACAAAAAGCCCGCACTCCTGTGGACCTGTCAGCGTCATTTCCGACAGACACTGACGTCTGTCGGCCCCGCTTTCGCATCCGGCGCCGGCCTAGCCCGTCGCGTGCAGGAAGCATGCGAACGCCGCCCCCGCCTGCTGTCAGAGCCGCCGGCGACACGACGGCAAGGCTTTTACCGCTCCCTGGCAGTAACCGCTCTTCTGGTTATGTCGGGCAACTCGCTCGCCGCACCGTGGATTGATCCCGGTGATCAGCAAACCCGCCACCACCTGTTGAATCTGGTGGACAGCGGTGCCATTGACTTGCCGGTCAGCACCTGGCCGTTAATGTGGAGCTCCGTAAAAAGCGAACTGGACACGCTCAAACCCGCTTTTTTAAATGACTCCCAGCAGTGGTCGTACCTCTACCTGAAGCACGAACTGCGCAAGGCCATGTCGGGCACGTCATTTGACAAGCACCTGCATTTCAGCAATGCACCCGATACGCTGGGGGGTTTTGCGACTGACAGCAGAGAAAAGCAAACAGCCACGATTTCATTCAGTTACCAGGGACATCGACTCGCCTCCCGCCTGAGTCCGTCCTGGTCAACGAATGCCATGGACGGCAAGGAATTTCGACTGGATGGTTCATTTGTCAGTTACCTCATCGGCAACTGGGCTGTGGGGCTTGGCGCCATCGATCGCTGGTGGGGGCCGGGATGGGAAAGCAGCATGATTCTGACTCACAGCGCCCGCCCGGTACCCGGCGTTTTTCTGCAACGCAACCACCCAACAGCACCGGAATCCCGCTGGCTCAGCTGGATCGGTCCCTGGCAGCTGACCACCTTCATGGGGCAGCTCGAATCGGACCGCGTTATCGACAGCCCATACCTGTGGGGCATGCGGCTAAACTTCCGGCCGTTGCAGTCACTGGAGGTGGGTTTATCGCGCACCGCGATCTGGGGTGGTGACGGCCGCCCCACTGACCTCTCCACTTTCTATGACATGCTGCGCGGCGATGACAACCGTACACTGGCTGAGCGTGAAGACGGTATCTCGGATGAAGCAGGCAATCAGCTGGCCGGTCTGGATCTACGCTGGGGCCAATCCATTGGCGTTGTCCGAGCCGCGCTGTATGGACAAATGATCGGCGAAGATGAAGCAGGCGGTCTGCCTTCGCGGTACATTGGCATGGCGGGCGCGGAGATCAACGCAAGGATCAGCGGTGTGGACACCCGGGTGAGTCTGGAAGCGCAGAATTCAACTGTAAACTTCTATGATTCAAACCGGAAAGCCGGCAATATTGCGTACGAGCACTCAATATACAAAACCGGGTATCGCTATCGCGGTCGCCCTCTTGGTGCGTCGACCGACAACGACACCCGGGCGACCACCCTGCGAACCCAACTGCATTTCCAAAATGGCAACAGCGTCACGGTCGGCTATAGCAATCTGGATATCAATCAGGATAATTCAGGGCGGCATTACTATGCTATGGAGCGCCTGCAGACCAGAAAAACCACGATCGAGTTTCGCGCGCCCGTGTCTTCACGCACCGCGATTCAGGTGGGTCTTTATCATTATAGCGAGCCAATAATCTTTAACGAGCAGGAAATCACGTCCGGTGCTTCACTGGATATTTTCCTGCACTGGTAGCCGGATATACTGCCGGACGCCGTTCTTTCGGCGCTCGGGACAGCCTGTCAGTGCAGCAGTATTGGATGAATACATAGGATTCGAATGAACCTGATCAGACGCAAGAGCAACAGCATCACCATGCCCATAAACCGCCTAATTATCGCACTCACGCTTTGCGCCTGGTCGGCGTTCACACAGGGGCAGGCCTTTATGCCGTCCCAACAGCAGATCGAACAGTTCAAGCGCTTGCCCCCGGCACAACAGCGGCAGATGGCGGAATCGTTCGGCGTCGACCTCGACGCGCTGGGATTCGGCGGCGGGATGGGGTCGCAGCCCACATTTGGCGACAGTGTTGATTCACGGCCGGAACCGACCGACGGCTTTGAAGATGATACCGGCCTGGAGGACTTCGCCCTCGATTTCGCACTGTCCGACGCCGCAGGCAGTGGGGAAGACGCCGACGCGCTTCCATTGTTCGGCCGGGAGCTGTTCTCCAGCAGCCGCCGCCTGTTCCGCCCCGCCACCGACATTCCGATACCCAGTGACTATATTCTGGGGCCCGGCGATACACTGGTTGTACAACTCTACGGCAAGGAAAATGCCAGCCACTCGCTGGTTGTTAACCGCGAAGGGCAGATTCAGTTTCCGCAGATCGGACCGGTCACCCTCGCCGGCATCAGCTTCAGCCAGGCGCAGGAAGTGATTGCCGATATCGTCAGCGAACAGATGATCGGGGTGCGCGCGTCCGTCACCATGGGAGCGCTGCGTACCATCCGGGTGTTTGTACTCGGCGAAGTGGAAAAGCCGGGTTCATTTACGGTGGGATCCCTGTCGACCATGACCAATGCGCTTTTCGAAAGTCGGGGCATTACTGACGTTGGTTCCTTACGGAATGTGCAACTCAAG
This sequence comes from uncultured Cellvibrionaceae bacterium, assembly GCA_964434105.1. Classification (GTDB taxonomy): domain Bacteria; phylum Pseudomonadota; class Gammaproteobacteria; order Pseudomonadales; family Cellvibrionaceae; genus CAYNST01. Next base: position 1,815 of record CAYSTJ010000034.1, on the reverse strand, counting down.
CGCAATGGAGAAGTCGTTACCACGCTCGACATTTACGACCTGCTGCTACAGGGCGACACATCGAAAGATGCGCGCCTGATGCCAGGCGATGTGATATTCGTTCCGCCCATCGGCCGCACTGCCGGCATTACCGGCGCTGTCAAGCGACCGGCCACCTATGAAATCAGTGGCCGCGCCTCTGCACAGGAACTGATACGTCTGGCCGGCGGCTTGCGTAATACCGCGCACCTGCCGGTATCCTACCTGACACGGCTGGACGAGCAGGGAGAAAAATCCCTGATCAATATTGACCTGTCCCGGCCGGCGGGCATGCAGCAGGCGCTGGAAGACGGCGATATACTGACGATCGCGTCCAGCCTCGAATTCGTCAACAACCAGATTACCCTTTCGGGTCATGTCAAACGTGAAGGGGAACGCTCCTGGCGACAGGGATTAAAATTCAGCGATATCGTGCCGTCAGCGTTCCAGCTGCTCCCGAACCCCGATATAGAAATCGCACTGATTGAACGTTACAGCACAGCCACCCGCCACCTCGAAGTGTTGATATTCTCGCCGAGAGAAGCCTGGGATGCCCCAGGCAGCGCGGCGGATCCGACGCTCAATGGCAACGACGTCGTCCGGATTTTTAACTACGAGGACCCGCGAACCGAACAACTCACTGACACTGTTGCACAACTGGAGGCCCAGGCCCGTTTTAACGAGCGCCAGAAAATTGTCACCGTATCGGGTAGCGTCCGGTTTCCCGGTACCTATCCGATGACCCGGAACATGACGACACGCCAACTGATTCAGCTGGCAGGCGGGCTGACAGAAAGCGCATTTGGCATCAGCGGCGAGGTGACCCGGTATGACATTGACGAAAACAGCCAGCGCGTTGTCGAACATATCAACGTCGATCTTATCGAAACACCCATCGGTCTTTTCCCCGGCGACTCACTGCAGGTAAAACAGGTTCCGCTCTGGAAGAAAAAAGAAACCGTGGAATTACTGGGCGAGGTTATGTTTCCCGGGATCTATACCATATTGCCCGGCGAAACGCTCATTGACGTACTTACACGGGCCGGCGGCCTCACGCCCCATGCCTATCCACTGGGTGCGGTTTTTTCGCGTGAAGAGCTGCGCGATCTGGAACAGCAACGGCTGACGGAACTAAAAAGCAAACTGCAGAGCGACCTGGCTTCGGCAACGGTGACAGACGCGCCCGGCAGAAGCACGCTTAATCCCGCAGAAGCCGAAATGTTGATGAATAACCTGGAAGCCGTGGAGCCGCAGGGGCGTATGGTCATTGACTTGCCCACTATCATGCGCAAACCGGAGAACCATGACTTTCAGCTGGAAGACGGTGACCGGATTACGATACCGCGCTACAAACCATCGGTTACCGTGCTCGGGGAAGTTCAGCACCCGACGTCGCATTTCTACGACGACGCGCTGACTGCCTTCGAATATATCGAGCGTTCCGGCGGCTACAAGAAACAGGCGGACAAATCGCGTATATACATCGTGAAAGCCAATGGCCGCGTGGTTCAGCCAGAGCATTCCGCCTGGTTCCGTACAACCAGAGACTCCATCCAGCCGGGTGACACCATCGTTGTACCCCTCGATACGGATACGGTCAACAAACTGTCCCTGTGGACTGAAGTCACACAAATTATTTACCAGACTGCGCTCGGTGTTGCCGCGCTCAACAGTCTGTAAGTAAATTTACAAAAACGGTTGCTCAACCTGTAAAGGCCCGCTAGAATACGCGGCCTTTACACAGGACCGTAGCTCAGTTGGTTAGAGCACTACCTTGACATGGTAGGGGTCAGCGGT
>CAYSTJ010000033.1:0-46140 GCA_964434105.1 uncultured Cellvibrionaceae bacterium | reverse complement strand
CATTCATTTGGAGCGACCAAACCACATTCGTCGCGTCGGCATACCGCATCACAAAACTGGCGCGCTTTCAGGCACAACAGAGGCGATGATGAAACGTCAACTCTAGAAGCTGTCCGTATTGGCAAACAGGCCAACACGCAAATCTTTGGCAAAATAAATGTCCTTGCCGTCGACACTGACCCGCCCATCGGCAATGCCCATAACCAATTTGCGCTCGATTACGCGCTTCAAGTGGATATGGTAGGTGACTTTGTGAGCGGATGGTAAAATCTGCCCTGTAAATTTTACTTCGCCTGCACCAAGTGCGCGTCCCCGTCCTGGATTTCCACGCCATGCAAGAAAAAATCCGACCAGTTGCCACATGGCGTCCAGGCCGAGGCAGCCCGGCATGACCGGATCACCGGGAAAATGGCAATCAAAGAACCACAGATTGGGCGTTATGTCCAATTCGGCGATAATCTCGCCTTTGCCGAACTCGCCGCCCGCCTGGCTGATATGGGATATTCTGTCCAGCATCAGCATGTTTGGCACAGGCAGTTGAGCATTGCCCGGGCCAAACATCTGACCTCGGCCGCACTGAATTAGTTCTTCGCGTTCGTATGACGATTGAGGGGTAAATGGCTGCATATTTAGCTCTTTCTGCGTTATGTCACCTGATTCAGTGCCGGCACTAAAAATGCGCATAGATTTTGCATGCGACGCCGGACGCTGATTATGAGGGAGTGCCATTCTAGCGGTAATCCTGTTGTTGTCCAGAAAAAAAGAGATGGTTTTCCACTGTTCATGGCGGGATATCCAGATGGGCTTATGGTATATTCCGACGCGTTTTCCGGGGCCTTTTGGTGCTTTAAAGTATCCTGCCGCCGAAGGCACCGTTTCTTTAACAGTAACTGGAAGGCTGATCATACAGCTTGTCTGTATAAGCAATCGACACCGCCGAAAGAGCACGGGATGGTCTTTCACATCCGGCGCGACTGGTTTGGGTCGATCAAACGGCTCGCATCTGTCGGGTGCCCGAATATCTGCGTGCAAAAATTCACAAGATCCCGAATACCTCAATTCAAAGTTTAACTAAGGATTTATCAATGATTAAAAAGTGTTTATTCCCGGTAGCCGGTTATGGAACCCGTTTTTTGCCAGCCACTAAATCCATGCCAAAAGAGATGCTGCCTGTCGTGAACAAGCCGCTGGTGCAGTATGGGGTTGAAGAGGCGCTGGATGCCGGGCTGGTAGAAATCGGATTTGTTACCGGGCGCGGTAAGCGTGCCATCGCCGATCACTTTGACGTAAGCTATGAGTTGGAGCATCAAATTGCCGGGACATCCAAGGAGGCGTATCTCAGCTCCATTCGTGACGTGATGGCCAAAGGGTCTTTTTCGTTCACGCGCCAGCCCGAGATGCGTGGCCTGGGTGATGCCATTCTGAACGGTAAGCGATTGCTGGGCGACGAGGCTTTCGGGGTGGTCTTGTCGGACGACCTGTGCGTTGCTGAAGATGGTGACGGGGTACTGTCGCAAATGGTAAGGCTTTATAAGCAGTTCCGCTGCAGTATTGTTGCGGTTCAGGAAGTGCCTGAAGACCAGATTCATAAATTCGGGGTAATTGCCGGAAGTCAGATCAAGGATGGCATTTACCAGGTTTCCGATATGGTGGAGAAGCCAGACGCCAAGGATGCGCCGTCCAATCTGGCAATCATCGGGCGCTATATCCTGACGCCGGATATCTTTGAGATTCTTGGCAGTACCCCGCCCGGTAAAAATGATGAACTGCAGCTGACCGACGCCCTGTTGACGCAGGCACGCAGTGGGTGTGTGCTGGCTTATAAATTTAAAGGTCACCGTTTCGATTGCGGTAGCGTGGAAGGCTTCGTTGAGGCGACCAATTATGTTTACGAGAATATCTATAAAAAGTCCTGAGTGCGGTTCGATTTGCGCCATTGTTGACGAAGGATAGAGTCAATGAAGATTAATTGCTTTAAGTCATACGATATCCGCGGTCGCGTTCCTGGGGAGCTGAACGAAGACGTGGCCTACCGGATAGGCCGCGCCTTTGTTGATTTTCTGGGTGCCCGGCGCGTTGTGGTGGGGCACGATATCCGGCTCACCAGCGCCGGATTGACCAACGCGGTAAGCAGGGGGATGATGGACGCCGGTGCCGATGTGATCCACATCGGGCAATGCGGTACTGAAGAAGTATATTTTGCGACGTTTCATCTGGAAGTCGATGGTGGAATCTGCATTACGGCCAGTCATAACCCCGTGGATTACAACGGAATGAAGTTGGTGCGGGAGGGTTCCAGGCCAGTTTCCGGCGATACAGGGCTGTTGGATATAAAGGCGATGGCAGAGGCCGGGGAGTTCCGGCAGGTCAGTGAGCCCGGGACTCTGCACCGAATGGACAATCGACCCGCCTATATCGAACACCTGCTGACTTACATCGATGTCACCGGGCTGAAGCCACTCAAGATCGTGGTCAATGCCGGTAACGGCGGCGCCGGCGCCATCGTTGACCGACTGGAGCCGCATTTGCCGTTCGACTTTGTCAAAATACATCACGAGCCTGATGGCGCCTTTCCCAATGGGATTCCCAATCCAATCCTGACGGAAAATCAGGCCGCGACCTCAAACGCAGTCATAAAACACGGGGCCGATTTGGGTGTTGCCTGGGACGGCGATTTCGACCGCTGTTTCTTTTTCGATGAGACAGGCAGGTTTATCGATGGCTACTACGTGGTAGGGCTGCTGGCGGAAGCTTTTTTATTAAAGCAGCCCGGCGGCACAATTGTTTATGATCCCCGTCTGACCTGGAATACGGTAGATATCGTCGAGGCGGCCGGTGGCGTGGCTGTTCAGAGCAAAACCGGTCACGCATTTATCAAGGAGCGAATGCGCAAGGAAGATGCGATATATGGCGGCGAAATGAGCGCTCATCATTACTTCAGGGATTTTGCCTATTGTGACAATGGCAGTATCCCCTGGCTGCTGGTCGCCGAGCTGATGAGTCGCCAGGGCAAAAAGCTGTCGGCGCTGGTGGAGGCGCGTATGCGCCAATTTCCGTGCAGCGGGGAGCTCAACAGTACGGTGTCTGACCCGCCGGCATTGCTGCGCGCTGTAGAAGCCCGGTACGCTGGTCAGGCACTGACGACCGAGCGGGTGGACGGCCTGTCGATGACATTCGATCGTTGGCGCTTCAATATTCGCAGCTCCAGTACCGAACCGGTGGTTCGTCTCAACGTGGAGTCACGTGGTGACGAAGGCCTGATGCGGCGCAGGACGCAGGAACTGCTGGCAATGATTGATGGTGCGTAGGCTGCGCTATTCCCATTCCGGGGTGAATATTGTGATTCTGGCTGGCGTTGCTAAAAAAGATAAAATAGTTGGTTGACTTGTCAGGGGCGCCTTCATATAATGCGCGTCCTCTGATGAGCAGATATACAGCTTTCGGTGCGGGGTGGAGCAGCATGGTAGCTCGTCGGGCTCATAACCCGAAGGTCGTTGGTTCAAATCCAGCCCCCGCTACCAATTCAACGGACGGCTCGGAGATATGCTGCCTTTGGCATTCATGTCTCCGGGCCGTTTCTATATCGGACGTTGCGCCCTGATGGTTTGGTTGACGCGCTGGTGATTGCCGGCATCTGTGCAGTGCAGGCTAATGATTTGTTCGATCCGTCGTTCGGATCGACTTGAAATGGTTCGGTTAATTTGAAGATCGTAGAACGCTTAAGATTAATCGCGGGTCACGCTGATTGATTTTCTCTCCGTTTGTCACTTTTCCACAATTCATGGCAGTTGCCTATCTGGATGCATCCGCAGGTGTTTTTTGGTTTGCTGCTGCGAATGCGCCGACCGTGCCCGTTGATGTTTGTTGACGATTTTCAGTCAAAAAACTATAATTTGCGCCCTGTATGCAGCACGATTGTGCCGGCGTGAACAGTGGTTTCATGGCTTCCGGCGTGAGTTGGTGCGGATGCTAATTACTGTACTGCAGGGGCGGTGTTGCTGATCCTGCATGCATAATCAGGCATATAAAAGGCCTGATGCAGACACTCGCCAGGTTGCCTGCACCCATCCGGAGCTTGTCGGTTTCCGATCGGGATTAATTGTCGAGACCGAAGGCACCACATCCGGGTGCGACGGCTCGGAGATCGGATGCCCCTCATTAGGGGTTTTTTATTATCTGGGGTCCGTGCAGCTGGCAATATTGGATAGTTGCAGGAGTTTATTGATTGGAAGTGGGCTTATATGCCCATTTTTTATTTGTGGTCAAACGGTTTTTATGAGTTCGATTCAGCAACGCCTGCATGACATGATACAGCCCGTGGTCGAATCTCTGGGGTGCGAACTGTGGGGGATTGAATTCAGCGCGCACGGCCGTAGCGGTCTGCTGAGAATTTATATCGAAAAGGCTGATGGAGTCGCTGTAGAAGATTGTGAAAAGGTGAGTCGTCAGGCAAGCAGCGTGCTGGATGTCGAAGATCCGATCAAAAGAGAGTATACCCTGGAGGTGTCATCACCAGGCATGGACCGGCCTCTGTTCAGTCTGGATCAGTTTGAACGCAGCCTGGGTGAAAATGTGAGTGTGCGATTGAGGGTACCTTTCGAAGGCAGACGCAGATTCAGTGGGCTATTGAAGGCCATTGAAGACAGCGAAGTCGTTATCCAGGCGGGAGATGATGAGTATCTTCTGCCTTACGAGCTGATCGATAAGGCTAATATTGTCCCCCAATTCTAGGGGGTGTAGCAGAGGTTTTTCATGAAGAAAGAAATATTGCTCGTAGCAGATGCCGTCTCAAACGAGAAAGGCGTAGACCGCGAAGTGATTTTCCAGGCCATAGAAGCTGCATTGGCTACCGCGACAAAAAAGCGGTATGACGAAGATTCAGATATTGTCGTGACGATCAATCGCCGAACAGGTGAGTATGTGACGGAGCGTCGCTGGCTGGTCGTCGGTGATGATCAGGTGCCCGAGCTTGGTACCCAGCTCACCACAGAAGAAGCGCTGGAGGTGGATCCTGCCCTCAAGGTAGGCGACGTGCATACCGAAGTGGTGGAGAATGTAGAGTTTGGCCGTATCGCGGCGCAGACAGCCAAGCAGGTGATTGTACAAAAAGTGCGCGAGGCCGAACGGGCGCAGGTGGTTGATGAGTATCGGAGCCGCAAGGGTGAGCTGGTATCCGGCACGGTCAAAAAAGTCACCCGGGACAATATTATTGTTGACCTGGGCAACAATGCAGAAGGGCTGATGCCGAGAGAAGAATTGGTGGGCCGCGAGATCTTTCGTATGAATGATCGGGTTCGCGCAGTATTACTGGATGTTCGCCCGGAAGCACGCGGCCCGCAGTTATACCTCAGTCGTGCCTGTCCTCAGATGCTGGTGGAACTATTTAAAATCGAAGTGCCAGAAATCGCAGAGGAAGTTATCAATCTGCGCGGCGCAGCGCGGGACCCGGGGTCGCGGGCAAAAATTGCTGTCTCCACCAACGACGGTCGAATAGATCCGGTGGGTGCGTGCGTGGGGATGCGCGGTTCGCGCGTACAGGCTGTCTCCAATGAGTTGGCCGGTGAACGTATCGACATTGTGTTATGGAACGAGAATCCGGCGCAGTTTGTCATTAACGCCATGTCGCCGGCGGAAATCGAGTCCATCGTGGTTGACGAAGATACCGGCGCCATGGATGTGGCCGTGGCTGAAGACAGTCTCGCTCAGGCTATTGGTCGGGGCGGGCAAAATGTTCGACTGGCTGCAGAGCTCACCGGCTGGGATATCAACGTCATGAGCACCAGCCAATGGGCGCAGAAGCAGGCGGACGAAGCAGGCGGTGTGCGCGAAATCTTTATTGAAGCGCTGGATATCGATGAAGAAGTCGCGGATATCCTGGTTGAAGAAGGCTTTACCAGCCTTGAGGAAGTGGCATTTGTGCCGCTGGAGGAATTTCTGTCCATTGAAGGATTCGATGAGGATATCGCCGAGGAGTTGCGCACCCGGGCCAAGGACGCCCTGCTGACCCAGGCGCTGGCGACCGAGGAGAAGCTGGACGAGACAACGCCGGCCGAAGACCTGCTGGCAATGGAAGGAATGGAGCGGGAGCTCGCGCACATGCTGGCAAGCCGAGGTGTCATTTCGATGGAGGATCTCGCCGAGCAGTCCGTCGATGAGCTTATGGAAATCGATGGTATGGATGAAGTGCGCGCGGCTCGCCTGATCATGAAGGCCAGGGAGCCCTGGTTTGCCGATACCGAATCAGGTGCGCAAGAGAACACTCATTAATTGAAGTGGTGACGAGGAAATAGAATGGCAGATGTAACCGTAAGCGAACTCGCCAAATCCGTCGGGGCCTCCGTCGATCGGCTGTTATTGCAGATGGGCCAGGCCGGCCTGCCGCAAAAAGCAGCTGATGACACAGTGTCGGACGATGAAAAGCAGAAACTACTGACATTCCTGAAAATGTCCCACGGAGAAAGTGCAGCAGCCCCAAAAAAAATTACGCTGAAACGCAAAACAACTACCACGCTCAAGACGGGCAGTGGCAGTAGTAGAAAAACAATCAATGTTGAAGTGCGCAAAAAGCGTACTTATGTGAAACGTTCGGATCAGGATCTGGTGGAACGGTCGCCGGATCAGACTGACGTGGTTGCAGAAAATTACAGTGAAGTTGCGGAGCTGGATGTGGCCGTGTCTTCTGGCGATGATGCGCTGATTGCCACTGGTGAATTGAATACCGATGATACCGAAGTTGCAGCCGAGACTGTTCCCGACGACGCGGCCGCGCCGGTTGAAGGGCAGCTGACAGATTCTGTCGAAACAGAAAGCGTTACCGACGCGCCGGCAGACAATGAACCGGCCGAGGAAGCCCGCACCGACGCAGTGGAGGCACCGGTTATCCGTTCGTCATTCGTTGATGATGCAGAAATGCGTCGGATTGCGGCGATGGAGGCCCGCCAGAAAGCAGAGCAGGAAGCCAGGCTTGTCGCCGAGAAAGCTGCGGAAGAAAAACGTAAAAACCTGGAAGCCAAAAAGCCGGCAGCCAAGGCCAGGCCTGCGCCTGTACTGACCGCGGAAGAGCTGGCAGCGAAAGAGGAAGAAGAAAAGCACAAGCACGGCAAGAAAAAAGAGAAAGCTGTGCCGGATTTTGAAGAAGACGACGAAGCCGCCAAGGCCAAGCACAATAAAAAGGCAGGCAAGGCAGTCAAAAAAGTGGAAGTTCCGGCACCGAAGAAAGGTGCTGCGGTATTGAGTTACCTTGAAGATGAAGAAGTGGTTATCGCGCCACCGAAGCCTCGTCGCAAACCGGTGTCTGCCGCGCCACGAGCTACCATCAAGATAAACAACAAACACGGGTTTAAAAAACCCACTGGAAAAATCGTGCATCAAGTCAACATCCCTGAAACCATCACCGTTGCCGATCTTGCGCAACGTATGACAGTCAAAGCGGGTGAAGCCGTTAAACGATTGATGAAAATGGGGGTCATGGCGACCGCCAATCAGAGTATCGATCAGGAAACGGCACAGTTGCTGGTTGAGGAGTTCGGGCATACGCCAGTGCTGGTCAGCGCAACCGAAATGGAGGACAAGCTGCAGGAGCAGGTTAACACGGGTACCGGTGAGCAGGTTCGACGCGCACCGGTGGTGACTGTAATGGGCCATGTAGATCACGGCAAAACCTCGTTGCTCGATTACATCCGTAAGGCGAAAGTCGCTGCCGGTGAGGCTGGCGGGATTACCCAGCATATTGGCGCCTACCGGGTTAAAACCAGCCAGGGCGAACTGACATTTCTGGATACGCCCGGCCACGCAGCATTTACTGCAATGCGTGCGCGTGGGGCACAATGTACAGACGTTGTAATCCTGGTAGTCGCGGCTGACGACGGCGTGATGCCGCAAACGGAAGAAGCCATTCAGCATGCCAAGGCTGCCGGCGTCCCGATAGTGGTCGCCATAAACAAGTGCGATAAGGAAGGTGCTGATCCGGACCGTGTCAAGCACGAACTGGTGGCTAAAGACGTCATTCCGGAAGATTGGGGTGGTGACACCCAGTTTATTCAGGTCTCGGCCCTGACCGGTATGGGGATTGACGAGTTACTGGAAGGCGTCAGTCTGCAGTCGGAAATGCTGGAGCTGCAGGCACCCATGGATGTGCCGGCCCAGGGGATTGTCATTGAAGCCCGTATTGAGAAAGGGCGCGGCGTGGTGGCAACCGTGCTGGTACAGGCCGGACTCTTGAAGAGCGGGCAGATTCTGCTGGCAGGCCAGAGCTTTGGCCGTGTGCGTGCAATGAGTAACGAAAAAGGTCAAAAAGTTACCGAAGCAGGTCCCTCCACGCCGGTAGAAATACTCGGTCTGGATTCACCGCCGGAAGCCGGCAATGAGTTTGTGATTGTTCCAGATGAACGCAGAGCCAGAGAAGTGGCGCAGTACCGGGCTGAGAAGGAACGCCAGGAACGGTTGCAGCGACATCATGCCAGTAAGCTGGAAAACATGTTTGCGACGATGGATAACGGCGAGCGGAAGTCGCTGAGTGTGGTATTGAAAACCGATGTTCGCGGCTCTCTGGAGGCGATAGCTACGGCGTTGCTGGATATGGGCAATGACGAAGTTGAAGTGAAAATTGTTGGTGAAGGTGTTGGTGGCATAACCGAGAACGATGTCAATCTCGCTCTCACATCCGGCGCGATTATTATGGGCTTTAACGTTCGCACCGACAGCAGTGCCCGCAAACTGGCCGAAAAGGAGTCAGTGGAAGTTCGGTACTACAGCATAATTTACCAATTGATCGATGAAGTCAGGGCGGCGCTGTCCGGCATGTTGGCGCCTGAACGGGTGGAGCAGATTGTTGGTATCGCAGAGGTTCGGGATGTATTCCGATCGCCCAAATTTGGACAGGTGGCGGGCTGCATGGTGACTGAAGGTACTGTATACCGCAATAAGCCTATCCGTGTGCTACGGGAAAATGTGGTTATTTTCGAGGGCGAACTCGAATCGCTCAGACGCTTCAAGGATGACGTCAGCGAGGTGCGCAATGGTACAGAGTGCGGCATAGGTGTTAAAAACTATGACGTACGGGTGGGTGACCAGATAGAAGTCTTTGACGTGAAGGAGGTTGCGCGAGAGCTTTGAACGGTAAACCGGTCGGGGTCTGTACAGGGGCCCCGAGCGAACTTCCCGGTCGGCTTTCCGTAGTACGGTATGCCAAAAGAATTCTATCGATCGGACCGCGTCGCTGACGCGGTACAGCGTAGCCTTGCGATTTTGATTCCGCAGGAAATCAGCGACCCACGCGTGGGTATGGTTAATATTAATGCTGTTACCGTGACCCGTGATCTGGCCTACGCAAAAGTCTACATCACGCTGATCGGGCAGAATGACCCCGAAAGCTGTAAACAGACAGTCAGCGTGCTGAACAGTGCGGCCAATTTTCTGCGGAAGCTGGTGGGGCGCGAATTGACGATGCGCTCCAGCCCCAAACTGCAGTTTGTCTACGATGAATCCAGTGTACGGGGACAGGATATCCGGCAGTTGATTGACCGTGCCGTAGCCTCGGATACGGCCAACCGGAATGACGCTGAGGACCCGTAATTGAGAAACAGGCGTAGTCAGGCACGGCCGCTGAATGGCGTACTTATTCTGGATAAACCCAACGGTATTACCTCGAATCAGGCGTTGCAGCATGTCAAGCGGCTCTTCAAGGCAGGCAAGGCCGGTCACACAGGTAGCCTGGATCCCATGGCCACCGGTGTGCTGCCCATATGCTTTGGCGAAGCGACCAAATTCTCTCAGTTTCTGCTGAATGCAGACAAGGCCTATCACGCTACCTTTCGTTTGGGGGTATCCACCTCGACTGCCGATGCAGAAGGCGACATTTCGGCCGTTATGGATGCTTCGGCGCTCACGGCCGATACGGTCGAGAATGCCCTGGCCGCTTTCCGCGGGCCGATACTTCAGGTTCCTCCCATGGTCTCGGCGCTGAAATTCCAGGGTAAGCCACTGTACCAGCTTGCGCGGGCAGGTATTGAAGTAGAGCGCGCGCCGCGCCCGGTTAACATCTATAAATTTGATGTCGTCGGTTTCCGGGCTGGCGAAGTCGCAGAAGTCGACGTGGAGGTGCAATGCAGCAAAGGCACTTATATTCGCAGTCTGGCGCATGATCTCGGCCAGTCTCTGGGCGTCGGAGGCCATGTCAGCCGGTTGCATCGGGTTCAGGCCGGTCTGTTCACCATGGCATCAGCAATAGGCCTGGATGAATTGCGTGACCGGTTGGAGCGAGACGGCATGGAAGCGCTGGATGTCGAACTGCTTCCCCTTGACGCCCTTTTGCAGGAGTTGCCGACACTGGAGATCGACAGCCAGTGCAGTCATTATTTTCAGCAGGGGCAGGCCATCATGGACCTGAGGGTCTACCGCTTGGGTGACCAAGGTGATAAAGTGCGGGTTTGCCGCGAAAACGGCCAATTTTTAGGCGTGGGAGTCATCACAGATGATGGACGTGTGGCGCCCCGGCGTCTGGTAGTTGTCTGATCAGGGCTCCTGCCGGGTCACGATAACGGACAGATACAGGGCGAATTGCTGTGTATTCTGTGCGAAACGATACTATCACGCAGGTGATAGCTTACGCTGCCCGTGAGATACGGACCGCGACAACCCCGACCTGACTGTCAATATGCACGGTCAGGCCGGTTTATCCTTTTAACAAGGTGCATATTCACAGCAAAAATGAGGAAATTCCTATGGCGCTCAACGCCGAAGAAAAAGCAGAAATCCTGAAAGCCCACCAGACTGCCGCCAATGATACCGGTTCACCCGAAGTTCAAGTGGCCCTGTTGACTGCCAATATAAACAAATTGCAAAAACACTTTGAAGGCAACAAGCAGGATCACCATTCCCGTCGGGGACTGATTCGCATGGTCAATCAGCGCCGGAAGCTGCTGGACTATCTGAAGAGCAAAGATGTGGCCCGTTACGCGTCACTGATCCAGAAATTAGGCTTACGCCGCTAGTTTTCTTGTGCCCGCGCTGCGGGCACTTTCTTATTTGAAAGCCCTATCTTGAAAAAAAGGATAAAAAACGTGAATCCTGTTATTAAAAAATTTCAGTACGGGTCTGACACCGTCATTCTTGAAACCGGTCGCATAGCGCGGCAAGCGACCGGTGCAGTTGTTGTGACCATTGGTGAGACCAGCGTCTTGTGTACGGTCGTCGGTGCGAAAGAAGCGCAACCGGGGCAGGGGTTCTTCCCGCTTTCAGTACATTATCAGGAAAAAAGTTATGCCGCGGGTCGGATCCCCGGCGGCTTTTTCAAGCGGGAAGGTCGTGCATCAGAAAAGGAGACGCTGACATCGCGTCTGATCGACCGGCCGATACGCCCCTTGTTTCCCGAAGGTTATATGGCTGAAGTGCAGGTTATCTGTACGGTATTGTCGGCCGAGAAAGACGTGGATCCGGATATTGCGGCATTGATTGGATCCTCCGCTGCTTTGGCAATTTCGGGTATTCCGTTCAATGGCCCGATTGGTGCCGCCCGGGTTGGTTATACCGAAGCTAACGGATATCTGCTGAATCCAAGTTTCAAGGCACTTAAAACATCCGAACTGGATATGGTTGTTGCCGGTACGCGCGAAGCTGTTTTGATGGTTGAGTCTCAAGCCAACGAGCTGCCCGAAGATATTATGCTCGGCGCTGTCCTGTATGCCCACCAGGAAATGCAGGCCGTTATTCAGGCTATTGATGAATTGGTGAAAGATGCTGGAAAGCCGCGCTGGGAGTGGGTGTCTGCTATAGAAAACCCGTCACTCAGCCAGGCACTGGAGCAGGGTTTTGCGAGCGCAATCGGCGACGCCTATCGCATTACCGATAAAGCCGAACGGTACAATCGCCTGTCTGAATTGCGCACCCAGGCAGTTGACCAGTTGGCCAGCGAAGAACAGGCCATTGGCGGTGATGACGTCAAAAAAGCGTTCAGCAAAATGGAAAAGCGCATTGTTCGCGAACGCATAGTTGCCGGTGAGCCGCGCATTGATGGCCGGGACACCAAGACGGTTCGCCAGTTGCAGGTCGAAGTGGGTGTATTGCCGAAGGTACATGGTTCAGCGTTGTTCACGCGCGGTGAAACCCAGGCGCTGGTTGTGGCGACACTGGGATCAGCACGTGACGCGCAAATTATTGATGCGCTCGAAGGCGAGAAGAAAGACAATTTCATGCTGCACTATAATTTTCCACCCTATTCGGTGGGAGAGTGTGGTCGTATGATGGGGGCCGGCCGTCGTGAAATTGGTCATGGCCGTCTGGCGCGACGTGGTGTGGCCGCGATGTTGCCAGGCGAAGACGAATTTCCCTATACCATGCGTGTCGTCAGTGAGATTACGGAATCCAATGGCTCCAGCTCAATGGCATCGGTCTGTGGTGCCAGTCTGGCCCTTATGGATGCGGGTGTGCCTCTGAAGGCCCCGGTGGCAGGCATTGCCATGGGACTGGTTAAGGAAGGCGAAAAATTTGCCGTACTGACCGACATTCTGGGCGACGAAGATCATCTGGGCGATATGGACTTCAAGGTTGCAGGAAGCGCCAATGGCGTAACCGCATTGCAGATGGATATCAAAATTGAAGGAATTAACGAGCAGATCATGGAAGTTGCACTGGAGCAGGCACTGAAAGCCCGGTTGCATATTCTCGCGGAAATGAACAAAGTGATTTCGACATCACGTACCAAGTTGTCGGACAACGCACCACAATTTCATACGCTTAAAATTGATGCCGATAAAATCCGGGATATTATTGGCAAGGGCGGCGCAACCATTCGTTCCATTACCGAAGAAAGCGGCGCTTCTGTTGATATCGACGATACCGGCACAATCAAGATTTATGCGGCTGGTGGAGAAAGTCTGAAAATAGCCATTGACCGTATTATGGGTATCACTGCCGAAGCGGAAATTGGTGAAACCTACGAGGGCACGGTGAACCGGATTGTCGACTTCGGTGCTTTTGTCAATTTTCTGCCTGGCAAGGATGGTCTGGTACATATATCCCAGATCGCACACGAGCGGGTAAATAATGTAAATGACTACCTGAAAGTTGGGCAGGTGGTAAAAGTGAAGTGTCTTGATGTAGATAACCGTGGACGCATAAAGCTTTCCATCAAGGAAACACTCCCCGCACCGCCGCCGCAGGAAGTAGCCGCTGACGAAGAATCACCGTCGCAGTCGTGAAACCGAACGCCGTGATGTGCTGTTGACCCGCCCTTGAGGCGGGTTTTTACGTTAACGACATCGGTTAAGCCAGTTATAGCGACCAGTCACGATCACCAGAACTACCGGGGCCAAAGTAATGAATTCTATCAGGCAAGCCGCAATTCTTTTGCTTTGGTTAGGGTGGTCCGGAGCACGCGCTGAGGTGAGGACAATTGAACCGGCTTATATGGAAGCGGGTATCGGACTGGTGGGGCAGTACATAGCCGATTATAGAGGATCAGAGCATTACAGCCTGACTGCACTGCCGATTCCATACCTCTTGTATGAAGGGCGAATATTCAAGGCAGACAAGGACGGTGTCCGGGGCGAGTTTTTCAGCCGAACCCGTTATCAGCTGGATATTTCCGTAGGTGGTTCGTTGCACGGCGAAAGTGACGACAATATCCGCCGCCAGGGAATGCCGGAATTATTGAGCTCTTTTGAGTTGGGCCCATCGTTCAATATTCATTTGGGCGACGGTAATTTTGACGAAGGGTGGTCATTGCGCTTGCCGATCCGGGCCGTTATCGGGGTCAACTACAAAAAACCCGAGCTTGACTATATAGGTTACCTTGTTAACCCGCGCCTGAATTGGCGAATTCTCGATATTGGCGCCGGCTGGCGGGTCTCTACCAACGTCGGACTCATGTGGGCAGACCGGCACTACCATGCCTATTATTACGATGTTGCACCGCAATACGCCAACCCGGAAAGGTCCTCTTACAACGCCAGGGGAGGGTTTAGCGGGATCACTGCGCGAATCTCAACCTATCGTGGATTCGGCGACTGGCGGCTGGGACTGTCTTTAAATTACGACAATCTCAACGGGGCGGTTTTTCGGGATAGCCCGCTGGTAGAAACAGATCATTTCGTCAGCTTCAGTTTTGGTGTGACCAGGACGCTATGGACCAATACGCCCTGACGCCCCTGTGCCAAACGGGTATCGCAGTCGGCCTCTTGATAGGGCTGGATGTTGTGATCATTTATGGTCGCACCGCAAACAAATATTCACTGATACCCGCTTGCATCCCGGGCCTGAATACAAACGTATCGCGCAGTTGACAAATACCCATGGCTTTGAGCAGGCCGGAAGACGTCAGCGGTCGCTCAACCGGGGCTCTGGCCGCGGGGAATACGGCGAGGGTTTTATCACCCAGCATCTGAAGCCGCTGTGGCTGTATCGGCAATTCGCGACCGGTATAGACCATGGCATGTATCAGTGTGTCGGCGTGCATATGCGCGGCGAGAATCGCAAACATTTCTTTAATCTGTTCGGCGGAATAGAAGTTGGCGGTATCCCATAACAGAATTACATCAAAAGTTATCGAATGATTAAAATTTAAAATTGTGCTGAGGTTCTTTGACTGCTGGAGTTGCGTGTAAATATCGCGTGCGTAAACACCCGATGAAATAGGAAAAAAATAGTCATAGACCGTGTTATTTTTTAGCCCGAGATCCAGTACCTTGGGAAACGCATAGTGTTTCAGACTGGAGAGCACAGCTTCCAGCGCATAAGATGTATGATGAATTCGGGGCGGCGGCGCCACCACGGGCCGGTTCACTGCCATGGCGGGTCGGGGTCGTTGCGGAACCACATTGATGGCTGGCTCCGTTTTGGGGGGGGTATACTTCAGAATGAGTTCGGTAATCCAGGGTTGCATGCCGGCGTGGTTCATGAACGTCCGCTCCAGCTGGCATTGTGGGATATGCTTTAATAAAGTGGCGGATGTGCAGCGGTGCCGCACGGTTGCCGGATTCGACTGGAGAGTGCGGGAGACGACAAAATCCCCTTTATCGGTTATCCGAAATCGGCAGGGAACCGCCGGGACGTTCGTTCCCAGGTGGCGCATCACATGGATTCGTGCGTTCCGGGCGCAAAACGGCAGTAAACGCGCCATCAGTCTCTCGACACTGCTCAGGTCGAGGTAATTAAATATGTCCCAGGTCAGCACGACATTGAACAGGTCGTCGTCAGAAAAACCCGACAGATAATCATCGAGGAGATCAAACAGGCTATCGCTGTATAAACTCGCCTGGTTTTCTCGCAGGAATTCGTCAAGGTTTTCAAAATGAAGCTTGCATCCCAGCGTCGACAGTAAACGAAAATTGGATGCACAGAAGGAGCCGAGATCCAGAATGCGATTTCGACGGGAAACCTGTATCTGACGGTATATCGCTGTGAATCCCGGCGAGTTGTGATGTACTTCAATAGAAGCGGGCGGAGCGACAAAATTCATGACGTTAATTGGGCCTGCTGAGTCCTGACACTTATTGGTCTAAACCGACCGGGTGTTATACGGCGTACATTGGTTTGCAGCAGTTTGACTGCACTCGGCCTTCGTCCGTAAGCCGGTTACCAGCAGATGGGTATCGTGGTGGTATGGCCTGCCATCCGGCGTAACCTCCAGATCCAGGCGCCGGCAGGTAGCAAAAAGCGGCGCTAACTGCTGACGGTCGATGGGAGATGTGGCCCGCAGGTGTTGCAATCCAAAGTCCGGAACTGCGCGCAAGCCGCGCATTTCTGCACCCCACCGAAACGGCGGGCGCAGAAAAGTGAACATAAAGCCGGTGGTCAGGCACTTCGAGCGGCTTATGCCAATCGTATCGCGCTTCATCCGGCCAGGGCCGGTACCGTATATCCGGTGAGTATACCCCGATTTGTTTGGTTAAACTTTGCTCGACTTTCCAGTTTCGTCAGAAATACCCTGCTTTTTCGCCGCATTGGACTTGCCGGATTCCATGTCGATGGAGCCGCGGAACTTGGATCCATCCTCAAGGGTGACCCGTTCAGCGACAAGGTTACCTTTGACGTTGCTTGAGGCCTTGATCAGAATTCTTTCCTGCCCAATCAGATCCCCTTCAACAGACCCCTCTATCGTTATGGATTTTGCCAACAGATTGGCTTTCACGACACCTTCTTTACCAACGGTCAGGTGGAATCCGGTCAAATCGATAGAGCCTTCGACATTGCCCTGGATCAGTAGATCCTCTTCGCCGGACAGATCGCCCCGAATAGTGATCTTCGGCCCAATGACGGCCGCTGGTGTCGGGTCTTTACGGGATTCAGTCGTGGGCGAGGTTCGGGTCAACGGATTCGCCGGCGTGTATCCGGGCACAACCGGTTCGTTCGGTATATCGAAATCATCGTCAATTCGGCCTGGATTATTTTTACTTAGTCGCATCGTCGTATTCCTTTCATTTACAGGAGGGATGGTATCGGTGTCCGGTAAGGACAGGTGCCCGCTTTTCTCGCTCGTCTTGGCATCGTCCAAACCGGAAGCAGACTTGGCCGACTCCGGGCTTGCCTTGGCTTCACCCGTTTCGGTGCCCTGTTGTGCAGGCTTCGCGGAACTGTCAGTGGCAGCGTCTGCTTGCCCTGCATTCTTCCTGGAAGAAAAGCGTAACCCAAATAATAGGCTGTCCATTTAACAATTACCTTTTTGTATGCGGTTTTCGAATGAATCGGTAATTTGCCGTTCAATCGGACCGACTAATGGGGCATTCCTGCCCGACACCAGGGTCGGAGAAATTGCTGCCCGCTTATAATGTTGAAATTGACGACGCAATGCTCGAACGATTTGTTTTAATTGCCTTTGGTTATAGAGTTGACGCCGGGCGATTAATTTAATAATAACGTATAAAACGGATGCTCGACGGAACAAAAGTGAGTAGAAGGCATCTTTTTAATTCCAGCGGCAGCATACAGCACTCGCGCATCCGGCATACAATATTAACAGGTTTCTCTTTTGGCCGGGTTCAGTTCTCCGGACGCTAGCCTGTATTGCGCATGCCTGCGGCGATGCCGGCCATGGTTACTTTGAGTGCCCGCTCCAGGTCAGGGCTGATGCTCCCTGACTTTCTTTCACGTTTGATGAGCTCTGCCTGCAAATAGTTCAGCGGATCTACATACGGTTTACGAATATTGATTGCGCTTTGCAGGGCGGGATCAGAGTCCAGTAGATCGTGCTGGTTCTTTAAGCGGTTGAGCAACTGTTCGGAAGCGAGCAGGTCCTGGCGAATCTGCTCGCCGAGGCTGTGCAGCTCGACAGGGACCAGCTGCTTTTCGTAGTAACTGCAGATATAGGTATCCGCTTTTCCCAGTACCATTTCCAGCAAGTCCACAAAACTGACAAAAAATGGCCAGTCGGACATCATCTGGGCCAGAGTGTCCGGTGACTTTTGTTGGGCATATTCCATGGCCTGACGGAATCCCAGCCAGGTGGGCAGGTTCAGGCGAACCTGTGCCCAGGCGAATACCCAGGGAATTGCGCGCAGGCTCTCGACACCACCAGATGCCTTGCGTTTCGCGGGCCGGCTTCCCAGTGCAAGTTTGTTCAGCTCCTGCTCGGGCGTCAGGCTGCGAAAATAGGGTACAAACTGGTCGTGGCCGCGGACGATTGCCCGATAGGCATTTAGACTCTCTGTAGACATTTCTTCGATCAGCTGCCGCCAATGCGGCTCTGGCGCCTCGTGGGGCGCAATAGTCGCGCGCAGGGTAGCGGTAACATAAGTGGATAGGCTGCGGAACGCGACCTTGGGAAGTCCGAATTTGTATCGGATCATCTCGCCTTGCTCAGTAACACGAATCTTGCCGCGCACAGACCCGGGCGGCTGCGATGCCATCGCCTTTTCCACCGGTCCGCCGCCGCGCCCGACCGAACCGCCACGCCCATGAAACAGCATGAGATCCACCTCGTGTTTTTCGGCCAGACCAACCAGCGTTTCCTGGGCTTTGTATTGCGCCCAGGTGGCTGCAAATTTGCCGGCATCTTTGGCGGAATCGGAATAACCGATCATGACCGTCTGTTTGCCGCCGCTATATTGCTGGTACCAGTGTAGCTGCCAAAGGCGGTTCATGACGCCGGGCGCTCTGTCGAGGTCATCCAGGGTCTCAAACAGCGGGACGATTGGCATGTTCCAGCGCATGCCGCTTTCACGCAGGATAAGTGCGACGATGAGAACATCCGACGGCTGTTGCGCCATCGAGATAATATAATGCGAGAGCAGCTCTTCCGGCTCATCGGCGATAATCTGGCAGGTGTCCAGTACTTCGCGAGACTCGGGGCTGGCTGGCCAGTTGGTGGGGATCAGAGGCCGTCTGTTTTCCAGCTGCTGGAGCAAGAATTTCTGGCGTTTTTCTTCATCCCACTCTCGATAGCTGCCCATATCAAGAAACAGGGTGAGTTCATCCATAAGCTGTACATGGCGTTCCCCGTCCTGTCGTATATCCAGAGGCACCAGGTTGATGCCGAAACTGTAGATTCGGCGAATGGTGTCAGTCAATGGCCCGTTGGCCACCACATCAAAACCCACTTCTTTCAAAGATCGGTAACACAGCAGCAGTGGATCGAGAAGGTCGGCGCGACGCGTGATCAGGCCTGCGGGTGGCGAGGTGTTGTTGCCGGCAACCTGGCTTTCAGTCCAGTTGAGGGTATCCTTGATGCGTTTTCGCAGGCCATGCAGCAGATCCCGATAGGGTGTCCGGCTTTCCCCGGGCAGCTGTGCCAGCAATTCCGGACTGGCGGCGGCCATACTCAAATCGCCACCCAGGCTGACGACATCGCGCAGGTAAAGTTCGGCGGCCATCCAGCGACCCAGAAGTAAGACCTCCTTGGTGACCTTATGCGTGACGTTGGGATTGCCATCCCGGTCACCGCCCATCCAGGAGAAAAACCGGAACGGCGCAAAGTCGATGGGCAATCGCTTCCCCAGTCGGCGGCGGCACAGTCTGTCAAGGTGGCGCAAAATATCAGGTAGCGCCTGCCACAAGCTATTCTCGATGACGGCAAAACCCCATCGGGCTTCATCTACGGCGCTGGGCCGCTCGTCACGGATTTCATTGGTACTCCAGATTTCTTCGACGATCCGTCGCAGTTTGCCGCGCAGTTTGTCCTGCTCGAAGCCGGGAAGGTCGGTTCGACGAAGATCGCTCAAAGTACTGGCAATCTGATCATATTTACGAATCAGGGTGCGGCGGGTAATTTCAGTCGGGTGGGCGGTTAACACCAGCTCGATCTGCAGGCTGTTGACGACCTGGATGAGTTCGTCTTTGCCCAGTACATCAACATACTCACCAAGCAAGCTGTCCAGTGTGTCAACGGCTTCTGCTTCCACACTGGCGCCATATTCCTGGTCGGCAATGTTGGCCAGATTCAGGAACTGATTGAAAGCACGGGCGATTGGCAGGACATCCGTGTCCTCCAGTTGACTTAACAAATTCACCAACGGCTGCGGATCCATGGTGTCTCCGTTGTTGATGGCCTTGCCCAGCGTCCGGATTTCCTCAACCTTGCGGAAAATGGAAGGGCCTTCGTGCTGCAGCAGCGTCTCCCCGAGCAATTCGCCCAGTAGTCGAACGTGTTCACGCAGGGTTTCGGGTAAATTGGTCATTCATTCCTCCAGGTGGATCCCGTAGATCAATGTGAGAGCGCTCTGACAGCGAGGTAAAGGCGTTCGTAACGATTCAGCTCAGGCCCCGATTTGCCCCTTAACCTACAAATAGAGCTGCGTTAAAAAATGGTCACAAACCTGTCGGGAACAGGTTTGAACGCGTGCCCAGGCGGCCCGGAGGGCGAAGCGCAGGATGCGCGGCGTATTGACACGAGTAAACGCACATTTTTCGCCTTGCCCTGAGCAAACCTGGACGCAATCTGAACAGTTACAATACGCGCTGAACAGTTACAACACGCGCTGAATAGTTACAGCCGTTCCAGAAAAACTATCCGGTAGGCAGAGAGCGTTGCCTAATCAAACGCATGCTGCGGTTCGGGAAAATGACCCGCTTTGACATCGGTGACGAATTTTAACACTGCGCTGGCTATATCATTCGTTTCCAATAAAAAATTTTTTGAAAATTTCGGCGGCTTATCCGTCAACCCGAGCAGGTCATTGATAACCAGAACCTGGGCATCTGTCTGGTCACCGGCACCTATGCCAATGGTGGGTATCGTCAATCGCTGAGTGACGGCTTTTGCCAGCTCGGAGGGGACGCACTCAAGTACCAACAGCTCCGCGCCAGCTTCCTGGAGGGCTTTGGCGTCCTTGAGAATCTGGTTGGCCTGGTTTTTGTCTCGCCCCTGAACCATATACCCGCCGAACTTGTTAACGGATTGTGGTGTGAGGCCGAGATGGGCACACACAGGGATCCCGCGCTCGCCCAGCATATGGACCGTCTCACACAACCATTCGCCGCCTTCAAGTTTGATGACATGGGCGCCGGCCTGCGTTAATTGAGCGGCGCTGAACAGCGCCTGATCAGGTGTGGCGTAGGTCATAAAAGGCAGATCGGCCACAATCAATGACTTCTGATTGCCACGGCAGACCGCCGCGACATGATAGGCCATTTGCTCCAGGGTCACAGGTAATGTACTTTCGTGCCCCTGAACCGTCATGCCGAGACTGTCACCGACCAGTACGATTTCACAGCCACACTTTTGCGCGATGCGTGCCATGGCGGCATCATACAACGCAATGGTGGCAAACTTTTCGCCGCGCTGCTTAATCTTGTTCAGGGTACTGACAGTGATTCGTTTTTCAAGCGAAGTGGGGGGGGTATAAACCATGTGATACCGGACTCCATTGGTGAATTGCGGCTGTTCGCATCGGAATTGGTTCAGCCGGTATAGCGTGACAAGCCTTTATTGCCGCACCGGGCGAGCAGGGTCTGCACGCTGGTCCGGTCAGGTAATACCAGCGCCGGATTCAAATCCAGTAAGGGCGCCAGCACAAAATTCCGTTCCTGTAACCGGGGGTGCGGGACCTGCAGGCGTGGATGATCAATAAAAGTATCGTCGATCAATAATATATCGAGGTCAAGCGTGCGCGGCCCCCATTTTTGATTTCTTACACGCTTGTGCCGATGTTCAATAGCCTGCAATTCGTCCAGTAATTCTATGGGCGGCAACAGCGTGGTCAGGCGGGCGGCTGCATTGACGTAATCCGGCTGGTTGCCCGGACCGACCGCCACAGAGGCAAACAGGCCGGACAGCCCCAGACAGCATGTGCCAGGTAAAGCGTGCATGGCGATCCAGGCAGCGCTTACCTGCTGTACTGGTGATTCCAGATTGCTGCCAATACCGACGTACACCGCTTTTACTTTCGATGATGTACTGGTGTCAGACATTGTTGTCGGGGCCCGGCGTCTTCGGCTTGCGTCGCCGCCTGCGTGGCTTGCGGCGCTTTGTCTGCCCACCCAGCTCCGCCAGCATTTTTGTCTGTTTTTCTTCATCCGCCGATTGAAACTGGGTCCACCAGTGACCGAGACCATTAAGATCCTCGCCAGCCTGCTCCCGCAATATCAAGAAATCATAGGCGGCGCGGAATCGTGGGTGTTGCAGCAGTTCGGTGGCCTTGCTGCCTTCGCGATGGATAAGGCGCCATTGAAGGTTCCAGATTTCGCGCATGGGTATCAGAAAGCGCTTGGGGATGGCGGTGCATGCCAGCTGCTGGCCGACGACATCCTGAGCAACGTACTGCATCGCCTGGGCTGGGTGTATGGCCTTTTTTTCGATTTGTTCCTGCATGGCCCGCTGCAGGGGTGGCCAGAGGAATGCCGCATAGATAAATGCCGGCGTGACACGCCTGTTTTGGCGAATTCGCTTGTCGGTATTCAGGAGTGTGTACTGTACAAGCTGTTCGGTAAACGGATCATTGTACTGGAGGCACTGGTCAAGACCGGGAAACAGATACGGTAACAGCTTTTCCTGACGCAAAAGCTCAAAGGTAGCTGTCGCCGAGCCGCCGAGTAACAGCTTGAGAATTTCCTCAAACAGCCGGGCAGGCGGAACGTGGGTAATCAGTGAGCAGAGCGCTTCAATGGGGCGCGCAGAATCCGGATCCAGGCGAAAACCGAGCTTGGCGGCGAACCGGATAGCCCTGAGCATGCGGACCGGGTCCTCTGTATAACGTTCCGCCGGATCGCCGATGATTCGCAAAACACGTTGCTCGAGATCGTCCAGCCCGTGGGCGAAATCCATAAGCTCGCCATTGACCGGATTGTAATAGAGCGCATTGATCGTGAAGTCGCGCCGCAGGGCATCGGATTCTATGTCGCCGAAGACATTATCGCGCAGGAGCATGCCGTTATCGGAGCGCGCACCACTTTTGCCGTCGCCGACATCGTGGTGTCCGCGGAAGGTGGTGACTTCGATAATTTCCCTGCCAAACCGCACATGGACTATCTTGAATCGCCGCCCGATAATCATGGCCGAACGAAACAGTTTTCGTGCTTGCTCCGGGGTAGCGCTGGTAGCGACGTCAAAATCTTTGGGCGTGCCGTCCAGCAGCAGGTCTCTGATACCCCCGCCAACCAGATAGGCGGAGAATCCGTTTTGCTGGAGGGTTTTAATTACCGTCAACGCGTTGGGGCTGATCAGGCTGCTATCGAGCTGATGAACGGATTGGGGTATCACGTGACAAGCAGAATTTTGTTGATTGGATGAGGATTTAAACAGTTTAAAGAACCGGTTGAGCATAACGAACGGGAGCCTGCAGTCAAGGTGAATCAGCCACGGACGGTGATCAGTGGAGCACTGCCTGGATGTATGGGCGAAGATTGTAACCTAAATGGGCAATTATAAATCGTTCGAATAGGATCGGCGCGGTTATTCTGCGGAGTGGGCGATAAAACATAAAATATGGCGCCGTCCTTTGGCAGCTAATCCCGATCAGTGTGAGCATTATTATTGTTTTTGATCACGCATTTCACCGTATGAACGGCTGCTTATTATTTGTTGTTCTTATTTAGGTCCCAATTTTTTTTATTGTCGATTTGTTATTTGATGTAGCAATAAGCATCTTACGGGCCATATAAGTAAAACCCTTAAAAATCAATGGATTTCTGGATTTTGCGTATAAAGCGGATCTAAAATTGGCGGGCTGGCGTTACCTTTGGTACTGTCGAATGTTACCTGAGGCACGTATTGCTGCGGGACAGACGCGCAACACGAATTCGGGAAAGCGCACGCTTTCCCGAATTCACGAAACTGTTACAGGTCAAGGTCCGGTTTAACCGCGGGACGTTTCCATGTCCATTTTGCGTTCGCAAGTCCTCATCTCTAAGTCAGGTCAGTATCTACGTACTGTTTATTATTATTTGTTGTGTTTATTATAAAAACGTCTGCTTTTTATTATTTATTGTTCTTATTGGTTATCTTTTTGGCTTTTATTATTCTTTATTGTTGTTATCTTGCTCTCTTCATTGCAGGTGGCATGCCAGGTAAGGAAAACCCTGTTATATCAAGGGTGTGGGGATTTGAGTGGTGTTCTGCTTGATGCTTTAGTACGATGTTTCGTTACTATTGGTCCCAGCAGGTGTTACTGGTTTCGCTAATTAGTAACAGTATTGCGCGATTGTCGGCCGGCGGGGTATGGTCTTATCGGTGCAAAAGTACGGATTACGGGAAGGTCCCATTTCAAACAAAAGTCGCAAATGCAGTCGTAGGGTACCAGATCTGCCGTTGTGAAACGGGTTGAAGACCTCTATTTCTGGGTTAGCGGCGCGGCGGAACGGGTGCGTGGAATGCCCAGTCGCTGACGTCGCTCCCACAGACATTTACGGCTTACGCCCAACTTTCGGGCCAGCTCGGTTTCACTCATTGAGTCCTGATGTTCCAGCACAAATCGCTGAAAATAGTCCTCCAGCGAAAGATCCTCTGCCGGGTCAAAACTACCACTTCGGGCGGAGGTTCGCGATGATTCCTGGTGGTCGTCATCAATATGTACGAGATCGAGATCAATGGATAGCAGCGAGTGGCTGATCTCGTTAGCGTCCTCACAGAGTATGACCGCGCGTTGTATGGCATTATCCAGCTCACGGATATTTCCCGGCCAGGTATAGGTTGTAATTGCCTGTATGGCTTCCGGCGACAGCGACAGGGGAGGTTTGTTGAGCCCGGCGCAGTACCGTTTAACGAACGTCTCTGCCAGCGTTAAAATATCTTTACCCCGTTCGCGCAAGGGCGGGAGCTTGATTTGCAGGACGTTGATGCGAAAATAAAGGTCTTCACGGAATTTGCCCTCTCTGGCCAGCTTTCCGAGGTCCCGGTGCGTGGCGGCGACCAGTCGCACATCAACCTTGCGGGATTCGACGGATCCAATAGGGCGCACTTCACCTTCCTGCAGCACCCGCAGCAGGCGGGCCTGCGCATCCAGTGGCAGCTCACCGATTTCGTCCAGGAACAGTGTGCCGCCGTCGGCCGCCGCAACCAGGCCTTCACGCTGGCTGGCGGCACCGGTAAAGGCGCCTTTTTCGTGGCCGAACAGTTCCGCTTCGATCAGTGTATCGGGAATTGCGGCGCAGTTGACCGAAATAAGGGGTTTGTCGCGGCGCGGGCTTTCGTGATGAAGCGCCTTGGCGACCAGCTCCTTGCCGGTGCCGGTTTCGCCATTGACGAGCACTGTCGCATTTGTGGGAGCAATTTTATGGATCTTGGCGTATAGCTGCTGCATCAGTGCCGAGTTGCCAATCATGCCTTCGACGGAACTATAATTTCCGCCGGCGGTCTGAACAGGCTGATTTTGCTTGGAGTTCTTTTCAATGACACGTTTCACCGCGGTCAACATTTCATCATGATCAAAAGGTTTGGCAATATAGTCGACCGCGCCCATGCGCATCGAGTCAACGGCAGAGCGGAGGCTGGCATAGCTGGTCATGATCAAGACCGGCACATCGCCCGCCATCTGTACAAGATCGGTGCCTGGAGCGCCGGGCAGACGAAGATCTGAGATGATCAGGTCAAAACTGTCGAGATTGTAGCGGGTAGCTTCCTTGACGGAAGCGGCCTCCTTGACGTCATAACGGTTGCGTGCCAGCAACTTGCGCAAGGCTGTCCGAATGATTACCTCATCTTCTACAATCAGTATCTTACTCATAGCTTAAGTTCCCACTACACGTCAGGGACAGTGTCACTTTTTGACTCGCTTCCGGCCGGGTCAAACGGCAGGTGTATATTAAACCGGGTACCCGATTTTTTCGCCAGATCGACGGGCGATTCGATTTCAATGCGCCCCTTGTGATCTTCCACAATACTATACACCATGGCCAGCCCTAAACCGGTACCTTCTCCAGGTTCTTTCGTCGTGAAAAAGGGTTCAAATATCCTGTCGCCCGTTCCAGCCGGAATGCCGCTACCTTCGTCTGTCACCGAAATACACACGAAATTCGCCTGAATAGCCGCATCAATAGTGACCTGACTCCCTTGGGGGCTGGCATCGCGGGCATTTGACAACAGATTGACGAAAACCTGGATTAGCCGCTGTGGATCGGCCCTCAACCGTATGGCGTCCGTCACGCGATTGACAAAAACGACCTGTTTCTTTTCTTTTTGCAGCGACAGCAGGTTGATCGCTTCCTGGGCACATTCGTGGGGTTGAACATCTGACAATGCGCTGTTTTGCTGCCCCGCGTGAGAAAAGCTGACCAATGACTGCACGATTCGACTGACGCGCTGGGTCAGGGACAGGATCTGGGCGCCGGTTTCAAGCCGTTCAGCCTCATCCGTTTCATATTTCAGGTTCTGGGCCAGACAGGCGATGCCGGTCACCGGATTGCCGATTTCGTGCGCAACGCCCGCCGCCAGTCTGCCGACTGATGCCAACCGTTCGCTGTGAACCAGTTCCCGTTCCAGCATCTGTAACTCCGTTACGTCTTCCAACAGAATGACCTGGCCATCCATCTGATGGGCCAGAGATGACGGAATGGAGGCTTTATGCAGGGTGATCCAGTGTGGGTTACCTTTCAGATGAATCATGCGTTTGTAAAAGCGCGGTTCGGACGACAGTGCGAAGCGCGTCAGCAATTTTCCCCACGGTTGGCCGACATTTTCCAGATGGCTGCCGGTAACCTCATCGCTGTCGATGCCGGTCAACTTGGCCATCGCGCTGTTCCACATCAATACTTCCATGTCCTGTCCGATGGAACAGGTTGCCAGCGGCAGTTCTTCGAGCGTGCGACGATGATACAGCCGCAGGTTGTTCAGCTCGGCGGCCAGGCCTGTCAGATGGTTGCGTACCTGACCCAGGCGGCTCTCAATCAGATTGATATCGGTGGCGCCGTGGGTTTCCGGGACCTTGTAGGGGATCAGCCGGTCCATTATTTCGCTGGCCATCGATATGCCGATCAGACTGGATAGGTTCGCTTCGACTTCGTCCCTCAGGCGGCGCAGCGCATAGGGTCGGCTTTCATTGGGGCGCAATCCGATGCGGTGCATGGCCCGATCCACTTCCTTTTTGGCCGTTGAATGCCCGATTCGGGTACTGAGGCGATCGATAATTTCGCCCGGCGACCGGATATCCAGCGTCAGTCTTATCGGGTGGCTGAGCTCGTCCTGGGAGCACAGCTCGGCACCGTAAAGTTCTTCCTGGGATTGTCGGCTGAACAGTGATACCAGCATGAATACGGCAGTATTCAGCCCGAGGCTCCACAGGGTAATATCCCGCCACTGCTCTATGCCAATAGGAATGGTGGTGTGCAAAAAGGGCAGTGTCGCGCTGGTCCAGCCCTTGAGCATTGGCAGCATCATGGCAAAAAACCAGATATTGCTACCGGCCATCAGGCCCGCAAGGAACCCCCGGCGGTTGCCGCGTGGCCAATGGGCAACGGCTATGATACCCGGCAGTAACTGGAGCGTGGCGATAAATGCGCAAAGCGCGAGTTCAGTCAGGGAAAACCGGTTGTTCAACAGGATATAAAAGGTATAACCGCCGATCAGGACCAGAGTGATAAGCACCCGTCGCATCCACACCAGTTGTGTATAAATATTGCTTTTGGCATGAATGCGAATGGTCGGCAGTATCCACTGGTTGAGAATCATGGTCGCCATGGCCAGCGATATTGCGACCATGGCACCGGTAGCGGCAGAAAGCCCGCCGACAAATGCAATCAGGGAAAATGGCCCGTTGCCGATAGCCAACGGAACTGAAAGCGGGAAATACTGGGACGGGGAGGTCAGGCCAATGGCATAACCACTCCAGAGGATGGGGAAAATCGGTAGGGCCATAATCAGCAAAAATAGTGGAAAGGCCCAGGTGACCATGCGACTGATGTTGTGCTTGACCGGATTCTCAACCACAGTCATGTGGAAGATATGCGGCATCGATACAGCCGTGGCGATAAAAATCAATAAAAGGGTGTGAGTCGATGCATCGCTGACTGGCGAGCTGAGCGCTTCGCGATAAATGGGATTCTGGTCCAGCCATTCTCCCAGGCCCGCCATTCCGTCAAAAATGTAAAACACGGCAAAAAAGCCTGCGGCCAGCAACCCAAACATCTTGAACAGTGACTCAAACGCCATGACAGTCACCAGACCCTTGTGATGCTCCCGTTTGGAGCCATAGGCCATGGCAAACAGCGCAATGGCGCCGCAGTAGAGCAGCGCCAGCGTCTGGCGGACTCCCAAGTCGGAAACCTGGATCGGTTCAGTTTCGTAGCTTTTGCGGGTGAGGATATGGATGGTGTCGGCGACAGCCTGCAATTGCAGTGTCAATAGCGGAGCCATGGCCAACAGCATGACCAGCGTCACAACGCCGCCGACCGAATGACTGTGGTAGCGAAAGACCAGCAGATCCGCCATGGAGTTGATCTGGTACCGTCGAGCCAGTTCAATCAGAGGTTTTAAAAGAACCGGCGAAAACAGAAACAGCGCACCGGTGCCCACGTAGTACGCCAGGGCGCCGTAACCGAATTGCCTGGCGAGATCGATAACCCCGTAAAACGACCATGCACTGGCAAAAATACCCAGGGAGAAAATGTAGGTGACAGGGTGGGAAATCAGCCGGTCGGGCAGCCATCCGCGCTCGGTCGCGTAGGCGAGGCTGAACAGTACGCCCAGGTACATGCTGCATACCATGGCAACCTGTGGATAACTAAGGGTCATGTCGGGGTGCTCTGGTGCTTAAGATGTAGGCGACCACCACCACCAGCAACCAGACGATGTAGGGTTTAAACCAGTAGCCTGCCGGCGCCGTGACCCAGCCAAACAGCGCTGGAAAACAGATGTACGTAATCAGCAGGATCAGGATAACGGGCGTCTGGCGATTCATGTTCAGTCAATCAGGTCGGGTGAGTGCCTACTGTGGCTGGAGCCATTGCGGAAATCAATCCCCTTTCCCGGATCGGATCCAGTGAAAACCGGTCGGCGGCCATGTCGAGCAGGTCTGCACAGGTATCCGGTGTGCAGCTTTCCGCCAGCGGAATGCCGAGCAGCATGAGGATGTGGCGAAGGTTCTGCCTGGCCGATCCATTATCCAGCGCCGGCGCGTGATTCTGCTTACTGAGCTTCACACCCCGGTCATCCGTCAGTACCGGAAAATGGGCATAGACGGGTGGGTTCACGCCAAGGAGTCGAAACAGGAAGATCTGCCGGGCTGTGCTGTCCAGCAGGTCGTTACCGCGTACTACGTGCGTAATGCCCTGCTCGATTTCATCCATAACGCCGGCCAGCAGATAGGCGTACAGCCCGTCTTTGCGATGAACAATAAAATCGCCACCCTGCTGTCGCAGATTAGCGGCTTGCAGGCCGTGTATGGTGTCGGAAAAATGAATCGTTGAAGGCGTCTGCTGCCAGGCCGCCGGCAAATCACTGACCTTGACGCGCAACGCAGCAGGTGTGGTATCGGGCGGCGGACAGCGGCGGCAATGACCGTCGTATGGGGAAAGACCGGAGAGACGTTTGCGCGAACAACTGCAACGATACAGCAATCCTTCCCGAAGCCAGGCATTCAGCCGGGCTTGATAGGCCGCAGTGCGCGTACTCTGAAACAGAACCTGACCATCCCAGTGCAGACCATGCGCTTCGAGGCAGCGAAGAATGCTGGTCACCGCGCCGGGCGGCTGGCGGGGCGGATCGATATCTTCTATACGAACCCGCCAGAGACCCCCGTGGCGGCGCGCATCGAGGTAGCTGATAACAGCACACAGCAGCGACCCCAAATGCAAAGGGCCGCTGGGAGAAGGGGCAAAGCGCCCCGTATACCCACTGTTGGCGCTGTATTGCATTCTGGATCCTGTCAGGCAGGACTCCCGGATCAACCCATAACCTGTCTTTCTTTGATTTCATCAATGGTTTTACAATCGACACAAAGCGTGGCCGTCGGTCGCGCTTCCAGACGACGAATGCCGATTTCCACGCCGCAGGCATCGCAAAAACCGTAGTTGTCGGATTCGATCAGCTCAAGTGTTTTGTCAATTTTTTTGATTAACTTGCGCTCACGGTCGCGGGTACGCAACTCCAGGCTGAACTCCTCTTCCTGGCTGGCCCGATCCGCCGGATCGGGAAAATTCGCCGCTTCGTCCTTCAAGTGCAGCATGGTCCGGTCGACTTCCTCCATCAGTTCCCGCTTCCAGGCCATCAGCAGCTGGCGAAAATGTTCCCGCTGCTTCTCGTTCATGTATTCTTCGCCATTGCGCTCTTTATAGGGTGCAATACCGTGTAATGCAAAACTGGTAGTATCAGGCATTTCTAAAAGCCTCTGATTGAGTTATTGCTGTTATACCCTGTACAAAAAGGGTTCCTGTATCCCATGCTCAAATGCACTTAAGTTAGGGCGTATACATCGTTTTTCAATACCCAAAATGGAAAGCGCGCAGAAACTATCAGATTCGCTGTGACCACGCTACCATTTTTTCGGCCGGCTGACTCTTGACAAATCTGGAAAAACTTTATGATTTTTTCAGGGTATCGGAATCCAGCGCATCGGGCAATCGGTTTCCCCACGAAAACCCCCAGGCTTTGCAGATTTGATGCCATTGTGGCAGTCTTGGCGCTTCGATAATGACTTTACCCAGGATTACCGCATGAAGTTTACACCCGCGTTACAGAAGGCGCGCTTTCTGAAACGTTATAAACGGTTTTTCGTCGATGTGGCGCTGGAGTGCGGGACAGTTGCTACGGCACATTGCCCCAACACCGGTAGCATGCAGCGGTGTTTTGAAAATGGGGGTGATGTCTGGATTTCCTGTAACGATAATCCAAAACGCAAACTCCGCTACACGTGGGAATTATCGCGTTGCAATGGACATATGATCGGGGTAAATACGGGTCGCGCAAATCAACTGGTTAGCGAAGCCATTGCCCGTGGCATGATTGCTGGCCTCGCAGAAGACACGCTACTTCGGGCTGAAGTACCGATCGCCGGGAGTCGCATAGACTTTCTGGCGAGTAATTCGAAAGGCGATACCTATATTGAAGTGAAAAGTGTGACATTGTGCGTAGGCGGAGGGCGAGGCCTGTTTCCCGATGCCGTCACCGTACGGGGTACGCGTCACCTGGATGCACTGCGGGCGATCTGTGAATCCGGGGGAAATGCCATGCTGGTGTTCTGCGTTCAGCATTCCGGCATTACCCATGTGGCGCCGGCCAGGGATATCGATCCGGCTTATGGTCGCGCCTTCGATGCTGCCGTTAATGCCGGCGTGCAAGTTGTGGCCCTGGGCGCCCGTTTGAACGAGCAGGCGATTTATCTCGACAGGCGGCTGGTCGTGGAGTCGGCGGGCTGTTTATCGGGGGAGGGCGAGAAGCTTCAAAGCACTGGCAATTAATCGGGTATCGAACGTTGATTAACGTATCCGCAGGCAGATATATCCATCCTGCAATTCAAAAGCGATTGACTGCAGGTACGCGCCGACGCAGGGCCCCGCAACACATTCGCCAGTTTCCACCAGAAACAGGGCGCCATGGGTGGCGCATCGGAGTAAATCGCTCTCGGTATCCTTAAACGCATGGGGCTCCCACTCGAGGGGAATGCCCAGGTGAGGGCAACTGTTTTCGTAGACATAATATAATCCGCTTTCGCGGATTACAATATACGGTTGCCCGGCGCAGCTCAGCCCCCGGGCTTCACCTTCTGGTACCTGGTCGGTATGGCACAGAACCCGGAACGGCGGTTGTTGATCACTCGTCACTGCCAGTGTACTTTATTCACAATTCCGGTTGTCGCACTGCGTTCTGCGATCAGGCTGTTTCAGTACTGCGACGGCGCTCGCCGTCGGCCTTGCGTACGAGGTCGGCTTTCATTTCTGGTGACAGTTCGTTCCAGTGGACGTCCATCAGCGCACCCTGAAGTGCATACAGCATGACCTTGGAGACATGGATACCACGATTTTTAATGCGGTTATATGCTTCTACGGCGCCCATTTCCGCGAGGTCTTCATACGTGTGAATGCCAATCGCATGCAAAATATTTACAGAAGCCATGCCCAGGTTTTTGAGTTCCAGTAGTTCGCTTTGTGAGTAGTTCATAAGGAGTAGTCCTAAGCGTTTATTATTATTTTCGGGAAATGCCGCCGGCGAGTTGCCAAGGCGTCGCAAAAAGGTTGTCGCATGGATCACAAGTTCCGTGATCACTGTATACTTTAGCGTATTTTTTCAACAATGGAATACCCTTTGGTCAATTTGTCTATAAATAATATATTTTCATACCGTTTTCCGATTAAGCGGCGAATGAAATCTAACCGGAATGTATACAACCGTTACCTGGAGGCGCAAAACATATCGTGTTAAAGATCCAGGCGCAATTACATGGCTTGACCGATTGCCACCTGATGGCGGTGAATGGCTACTTTATTCATGCCGCACTTTATGGCCCTTTCAATGCGTTGTGTTACAGCGCCGCGCGGGCGGGGTTCAAGCTGCAGGTGGTTAGTGCCTGGCGCTCTTTCGATCGTCAACGGCAAATATGGAATGAAAAAGCGGCAGGCTTGCGCCCCATACTGGATGATTCTGGTGCCATTGTGGCGAGGAAGACATTAACGGATGAAGAAACAATGTGGGCGATTTTGCGCTGGTCGGCGCTGCCGGGTGCCTCCCGCCACCATTGGGGTACGGATATCGATGTGATTGACGCCGCGAGCGTTCCGGCCGGCTACCGTGTGCAGTTAACCGTCGAAGAGACCGTTAACGGTGGCGTGTTTGCGGAATTTCACCGCTGGCTGGACGATTATCTGCGCAGGCCTGATTGTCACTTTTTCAGGCCTTACCTGTCGGATACCGGCGGTATTGCACCGGAGCCCTGGCATCTGAGCTATGCACCGCAGGCAATGCTTTACCAGCAAATGATAACTGTGGAGCAATTGCGCGAGTTTATCATGTCAGTGGATATCGCACTCAAATCCAATATTCTGGCCAATCTTGACGAAATCGTCGCGCGCTTCGTTGCAGTCGACGGGCGGCGCTATCCGTTGGCTGGACCATGCTGATAGTGTTTGACTGTGATGGTGTGCTTGTCGACAGCGAACAGCTGTCGGCAGACGTGTTCTCCAGTGAGCTCCTCCGCCATGGCATTGACTGGAGCGCTGAGGAATGCCACCGCAGATTCCGGGGGCATACGTTATCGTATTGTCTGAGGCTGCTTGAAAATACCCTGTCTGAGCCGTTGCCGGGTAATTTTCTGGATTGTCTGCAGGAGGCGACCCGGGTGGCATTCGAATCATCCCTAAAGGCGGTGGAAGGCGTCGAAGCCGTATTGGGCCTGCTGCAGGCGCGTGCAATTCCATTTTGCGTCGCAAGTAACGGCAGCTATGCAAAAATGGAGCACGCGTTACGCGTAACGGGACTATATCTGGCGTTTGATCGCCGCTGCTTTTCCGCGGAGGCTGTTGCACGGGGCAAGCCGGCGCCAGATCTGTTTCTGTTCGCGGCCGAGTCCATGGGGGTTGATCCCCGTTTCTGTCGCGTTATTGAGGATTCTGAGGCGGGCTTGCAGGCGGCTGCGGCGGCCGGCATGCGCGCGCTCCATTATGCTGCGGCAGCGCAATCATCCGATAGAACCTGCGTGTCCTTCAACCGTATGGACCAGCTACCCGGGTTGCTGGGAATTCGGCAAAGTAACCGCTGTCTGGAGTAACCGTTTCGACACTGGCGTGACATTCGGCCCAGGCTGTTTTTGATGGGGACATGGTGCGGCCGAGAACGGTCCGCTTAACCAGTACTGGAGCTGACATCCTGCCCGGAGCCGCCGTTGGCTTGCAACCAGACAAGGACCTGTTGACGGCTTTGCAGCATGGCTTCATAAGTTTTCAGCACCGACGTGTTGGGTGTCTGAAGATTTTTCACGCGCTCAATGCGGTCCTGAAGAAACTGAATGTCTTCAATGACCTTGGCTGTCAGAGCGCTAATGCTCATATCTTCAGCAGATGCGGGCAGAATATTGCCGAGCTCGGTGTCTGTTGGAGTACCGCCGGTTTTGGAATTCATAACATGCCCTGTTTCTGGAACGCGAATGCGGTTCCGATAAAAGACAAAACTGGTTAAATAGCGTCCGGTTATGACTACCGTATGACCGGACTGGTACCTGTCACCTTTTTCTTATTTTGCCGGTGACTGGATATGCTGACCTCGACGCCACAATAAGTAACGTCGATTCTCCGGGGCGGCCGTTAAAAGACTATCGGCAATCAAATCCTGCGATGCGCCAGGTATCGCTTGATTTTTGACTCTGCAGATTCACCGATTACACTCTTTTAAGAGTAGTTCAGCATGGTGCGGCCGATCATTATTTATTCTTCGTGCCCGGCGCTACGGTTATTTCATTTGGGTATAGCACAGGGAATCAGCAGCGAGAGGAAAAATACATGGATAATGAACTCTATGACCTGGTGTATTCTGGGGAGATTATGCCGAATGCCGAGCTGTCACAGGTTAAAAGAAATCTGCAGCAGCTATTTCGTCTGGATGCAGACAGGGTGGAGCTGCTTTTTTCGGGTCGGTCTATAACCCTGAAGAAGAACCTCACGCTGGATGCGGCCGGCAAATACCGGACAGCGATGAAAAAGGCGGGCGCGCGGGTGGACCTGGTACCTGTGCAGGTCGACAAGCAGGAATTGACTCCGGCCACCCCCCATACTGAGAAGCCGGCGGTCCCCGAAAAAGCGGCACCTGGCACCGCCACAACCTGGACATCAGCGCTTGGCGCGCAACCGGCAGGCGCTGTACCCGCAGCAAGACCGACTATCGACGCTCCCGCCTTCGAAGTGGCAGAGCCTGGCGCCGCCCTGCTTAACGAGTCGGAGAAGCCGGCCAGTCAACCTGTGCAGGTGGATATTTCGCACCTGGATGTAAAGGAGAATGTCGGCAATCTGGTCTCAGCGGATGAGATTGTGCATTCGCCGCCGGTTGAGGTCGGCAGTCTGGGTGCAGAACTGCTGCCGCCGGGCAGTGATCTGCTCAAGCCCGAAGAGCGCCGTCAGACGTCGCCGCTGGACATTGATCTGTCCGGCTATGATTTGGCGCCACCCGGCACAACGCTGGGCCCGGAGAAAGAAGATCCTCCGGCGCCGCCTTCCGTCGATCATATCCAGTTGCTTGAATAAGCCTGCGCCCGGACCGGCACCGCGGGGCCGATTGCCGGGTTTCGGATGCACGGCCTGTCAGGCGTTCTTATAGCTTTCAATCGACGCAAGTATTTCCTGTCGCGCAGCATCTGCGTCTGCCCAACCTTCAATCTTGACCCACTTGCCGGATTCCAGATCCTTGTAATGCTCAAAGAAATGCCCGATTTGACGAATGAGGATTTCGGGGAGGTCCTGGTAGGATTGCACGTTGTCGTACAATGTTGTCGTCTTGCTGACCGGTACTGCCAGCAGCTTGGCATCTTCGCCGGATTCGTCGGTCATCTTCAAGACGCCGATAGGACGACATTTGACGACGCAACCCGCCTGCAATGGCATAGGCAGTACGACCAGCACATCGACCGGATCACCGTCTCCGCAAAGCGTGTTGGGAATATAGCCATAATTGCAGGGGTAGCGCATTGACGTCCCCAGGATACGATCGACAAACAGCGCGCCGCTGTCCTTGTCAATTTCATATTTAATCGGCTCGCCGCCCTGGGGAATTTCGATAACGACGTTGAATTCTTCGGGCGGGTTCTTGCCGGTGGGAACAGAATTGAGACTCATGGAATGCTTCCTGATTGAGGTTGGTGATTTGGGTGCGGCATTTTAGCACAGAGTCGGTTGGCGACAATTGCGGCGATACTGTATTGAGAGTGTGGGGCGCTGTTCCCCCTTTGGCTGATGGAACAGGCGCTCGGCATAGTCGGGAATGCGTGACCGGACAGACCACTGTAGGGACGATCGGGATTTATCACGCAGCTTCTGGCAGAATACCGATTTTCGGCCATCCACAAGTGCCTCAATCCTTCGGACTCATTTATGAAACATATACATATTCTCGGCATTTGCGGAACCTTTATGGGCAGCCTCGCGCAACTGGCGAAATCGCTGGGCTACACCGTGACTGGTTCAGACCGTCAGGTCTATCCGCCGATGAGTACGCAGCTGGAGGCGGCCGGTATTGCGTTGATCAATGGTTTCGAGCCGGAGCAGCTGTCGGTTAAGCCCGACCTGGTCGTCGTCGGCAATGTGATTTCGCGCGGGAATCCAGTGATGGAAGCGGTTATGAACCGCGGCATCCCGTATACGTCCGGACCGCAGTGGCTGGCCGACCATTTGCTGCGCGATCGCTGGGTGCTCGCCGTAGCCGGTACCCACGGGAAGACCACAACAGCCAGCCTGCTCGCCTGGATATTGGAATCTGCCGGGATGGCTCCAGGGTATCTGATTGGTGGTGTACCGCAAAATTTCCCGGTATCGGCCCGACTGGGTTCATCGGATTTTTTTGTCGTCGAGGCAGACGAATACGATACGGCATTTTTCGATAAACGTTCAAAATTCGTGCACTACCGCCCGCATACGCTGATCATGAATAATTTGGAATTTGATCATGCCGATATTTTCCCAAATCTTGCTGCCATTCAAACGCAGTTTCACCATCTGTTGCGCACAGTGCCATCAGAAGGTCTGGTCATTTATCCGGAGGCGGATCAGGCCCTTCGGGAAGTAGTCCAGCAGGGCTGTTGGACACAGACGCAGACCTTGGGCAACCATTGGCAGAGTGTGCTGCGAAGTGCTGACGGCTCTGCATTCGATGTCCTGTTTCAGGGCGAGCGTGTCGGTTCGGTCACCTGGGCACTGAATGGTTCACACAATGTCAGTAACGCGCTGGCCGCGCTGGCGGCGGCGAGACACGTTGGTGTTGAGCCGGCACTGGGGTGTGACGCATTGTCCCGTTTTATGGGAGTCAAGCGTCGAATGGAAGCCGTGGGCACCGTCGCGGATATTATTGTATACGACGATTTTGCCCACCATCCCACTGCGATCCGGAGTACACTTGCGGGCTTGCGCGCCCGTGTCGGTGATGCCCGGATTACTGCCGTGATCGAATTGCGATCCAACACCATGCGGCAGGGCGTACATAAAGATTCATTGATTCAATCCTGCGAGATTGCCGATCGGGTATTCTGGTTGCAGCCGCAGGCAGCGGGCTGGGACCTGAGAGGGGCGCTGGGCGCCTGTCCGGACGAACGGCACTCGGTAAGTGATTCGACGGAGACTATCGTTCAAAAAATAGCGGAAAGTGCTATGCCGGGGGATCACATAGTGGTCATGAGCAACGGCGCGTTTGATGGAATTCACCAGAAATTGCTGCAGGCATTGCGGAGCCAGCATGCGTAAAACCATTACTCTCGCGATCACAGGCGCTTCCGGTGTTCAGTACGGTTTGCGATTGCTGCAACAGCTTCTGGCTGCGGATTGCAAGGTATACCTGCTCCTGTCGCGGGCGGCGCAGGTAGTCATTAATCGCGAAACGTCACTGCAGATACCTGAAGATTTTGTTGCGCAAACGCAGTGGTTCACACAGCAGTTTGCTCCCGCACCGTCGCAACTGGAACTGTTTGATCGGGAGGACTGGTTTGCGCCAGTCGCGTCCGGGTCTGCATCCGTGGATGCGATGATAATCTGCCCGGCCAGTGGCGGCACCCTGTCTGCGGTGGCAAACGGGGCAAGCAACAACCTGATTGAAAGAGCGGCCGATGTGATGCTGAAAGAGAGGCGACCGTTGATCCTGGTCCCGCGCGAAACACCCTATTCGCAAATCCATCTGGAGAACATGCTGGCGCTGACACGCATGGGTGCCGTCATTCTGCCGGCCAGCCCCGGGTTTTATCAGTATCCGCAAAGTATCGACGATCTGGTAGATTTTATCGTGGCGCGAATACTGACGGTACTTGGCTTGCCTCAGACGCTGCTGCCGGCCTGGGGGAGGAGCGACCGGCTTTGACGTTGATTCTGACCGTGATATAAATGGTGTCGTTGCGCCGGATCAGGCGAAAAAGTACAGGCCCGCCACAACGAGAGAGACGATGGCACCGACGATCATGAAAGGCACTTGCGAAATACCTGAATAGGCATCTGCCTTCACCGGTGTGGATTCGACGGCTGGTTGCGGGGCAAGAGGTGGTGCCGCCACGGGGGAGCCGGCCGGGCTTTGTGGTGCAGCCCCGGCCTTGCGCGGGCCGACCAGTACAAAATTGTAGATGTCCAGCCGAATTTGGTCTCCCGGCGCGGCCAGACGGCTGGTTACGCGCTGGTCATTGATGTAGGTACCGCTTGCGCTGCCGAGGTCGGTTACGCGCATCAGGTCGCCTTCGGGCGCAAACTCGGCATGTTCCCGGGATAGATACGCCTCGGGAAAGATAACATCGCAGTGCCGGCCGCGCCCGACCTTCAGACTGGTTTGGCCAGGCTTCAAGTGCAAAGGAAATTCCCGTCCGTCAATGTGCCGCGAACAGGAAATCAGGGACCAGCTGCCACGGGCGTCGGCATCTTCGAATGCATCCACAACCTGCAGCCGGGTGTTGCCTATCTGGATGGTGTCCCGGTTGCGGATGCGCCTCTGGCTGATACGCTGCCCTTTGATGTAGGTTCCGGTTTGACTGCCGAGATCCTTCAGTACATAGTTGCCGTTTTGAAGCGATATGGACGCATGCTGCGCACTCAGGGCTGGATCATTGATGACCAGCTGGTTTTCCGCACCGGAGCCGATATGGACCGTCTGGTCCAGAACCCAGAAAGGCGGAGTGGCAGTTTCGGAAAACTCTAATTTGATCATAAAGGCATCAGCAGACCTGGATGTTGTATTGTGAGAAATGGCTGACAATTGTTGGCAGGGCGGTGCGGAGTATCAAACCTGCAGACAGATTTTGCAACTCGGGAATGCCGTTTTGCCAACCGTACTGCACTCAGCCGACGGTTGGTATAGTACGTATTATCATAATTATCCCACGCAAAAACGTTCAGTGTTGCAGCGGATCGTTTCTATTTAATGGCTGTATGTGAGTCCTCACCAATTTTAAGGAATATTGAATGTTCAAGCGATTCGGTAACGCATGGCTTACGCTGGTTATTAACTATCCAAAATGGATTTTACTGCTCGTTGCACTGCTGCTTTTGGCGGCTATTGCAGGTCTGCCGCGCTTTAAGCTGGATGCCTCGGCGGATTCGCTGACTCTGGAAAATGACGCCGCGCTCGGCTATTTTCGTGAAGTGTCAAAAAACTACAGCAGTGGCGATATGTTGATCGTTACTTTTACGCCACGGGAGGATCTGTTCAGCGATGCAGCGTTGCAGGTACTTGCCAGGCTGCAGGCCGACCTGGAAGCCGTGGACGGCGTAAACAGTGTCAACAGCATTCTGAATGTCCCCTTGCTCTACAGCCCCAAACGCACCCTGCGCGAAGTGTCGAAGGAAAACCTGACCTTGCTGTCGCCGGGCGTTGATCGTGATCAGGCGCGTGAGGAGTTTCTGAGCAGTCCGATTTATCGCGACATGATTCTAAGCCCGGACGGCAATACCACTGCCATGCAGCTGAATATCGGCGTTGACCGGCGCTACATTGAACTGGTCCAGGAGCGCGACGCCCTGCGGGAGAAGCGATCAACGGATCAGTTGACTGCCGAAGAGGGGGCAAGACTCGATGCGGTGACTGCGGAATTCCTTGAGTATCGCACGCAAAGTGAAGCTGAATCACATCACCGTGTGGACGTCGTGCGAAGTATTGTCGCAGACTACCAGGATGAAGCGCAGATATTTATCGGCGGGGTCAGCATGATTACCGCGGATATGATCAGTTTTATCAAAAAGGATCTTATTGTTTTCGGCGGCGCTGCGCTGATCTTTATTCTGGTCGTGCTGGCCGTCATTTTCCGGACACTGCGATTCGTGATTATCCCGATGGCGACCTGTCTGTCTGCGGTGATCCTTATGCTCGGGCTTATCAGTTGGCTCGACTGGCGGTTAACGGTTATCTCCAGCAATTTTGTGGCGCTGCTGTTAATAATTTCATTGGCGATAATTATTCATCTAATTGTCCGCTATCGCGAATATGCGGAAGAAAATCCGGATTGGAGCCAGGCCCAACTGGTTACGGCCACGCTTAAATTCATGGTAAAACCGTGTATTTATACGGTGCTCACCTCGGCGGTAGCCTTTGCATCGCTCGTGGTCAGTGATATTCGCCCGGTGATAGATTTTGGGTGGATGATGACCATCGGATTGTTTTTTGCGCTCATCCTGGCATTCCTGTTGATGCCGGCCAGCCTGATGCTACTGTCGCCAACGCGACCGAAAGCGGCGACCGGGGAAGCCGTCCGACAACCAAAGCGGTTTAAGCCGGTTCCGCTGTATGTATCAGCTTTTGTCGAGCGAAGGGGCGGTCTGGTCTGGCTTTTCGCGGGTATTTTGCTGGGCCTGAGTATCTGGGGGTTGAGTCGCCTGCAGGTGGAAAACCGCTTTATCGACTACTTCCATGAGGATACGGAAATTTATCAGGGTTTGTCCCTGATCGACAACAAACTCGGCGGGACCACTTTTTTTGACATCCTTATTCAGGATAAAGCAGTCCCGGGGTTTGCCGAGCCCGAAGATACGGTGCCTGGTGTTGTCGATGAAGACGATCCATTTGCGGAAATCGATCCTTTCGACGCGGTGGAAGCAGACGATCCGTTTGCCGACGATGCGGATCCGTTTGCCGAAGACGAATCGGAATCCGGTGGTGTCTGGATGACCGTTGCGGGACTTGAATTGATCGACCGGATACACCGCTATCTCGACGAACAGCCAGAGATCGGAAAGGTACAGTCACTGGCGACCCTGTATCGGGTTGGTCTCGATCTTAATGGCAGCCTGAACAACTTTGAACTCGCTGTAATGGATAAATCGGTGAGTGGCGAAATTCGGGATGTATTGCTTGCGCCATACAAGCAGGGCGCGCACGAGACCCGTATCTCCATGCGTATCAAGGATTCCTGGCCCGGACTTCAACGTTCCGAGTTGCTGGAGCGAATTCACAACGACCTGGAGAGCCAGTTTGATCTCGACATGGAGCAGGTTAACTTCACCGGTTTGCTGGTGCTCTATAACAATATGTTGCAAAGTCTCTTCAGCTCCCAGATTGTGACGCTGGGGGCAGTGTTCTTTGGCATCATGCTGATGTTTATGGTGCTGTTCCGATCCGTCGTTATTGCATTGATCGCCATACTTCCCAATATGCTGGCGGCGATGGTTATCCTGGGAAGTATGGGGCTGTTTGGAATACCACTGGATATAATGACGATTACTATCGCGGCCATCACGGTGGGGATGGGGGTCGATAACGCCATTCATTATATTCACCGGTTTAAAACCGAAATTCGCAGGGACGGCGATTATATTGCGGCCATGCATCGAGCGCATGGCTCCATCGGGCGCGCGTTGTTCTATACGACCTCAATCATTTTTTTCGGATTTTCAATCATGATGCTGTCGCAGTTTATCCCCACCATTTACTTTGGCATTCTGACCGGGTGTGCGATGGTTGCTGCGTTGACCGGCGCCCTGTTTCTGTTACCCCGCTTGCTACTGCTGGTTCGGCCGTTTGCCCGTGAAATCGCAAAAGGATCCGCATCGCGGGCGAGCGAAGCCGCATAACTTCTGAGGAGAACGCGGTGCTGACAGCACCGCACAGACGGTGTCAGCCGGTTAGTCGCCGAGAAGCTGCTCCAGCCATGCCGCGGCACCGACAAAGGCTGTTTCCGGGTGAATCATGAGTTTGACTGGAATCTGTTCAACATAGTGGCTCATGATGCCTTTGGCGTTGAAGCGCTCGACAAATTCGCTGTTTTTCAAAAATTCCACAAAACGTGGTACCACGCCACCGGCAATGTAAATACCTCCCTTGGCACCGTAGGTCAGCGCCAGGTTGCCGGCAAATGAACCTGCAAAACTGCAGAAAGTATGCAGGGTCTGAACGGCCAGCGTATTACTGTTGGCCAGCGCGGCCTGGGTGATATCGGCCGGCGTGATGTCTTCTGGCTGTTGCTGGTGGACGGCGCAGATCGCCTGATAGAGATTGACCAGCCCCGGCCCGGATATGAAATTTTCAGCGGAAACATGACCGTGCAGGGCCATTGCCGCTTTAATAATGTCGGCTTCGAAATCTGTCGCCGGTGCGATATTGACGTGACCGCCTTCAGAGGGATTGGGAAGCCATTGTCCGTTGGCCCGTATCAGGCCTGCGACCCCCAGCCCTGTACCCGCACCAAACACCGCCCGATTGCTGTTGAAGTCTGGCAGACCCTGTTTGACCGTGACCAGATGTTCGTCGGTGACGGATGCGCAGGCGGCTGCGACCGCCGCGAAATCATTGATTGCCACGAAATGGTCAAGCCGGAAATGCCGCGCCATGTCTACGCAGGAGATCTCCCAGTTGAGGTTGGTCATTTTCACCCGGTCACCAACGACAGGGCCCGCAATGGCCAGACACATGGCATGCGGACGAACCGGGGCGCAGGTT
Organism: uncultured Cellvibrionaceae bacterium; assembly: GCA_964434105.1. Classification (GTDB taxonomy): domain Bacteria; phylum Pseudomonadota; class Gammaproteobacteria; order Pseudomonadales; family Cellvibrionaceae; genus CAYNST01. The sequence goes on along the minus strand of CAYSTJ010000033.1, from coordinate 4,256 downwards.
TCGAGATAATGGTGCAGGGCGTCATCCAGTGTAGCGAAATCCCTGGCTTTCAGGATCAGGATATTGCTTAGGTCGAATTGCTGCTTGGTCTTGCCGGTCACTATTGCAAACCGGGCATTGGTGCCGCCTATATCGGCTACAAGGTAGGGGTACATTCAGAGTTCTCTTGTTATGGTAAGGCTGGTTTTGAACCAGAGCGCTGTCAGCTCGGAACCCGCGTTGGGGTTCGATTAAACGTGAGCTTATGTTAAGGGACAGTCGACCGGGAACTCTATGCAACCATGAGGATATGGTCAACCCCATACAGCCGGGTTTCGACAGGCAATGACCAAATGACGGCCCCTTCCCAGCCGTCTTCCCAGCCGAATGCGTGAACCCGCAGGGCGTGCGATTTTGCCTTCAACGGGAGATCCGTTAAGCTGGTAGTATTGAACCATTGATGTACTCGGACCCTGGACATGAGTCGACATATCGTTATCGTAGAGGACGAAGAGCTGATAGCCCGCAATTATTGTGACGCCTTCAGGCGACACGGTTTCCGCGTTTCCCATTACCGTGACAGGTTGCAGGCGATGCGGGGCATGGAGCACCAGCTGCCCGATCTGGCGATCATTGATATCGGGCTGGGGAGCGAGCCGGAAGGCGGCTTTGATTTGTGCCGGGATTTACGTGGCCGGGCCCCATCACTCCCGATTATCTTTTTAACGGCGCGTGATAACGATTTTGATGTGATATCCGGCTTGCGTCTGGGTGCAGACGATTATTTAACCAAGGATATCAGTCAGGCCCATATGATGGCGCGGGTGGTTGCGCTGTTTCGACGCATTGATGCATTGACCGCAGGGGTTGGCAAAGAGCAGGTAATTCAGCGTGGCGCGCTGCGGCTTAATATGGATCGAATGCAGGCCTGGTGGCAGGACCAGGCAATCGATCTGACGGTGACCGAACTCTGGATTGTTTTTGCACTGGCGCGCCACGTGGGTCAGGTGCGTAACCGGCAGCAACTCATGGATATCGCCAATGTCGTGCTGGACGACAGTACAATTACGTCGCACATCAAACGTATCCGCAAAAAAATCAAAGTTATCGATCCCGATTTCAACAGCATTCAGACGGCCTATGGGCTGGGCTATCGCTGGGATCCGTCATGATCCTCCAATGCCGGGCGGTGGTTCCATTGCCATGAGCCAGACCGTTATCGTTCCGGGGCGGTCCCGATGGGGCTGAGACGCCAGCTGTTTTTTGTGAGCCTGCTCACGCTGTTATTACCATGGGCTGGTTGTCAGTACCTGCGGGAAATGGAATCTGTTGTGCGCCAGGGGCACGCACAGAGCCTGATTGCCACGGCGCAGGCCGTCTCTGCCCGCATTGCCGCCGATGAGCAACTCGCCGGTCATCTGAATCAGTCCATGCCGGGCCTTGCCAGACGGCCTGTCATTTATGCGCATCCGTTGGCCACCGCACCGATTATCGACGGGTATCGTGACGAATGGACGGATATGGAAGTCGCATCCGAAGTGCTGGGTGGCATCGGTAGATCAGCATGGCGAGCAGACCTGCTGGCTGGATCCCACGCTGATTTTATTTATTTGTGGGTGGAGGTCAACGATGCCAACCGGCAATTTTACACGCCGGGCAGCGATCTGCGCCAGGTTGATCATTTGAGAATCGTTTTCGCCGAACCGGATGGCACGTCGCGACGTTACGGGCTATTTACAGCGGCACCGGGTGAAGCGCAGGTATTTCGCTATCACGAAGATTTTCTGATGTACCGCGAGCATCGATTTAAAGCATTCTGGCAGGAACGGGGTGACGCCTATCTGGTCGAATTGCGGTTTCCCCGGGAATGGGCAGAAGGGGGCATGGCGCTCGATATCTATGACGGGGGGCGACAATCAGTCGTTCTATCCACCGGCGCAGCGCCGCGACCGGTCGTTGCGCCCAGCGACATAATGCAGGACACCCTGGCGGTTTACGCTGAACAGGGCAGACAGTTGACGCTGCTGTCGCATGCAGGGTACTGGCTTGCCTCGGCCGGATCCCTTGCCCGTTCCGGGGATTCGCCGGGCACCAACGACACAGCATTCCGCTATCTCGTGCGTGATCTGTTCAATCCGGCCGGTTATCCTCCAAGACCCCGGGTAGCCGCTACCGGGCAGATGCTGGACGAGGTGTCCATGGCGGCCATAAGCGGCAACATCCAGTATGACTGGTACCAGTACATGCAGACTGTGGTGACCCGTGTGGCTGTCCCGGTGGTTCTGCCGAACCTTGCCGGTTCAACGCCCGTCGCAATCATCGTCGCGGAGCAGACCACCGAAGCGGCCGGCCTCCGGGTGGACGCCGCCGGTATGCGACTGCTGATCTATTCGGGTGCAGTGGTGGCACTTGTCAGTCTGCTTATGCTGGCCCATGCAACCTGGCTGTCCGTGCGCATAAGGCGGCTGAAGCGGGCAGTGGAAAGCGCAGTGAGCGCCGATGGTCGCATAACCGGGCTGTTTCCCGCGAGCAGCAGTCACGATGAAATCGGCGATCTGTCGCGCAGTTACAGCACCCTGCTGGAACGTTTGCGTGAATACAATACCTACCTGGAAACACTTGCCTCTAAGCTCTCGCACGAGCTGCGCACGCCGGTCGCTGTGGTGCGAACATCCCTTGATAATCTTGCGGAAATGGCGCTGAACGATGAGTCAGTCCAGTATGTGGTGCGTGCCCGGGATGGCGTAGAGCGGTTGTCTGCGATACTGCACGCCATGAGCGCGGCTGCACGTGTGGAGCAGAGCCTGCAGGGTGCCGAGATGGAGTTGGTCGATGTGGGAGAGATGTTGAGACAGGTTGTCAACGCATATCGTGATATCTATCCGGATCACCGGCTGGTGTGGCAATGCGATGTCGAAAGCCCGCAAATGGCGTGGCTGTCACCCGATCTGGTGGTGCAAATGCTGGACAAGCTGGTGGAGAACGCAGCCGATTTTGCCGGTCCCGGCGGTCTGATCGAATTTACGGTACGCACGGACGGTGAAACACTGCTGCTGCAGGTGGCCAATTCGGGGTCAGAGCTACCCGAAGCGATGTCCCGGCGTATTTTTGATTCGCTGGTGTCAGTGCGTAAGCCGGGCAGCCCGAAAGAGCACCTGGGCCTGGGTTTGTACATTGTGCGGCTTATTGCGCAGTTCCATGGCGGACAGGTGCGCGCCTTCACCGATCAGGCGCGCGGACTGGTTGTTTTTGAAATCCGAATGCCACTGCACGGCGGCCGTCCGGTCGGGTCAGGGATCTCCCATCATTGATTGCAGGTAGTTTTCCAGCGTAACCTGATCGATGAGGCTGAGTTGCGTTTCGAGCCAGTCGATATGTTCCTCCTCGGATTCCAGAATATCTTCAAGTAGCTCCCTGGAAGGATAGTCACGCACGGATTCGCAGTAGGCGATGGCTTCGCGCAGATCGGGCAGCGCCCGCTGTTCGAGTTGCAGGTCGCATTCCAGCACTTCCTTGACATGTTCCCCGATCATCAGCTTACCCAGGTTCTGGTAATTGGGCAGCCCGTCCAGAAACAGTATGCGCTGGGTCAGACGATCCGCATGTTTCATCTCGTCGATGGATTCGTGGTATTCGTGTTCTGCCAGCTTTTTGAAGCCCCAGTTTTCGTACATACGCGAATGCAGAAAGTACTGATTGATGGCAATCAATTCGTTATAGAGAATTTTGTTGAGGTGTTCGATGACTTTGACGTCGCCTTTCATTGCCGTGTACCCCCTGGTTAGCACAGAGGGAGATTCTGAGGGGCTGTCGGGGCTATGTCAATGCAGGGGCACACACAGGGTCAAATGCAGGGGCGCAAACAGGGTCAAATGCAGGGCACAATCAGGCGGCTGAATGAAAAAGGCCCGGCGCGTTGTTGACGGGTACCATCGAACGAAGTATGTCTCTGGCGTCACAACGACATTTTCCGCATTCGGTGCTGACGCCCAGCTTCTGCCGAACGGCGCCGAGCGTGGTGGCACCATCAGCGGCAGCCTGGCGAATCTGGTTTTCGGTAATTCCTTTGCAAAGACAGACGTACATGATTTCGTAACTCCGGCGGCACTTTTTATGGTTTAAACTTAATGCAACTGATAATGATTGTCAATCAGAAGTGAGCAAAATCTTTGCCGGTGTGAAGCCGTTAACAGCCCGGAAGTCTCGGGCTGCCAACATTTCCAGGGTCTGTTGACGTTTCATCATCGCCTCTGTTGTGCCTGAAAACGCGCCAATTT
>CAYSTJ010000032.1:0-48435 GCA_964434105.1 uncultured Cellvibrionaceae bacterium | reverse complement strand
TGACTAGCTCTCCGTATCGAAATCGTAATCCATGGTTTCTGCCGGGCCCTGCAGATAGTAACCCTGGATATAATGCACCCCGGATTGCCACAGCTTGGATAGAACGCTGGCGTTTTCGACGAAGGGAATGATGGTGATTTTTTCGTGTTCATGCAGCTTGGCAACCAGTTCGCCCAAAGCCTGCGGTTCGCCCTGTCCACTTTGTAATTCCTGAGTGAATGATCCATCGACCTTTACGTATTGGGCGCTGATGTGTTCAAGCGCGTTGAAAGGGTTAAGTACGCAGCCGAAACGACTGATTGAACACTCGGCACCCAGTGCTGTGACCTGCTCGGTGAAGGCTTTCGCCAGATTGAGATGGTCGTTTACGTCGGCTTCCTGAACCTGGAATATGACGGAGCTGGCCGGCAGCTTGGCGGCTTTGAACGCAACGCCGAGCCAGGGCGGCAGGGTTGCATCTTTCATGGACTCCCTGCTGAGGTTCACTATGACGCGAGTGTTGTGGCCCTTGTTGCGATGCTCCGAGAGAACTTTGATACTTTCCAGGATGACCCAGCGGTCTATTTTGGTAATGGCGCCAATCTCGGCTGCAATTTCCATAAAATCATTGGGCGATACGCCGTTATCATCATCGTCGACCATGCGCAGCAGCACTTCGTAGTGCTCCTGGTCAGAGCCGCGCAGGCTGAGAATAGGCTGAAACAGCAGGCGAAAACGGTTGTTATCCAGTGCTTTCTGCACCATTTTCGCCACTTCTCTGGCGGACTGTCCTTCACCTTCCGCCTTTTTCTCTTCGAACGTACAGGCGACGGTCTGTTTGTCCCTGGCGTGCAGATCCCGCGCGCGCTCCAGTGCTTTCAGCGCATGCGAAATAGGAATGTCGGTATGACTGGTGGTTTCATTGATCAGGGCAATCCCGACGCAGTAGGTGAGTTGCAGTGTGGATCCGTCGATATCCACGATATAGCTACTCATGCCGCGCGCCAGCTTTTCCGCCCGGCTCAGGGCTTCATCAGCGTCAATATCAGGGATCAGCAGCATAAAGCCGTCTTCGCTGAAACGGCATAGCGTTTCCCCGCTGTTAACCATGGTGCGGGCATGGGCAGCGATTGAACCCAGCACGATATCGGTTGCCGCCACCCCGACCTTGGCCTGCACCACTTCGATAAAATCATTGATGCCAAGGTAGAGCAATGCTGCTTTTGAGTCGTCGGCGACTGCCTTGTCGACGACGGTTTCCAGTTTTTCAATCAGATAATTCTTATTGTACAGGCCCGTTGCAAGATCCTGTTGACGGATTTGCTCCAGTTGTTCTTCCAGCTCACCACTGTCAGTGGCATTGGCGCGCACCAGAAACTGAATGCAACTTTCTTCATCGAGGTATTGCGCCTTGCGGACCTCGACGTTGAGTGTTTTGGGGGCGTCATTCGCCGTCATGGCCGAGAATGACAGTTTGGTGGAGTCGATATCACTGCCGCGCAACATAAAGTGCTTCAAAAACCCCTTCACCCGTTCCTGATCATCGTCAGCCACCATATCGATCAGCGGCATACATTCCAGGTCATCCCTGTCGGTGAAATCGAGTAACTCAGCGAAAGACTCGTTGGTGTAGACGAACATGCCATCCTGAATAAAAGCAAATGCATCGCGGGAGCTATCCAGAAGCTGCTGATTGCGTCGCTCCATCTCCTTGTAGCGGCGTTCGGCCAGTCGCATCTGATTGCGCTGTTCACGGTTTAAATGTTCACGTGCGATAACCTGTAGCAGATGCTGATCTTCATCGAGACGCACCACGTCGACGGCGCCGAGCTTGATGCCCTCGACTACGGGCTGTGTGCCGTCTTCATCCGTTAGCAGGATGACCGGCAGGTCCTTGTTCAGCCGGCGTATTTGCCGGATGGCGTTGGCTGGCGGTACCGTGCGGCTACTTTCTGCTGCGATCAGGATATCCCAGGTCTGCTCCTGAATTAGCTTGACCAGCGCTTCCTCGCTTTCAGCATGCTGGGCGCGGGTCTGTCGGCCGGCATTATTCAGCATACTGATGAGCCGTTCGGCTTCAGAGCGGGAATCGTTAAGAATTAGCAGGCGAATAGTCGGATTGGTTGTCATGCCACATCAGTATCGTATTGGATTACCGGCACCGGCATAGCCGGTGCCACTAAAGTGAGTACAGTTACGTACCCATGCGGATACCTATCGGATCTCCCTGAGTTCCGTTGTTACCAGATTATCGGTTCGTAACAGTTCATCTCACGGCCCGATTTGCCCCTGCACCTACAAATGAAAGCGGCGTTAAAACATGGTCATTGACATAAGTAAACTCACATTTTCCGCCTTGCTCCGGGCAAATCTGGACGCAATCTGAACCGTTACGACACGGGCTGAATAATTACCCTCTTATTAATAATCGCACTCTTTTCCGGATTCAGCAAAGGCTGACTGAGTTTTCTTGGCTTTGGGCATGTCTCGGACCCGCCAGCCTGGCCTGGGCAGGGGGAGCCAGCCCAGGGCAGATTTCGGTCGGGCAATACCTTATTTTTCACGTGGCGCCAGCGTTTCGAACGAGAACAGTCTGATTTTGCCTGTGGAATACACGCATTTTTTTAAACGAACATCGATTTCGGACGCCTCCTGCTTCATTTTCACCCGCAGGCCCTCCTTGAACGGGACCGCGGCAGTCAGCAGCGACGGGGGCTGACCCGGTACTGCCGGCGCGGCGATATGAATCGCCCGCATATAGTCGGAGTAGCCACCCATGTCATACATAATGGCTACGCCAAAGGGTATCGCCTCATCCGTGAGCAATTGCAGTCCCAGCTGCGACGCGTTTTTCAATTGTCTGATCCAGCGAATAATGCCCAGGCTCCAGTTTTGGCCACTGGGGCCGCGCACACCGATCAATTCTCCTGCTTCCAGCCGGCTGGGTAAGTCTCCGGTCCAGAGCAGGCAGTAACCGCCGGGGCTGGTATTCTGTAACGTGATACTGAAAATTGATGGTCGGGGGGTCTTGTTGTCATTGTCGTCCTCCGGTTGCAGTGCACGCATGAAGGAATCGAGCGGTGCGCCGCTGCCGGGCGCGCCGACCGGATCGTCCAGGAAGTCGTTAAACGCCGTTTGATTGGCAAGCTGGTAGTGACAGTCAATCAGGCCAAGGCAGACTTCGATACGCTGGTTGGCAGGCTGGCGATCCTGATGTCGGCTGGCGGCCTGGCTCCAGCATCCCAGAATATGCTTTTTCAGCCCTTCCGGCAGGTTGGCCGGCATGCTGACGCCGGGTATCTGCCCCAGACTATCCGCCCTGACGGTCAGATCATCTGACAGTTTGCTCAGCTGATTGATCAGTCGCTGGAAATCGAGTTCAACCAGGAGGCCCTGTCCATCTGCCTGGAAACGGCTCTTGCCGATCGGTGGCCTGTCGGCCGACAGGTCCACAAGAAACAGATTGCGCTTGTCCTTGCTGATCTGTTCATGAACGTCCATGTGCCGGGCCCAACCCTCGAGTGTGCGGTATGCCAGCGCAATCTCACTCTGCGAAAGCTGGTTCGGTCGTACACAGGCGAAACTGACTACGTGCAGCCAGGCGTCCTGGATACTGCGCAGATCCACAGCATCGGCCGATTCAATGGTAACCGGAACCTTCTGGAGTTCATAAAACGTGGCGATCTGCATCAGGCCATGCAATCTCAGCCAGGTGCCGGGCGGTGCCTGGGTATAAAGCTGGGCGTTGCGCAAAATAAGTTGCCCGGCTCCAGTAGCGGCGCGGAACAGGGCGTTGACCAATATCTCCCTATGAAGCTGCCGGGTACGCTTTTGTTCGTGAATTTCTTTCGCGCACAGGCTGTAGCCATCCATAAAGTGCTTTTGTATTGCCTGGGCTACCAGTGCGGCCTTCTGCCCGGCCGGCGGCAAAATCAGCGGCTGATTGAGAAACTCCCGGCTGAGCCCCTGAATGGCATGCTGGGCAGTTGGCCATAAGCTTTCCAGCATGTCAAAGCGCGTCTTTGCGTCGGTTCTGAGATGCACAATCTCCTGAATAGCCTGATACAGCATGGCCGCTGTGTGACTGACCTGCGTGTGTTTCAGGGCGTTGACCCATTCGGCGACTTTGGCTGCCTTTTTACCCGCGCAGAACGAAAGAAGGTCGGCATCCTGCGGTGGCAATTTAAAATGCGCAAAAATCGGGTCCGGATTCACTGTCGCTGTCATTAAGATACCTTAGTTCGCCGTGTGAATAGAGCGATGGATTCGCCACATGATCAACCGGAAAGCCACGCGACCGATTGGGAAAATGCCAGGGCATACAGCAGAGTATAGCGACTCCTGCGCTGCCGGTGTTCTGCCGCTATTCGGCCGGGTCATCGAGGCTGACGGGTGTCTTGGATGGGGCATCCGGCAGCTCCCGTACCAGTTTGGGTACGAGATACCCCGGCAGCTTACCCAGCAGCGCCCGATACAATTGCCGCGCCTGCGCATCGTCTACCTGAAAATGCGCGGCCCCGCGGACTTTATCCAGTAAATGCAGGTAGTATGGTATCGTGTTGCAGCGAAACAGGGCATCACTCAAGGCAGCCAGCGTATCGCTATCGTCATTGATGCCTTTTAGCAGCACGGTCTGATTCAGCAGCGTAACACCGGCGCCATGCAGCCGGGCCAGCGCGTCCGCCACGGTTCCATCCAGTTCCTGCGGGTGGTTGCAATGGATTACAAGCACCGGTTTGAGGCGCGTACCGGTGAAAGCCTCCACCAGCCGGTCGGTAATGCGACCGGGCAGAATAACCGGGTAGCGACTGTGAATCCGCAATCGCTGTACATGGGCGATATCGGCGACCTGGTCGATGAGCCACGCGAGCTGCCGGTCGCCCACGGATAGCGGGTCGCCGCCACTGAGAATAACCTCGTTGATCTGCGGATCACGTTCAATGTATGCCAGTGCGTTCAGCCACTGGTCGCGCCGGAGCTGGTTGTCCGGGTACGGGAAATGACGGCGGAAGCAGTAGCGACAATTGATGGCGCACTGGGTGGCGGCAATCAGCAGGACCCGATTGCGGTATTTATGCACGACGCCCGGCACCGGATTAAACCGTTGTTCCGCCAGCGGATCGTCTTCATAGCCGGGCACGTCCAGCAATTCTTCCTGCAGGGGCAAAATCTGACGGAGCAAAGGGTCCGCGGGGTCGCCCGCCTTGATGCGCGATACGAATGAATGGGTTGCCCGCAGTGGGAACAGCCGGGCGGCCCGGCGGGCGGGTTCCAGCCAGTGCGAATCGAGACCGATTCGCTCAAGCAGTTCCTCGGGGTCAACAATCAGGTTATTTAGCTCCTGTTGCCAGTCTGCAGTCTGCCAAGTTGGCACGGATCGGAGTATCATGAGCGCCTTTTTAAATATGCCGGTCTATTAATCGTATAGTTGAGGGTAAAATGGCTAGTTATTCTACCAATGAATTCCGCAGTGGTCTGAAAGTCATGCTGGATGGCGATCCATGTTCCATTGTGGAGAACGAGTTTGTCAAACCTGGCAAAGGCCAGGCTTTCAGTCGGGTGCGGCTGAAAAACCTGCGTTCAGGTCGGGTATGGGAGCGTACATTCAAATCCGGTGAGTCGCTGGAAGGCGCCGATGTTATGGACCGTGAGTTGCAATACCTATATAACGATGGTGAGTTCTGGCATTTTATGGAACCCCAGACTTTTGAGCAAATGCAGGCTGACAAAGCGGCCGTTGGCGACGCCGCCAAATGGCTGCGTGAGCAGGACGTCGTTACCGTGACACTGTACAACGGTTCACCGCTGGCGGTAAGTCCGCCCAATCACGTTGAGCTGGAAGTGATCGAAACAGACCCCGGTCTAAAAGGGGATACGGCTCAGGGCGGGACCAAGCCCGCCACACTGTCCACTGGCGCCGTCGTGAAAGTGCCACTCTTTGTCAATATCGGCGATGTATTGCGGGTGGACACCCGGTCGGGTGAATACCTCGGGCGTGCGAATAAATAGTACCGGCAGACGGAACGCAGTCTGTGGACATGTCTGATCCGGCGCTGGATTACGGCCCAGGCGTATCCTTGCAGGTCCTGGCGGCAAGGGCGCAGTGGCTGTCCGCAATCCGGAACTATTTCCGGGTCCACAATGTGCTGGAAGTTGATGTGCCTGTGCTGGGCGCCTGCACCGTGACCGATCCCCATCTTGACGCACTCAGCGTCGACGGCGGGTACGGTTACCTGCAGACGTCGCCGGAATTTTTTATGAAGCGGTTGCTGGCCTGGGGCAGTGGTTCCATTTACTTTCTGGGCAAGGCATTTCGGGCGGACGAATCCGGTCGCCAGCATCGCCCGGAGTTCACACTGCTTGAATGGTATCGCACCGGTATCGACGATCGACAGCTCGTGCGCGATATGACCGATCTGCTGCGCAGCCTGCAGCCCGACATTGTTACGGAACAGTATTCATACGGCGAATTGTTCATCCGCGTTCTGGGTGTTTGCCCCCATACTGCCACCGCAGCGGAGCTTGCATCCGTAGCCGCTGAGCATATCGATTTCAGTGGACCCATGTCGACGGCAAGCGATTGGCTGGATCTGCTGTTCAGCCATCTCATACAGCCTCGATTGCAGGCGCCGACCTTTGTGATGGATTACCCGGCCAGGCAATGCGCCCTGGCGCGCATTTGCCCGAACGACAATGGGATTCCCGTAGCACGGCGATTTGAACTGTTCTGGAAAGGGCGGGAGCTGGCCAATGGCTACTGGGAGCTGACGGATCCGCATGAACAGGAAGCGCGCTTTCAATTGGACCAGACAGTGCGACGCCAGTTGGGCAAGCCGGTGCCGGCTTACGATCAGCACCTGCTGGCGGCGCTCCACGCCGGATTACCGGCATGCAGCGGCGTAGCGCTCGGTTTTGACCGCCTGCTGATGTGTCTGCTGGATGCGGACGATATTGCACATGTCGTCCCGTTCGCCGCGGGTCGCTAGCCCGGATTATGCATGCGGTTACTCGCAGCGGGAACGGATCAGTCGGGCTTGTTGCGACTCGCCTCGGCGCAGTCCCGGTCGCAATTGATTTGATGGTTCATGTCCAGAGCCGGGCTTGCCGAGCCGGGCCGGCCCACCACAACGGCAGGAACGCCGACGACGGTTGTATGGGGTTCAACATCCTTCAGAACGACACTGCCGGCGCCGACTTTGGCACCGACACCAATTTCAATATTGCCGATGATTTTGGCGCCTGCACCAATGAGCACACCGCGCCGTATTTTGGGGTGTCGGTCACCGGAGTCCTTGCCGGTGCCGCCCAGGGTGACGGACTGCATTATTGACACGTCGTCCTCAACCACACTCGTTTCGCCAATTACGATACCGGTGGCGTGATCCAGCATAATGCCTTTACCGAGTTGCGCTGCGGGGTGAATATCGACGCCAAATGTCAGTGCCACATGGCTCTGGATGAAATACGCCATGGCAGAACGGCCCTGCTGCCACAGCCAGTGTGCCACCCGATAGCATTGCAATGCCTGAAAGCCTTTAAAGTGAATAAAAGGCAGACTGTAGTAATGGCAGGCTGAATCCCGCTCAAAAACCGCCGTGATATCGGCCCGTACTGCCAGGCCGATCCCGGGGTCACTGCGCAGGGCTTCCTCGATAATTTCCCGCACCTGCAAGGCGTTTATGGTCGCATTTTCCAGCTTTTGCGCCAGATAATAGCTCAGGGCTGCTTCGAGGGTGTCATGATTCAGGATGGTCGCATGAAGAAAGCTCGCCAGCGCCGGTTCTTTCTCCGCCTGCTGCCGGGTCTCGTTTTTGATCGTATCCCAGATTTCATCTTTCTTTAAATTCATGCAACAACCTTAACTAATGTAAAAGCTCTATGTGGGGGCTTTCGGTAAGAATTCCACACCTGAATTGTTGTTCCGAAACGTGGCACGCTGAGAGTGCAGCGGATGCATAACGATGGCAGCTTCATTGTGCTGAATGGTCCAGCCGGCTGCCGTCGACGGGTTTGTCGCCTTTCCTGCCGGTTGTCAACCAGTTCGCACCCTGTGAATAACGTCGACAGGCGCGGACAGCCGCATCCACCTTTCCGGTGAGTCGACGCGAATTATTCAGAGGATAGCAGGCCGCCTGTCAGGGTGGTCAAGGAATTATTCGCAAAAGGAGGCTTTTCAAATAGATGGCCAGTGTTCGGGTCTTCAGTACAGAGCGGTAGATGTTCACGGCCGATCGATTCGATGAAGGCCAGTATGGGTCAGCCCATCTATGCCGACGGGATGGCCGACGGGATGGCCGACGGGATGGCCGACGGGATGCGGCGGGGCGGTGGGAATGATGCCGGCATCGTAAAAAAGAGGGGCTGTCGCCGCTATCGGGTGACGGCGGATCGGCAAAGGGGCCTCAACCACTCGGTTTGTGTGGGGCGGTGGTGCCGTGGATACGAGGCGGAGCAGACGGTCAGGGAAGGTAGATCCTGGTATCGTTCAGCAGTGAATGCCGGTAGGCCTCCCCATTTACCGCGTAGTGTGGTTTGGCCGAGGTCAATACAAGCGTAATTAGCACCTGCGCCAGAATGATCATAAGTAGTTCTTTTCTGCGAAGCATGATTACCACCTTTTATTTATTATCATTTTAAAAAGCCAGTAATACACGGTCGGGTCTGCTTGATTTGAAATATCCCTGATACACCATGAAGCACAATGCTGTGCCAAGCTGACGGTTTTATGTTGTATCAACTCTATTCCAACAGGGTCCTGACCGGGCATTACTGGTAAAAACCTATTGATGAGTAGCAAGCTTTAAATCGAACCCTCCTGGGTCTTCAGGGCAGCAGTCAAGCCAGCTCTGCTGCAGTTCCGGTTCCGGGGGAGCCGGTAAAAACGTCCGTTGTTGTTCTGCTATCACAGGATTGCGTGTCCTGTGAGTGGTAGCAACACCTACCAAATGCGTTCTACAGGCCCGCCTGAATTTGGTGAGGCCCGACAATTTCAATTTTGTCGACAACATCTACAACGCCGTCTGTATTCTTCACCAGCCAGTACACCAGCTCTTTTTCGAGACTGGTATTTACCGTTCCGCGCACTGTAACGACTCTATTGTCCGTGCGCGCCTCAATGCTCAGGGAGCGTGTCTGTGCGTGGCCCAATATTCGCGACATCACTTTGTTGTTTATCGGAACATTGGCCAGCTGCGTTCTAGCAGCTTCGGCCGGGTCAGGCTCGCCGCTATCCGCCAGTACCGCCTGCTCTTCGATCTGCAGGCGGTTTTCAATTACTTTTCCCTCGCTGACGTTAATTGCAATCTGCTCAGCCAGTGCTTTCGCCGACGTCGAATCGACTGCACCGTCAAGTGCGATGCTGTCGTCATCCTTGATGTTCACGACAATCCGAAACTCACGCAAATGTGGATTGCTTCGAATTGATCCTTCAATAAACCCCAGCTGCCACTGTTCCATCAGGGGTGTAAGTTTGTCATGGGCATGGCACACGTGGGCAGGGCCAAGTATCGCGACCATGCCGAGCATCAACATCGTTAAGCCGGGACTAATCATAGCCCCGCATTTTGTCTGTTTCCCTTGGGCATTGCGATGTTGTTATGCCTTAATTTAATAGTAATCTTTCTTTCTTATTTAAACTGGTGCTATGCGAAAGCGTCTGGAGTGTTATAAGCTATTTTTGTGCCACGTTATAAAGTCCGTGTAAAATCAGCAGGTAATAGAAAATTTGACCTGCTGCGGGCGGACGCCTGCGATGATTTGTTGGTAAAATGCAACGCCTGAAGCGGAATTTTTAGGAAAATTCAAATAAATCAACAGATATTACTGTTGCAAAAAAGAGACACCCAGCCGGCATATCCGACTTTGGCTCCGATTTATATTACGAGACTGCTGGTGCAATACGGCGACACGGCGGCAGCGGATTACTGTTAAAGTTGGCGTCCGGATGATCGAGAGTTTTTATGATACGCATTTATAACCGCCTGACATTGACCCAACAATGGATCAGCGCGACCCTGCTTGCCATTTTACCCCTGGTGGCTGCCGTAATATTCGCCGGGGGCTTGCTGGTAGAGCAGGCGCAAAGTCAGCGGGCGATGGTAGCCAGGGTCGAATGGCTGAGTAATGTCGATGTCACCGTGCGTACCCAGCTCACCGATATCAGGCGGTCGGCGCGACAGTACCTGTTGTTGAGGAATGAAAAATTTCTCGAACTGTTCGGCCAGAATGTGGAAAAGCTGCGTGAATTCCAGGTGCAGCTGGGTCGATCCGACCTGGGTGGGATTGATGCGCGGCCGCTGGTTGATCTGGTGCTGGAGGTGGATAACAACCTGCGCGAAATGCCGCTGGAGCAGGGCGCCGACGAGAACGCGACCGAATCCGTATTGGCAGCCCTGCAAACGTCCAATGTGCTTGTGCAGCAGCTCAGCGAGAGTGTAGAACGGGAGATTCAGGCCATTCTTGAGGCGGAAGATACCAAGCTTGAGAATGCCATTCAGCAGTTGGGTTTTATCGGTATTTTGGCCGTACCTGGGACGATACTTCTGGTCGTGCTTTCATCTGTCGCTGTGGCTCGCCCGATGTGGCGTTTGGCGAATGCCATTCGGCGTTTGGGGCATGAGAGCTGGGGTGAGCCGATCGTTATTGACGGGCCGGCAGATCTGGAATCCCTGGGGGACAATCTGGAATGGATGCGACGGCGCCTGGTTGCCAGCGAAAAGCAGAAAAAAGCCTTTTTGCGGCATATTACCCATGAGCTTAAAACGCCGCTGGCGGCTATCATGGAAGCCGGTGCCCTGTTGAGCGATGAGGTCCCCGGCCCCGTGACGCCAGATCAGCGGCATGTACTGAAAATACTGCAAAACAACGCTGACAGCCTGCAGGTGCTGATTCAGCAACTATTGAATTACAACGCCGTTGCACATGGTCTTCTCAACACTGAAGCGGAGGTCGATCTGCCCAAATTATGCGAAAAAGTCAGAAGCAAGCTGGTAAACAACCGCCCCAGCAGTCGCTGCAGATGGCACTTTACCGGTACCCCCGATGTCGTAAGCAGCGATCCCCAGGCCATGGAGATGATTTTGAGTAACCTGATGTCCAATGCCCATGATTTTGCCCCCGAGAACGGAAGAGTGGAGGTGGCATGGGGCGCAGAGGGTGATGAGTGGTGGCTGAAAGTACTCGATAATGGGCCCGGGCTAAGCGAGGACGACCGCAAAAATGTTTTTAAGCCCTTCTATCAGGGGAAGGCGCGGCGTCGCGGTCCTTTGAAAGGAACTGGGCTTGGGCTGTCAATTGTGCAAGAATGCGTGAGCCATCTCGAAGGGCAGATTGACGTTGTATCGACGCAATCAGGCACTGAATTCTGCCTGCGGTTTCCGCGTCGGGTTGAGAGGAATTTATGAAGATTTTGGGATTCTTGGGTCTGTTCGGTCTGGGGATGCTGGGCGGATGCGAACTCCTGGAATATTTTCCGGAAAGCAAGGCGGTTATCGATCCGGCAACAGGCGATGTCAGGGTGGAGGATTCGGTGGCCGATGAGAACGACGGTCAGTTGCGACCGCAGCGCAGCGTTGCCGAATGGCTTTCCCAGCGGCATGCTATTTGTACGGGTCTTGAGACCGCGACCGAAGCCATGGTGCCGGTGGCCACTATGAGTTCCGGGCAGAGCATAGAAGAGCGACTCGACGTCTTGCTGATTTCCAGCTGCCGACCGGCGAGTACACCCGGTATTTTGAGTGAAGCGTTGCACAGTCTCAGCAGAGCGGGGCGCTGGCCGGAGGAATACCTGGCATTGTTTGATATGCTGAATTCCAGCCAAAAGGCCTATTCCGCCGTTGAAAAATTGTACCGGGAACTGAAGATGGAACACGAAAAAACGATACAGGGCTTAAGCGAAATCGAAGACGACATCGAGGCGCAAAGCATCCCGACGGCAACGCAGGGGTTGCTGCCATGAACAAACCCTGCATTCTACTGGTCGACGACGATGCCGACATGCTGCAACTGCTGGCCATGCGTCTGGGCGCGCTCCAGTACGAAACCGACTGCGCCAGCAGTGGCGAGGAAGCGCTGTCCTGCATCGGGCGACGCTTGCCGGATGCCGTGATTACCGACCTGCGCATGGAGGGGATGAACGGACTGGCCCTGTTTGAAAAAATCCACAGTGAGTGGCCCAGCCTGCCGGTTATCATTATGACCGCGCACGGTTCGATCCGCGAAGCGGTGGCCGCTACCCAGAAAGGTGTTTTCTCCTTTTTGACCAAGCCCATCGACAAGGATGAGCTGGCAACCATTCTCCAGCAGGCAATCGTAACCCCCGCAGATGCGCCCAAGAGCAAGCACTCCTGGGGGCAGGCTTTTAATACCTGCAGCTCGCGTATGCACCAACTACTGGAGCAGGCGTACCTTCTTGCCGCCAGTGATGTCAATATTCTGATTCAGGGTGACAGTGGTACCGGCAAGGAAGTGTTGGCGCGGGCGTTGCACCGGCACAGCGCCCGCTCCAAAAAGCCCTTTGTGGCAATAAACTGCAGCGCCATTCCCAGTGAAATGCTCGAGTCCGAGCTGTTCGGACACGTCAAGGGCGCCTTTACCGGCGCGAGTCGTGATCACCAGGGGCTGTTCGTAGCGGCGGAAGGCGGGGTGGTGTTTCTTGATGAGGTCGGCGATATGCCGGCACCGTTGCAGGCCAAACTGTTGCGCGTCCTGCAGGAGAAAACCGTGCGCCCGGTGGGCGGCACCCGGGACAGGCCAGTGGATGTTCGCATTATTTCAGCGACTCACCGGAACCTGACCGAGGCCATAGCGGAGAATTTATTTCGGGAAGACCTGTACTACCGGTTAAACGTCGTAACACTGACCTTGCCGAGTCTGCGCGAACGCAAGGAAGATATTCCGCTGCTTACGCGGCACTTTCTGAAGGCTGCAGCGGAAAGAACCCAGGCGGCACAGAAGCAGCTCGCGCCCAAAGCCCTGAATGTACTGCTGGCATATGACTGGCCGGGCAATATTCGCCAGCTGGAAAATGTCATTGAGCAGGTGGTGGCGTTATCGCCCAGCCTGATGATTTCCGAGACCATGATAGAGAATGCGTTGCCCGACCACGCCGCGCAAAAGCTCAAATCGCTCACAGACGCCAAAAAGGAGTTCGAGCGAACCTATGTGGAAGACCTGCTGCGCTCCACCGGGGGCAGTATCAGCGAGGCCGCCCGTCTGGCAGGGCGCAACCGGTCCGACTTCTACAAAATTGTTCAGCGGCACCGACTGGATACCGGACGATTTCGTTCTGCCTGACAATGGTGGATTCAGTATCGGTTAACCCTGTGGCATCTACAGTGTCGCGACACCGCCAGCACTCTGTCTGCGCGGATGCGAATAATCACAACTGAAAATCCCGGAGATAGAACCCTATGCGACGATTGTGTGCCAGCAGTTTTCTGAGTGCCACCATTCTTGCCCTGTCCAGCACCGCGGCGGCTCAGGTCTACGCGAGTATTTCCGTCGGCCATTCTGATTTTAATTACCCCAGTGGTTCAGGGTCGTCACTCAACCTGAATGTGGGTGGTTTTTTTGCGCCAAATCTGGCTGTGGATTTCGATTATGTCGATTTGGGCAGCGTTGACCTGAGTGACGGCAGTTCACTGGATTACGGCGGTTACAATGTGGCAGCAAAAGCGGTTGTTCCGTTGAATCCGGCAATCGATGTCTATGCGCGGCTGGGCATGTTTGTCTGGGAGGTGGAGCAAAGCGCGCCGGCATTCACCAGCACGCTGGACGATGGTATAAACCTTAGTTACGGTATTGGCGGCGGATATGCTTTCCAGAATCACCTGAGCCTGTTCGTGGAGTTTAACGGATATAACATGGGTGGTTCCGAAGTCCGCAATCTCGGTGTAGGCGGTCGATTTTCCTTTTAAAACGTTCGTGTGATCGCACTGGATTTCTATAGAATACCCGGCTCCGCAGTGAGTGCCAGGTCTGGTGCTCACATCAAACTATTCAGCAGCGTCATGCCCGGATCGGTATGGCATTGGTGCGATGGGACTAAGGTTCTCAGAATGAAGAAGAATTTGTTGGGCATGTTGATTTGGGTTTGTCTTGGCGCTGTCTGGACGGGTTGTTCGAAGCCCGACCCCGACCCTGGAGCGCTACCGTTGCCACCACCGGATATGGCCAGCCCCCGTATAACCGAATATGACTGGATGTCTATCGACCGATGGAACGAGATGCATGCGGAAGACGTTGCCGCTGCTCGGCAGGGTAATGCGGAACTGGTTTTTCTGGGCGATTCCATCACCGAGAGCTGGAACTGGGATGGCGGGTATCAGCAGGTTTTTGCGCAATACTTCTCTGCCTACCGCAGTGTTAATTTTGGTATCGGTGGAGACCAGACCCAGAATTTGCTTTGGCGGTTACAAAATGGCCTGGAGGGTGAGCTGGATCCCGCGGCGGTTGTCGTGATGATCGGCGTCAATAATTTTAATCACAGCGATCACTCGGCGTCAGAAGTGTATCGAGGTGTGCAGGCGGTAATCGCGCAGACCCGATTGAATTACCCGAACGCCAAAATTCTGTTGCACGCCATACTCCCCTACGATGAAAGTGCGAGCAGTCCCAACCGGGTGAGGCTACAGGATGCAAACCGGCTCATTTCCCGACTCGCTGATAACAAGCGGGTATTCTTTTATGACTTTGGCGATATCTTTCTGGATAATGAGGGGAATATACCCCGGCATCTGATGGAAGATTTTCTGCATCCGAGTGCCGAAGGCATGGCGTTATTCGCCCAGAAAATAGAACCAGTCATTGCCCGCTGGATAGAAACTGCCCGACAATGACAGGTTGTTGTGGCGGTTTTGCACCGAGGAATTTGCGCATTCCGCCACGGTCAGATTCGCGGCGCCACTATGTCTGAAGTGGTTGGCTGACCTGGGGGCTGACCCGATTGGCGGTCGGGTCATCGGGCCGCAGGGCTCAGCGGGCAGCGGTAGATGCGCTATTGCTGTTCTGAGTGCCGGGGCGACCAGCGGATCTGCCCGCAGGGCGAGAGTCGCTTCTCCCACCGGAAGACCGGTTGGCGTCGCCTCGACGGGCCGCGCCCGGTTTCGGTCCATTCCCGGAATCTTTATTAAACGGTCTGGCCTTCTGTTTTTTGGGCAGATTGGGTCGTCTGGCCGTTGCATTGTGTGATCTGGACTCAGGCACATTATGCTCCGGTTCAAAGCCGGTGATCGGATCCCGCGTCAGCTTGCGCTTGATCAGGCGTTCGATATCCCCCAGCTGTTTGAATTCATCGGCACTGACCAGCGATATGGCTTTGCCTTTGGCGCCGGCGCGACCGGTTCTGCCGATGCGGTGGACATAATCCTCCGGTACATTGGGCAGATCGTAATTGACCACATGCGGTAATTCAAGAATGTCGATGCCCCGCGCAGCGATGTCGGTGGCTACCAGAACACCCACGCGGCCTTTCTTGAAGTCATCGAGCGCTTTCAGGCGCGCGCTCTGGCTCTTGTTGCCGTGGATGGCGGTTGCGCGAATGCCGTCGCGACCGAGCTGGGTAACAAGTTTATTGGCGCCATGCTTGGTTTTGGTGAAGACCAGAACCTGCCGCCAGTCGCGGGTGCGGACCAGGTGGCTGAGTAGCTCGGCCTTGCGCGCCTTGTCGACCGGGTGCAGCCATTGCTGCACGGTTTCTGCAGTTGTGATGCGCGGGCTGATATCAATTTCGTGGGGCTCCCGCATCAAGCCTTTGGCAAACTCGCGGATTTCGCGGGACAGCGTAGCGGAAAAAAGCAGATTCTGGCGGTTTTTCGGCAACAGATTCAGAATTCGCTGAATGTCACGGATGAAGCCCATATCCAGCATCTTGTCTGCTTCATCCAGCACCAGTATTTCCAGATCATCGAAACTGACGGCGTTTTGTTGATGCAGATCCAGCAGGCGTCCGGGCGTAGCAATCAGAATATCCGCACCCTTGCGCAGGGCCTGCATCTGAGGGTTAATCTTGACGCCGCCGTATACGATGGCAGCTCGCAGGCTCAGGTATTTCCCATAGGTCTGGACACTGTCGCCGACCTGGGCGGCCAGTTCGCGGGTTGGCGTCAGCACCAGCGCACGTACACGATTGGAACGTACCGGTCTGCCCTGGGTCAGGCGCTGCAACAGGGGGAGTGTAAAGCCGGCGGTCTTGCCGGTGCCGGTCTGGGCAGCAGCCATGACGTCGCGGCCGGCCAGAATTGGGGGTACCGCCTGGGTTTGAATGGGCGAGGGCGACGTGTAGCCTTTCTCGTCGACGGCACGTAACAAAGCATCGGCAAGGCCGAGTGAAGCAAAGGACATAATAATTTCTCATCTGGATGCGCGTCTGCCTGAGGGACGCTACATGGGGTAATAATAGAAGCACAACCAGAAAAAACCGAGAGCAAAATTGGTGCGGAAAGATCGGGGTGACCCCAGAAGCACTGCGACGAATCACAGGATACTGCACAAAATTTTGAGCCAGTACAGGCTCGAACTAAGGTTGGCAGCCGCCATCCTAGCAGATTGCTGTGCCGAAGTACATGAGAAATGCCGGATCGGATTCTGTTAAACTTGCAGACCCACCTGTCTGCAAATGCCGGCTGCCAAATTTACGTGATTGGAGAGATGGATGAAACCCGTTGGTCTCATGATGGTTCTGCTGTTGGTTGCTGGCTGTTCAAGTCTCAGCAAGCAGGAATGCCGCAATGCCGACTGGTATATTATCGGATTGGAGGACGGCAGTGCAGGGCGTACATTGCAAACGGTTGGTTCGCACCGCAAAGCCTGCGCGCGCGTCGACATTGTGCCGGATATGACGGCGTATGAAAACGGCCATAATCAGGGACGCCAGCGCTACTGTACCCGGGAAAACGGATTTCAATTGGGAGATAGTGGAGCGCGTTACAACGGAGTCTGTCAGGGGCTGGATGAGGTGACCTTCCTGAATGCGTATGACGCCGGTAAATTTCGGTACGAAATCCGCAGCGAGCTCAACCAGCTGAAGAGCAGAATAAACTCCCGACATGAGCGCCTCGACACCATCGACGACGAGATATTGCAGCTTGAAGAATCAATCGTATCTGACCGGTCGACTGGCGAATCGCGGCGTCGCGATCTGGCGGCCGTCAAGCAACTGGAAGCCGAGCGAAGCGATATTTACGCTGCCATACAGGATTACCAGGACAATCTTTTGATTCTGGAAAATGAACTTATCAATCTTATGACGGATCAACGCCGTGCGGGATATCCATGAGGGGTGATCGGCAAGGTAATGGTGTACTGATAAAGCGCCCCTTCCGCGTCGATCGTAAAATTCCCACCGTGCAGTTGAGCGATCGCGTGTACGATCTTTTGTCCCATGCCTTTGTGATTGCGGCGCATGCCCCGGGCCTGTGGGGCCGGTCTGGGTAAGGCATCGGTTGTCCGACCGCTTGCGATCGTCAGCACCGCGGTTTGATGCTGCTTTTTCAGCCGAATTACCAAGGGGCATTCACCGCCAGAATGGAGCAGAATGTTGTCAAAGATATTGGCGATGAGCCGTTGCAGCAGGTCTGTCATTCCGCTGACATGCACCGGCTGTTCCTGATGCAATTCAACGATGATGCGGCAGTCATCGAACATCGGTCGATAAATCTCCAGCATTTTTTCAAGAAGCAAATTTATTTCCAACGTTTCGAAACACTGCACGAGATCGCCGGATTCCAGTTCCGCGATTAGTAGAATCGAATCGAAATAGGTGAGAATGCTTTCGAGTTCTGCTTCAGCCGAGTTGACTGCCTGTTTCAGTTGTATTGCGGTTGTTGAGTCCGAGCGGATATCCTGCAATTTATTTTTTAGTACGGATAGCGGAGTTCTCAAATCGTGCGCCAGCCCGGTGCTGACCTGTTTCAGATTGGACAGCAGCATTTCCACCTGACGAAACATACGGTTGAGTTCGCTGGATAACAGTTCGAATTCATAGGTGTCACTGTGCTCGGGAAGGCGAGTCTGCAAATTGCCCCGTGCGACCGATTGCACTGCCAGAATGATGCGGCGTAACCGAGCTGAAAAGTAGGCACCAAATAAAAGGCCGGTAATAGATCCGACCGCCAGCGACGCAAGTACCGACCAGGCAATCGTGCGTTGCACCGCTTGTCGAAAATCGGAAAGTGGCGTGAGGTCGGAGCCGACCCCGACCATATACTGACCGTTGAGTGCGATGTAGTGGAACAGATATTCGTCGGTTTCTCCTTCCAGCCCCGGTAGTACAAACTCCTGCCAGCCTGTCGTTTCTGCCGGAAAATCATCAAAGATGGTGTCGCCATCGGCGTTTTGCACCACGTAGAGCAACTGGTTGACGGTGCCGCGACGCTCAATCCTTTCTTCGATATCGCTCAGAATTTCGGTTAATCCATCCTCCTTATACTCAATGTGCAGAAACTGCACCTCGGTCAAAATTCGGTTGCGCATTTGCTGTTCAAGAAAACCGAGGCCTATGATGAGCGTCAGGAGTAGAATGAGAAACAGGGAAACGGTGAACATCGCCGTATAAACCAGGGCGGCCCGCAACCAGATGGATCTGAGAATACTACTGTCGGACAACAATGCGATACCCTTCGCCCCGGACGGTTTCTACCATTGAAGGGCCGGCGGCGTCGTCAATCTTTGCCCGCAGCCTGCTGATGTAGGTTTCGACAATGTTGGTCGAAGGGTCGAAACGAAAGCCCCAGACTTCTTCCAGCAACATCTTGCGGGTGACCGTCTGACCGGCATGCGTAGCCAGGCATTCCAGCAGACGGTACTCCATCGGTTTAAGCGCTACGGGTTCCATGCCCTTGCGCACAGTATGTTCGACGCGGTTGATGACGAGTGTCCCCAGCCGGATCCGTTGACTGTTATCACTATCGAGTGCGGCGGCTCCCATGCGCCGGACCAGCGACTGGACGCGCGCCCACAATTCATCAAACTCGAATGGTTTGACCAGGTAATCGTCAGCGAACCGCAAACCGCTGACTTTATTGGCAACCGATCCGAGCGCTGTGAGGAAAATTGCCGGTGTGGTATCCTCCTGTAGTCGGCGTTCCGCCAGCCATGATTCGCCATCACCATCCGGAACCAGCCGGTCGACAATATAAATTTCGTAGAACTCCGATTCCACCGCGCGGGTCGCCTGATCAAGCGTGGCAACGGCCGCTACCTCGCACTGCAGCGTCTGCAACCGCTTTTGCAAGTACGCTGAAAGCTCATCGTCATCTTCCAGCAACAGGATTTTCATCAGGCGGTGTTTCCTTTCCCAGGCTATTTGTCTTCACGTACCGAGATAACCTCGGACGTTTTTGCATCAATGGTGACTTCGTATTTCTTTCCTGAGACCAACAGCTCCACTTCATATTCCACGTTGAAACTGTTGCGCTCGATTTCGGCCTCAAAGGCGACACCGCCGGTTTCTTTTTCAGCAATCTCGATTGCCTGTATCAGTGTAATGCTTGCTTCATTCAATTTCTTTTCTGTTTTTGTCTGTCCCTGGGCCAGGGGGGCGACGGCGACGATTGCAGCGCAAAGTATAACGGATCTGATCATGGTAAATTCCTTATGGCAACATGTTTGGATTCATCCAGCCAGATTCCCCGGAAGGATCTCTGGCGCGGGTCTTTCAGGTTCTTGCATGATTTTTTCCCGGTCTTTACCCCGCCGTCATCACTCAGTACCATAAACTGATTGCGGTTATCCGGCGAGAAAAAAGCTTCGGGGTTGAAATCGTCCGGCATGTCGATTTGCATTTTCTGTGGTGCAGAATTTCCACCTTGCCAGCTATATAATGTGGTGCGGGTACCGTCACCCGGTTCGCCTGCCGCAATAATGTAAGCGTCTTTCCAGAAGCTCAGGCCCCGGATTCCCAATCCCTGCAAATCGAGCGTAACCGGTTTGCCATATCGGGGGGCTTCGCCCTGCACAACAGCTTTAGGGTTCTCGAGCGTAATAATCAGAGCCTGCCCTTCAGGAACCGGATTGCGAAAGCCGATATAAACGCCTCCCTCCCGGCGTGCGGTCATACCTTCAATATTGACGGCGTCGTCGTCTTCAGCGGCGCGCGTCGATGCCTTGCCCAATCGATACGGCGCCAGCTCGGGCTGATCGATCAGCGAATCCAGCAGACTGTCGAAAGGCTTGCCATATAACTCAAGCTGATCCCTGTCCTCGTTATAGCTCAGTGCAAAAAACTGGAACCGTTCGGGCTTGACCTTGCCTTTTTTATTTCTTGCGTGGGAGGTGAGCCAGAACGATAACCCGTCGAGGCTCGTCGCGGCTTCCAGATCGAGCTCGCTCGCGATGCCCAGATCCGGTGACTGCTTACCGCGTCTGGCCATTGAATTTTTCACGCCGGTCGAGAGCGTAAATGCATCAACCGGGAATCCACCTTTGCTGGCGTCGTATATGCGTAGAATATTCTCTTCATCGTCGGCTACCATGAACAGATCCCGGGAAAGCGGGACAGCGCCGGATGCGTCGCACATACCCTGGAATACGACAGGTGACTCCGTGCGATAGTCGGCGGCGACGGCCCCGGAATAGCAGCACAGGCCAAGGACAATTGCCCGCGGGGTGGTGAACAGCGTTCTGCAATGAAACATGGTTCGCTCCGGTTAACGATGAGTTGATTCAAGTTAAGTCCTTTCCCGATTGAAGTAAAGTTACAGATTTGTAACCTCTTTTCGGCCTGCTTTGCCGGCTTGACGTCACTCACTGCACGCGCGGAACATCGACGTTGCAGATTGCACAGTGATCAGGCACGTTTTCAGCGAGGTACAACAATGCCCGGTAGACGTGATCGTGCAGCGATAAAAGCCTGCGATAGGCTATTCGTTGTGACAGTCGTCACGCTGCGTTGAGAATTAGCCTCTTAGCTTTTATGCTGTAGTTCATACCGACATGGCCTGGGTCCGTCTCAAGGCGGATCTTGCCGGTTCTGCTCAGTTGGAGGTTTTGTTCAGTGCACATTCGATGCGATACCCACGTTCATACCGTTGCCAGTACCCACGCCTACAGTACCGTTCACGAGTACTGGAAAGTTGCTGGTGAGCGGGGAATCGACCTGTTTGCCATTACGGACCACGCGCCGACCATGCCCGACGGGCCCCACTATTGGCATTTTGGCAATATGAAAGTTCTGCCGCGACTGGTGGACAATGTCGCGATGCTGCGGGGCATCGAGGCGAATATTCTGACGGGAAACCGGGGCGTGGATATACCGGAAAAGCTGCGGCCATTTCTCGATATTGCCATTGCCAGCTTTCATGAGCCGGTGTTTCCACCGACCGACAGGGCCACGCACACGGCCGCGGCGATCGCAGCTTTTGAGTCCGGTGCCATTCAGATTTTTGGTCACCCGGGCAATCCACAGTTTCCTGTTGATGATGATGAAATTATCCGGGCTGCGAAAGACAATAACGTGGTTCTGGAGATCAACAATGCCTCGTTCACGTATACGAGGCTGGGCAGTGAGCCCAACTGCATACGGCTGCTGGAACGGATTGATCGTCACGACTGGAAAGTGGTGTTCGCCAGCGACTCCCATAGCGCCTTCAGTCTGGGAGCGTTTGACCAGTGCATCGCGAAAGCGCGGGAGGTGGGATTTCCATTTGAACGGGTACTTTCTGTGGCACCGTCCCGACTGCTGGAATTTCTGGCAGAGCACGGTAAGCCGGTGGCTGAGGAGCTACGGGAATGGCGTGCCGGCCTGGGGGCAGATTGAAGCGCGCCCCACGGAGGCGGCGCTGGACCTTTTGCGAAGTCTGCAGTATTCTTCATTTCATCGTATAGTATTTACGTAAGCCACATGCGTCGCATTTGCTCTCTGAAGAAAGCGGGCCTCTTCAGGACATGAAATGAATAAGTTGCTGGCAACAATAATAATGAAATGGATAACGTGTTTTATTATCGCGAATGGTACTGTAAATCGATCACTGGAGGTCGATGACACGCTGCACCTTTCTTAGTGTTGTCACCAGGCCGGACACTGCGCGGCTACCTGCGGAAAGGCGCGCAATAGTGTGTCTGGCCAACCCGCAACCTGAGGTGTTAACCGGACGGCTGCACCATGCACGAACATGAAATTTTAACGTTTTTACTCGGGAGTCTGGTGCTGCTGTTCGCGGGTATCTATCGTAACGACGTCAGACAGTTGCCGGGTGCGCGCTGGCTTGTCGCTGCCTATTTCGCGCTTTGGTGTGCCTGGTTTGCCACCAATATGGAACATCTGATCTTTCCGCTGTTTTTCAACGCAATGGAACACCTGGCCTATCTGACCAACTGCATTTTGCTTGCGGGCTGGTGCTGGATCATCGTGCGCAACAGGCAGGCAAGCGCGTGATCAGTGTATTGGCCATCCTGTCTACGCTGGTTCCTTTGGGGGTCATGATAATATTACTGAATCCGTCGTTCCGGCAGTACGCTTTGGGCGTGCGCTGGATGCTGGGCGGTGTATGCGCGCTCACAGTGGCCGTCAATCTGTCAAATTATCTGAACTGGCGGGGCTATGGATTACTGGATACCGGTGTAGGAGAAATCTGGGGAGACTACCTCCAGGTTCTCCAGCCCGTATTGTGGGGCATGCTGTTTTACATGGTGGTACAGTCTGCTCAACGTCGAAGCCTTGAGCACAGCCGCCAGCAAATGCGGGATCTGGTCGAAAATATGCCGGTGATTCTGCACGCCTATGATCGGGAGGGGCGCCTGCTGGCCTGGAACCGTCATGCAGAGGAAGTGACCGGTTTCAGCAGAGACGAGGTCCTGGGCAGAAAGGATATTCTGGCGTCGCTTTTTCCCGACCCGGATTATCGCGAGCAACTGCTGGATGAGTGCCGAACCAACGGTGCCAGCTATTCGCACCGATTACGGCCTGTGCTGTGCAAGCAACGTTATGAGAAGCAGGTCGCCTGGTACAACATATCCCGTAAATTTCCCATAGCGGGTTGGTCAAACTGGGGTATCGGGCTTGACGTCACGGAGCAGATCGCCACGCAAAAAAGCCTCGAGCACATGGCGACGCACGACGAGCTGACCGGGCTGGCCAATCGGACGTTGTTACGGGATCGTTTGGGGCATGCGTTAATCGCCGCGCAGAGAAATCGGCATATGGGCGCCCTGTTGTTACTGGATCTCGACCACTTCAAGATGGTTAACGACAATCACGGGCACCCTGTCGGAGACCAGCTATTGGCGGAAGTGGGCCGGCGGCTGGCTACCTGCGTCAAATCCACGGATGCCCTCGCGCGCTTTGGCGGGGATGAATTTGTGATTTTGCTGGACCGCATAGGCGCCCCCGAAGATGCCGCCATGGTAGCAGAACGTATTCTGGCGGCATTGACTGCACAGCCATTTTACCTGTTCGGCAATGAGATCCGTGTGCGTACCAGTATTGGCATAACGGTTTTTCCGGACGATGACGTTCGCCTGGATGAATTAATTAAAAATGTCGATCTTGCGCTGTATTCCGCCAAGCAGGCGGGTCGCAACGGTTATCACTTTTATTCCCGCGCGATGCACAACAAATTACGTTGGCAACACCGGGTGGCAGAAAAGCTGCGCGAAGCCCTTGATCAGGATGCCTTTTCTTTGCAGTATCAACCTCAGGTCTGCCTTGGTGACCAAACGGTAATCGGTGTGGAAGCGCTGGTTCGCTGGAATGCCTTTGACGAAGTTCCGCTGTCACCCAGCGTATTTGTTCCCATTGCTGAAAACATGGGGCTAATGCCCAGTCTGGGCCGATGGATAGTCGAGACAGCCTGTCGACAGGCGGGTGAATGGCAAAAGGGGCAGGCAGGATTTTCAATGGCTATCAATTTGTCGACAATCCAGCTTTACCAGACAGACCTGGTGGAAACGCTCATTCGCATTGTCGAGGAAAATGCGCTGAATCCCGCGCAAATCGAATTTGAAATTACAGAAACGGCGGTTATGCGTAATATGAATAGCGCGATTGCTACAATGCGCAAGCTTGCGAATTATGGCTTCAGGATCTCGCTGGACGATTTTGGAACCGGCTATTCGTCGTTGAGTTATCTCAAACGTTTCCCTATTTCAACAATAAAGATCGACCAGTCGTTTGTACGCGGGCTGGAGTCAGATCCGGTCGACGCATCCATCGTTCGCAGTGTGATAGATCTTGGTCACAGTATGAATATGAAAATACTGGCAGAAGGTGTGGAGACCCGCGGGCAACTTGATCGGCTGGGCAACGAAGGCTGCGATTACATCCAGGGTTTTTACTACTCGAAGCCGTTGGATGCGGAACAGGTTGCGCCTTTTATTTCTGCCCGTAATGCCGGCGGGGCTGATCGCCCGGTAATGCACTGAGCACAAATTTACCCGGCCCGCGGTGACAATAATCTGCCATTCAGGGACGCTACCATCCGGAGCAGGGTGGCCGATCGGCTCACGTTTAATCGCATGGCAGATGTGCTGACACAAACGATGGAGCGTGGGATGTTGTGAGGATCATTAATGGATGGCGCCGCTCCCAGGCGGGAATGTGCCCGAAAATTTATTTCAGATCCAGAACGTCCTGCATATCGTAGATGCCTGGCTTTTGTTGATGCAGCCATTGGGCAGCCCGGACCGCACCGTTGGCAAAAGCCAGTCGGCTGGAAGCTTTATGGGTTATCTCCACGCGTTCGCCATCCGCCAGAAACATCACAGTGTGATCGCCAACCACATCGCCGCCGCGTACTGTGGCAAAACCGATGGTATTGGCGTCGCGAGCGCCGATCTGACCTTCGCGACCATACACCGCCACCTGATCAAGATCCCGTTGCAGGGTATCTGCAATCACTTCGCCCATACGCAGCGCGGTGCCCGATGGCGAATCGATTTTGTGGCGATGATGGGCTTCGACGATCTCGATGTCGGAATGTTCACCGATAACCCGCGCAGCCGTCTCCAACAACTTGAGGCACAGATTGACGCCGGTGCTGAAGTTGGCTGCAATACAGACGGGGATGGTGCTTTGATGGGTGTGCAAATGCTGTTTCTGGTCGGCCGTGAAGCCGGTTGTGCCGATGACAATGCCTTTGCCATGCCTGGCACACAGTTCGCTGTTTTCAAGGGTGGCCTCGGGCGTAGTAAAGTCAATCAGCACATCGAACTGGTCGATACAGGCTTCCAGACTGTCTGTTATCTTGACGCTCGATCTACCGGCGCCGACTGCTTCGCCTGCATCCGTACCGATCAATGTACTGCCGGGCCGTACAATTGCGGCCCCCAGCGCGGCTTCCGGACTCAAGCCGACGGCCTGTAGCAAGGCGCGGCCCATGCGGCCGCCGGCCCCTGCGATTGCGATTCTTGTGATCATGTGAGTTTTTCCAGAGTTCAGTTCTGCAATGGTCAGGTCTTTACATTCGAGCTTTTGACGTGGGCGGTCAATACCTGCTGCATTGCCTTGTTGACCGGTATGTCCAGTACTTCGCAGCGGGATTTTGGCATATAAACCAGAAAGCCGCCAATCTGATAGCTCAGCGGCAGGTAGACAGCAATCAGGTCCTCCAGTTCGCCAACGCTGGCATCTTCATTGGTGACAAAACCGATCATGTGCAGGTCGTGGTCAAACGTCACACGAACCACCCGACTGAGGTTCTGTTGGTCGCCACCAGCAAAGAACATCAGCAATTCCTTGGCGCTCGAATACAGGGTCTTTACAACCGGAATGCGTTCAATGCTTTGTTCGATCGAAGTAAAAAGATGCTTGATGACATAGGTCTGCACCAGCATCCCCAGAATGCAGATGAGTACAAAACCGGAAATTACGCCCATGCCAGTAACATACCATCCGGCGGGCAGCATCCATTGCAGTGGAAGTTTCAAAAGGCTTTCAGCGGTGACGAACAGCCAATACAGCAGGCTGACCGTGACGATTAACGGGAGGAAGAAAAGCAGACCGGTCAGAAAAGTATTGGCAATGGATTTCATGGAGGCCTCTGTTGAACGCAAACGGTCTGGTGTTTAATTTTAGGGCCTGTTGATGGGAAGAAGCAGCATTAACGCGTTGCGTTTACATGCGTCTTTCTGTGAAGTGCCGACGGCGGATTTGCAGAGCCTGCAACCGGGCTGTCACCACGACCCGGTTGCGTTCGAATCATTGGTCGGTCAGAGCTTCATGTCACCGAAAAAATTCTTCATGCCTTCGAACCAGCTGCTTTGCTTTGGTGAGTGCTTGGTGCCCGTCATGCTGGCCTGAAATTCCTGCAGCATTTCTTTTTGCTTATGGTTCAAATTGACCGGCGTTTCCACGACCACCCGGCAGAGCAGGTCTCCCGGTGGGCCACCACGTACCGAGGTGACACCTTTGCCGCGCAGCCGAAACAGTTTACCGGTCTGGGTGCCTTCAGGCACTTTCAGTTTAACCCGTCCGTCCAGCGTTGGTACCTCCAGCTCGCCGCCGAGGCAGGCCTCGACAATACCGATTGGCACCTCACAATACAGGTCGCGTCCGTCCCGCTGGAAAAACTCGTGGTCACGCACGGCAACCTGAACATAAAGGTCACCGCTGGGGCCGCCATCTGCGCCGGCTTCACCTTCGCCGGCGAGACGGATACGGTCGCCGGAATCAACCCCTGCGGGCACCTTGACACTCAGCGTCTTGGTTTCTTCAATGCGGCCATGACCGTGGCAGCTGCCACAGGGATCGGAGATCATCTTGCCTTTGCCGCGACACGTAGGACAGGTTTGTTGCACGGAAAAGAAACCCTGTTGCATCCGCACCTGGCCGTGGCCACCGCATGTGGAGCAGGTGGCCGGTTTGGTGCCGGGTTTGGCGCCTGAGCCACTACAGGTCTTGCAACTGACAAGGGTGGGCACCTTGATTTTGACCGATGTACCGCGTACGACCTCCTCGAGGCTCAGTTCCAGGGTATATCGCAGGTCCGCACCGCGACTGGGACCGCCGCGCCCACCAGCGCCATTGCCAAAAATATCCCCGAATACATCGCCGAATATGTCACTGAAGTTGCCAAAGCCACCGGCGCCTGCACCGCCCATACCGGCACCGTCCACGCCGGCATGACCAAACTGGTCATAGGCAGCACGCTTGTTTTTGTCCGACAATACTTCGTACGCCTCGCTGGCTTCCTTGAATTTGTCCTCGGCTTCCTTGTTGCCCGGGTTACGATCAGGGTGAAACTTCATCGCCACGCGACGATAGGCTTTTTTGAGATCCTGATCGGAGGCATTTTTCGCCACCCCCAATGTTTCGTAATAGTCTTTTTTTGCCATGCGACGCTACTATTCCCGTGCTGTACAACCTGTTAACACAACAAAGCAGGGCCGTGGCCCTGCCTGGACTTCGTTACAGTCCTATGATGGATTCCCGTCAAATGACAGGGAGACCTATTTGTCTTCCTTCACTTCCTCGAACTCAGCATCCACGACGCCCTCGTCAGCTTTTTTGTTGCCTGCGCCCGCCTGATCGCCCTCGGCACCGCCGGTAGCGCTGGCTTGCTGTTCTGCGTAGAGCTTCTGCGCGAGTGTGCCGGACGCATCGGTCAATTTCTTCGTAGACGCTTCAATCTTTTCTTTATCGTTACCTTTAACCGCTTCTTCAGCATCGGTAAGGGCCGCCTGGATTGCAGTCTTTTCGTCTGCTGAGGCTTTGTCGCCCGCTTCTTCAAGCGTTTTCCGGGTCGCATGGATCAGGCCCTCCAATGTGTTGCGTGCGGAGACCAGCTCTTCGAATTTGCGATCCGCTTCAGCATTGGCTTCGGCGTCCTTCACCATTTTTTCAATCTCGGAGTCACTGAGCCCGGAAGACGCCTTGATGACAATAGACTGTTCCTTGCCGGTCGCCTTGTCCTTGGCGGACACATTCAGGATACCGTTGGCGTCGATGTCGAAGGTGACTTCGATCTGCGGCATGCCGCGCGGAGCCGAAGGAATATCGGCAAGGTCAAAGCGGCCCAGCGATTTGTTCTGCGACGCCTGCTTGCGCTCCCCCTGCACCACATGGATGGTGACGGCGGTCTGATTGTCTTCTGCAGTGGAGAACACCTGCGATTTCTTGGTGGGAATTGTCGTGTTTTTCTCGATCAGCGGCGTGGCAACACCGCCCATGGTTTCAATCCCGAGTGTCAGCGGCGTTACGTCGAGCAGCAGCACGTCTTTCACGTCGCCGGAAAGAACGGCGCCCTGAATGGCGGCACCCACAGCTACCGCTTCGTCGGGGTTGACGTCTTTGCGGGGTTCCTGACCAAAAAACTCGGCTACATATTTTTGTACCAGTGGCATACGGGTCTGTCCGCCCACCAAAATGACATCACCAATGTCACTCACACTGATGCCGGCATCCTTGATGGCGATGCGAACCGGATCCATGGAGCGCTTGACCAGCTCTTCCACCAGGGATTCCAGCTTGGCACGCGTCAGTTTGACAACCAGGTGCTTGGGTCCGGTCTGATCAGCCGTAATATAGGGTAGATTGACTTCGGTCTGCTGGCTGGACGAAAGCTCGATCTTGGCTTTTTCGGCCGCTTCCTTGAGTCGTTGCAAAGCGAGCGGATCGTTGTGCAGATCGATCCCGTTGGATTTCTTGAATTCCTCGGCCAGATATTCGATCAGACGCATATCGAAATCTTCACCGCCCAGGAAGGTATCGCCATTCGTGGACAGTACTTCAAACTGGTGTTCGCCATCGACGTCGGCGATTTCAATAATGGAAATATCGAAGGTGCCGCCGCCCAGGTCGTAGACCGCGATGGTCCGGTCGCCTTTGGCTTTGTCCATACCATATGCCAGCGCAGCGGCGGTTGGCTCGTTAATGATACGTTTGACGTCGAGTCCGGCGATGCGACCGGCGTCCTTGGTGGCCTGCCGCTGGGAATCGTTGAAATAGGCCGGTACGGTAATAACCGCCGCGGTCACCTTCTCGCCCAGATAGTCCTCGGCGGTTTTTTTCATTTTCTTCAGCACTTCGGCAGAAATCTGTGGCGGTGCTTTCTTTTCGCCTTTGATCTCCACCCAGGCATCACCGTTATCGGCTTTGCATATTTTATAGGGCACCATGGAAATATCTTTCTGTACAACATCGTCCTCGAACTTGCGGCCGATCAGACGTTTTACAGCATATAGGGTATTGGACGGATTTGTGACCGCCTGGCGTTTGGCGCTCTGTCCCACGAGAATCTCATCGTCGTCTGTAAAGGCCACAATGGAAGGCGTTGTGCGATCGCCTTCGGCGTTCTCGATCACCTTGGGTTTGTTGCCTTCCAGCACGGATACGCACGAGTTGGTGGTACCCAGGTCAATACCAATAATCTTGCCCATTTTCTATCTCCTCGCGGCGTGTAGCCGTGTTGCACAAAACGCAGGGTGGCGCTCTGTGAATTCGATCTGTATCTGTAAGCCGCGGATTGCGCGGCGATGATTTACTGTGTCGCTGTCGTTTGCCTTGACCATCTATGCTATGAAGCAGCCAGGGCGGCCCGATCTTTCGATTTGCTTTCAATATTGGCGCAAAACCGCCGAATTCAACCCCGGCAAGGTTTACGATTTGGCGACCACAACCATGGCGGGACGCACCAGGCGTCCATTCAACGTATATCCGCGCTGAAACACGTCGACTACCGTGTTGGGCTCAACGTCGGGATTGGGTACCGTGGTCATTGCCTGATGCAGTTCCGGGTTGAAAGGCTCGCCAACGGGATCGACCTGCTCTACCTGATGTTTTCTCAAGGCATCCAGCAGGCTTTTCAGTGTCAGTTCCACGCCTTCGGTAATGGCTTCGATACTGCCTGACTGCTCTTTGGCGGCCAGAATGGCGCGCTCCAGGTTGTCTGCCACCGGAAGTACGTCGGTGACGAACTTTTCCAGCCCGAATTTGTGGGCCTTTTCGATGTCCTGTCGGGCGCGCCGCTGAATGTTATGCATTTCGGCCTGCGCGCGCAGAAACTGTTCTTTGCTGTCCTGTAATGCGCTTTTCAGTGATTCAATTTCACCGGATAGGACGTCCGGGTCTGTCGTGCTTTCGTCATTTTTGTGATCGGCTTCTGCAATCGACGCGTCCGCAGGTTCATCCTGCGAGTGGTTCAGTTCCACCTGATCTTCCTGCAGTTCATCCAGTTCTTTTGGGTCTTGGCTCACGATAAAGTTCTCCGGTCTTCTGCTTCACGATGGCCATCAATATGGGGGCGTGACCATTATATTCAAGTGGTGCAATCACGGGGTGGTAATTACCCTGTCTATACTGTATAAATAGCCACTGTTTGTGTGGCCGGTTTCAAGTCGCTGGGGGCGTTTCTGTGTTAACACATTTACATATCCGAAATTTCACATTGATGGAAGACCGCGAGCTGGTTTTCACGGATGGCCTGACGGTTTTGACCGGGGAGACCGGTGCGGGCAAGTCCATTTTGCTGGACGCATTGGCGGCCGCCCTCGGCGACCGAACCGATGCAGACAAGGTGCGTGCCGGCTGTGACCGCGCAGAAGTGGCCGCCACATTCGATGTACGGTATCAGCAGGACGCGGTGGCGTGGTTACAGGCGCAGGCACTGGGCTCG
Organism: uncultured Cellvibrionaceae bacterium; assembly: GCA_964434105.1. Lineage (GTDB taxonomy): Bacteria > Pseudomonadota > Gammaproteobacteria > Pseudomonadales > Cellvibrionaceae > CAYNST01. Next base: position 17,911 of record CAYSTJ010000032.1, on the reverse strand, counting down.
GAAGAATGCATGGTCCGGCGTGTCGTCACGGCCGAGGGGCGCTCGCGGGCATTCATCAACGGCACACCGGTCACCCTGGCCCAGCTGAGATCGCTGGGGAATATGCTGGTGGACATTCACAGTCAGCACGAGCATCAGTCGCTGCTCAGAGTGGCGACACATCGCCAGCTGCTTGATGGTTTTGGCCGTTATGGAGCCATGGTGGATGACGTTGGTCGCGCCTATCTTGCGTGGCACAAAATCGCCGCAGAGCTGGAAGCGGTAGCAGCCAACAGCGAGGCGATGAATGCCCGCTATCAGCTGCTGAGCTATCAGGTCGAAGAGCTCAATAAACTGAACCTGCAGGAGGGCGAGCTGCAGGCGCTGGAAGAGCGGCAGCAGGCGCTGGCCAACCATGAGCTGTTGCAACGCAGCCGGCAGCAGGTCTATGACATCTGTGCCGGTTCGGAAGGTGCCGTGGATGAGCGGCTTAACCGTGCGCTGACAATGCTGCGGTCGCTGCCGGTCCAGACGGATGCCATGCGCGAGGTGGAGTCCATGTTGCAGACAGCCCTGATTCAGATAGAAGAGGCGAGCCGTGAATTGCTGGATGCCGATGACGCCGCCGACGATGTCTATGAGCTACCGGACATCGAAAGCCGTTTGTCGGCAATCTACGAGCTGGCTCGCAAGCATCGGGTTCCGCCCGAGGAGCTGGTGAGTTTTCAGCAGCAGTTGGCGGCAGAACTGAGTAGCCTGCAAACCGGTGACGCACTGCGGGAACGGCTTCAGGCGACCATGACAGAAGTGCGCGCGGCGTATCAGCAGACGGCCGCACAGTTAAGCCAGGCGCGTGCGAAAGCCGCGGCGGCGCTGGCCAGGCGTGTGAATCAGCAACTGAAAAAGCTGGCCATGCCGCAGGCGCGCTTCGAAGTGAGCCTCGTGCCACTGTCCGCGCCGTCGCGTTTCGGCGATGAACAGGTTGAATTTCTCATTAGCACCATCCCGGGACAGTCACCGCGACCGCTGGTGCGCATTGCTTCCGGTGGTGAGCTGTCGCGCGTGAGCCTGGCCATTGTCGTGGTGACAGCAAGGACGTCGGTTACACCAACCATGGTATTCGATGAAGTCGATGTTGGCATAGGCGGCGTGACCGGTGACGTAGTGGGGCGCATGCTGCGGGAGCTGGGTGAAACGGCGCAGGTATTGTGCGTAACCCATCTGGCGCAGGTGGCCAGCAAGGCCAACCATCATCTGCTGGTGGAGAAAACAGTGAATAAATCCGGTGCATTTACCGACATTTGTGCGTTGCAGGGTGAGCAGAAGGTTCAGGAGATCGCACGCATGATGGGCGGCGCACCCGATTCACAGCAATCCCTGGCACATGCGAGGGAGATGATCGGCGCGAGCCAGTGAGGCCGCGCCGGGGTGTGGGTCACTCTTTTGGCTTTCCGTAAAGCACCAGGCTATGGCCGGTCAGCACGTAGCCCAGCTCGTCGGCGATCTCTTCCTGAAGCTGTTCGATCTTTTTGTTGTGGAATTCTATAACTCTGTTTGTTGCTGTGCACACGAGGTGATCATGGTGTTCGCCATGATCGATTTCGAATACCGAATGACCGCCATCGAAGTTGTGCCGTTCTACCAGGCCGGCCTGCTCAAACTGGGTCAGCACACGGTATACCGTGGCAAGGCCGACATCGTCGCCGGCATCGAGCAGCGCCTTATAGACGTCCTCAGCACTCATGTGGTGATCGTCGGACTGCGCGAGAATTTGAAGTATCTTAATGCGCGGTAGGGTAACTTTGAGGCCTGCCTTACGCAGTTCCTGATTTTCTGACATGCTGTTTCTACCTAATTAAGCGGGCTAATTGAATCCGGTCCGTCAGGCAATCCACGCCAGGAACCAAAAATTGTGTTTGTTTTCCAATTGCTTCGGGTGCTTGCTTAGCCTCTCAGATCGGGTATTATCCCCGCCCAAATGCACTTCTGGAACCCCTTAAATGAAAAAAAGCGTGCGAACGAATGCCATTCTACCGATCCTCGGCCTGATTTTCCTTGTGACGGTGGCGGGTTGCTCAAACCTGAAATTCCCCGGTGTTTATCGGATCCCTGTACAACAGGGTAATATAATTGACCAGGAAAAGGTTGATCAGCTAAAAATTGGTATGACCAAAAGACAGGTTCAGTTTGTGATGGGGTCACCTTTGATCAACGATGTTTTCAATCAGGATCGCTGGGATTACGTCTACCAGCTACGCAGAGCCGACAGGACCCTGCGAGACCGGCGTTTTACCCTGTATTTTGAGAATGATGCATTGGTGCGATATGAGGGTGACTATGAACCCAACGCCGATGTACCGATGGAAGATACTTATATTGAAGATGCCGAGCAGACTGAAACGGACCTGTAAAGCCGCCAGCGACGCCGAAGCATTCCTGCTTTAGTCCGGGCCAGACGACTTGGCGGCCCGCTTTCGGCGGGCTTCTTTGGGGTCTGCTTTCAGCGGTCGGTAGATCTCTACCCGATCCCCTTCCTTCAGCACGTATTGGCGGGCGGGCGGTAAACCCTTGGTCCCCAGTGTCTGCCCAAAAATACCCAGGGTCGCATTCTCAAGTTGCAGTTGCGGGAAATACCGGGTCATGCCCGAGCGCATCACGGCCTGCAGCGCGGTCGTGCCCGGCTCTACCAACAGTTCGATCAGTTTTTGCTGTTCCGGCAGGGCATAAACTACTTCTACGGCGATCGCCTGTACGTCACTCATCGTTGCTTTAACTCCCGTATAGCGTTTTGGCCCGCTGGCAGACAGCGTCGACCTGGTCTTCTACCATGCTGTTGATCAATGGGCCGGCTGCCAGGCCAATCAGAAAGTTGGAAAACTCGTACTCGAGCCGAAACGAAACTTTACACGATGTCGTGTCGAGCGCCTCGAATTTCCACAACCCGCGAAACAGCCGGAATGGGCCTTCATCCAGTTCCATCGTGATGCTGTGTGGCGGATCCTGCCTGTTGCGGGTGGTGAAACTTTGATGCAGTCCCGCTTTGGCCAGTTCGAGCCTGGCCCGGACGTAATTGTCGCTGCGTTCCAGGATATGCGCACCCACACAGCCGATCATATAATCGGGGTAGGCTTCCACATCGCTGACCAGTTCGTACATCTGGGCGGCGCTGTAGTTGATGAGAGCGCTTCGTTCGATCTTTTTGCTCACGTCTTGACCTTAAAATTGTTGGGCGATCGCCGCAATCATCACCAATGCAATCAGAGCGGGCGAAATATATCTCAGCACAAAATACCATATATCGAACATCGGGTGATTTTCGCCACGGGTTTCCTCGATGAGGACCTGCTTTTTCATCAGCCACCCGACAAAAATGGCGATAAAAAGCCCACCCAGCGGCAGCATGATCAGCGATGTCAGTGAATCGAGAAAATCAAAGGGAGTCTGACCAAACAATATCGGCGGTTTAAAATCCGCCAGCAGGTTGAATGACAGGGCGCAGGAGATGCCCAGCAGCCAGGCGACACTGGTCAACAGGACAGTGGCGACCGGCCTGCGTAAACTGCGGCTTTCCACCAACCAGGCAACTCCCGGCTCAATCAGCGATACCGCCGAACTCCAGGCGGCCACTGAGATCAGAATAAAAAACAGTGTCCCGAAAAAATCGCCCAGCGGCATATTGCCAAAAGCGATTGGCAGGGTGACAAACAGGAGGCCCGGCCCGCTGCCGGGCTCCAGTGCTGGCGTGGCAAAAACGATCGGAAATATTGCCAGGCCGGCGACGAGTGCCACCAGTGTGTCCAGTATGCCGACAGTAATAATGGTTTTTCCAATAGAAGCATCGGATGGCATATAGGCCCCGTAGGCCATGATCGCGCCCATACCGAGACTGAGTGTAAAAAACGCGTGACCCAGGGCGATCAGTACACCATTCCAGCTTAATCGTTCGAATCCCAGGCCGAAAAGAAAATCGACGCCCGCCGAAAAATTGCCATTGGTGAAGCTGTAGCCCACCAGAAGAATTAGGGTAAAAAACAGGAATGGCATCATGTATCGCGCTACCAGACTAAGGCCGCGGGTTACGCCGCAGGCTACAATCAACGCCGTCATACCGCAAAAAATACTGTGCCACATGATGAGTGCCAGCGGGTCGGCATGGAGGTCGGCAAACGTTTTGGTCACCGCTTCGGCACTGGCTTCGGAAAAGGTACCCTGGGCGGATGTATTGATATAACTGAGTGCCCAGCCGGCCACGACGCTGTAAAAGGCCATAATGAACAGGCCTGCCAGGACGCCGACCCAGCCGATACTGGTCCAGGCTGCAGGTAAACCCGCTTCCTGCGTGGCATATCGCATCGAATTGATAGGGCTCTGACGACCCCGGCGTCCGATCAGCACCTCGGCCATCATGACAGGAATGCCGATTAGCGCGATGCACAACAGGTAGACAATAACAAAAGCGCCGCCGCCGTTCTCGCCGGTTATATAGGGAAATTTCCAGATATTCCCCAGGCCTACTGCAGAGCCAGTGGCCGCCAGAATAAACGTCCACCGGCTCGCCCATTCGCCGTGTATTCCCCGTTGACTCAACTGGTTTCCTCCAATTTCAATGCGCCGGAATCGCATTGTACCGTATTGGCCTTTATCGAATCGCCAAAAAAATTCGCGTATTAAAATGTGAACTGGCTATAATGCGCCCCCTTATGAGCACAAAAAAGAAAAAACAGAACACCAGCAATACGATCGCCCTCAACAAGCGCGCGAAATTCGATTATTTTATCGAGGACCGTTTCGAGGCGGGCCTGGTGCTTGCCGGTTGGGAGGTGAAAAGTCTGCGAGAGGGCAAAGGCCAGCTCACGGACAGCTATGTAATTTTCAAAAACAGTGAAGCCTGGCTGCTGGGCTCCCATATCCAGCCACTGAAAACGGCATCCACACATTTCGTCACCGACCCGGTTCGGACCCGCAAGCTGCTGTTGAATCGCCGACAGCTGGACCGTCTGCAGGAAGCCATTGAGCAAAAGGGCTATACCGTGGTGGCGACAGCCCTGTTCTGGAAAGGTCATCTGGTCAAATGTGAAGTGGCGCTGGCCAAGGGGAAAAAACAATACGACAAGCGCGATACTGAAAAGGAGCGCGACTGGAACCGCCAGAAGCAACGCACCCTGAGTAAACCCGCACCCTGATTGCCAGGCGAAATAGCTTCCCCCGCGTGTTTCAGCCCGGGGCCCGCCATGAAAACCGCCAGATCCAGCTATTCGAGACGGATATTGTCGACGTAGACGGTGAGGTCAGCGCCACGGCTTTTGGAGTAAATCAGAAAATCGGTGATTTCACTCGTGCCGCTGGTATTCCCCGGCAGGTCGAATTCGAGATGGTTATGTCCCTCGACGATTCTGAAGGCCTTATAACCCCATGGTTTGCGCCTGTTCGGCGCCGAATAGATATTCAGACCGAGGGCGGCATCCTCAAGGCCCGGATGGTAAATATCGAACTTCAATTTGCGGTACGCCGACCAGTCCGGGTAGGGATTGATAATCCGCATGCCGGGCCATTGCGCGGCGCCCGGCATGTGCAGTTGTGCCACCGGGCCGATGTCGGTATGTGAGCCGGGGAAGGGAACAATATGCAGTTGCGCATCCGCGGCGCCCTCAACATAGCGGTAGAGGCTTCGATCCCTGAAGTCCATAATGACCGGAAACGCCTGGTCGCGCTTGTGTTGGGCAATCAGCCAGGGATAGATGCCTGCGCCAGAGATAATCAGTATGCCGACGGCAAGCCCGCCAAGAATCGTGCGCTGGGTGCCGTCGAGGAACGCCCGGGTAGCCAGCCACGCACAGTTTGCCGCCATGATTCCCAGGAGATTACGTTGCATGTCCTGCCAGCTGCTGGTGCGATCAAAAAATGGCTGCACCAGTTCGACGGCACCGCCGGCCGCGAAACCGATGCACGTGGCGATCAACAGAACCCTGGTCGTTCGCCATTGGGTTCGGTAGCGAATGACAACCAGCAACAGCAATTCAACCAGAAAAAACAGGCCGGTATGACTGAACTCGTGTAGCTCGCTCATCAGGGGGTTGTTAAGCGGGTTCGGGATGCGCAGAAACAGGGGCAGGGCCAGTAGTGGCAAAAAGATTGCTGCGGCGGAGGCAGCCGGGGAAATTAAACGAAACATAGGTGCAAAGCAGTAGACTGTAGACTCGAAGCGCCGAATCATATCAGACCCTGGGGTCTGTTGACGTTTCATCATCGCCTTTCCGCCTGGCAAAAATAAAACTTGCCCAATCGCAGTGAGCGTGTATACTGAGGGAGTTGAAAATTCTGTCCTCTATTTACATCTCGACGCCCTCTAGTTAGTAAGCTGTTTTCTAGCAGTTCCCCGTCCAGTCGTTATCAGTCGCACACAATTCTCGGCACAAATGCCCTTTGGGGCAACTAAATTTTTATTTTTTAAGGTAATTTTTATGTCATCAGTCATGACTGGAACGGTTAAGTGGTTCAACGAAAGCAAGGGTTTTGGATTCATCGAGCGCAGTGGCGGTCCCGATGTCTTTGTTCACCACACTTCCATTAATGGTACTGGCTTCAAGACCCTCGCCGAAGGTCAGCAGGTACAGTTCGTCGTTACTAACGGCGCCAAAGGCCCTCAGGCCGAAAACGTAACTGCCATCTAATTTGTTATTTGTGGCCGTCCCGTCCGGGGCGGCGACTTCCCCATCGGTTCTTCCCGCCTATTTACCCTCCCATTCTGTCCGGAGTCCGCAGAGTGTCTTCCCATGTTCGCTCTATCTTCGGTCTGAAAATTCTCAAAAAACAACATAAAGTCCTGAAAACCCTGAATAAATCTGTTGACGAGCCCAGCATGTATGGCAATCAGGTCTGGCATTCCAGTTTTTTCATGATGGATTACCTGAAAAATTTCCCCCTGGCGAATGATCAGCAGGTCATGGATATTGGGTGCGGCTGGGGACTGGTCGGTATTTTCTGTGCGAAGCATTTCGATAGCAAGGTGGTGTTGATTGATGCCGATTGCAACGTGTTTCCGTATGCGCACTCTCATCGCGAACTTAATCAGGTGGAATTGCGTACCTGTCACGCACGATTTGATGAGCTGAGGTCGGTTGATTTCGCATCTCAGGACGTCATTCTCGGGTCTGATATCTGTTTCTGGCCGGAACTTTCAACGCAATTAAAATCCCTGGTTTCAATTGCACTGCAAGCCCGGGTCAAGAAAATAATTTTCGCGGACCCTGGTCGCAATACATTTTTGCAGTTTGCAGACCATTGCGCGCAGCACTTCAATGCGCGCCTCGAAAAATGGGAGCTACAGGGGCGTACGAAAACGCGAGGCTATTTGCTGATAATTGATAACGTCAGATAACGGACCACACGCCTGTTGCCGCCGCGTACCCGAAAATCAGCGCATTGGTTACCGAGTGCGCGATGATGGCATCGGTTACCGTGCCGCCCCGCAAACGAACAGCCGCGTAGATAATGCCGGCGACCGTACCCGCCAGCCACGCACCATGCAACGCGCCAAACGCGATTGAAGAGCCTGCGATACCGACGACGGAAAAAGGCAGGCTGCCACGCAACCTGACGTCCGTCGCGGAAAATTTACACAACAGGTACCCGCGAAACGCCAGTTCTTCCGCAATGGGTACGGTGACGACAGAGCCCACGAACCGGAATAACAGCCAACCGGCACTTAGCCATAGCGGGGCTTCGCCTATCGTCGCGCTGAAAGCCGCGTCACTTTCGGGATTTTCGCCGAGCATGAGAATCCAGATTGCCGCTGTAAAGGTGCCGGCCAGCAGGGGCATAAACGACCATCGCCAGGGTAACAGTTGCAGCGTCGACCAATACAGTTTGAGTGCAATCCCAACCGCGATCACACGCAGCGGATAGAGCCAGTCGAACCCCGCAGAGAAGGTCGTCGTGAGCAAGGCGACACCCAGCAGTGCCAGCATAGGCATCAGGCTGGCTACAGCTTCATTGTCTCGCGCCTCGTGACGGGGAATGATTACCCTGGGTGGCTTATTCTTCAGGAAAAAGCGGCTGTCGCTCGCCAGCCAAAGAATGGCGAGCGATGTGACGATAAAGGTCAACCATCCGGCCTGCGAATGAAATCCCCCCACGGCAACGTCGGGTGACCAATGATGACCGATGACAATCAGAACGGCGATTCGGACGACGTTCAACAGCCAAATGCTGATTGCTCCGATGGGAAACAGCAGCAGCGCGCGTGGAAACCGGAAAGATTCCCGGCTGATCCACAGGTAAATCGCAGTGAATGCCGTGACCAGGCCCACGCCTTCATAACCTGAGCAGGCCGGCGCAATGTTGACGATAAAGTCCCCCAGGCCAAGCAACTTGTTTTCGGCGTCCACAAATACGAGATCCGGGTGTAACGCGTGGATCAGGGTTGCCGCCAGAATAAAGGTGAGCTCACTCATCGGCCCCCAGAACTGACGGGTACCCATGGCGAGCGCCCATATACCGACCGCTACCAGCACGGCTACCACGACGACATGGCGTTGCGACTTTAAAAAAGACCTGGCGTCGTGCATTCGGGTGAGCATTAACAGCCAGGTGATAGAGGTCGCCGCTATAGTGGCCAGCCAAAATCCAAACCAGATACCGTGCTGGTCCTGTGCAACGCTGGGATCGGCAAAAATTCTGCTGGTCGCATAAAACAGCGCACTGTAGGCGAGAAGGTGCGGCAGCAGTCCCGCCAGAAAGCGTCGCTCACTGAATTGTTGATGCAGCGCCAGTGCGTAGGCCTTAAGGTGCCTATGTAGAATCAGACAACCCGTAAATACAGTGAGTACGGCGATCTTCGCCATATCGCCGGTGTACCCAAAGATGGATCTCCAGCCACTGACATCGCCGCGCATGACAAGCGTATAGGCGTCAAACTGCTGGCTGAGAAACAGGACTTCGAGAATGGGCAAGGCCAGAACTATGATCAAAAGCGCCGTTTGAAGATGTTGGTGGCGGGTGTCAGGCAGCTGTCCCATGAATCGATCCCATGAATTTGTGAAGTGCTTCAAAATGGTAAAGGCACAGGCTAAAAAAAAGCCCCCAAGTTGAACTCAGGGGCTCCTTTCTGATTGCCGATGAAACGTCAACAGACCTTAATTATAGTAGCGCCTATTTTTTCAGGTTGCGACGCTCACGTCGAACGGCCACGATACCACCCATCAGTGCCAGAGCTAACGCTGCACCAGCGGCATCGATTTCAGGAACTTCCTGTACCGGCGTAGTCGGCTTCTCGGGCGGGGTAGGCTTGGTTGGTTTTACAGGCTTGAATGGCTTGAATTTGCACAGAAATGTAAAAACTTTGAAGCTGCATTCACCTTTATTATGGCCGAACGTCGCATACGAAGGTGCAGCCGCTGTAGCCAAGCTCAGAGCCAGTGTTGCTCCCAATACTAATTTCTTCATAAAGTGCCTCCTTCGGCAAATCAGTTTTATGTTATATCCCGTAAATTCAACTCTGTACAAATGCTGTCAGAGTTGTTGTCAATAGGCAATTTAGGTGCCAAATGACTTAAATCATGACAAAACAATAAGTTGCGCGACGAAGGTGACATTTTGGTGATTTAAGTGTCAAATTTTCCGATTCGCATAAAAGGCATCCGCGGATATAGCCGGCAGCACTAAAATGTCGCGAAGGTATCCGGGCTGCGGCGGGCGCTGGACACACGCGACCGTGGCCAGCAGAAACATGAAGGAGGCAGTGATTTTTAAGCGCGAATCTGAATAAAAAGCGGGCGAATCTGTTCGTCTGTCAAGCGCCGGGTTTATCGACTATCATTGACTGATCATGCTTGGGTTACCGATCTGATAATAAAAACGTAACTATTCAGCTCACGCCCCGATTTGCCCCGGCACCTGCAAATGAAAGCGGCGTTAAAAAATGGTCACAAACCTGTCGGGAACAGGTTTGAACGCCTGTCCAGGCGGCCTGGAGGGCGCGGCGTATTTACACGAGTAAAATCACATTTTTCGCCTTGCTCTGAACAAATCTGGACGTAATCTGAACAGTTACAACACGAGCTGAATAGTTACATAAAAACAATGTATATGAGGAGAGTGAATCCTATGGGTTCGGGTCGAGTGTTGATCATCGATGACAAACCGGAGAGCGCCGTGAACATTCGGGACGCGCTCCATCATGCCCTGGAAGGGGAGATACAGGTCGTCACCGATGCAGATACCGCTTTGTCAGAGCTGGAACACCGGCTACCGGACCTGATCCTGATAAACAGTGATCTGGCGGGCAGGAACGGTCTGGAGTTCTGTCGCTGGCTCAAGTTCGATGAAAGTTTTCGCGACATTCCGGTGCTGTTGATTGTCAATTCGTCCGACCAGATGGGTATTGGCTTTGACAACGGTGCTGAAGATTGCATCATCCATCCACTCGACGCCGGCGAAATAGTCTGCCGCGTTCGTCATGCACTGAATCGCCGGCAATCAGGCCGGTCGGAGGCAACGTGGGTCGCGGATCCCATCGCTGATGAACCCGACAACGAATCGCTCATGGGCGTCCGACGCCTGCAGGCCGAAGTGGACGAGCATCGATACATGAACGAGCGGCTCCATTATCGGGCCACGCATGATTTTGTCACCCACCTGTATAATCGGACAGCGCTGGAGCAGGAAGTCATAGCGGTGCAGGCCAGGGTACGGTCGTGCCAGACCAAAGCGTCATTTATCGCGCTCGAAATCAATCAGTTTCGCCTGATCAACGAAGGGTACGGTCATGTGGCCGGCGATGAGCTATTACGGCATGTAGCCGAACTGATTGCCAGTGCCTGTTCCAATCAGATGTTTCTGGCTCGCACGGGGGGCGCCAAATTTGGACTCCTGTGTATGGAGACCACACTGGAGGCGGCGACGCTTTCGGCAGAAGAGATTGAGGAGGCCGTCAGTGAAGTGCTGTTTGAATGGGAAAATCAACAGTTCGAAATTTCGCTTACCATTGTGGTGATAGAGATTACGGAGGAAATCAGCAGTTTTGATCAACTCATTCTCATCGCCGATGAGCTCGGTTTTACGGCAAGAAAAGAGGGCCGCAGGCGCATACAGGTTTATCAGGGTGATACAGACGCGACGGATGCCGAGGCGGATTTCGACCCGTGGGAAACTCGTCTGTTGAATGCCCTGCGCAAAAATCACTTCAGAATCTGGTTTCAAAAAATACAGCGTCTAAAGCTGCGAAGTCCGAAAAATGATGTGGTATTTGCGGACTATTCTGCGCCAGAAGTCAAAATCGAGACACTGGTGCGATTGTTTGATCCGGATACCGGTCAATTGCTCCTCCCGGCCCAGTTCATGCCGGCCGCGCATCGATTGAATATGGTGCATATCATCGATCGGTGGATGTTTAACTCGGTTGTCGATTTTCTGGCCAACAACCGTTTTCTACTTGACCAGATGCAAAGTATTTCCATCAACCTTTCCGCGACTTCCATTCGGGACGAGTTTTTCGCCGACTACATTCTCGATGAACTTCAAGCCCGGCGGATACCACCCAAAATCATTTGTTTTGAAGTGACAGAATCGGAATCCATCGACGTTTATTCAGCCCGTATATTCATGAATAAACTGAGCGAGGCCGGCTGCGTATTTGCGCTGGACGATTTTGGGAGCGGCTTTTCATCGTTCCGTTATCTCAGCGAACTGCCTTTTGATATGGTCAAACTGGAAGGTGTTTTTGTCAGGGAAATGGGACGCAACCCGTCCTATCTCTCGCTGGTCAAATCGATTGTGCAAACAGCCCATAAGCTGGAAAAGCAGGTTATTGCCGAGTTTGTCGAAAACGAATCCATCGAGCGGGAACTGGCGACTCTGGGCGTAGAATGGGGGCAGGGGTACCATTGTCACATACCCGAGGAGCTGACCCAGGCGGCAGTTAGTGCGCCGTTGCGCCGGGCAGCACCCTGACATCACGCGATACGCGTGGCGATATCGAACCCGAACCGGGCGCAGCACGAAAGTGGCCAGATCGAGCGCTACAATATTTGATCCAGCAGCCCCCGTCAAAGCAGAACCCGTAGGCCGCCAATGTCCATCTGGAAAAAAAACGTCGATCTGGAGCAAATCCGCCAATGGAACGCCGGTACGCTGGTGGCGGCCCTTGATATCGAAATAACCGAATTCACAGACAACTCGCTAACGGCCACCATGCCCGTTACATCCGCGCATCTTCAGCCCATGGGCTACCTGCACGGCGGTGCCTCCGTGGTGCTGGCGGAATCCGTCGGTAGTGTGGCTGCACACCTGGCGGCGGACGAAGGCCGTACCGCATTGGGTATGGAGATCAATGCCAGTCACCTGAAGGCGGTTAGATCAGGATTGTTGACCGCCATCGCCAGCCCGATGCGTCTGGGGTTCAATAGTCATGTCTGGCACATTGATGTGAGAGACGAAACGTTTGACAGGGTTTGTATTTCGCGGCTGACCACCTTTATAAAGGCGATCCGCCGCTAGACGTTTCATCGGCAGTTGTGCCGGCTAAACGCTAAACCTGATCAGAGCCCAGCCGGTTCCTCAATCGATCCGGCACTTTACCTATCTGCATAAAAAGACCAAGCAGAATGAAAGGAATGCTCAACCACTGCCCGGTACTGATGACCAGGGTCGAATCCAGCAGATTTAGGTCGGCCTTCCAGAATTCCAGTATAAACCGGGCCGAGAATACCAGTATCAGCCACCAGCTGAAAATTGCACCTGCCTGTGACCGCTGTCGCCCCGTTGACAGTATGAACAGAAAAATGAAAATCACCAGGTAGGCAAGTGCTTCGTAAAGCTGCACCGGATGTCGTGCGATCTGGTCAACTTTCGTGAATACGACCCCCCAGCCGGCAGATGTCGGCGTGCCGATTATTTCAGAGTTGAGAAAGTTGGCCACGCGGATAAACACGCTTCCCAAAGCTGCCGCAACGGCAACGTAATCAAGCAACTGCAGAATCCCGAGAGATTGCCAGTAGCGCCTGCCCAGATACAGGCCGGCCAGCATTCCGAGCGCACCGCCATGACTGGCGAGACCGCCGTTCCAGATGCGAAGTATCTCGAACGGATTGCTCAAGTAATAGGCTGGGTGATAAAACAGACAGTGACCGAGGCGGGCGCCCAGTATTGCGCCAATCAGCGCGTAGGCCATTAGCGGCGCGGCGTCGACGGTGGCGCCGTCCCGGTGCGACAGTCTGGTCACCAGCCACTTGCCGGACATGAACGCGATGAGCCAGGCCAATCCATACCAGTGAACCGCCACCGAACCCAATTGAAGTGCGACCGGATCGAATTGCCAGTGAATTATCATGGTTAGATGAACCCCGCCGATAAAGGGCCCGTATGGTAGGCGCTGTCTGCCGACATTGACAGCAGCAAGCAGCGGATGTGTTAAACCGGACAATAAATATTTCGCTGCGATGGCAGGTCCCCGCAACGGTGACGGCAGGTTGTCAAAAAAACCTGCTAGAATGCCGCGTTCATTGTCTCCTGCAGATCACTACGACATCGATGTTAAACCGGCAGGGCTATTAGATGCCTGGTCAAATATCCGCAGGATCCGGTAACTTCACCTCCATCAAGTCAAATTAACATGATCCTGACCCGTCACCCGCGAATTCCAGTGCCTGTCCTACTTTCTGTGCTTCTTTTTGCTTTGCCGCCTGCGCATGTCAAGGCAGAGCAGCTCTCCGAAAAGCAGCGGCACGACGATGCAGACGTCGAAGAGATTATGGTGACGGGTAGTCGCAGTGCCAACTTTACTGAAATAACCGACGATGCCCAGAAGCTGATCGAAATGCCGGGCGCTCTGGGAGATCCCATCGCTGCGATTTACAGTTTACCTGGGGTTGTCGAAGCATCAGGTCGGGGAAGCGGGCCTGCCGTGCGCGGCTCATCACCGGACGACAACCGCTATTATGTGGACTTTTTGCCCACCGGGTATGTGTTTCATCAGTTTACCAACTCGGTCTTCAGCGAGTTTATTCTGCATGATTTTCAGCTTTATTCAGCCGGTTTCGGGCCGGAGTATTCGAGTGTTACCGGCGCGGTTTTCGACATCGCGCTGCGCGAGCCGGCCAATCAGCCACTGCAAACGGTCGTGGATATCAGCATGCTACGCTCAGGTATTTTTATGGAGGGCGGGCTGACCGACAACGCCGCGTTTTTCCTGTCGGCCCGCCAGAGCCTGATCCACCTGTTTATCCCGACGGGTGAAGAAGAGGACGGCATCGTTATTGAAGAGGTGCCCAAAGACAATGACTATCAGGCGAAATATGCCTGGCAGATCAATAGTGCGCATTCATTGGTCGTATCGGCAACCGGTGCCAGCGATAAGGCGGCTGCTGAATTTACCCGGGAATCGGAATTTGCACGGAGCAACCCCGATTATACCGGCGATGCCAGTTTGCGCGATGGTTACCGGAGTCAAAGTGTATTGTGGGACTATCTTGGCAGCAACGGCCAGGCCGCCAGAGTGGGCGTGGGTCGGTTTGAAAAAACCTTTAAAGCCTATTGGGGAGATGACTTTTATTTCAATTACGACCTGACCCAGAATTCGGTCCGCGGACAGTACAGTATTCCGTGGTTGCCTCGGCAAGAACTGACGGCAGGCGGCCATGTGCAACAAATGCGCTACGACATAAATTATGATCAGGTTCAGTTTATCTGCACCGAATTTGAAGCCGACTGTAGCCTGAATCGACGTGATCGGGTTCAGGATAACATTCCGTTCGATTATGATGAACAGGTGGTCTACCTCAACAACGCCTGGTCCATCGGTAACCAGTGGTCACTGGACACCGGTATACAGTGGCAACACAACGACTACACCCGTGAGTCGTTTCTCAATCCGCGTGTGGCGCTGGCATACGCCATACACCGGGATTGGACCCTGACAGCAAAAGCCGGACGCTACAATCGTTTCCCTGATATCGCACAAATCGCGCCCGGGCTGGGCAACCCGGCACTGAAATCGCCTACCGCTGAGCATTATACCCTGGGTATCGAGCAGCAACTGGACGACGACTGGAGCTGGTCAGCTGAGATTTATTACAAAAACTTGCAAAATCTGCCGCTGGGTTTGCAGGCTGACGATGCCGATGCGGCACTGCTTTACAGTAACGATGTCAATGGTCGCGCCTTGGGGATAGACCTGTTCATCAATAAAAATTTCACTGATAAGTGGTATGGCTGGCTGGCCACCAGTTATGCGCAGAGTGAGCGTACCAATAAACGCACGGGTGAAACCCGGGACTATCAGTTCGATACGCCGCTGGTTGTTAACTGGGTTATGAGTTACCAGCGCAGTGAGCGTTTTAATGTTGGTTGGCGCTGGACAATTCGCACCGGGGCGCCCTACACACCAATTGAAGGCGTCACTGAAAATCCGTTCTTCGACAATGCGGTTTATCCGGTTTACGGGGATCCGTTTTCCGAGCGCCTGCCCACCTATAGCCGGCTGGACGTTCGCTTCAAATGGGATTTCACCCTGTTCGGTCGATATGAGTCTGCGGCCATTCTCGACATAATCAATGCGCTCAACCAGCGTAACGTATCACGCCGGTCACTGGATTATGGTCGGGTGAGAACGCCGTCCGACCCGGTCGCCACGGAAGATACCGAGTCCCCCGGTGTTATCCCGGCGGCTACTCTGCGCATTATGTTCTGATTGCGCAGACCGGGACTGACAAATTGAATTCGGTGGCGATATTGACTGCCTGAAAACGGGGCTTATGCGCCAATGGTTGTCGGCGCGAATCACTGTGAAACGTAGACGAAATGGCGTCTGGGGTTCTGAAATCGTCGGTTCGATACTACTGCCGGCCCCACATTGTTCGATTCAAGCCGGTGTGCTGCCCAGTCTGTCGAGATATGTCAGCACCCGCTCCATAAGCTGGTTGATATCTCGGAATCGGCCCGGATCGGCCATGATTTCTGTGGCGGACTGTACGTAGTCGGTGCCGTCCAGCTCGGTGCTGCCGTGTTCAATCAGAGCGCGCGCGCCGGCTTCGGTTGTCTCCAGGTGAAACTGCAATCCCATTATCCGGTCTCCCAGCAGAAAGCCCTGGTTACTGCAGGCGTCGCTGCTGGCCAATAGCCGGGCCTGGTCCGGTAGCTCGAAGGTGTCGCCGTGCCAATGAAACGCATCGGTTACGGAGGGGAAAAGCGCAGCGACGGGGTGGTCCGAAAGCGCCGGATTACGCCGCACCGGATGCCAGCCGATTTCCCGACAGGCGTTGCGTCGTACGCTGGCGCCACACACATCCGCGATCAGCTGCGCACCCAGGCAGATGCCCAGTACGATCCGGCCCTGGTCGATAGCGGTGCGAATCAGCGCCTTCTCGGCGGTCAGCCAGGGATACTGCTGCGTATCATAAACGCCCATGGGCCCACCCAGCACGATCAGCCAGTCAAAGTCAGCTGCGGCAGGTGGTGTCTGATTTGCATACAATGCGGTGGACGTCATAGTATGTCCCTGAGCCTGTAACCAGGGTTCTATACTGCCAAGGTCTTCAAACGAAACATGTTGCAGATAATGGATTTTTTTCATAGGCGGCGGCGAATCCTTTGTGGGTAGCGTCGGTTCAGCATGAAAACAATGGGTAACTAGTCATCTCACGGCCGGATTTGGCCTGCCCCTACAAATGAAAGCGGCGTAAAAAAATGGTCACAAACCTGTCGGAAACAGGTTTGAACAACTGCACAGGCGGCCCGGAGGGCGACGCGCAGGATGCGCGGCGTATTGACACCGGCAAACGCACATTTTTCGCTTTGCTCCGAACAAATCTGGACGCAATCTGAACCGTTACGACACGAGTTGAATAGTTACAACAATTTTAATGAAAGTGGAGGAGAACGCGAAATGAATTTTCCCCGGCGCTGGCCTGCTCAGCATCCCGACCGTATACAACTGTATTCACTGGCAACACCGAATGGGCAGAAAGTGGGCATCATGCTTGAGGAGACAGGCTTGCCCTACGAAGCCCACGTAATCGATATCACCGCCGACGACCAGTTTGATGAAGATTTCCTGAAAATCAATCCTAACGGAAAAATTCCCGCGATTATCGACCCGGACGGTCCTGGGAGTCGAATGATCAGCTTTATGGAGTCCGGCGCCATCCTGATCTACCTCGCTGAAAAGTCGGGTCGGTTTCTGCCTACCGAGCCGGCATTGCGCTGGCAAACCCTCCAATGGCTATTTTTTCAGGTGGGGCATGTGGGTCCCATGTTCGGCCAGTTCGGACACTTCTTCAAATATGCAGCCGACAAAACCACCGATAGCTATGGCGTAGAACGCTACGCTCGAGAGGCGCAGAGACTACTGGGCGTGCTGAATAATCGGATGTATGATCGCGAGTGGATTATGGGCGATCAGCTGACCATTGCCGATATGGCCATACTGCCCTGGGTAAAAGGGCTGGATTTTTATGATGGGCACGAACAGTTAAAGACGGAAACCTATGAGCATGTTATCCGTTGGCGCGATCATTTCTACGCACGCCCGGCGGTGATCGAGGGCTCTGCTGTCTGCGCGATGCCATAGTATAAAGCCGGTCAATGGCGCGGGCGACATTCTCGACGGTTCGAGACTGCCGCCCAGGGCAATTGCACTACAATAGCGGCATAATAATGCATAATGTGTCATCAAGTTCCCACGGAGCAGAGAGATTAGCGAGGTTGCGGCACATTGCGTTAAATCTTTTGAAGCAGGATAAAACAACAAAGGCCGCTATTAAAAATAGGGGGCTCAGAGCTGGCTGGGACCAAGACTGCCTGGTGCACTTACTGAATATTGCGTACCAGTCATAGTGCAATTGCCCTGGGCTAAGAATCACCTTGGAAGGTTTGTTCAGATAGGAGAAAAAAAGTGGGGGAAAGTTTTCAGAAATACTGCGAAGGCTATTTTGCTAGG
>CAYSTJ010000031.1:0-49007 GCA_964434105.1 uncultured Cellvibrionaceae bacterium | reverse complement strand
CGACCTCCGGCGTGACAGGCCGGCATTCTAACCAACTGAACTACCGGTCCGCATATTAAAACTTTGGCTCTGGTGGGTGGTACAGGGATCGAACCTGTGACCTACGGCTTGTAAGGCCGTCGCTCTCCCAACTGAGCTAACCACCCGGCTGAGTGGCGCGCATTCTACAGGAATGTTTAACCGTGTCAATCATTTAGTTATGCCGTATTCATACGAAAGCTGAAAGCCCCTATCAGCCGCCTTAAAGAGCGCCAATCATCGTTAGAGCGACGCTCCCTCGAGCAATACGCCAACCCGATTGCCATCGTAATGCACGGGGAAAAACGTCAGTCCGTCAATAACATTGGACAAAGGGCCCTGTGCACAGCCATCCCGCAGGCTGAATGCGATGCCGTGTGCGCGGCAAATAATCTGACCATTGGCTATCGCACTGGATGCGAGGGGAGCATCCATATGCGGGCACCGGTTCTCAATAATATAGTGCTGCCCCTGATCCTGAATAAGAAGCAGCGATTTACGCCCAACCCGAATGGCCTGCCTGAAACCATCGAACATATCTGCCAGGTCTGCCAGTGCGTAAAAGTCCATAATTGCTTCCTCCTCTCGAAATTCCGGTAGAATACATCCCGCCCTCTGACCCGCAAACCGTCCATTTGCGAACCGTCCTATCGGTACCGACATGTATCTATTGAGTCAATTTTGAACATCACCGAACTTCCATATTTCCACGACAGCGCACACTATTTTGATCGCCTGAGCCAGCTGCCTGGTTGTGTCTGGCTGCACAGCGGCAACAACGGAGGCGAATCGTCGCGCTTCGATATATTGACCGCGCTTCCGACGATGGATATCGGAAACTGCCCCGCGCCTGCACTCTTGGACGCCATTCAGCGCCAACTGAGTAGCGCCCGCAATATGGACGGGGACCGTCTCCCCTTCACGGGTGGCTGGATAGGATTCATCGGTTACCAGGCCCGCCATTCCTGGTTCGGCCTGGAACACCGGCCACCCTATTCCTGCGGTGATACGTGGTTCGGATGGTACGACTGGGCGATCATACAGGACCATACATTGCGCGTCTGCCAGCTGCTCTTTACACGCGCGTGCCCTCTACAGACGCAAACAATGGTCAACATTGCGCTGACGAGGCCCGCCGTGACGCGTTCCTTTACCTGCAGTAACTTCGTGGCGGATCAATCCAGATCTTATTATCTGGACGCATTGCGCTCGATAAAACATTATATCGTGGAGGGAGACTGTTATCAGGTGAATTATGCGCAGCGTTTTAGTGCGAACTTTGAAGGCAGCGCGAGCATGGCATTCCATGCGCTGAGGAAAGCCGTACCCAGTCCGTTCAGTGCATACATCGGGCTGCCCAATGGGACCGCGATACTCTCAATATCGCCCGAACGGTTTGTAGAAATGAACCAACGCCGGGTAGTGACCCAGCCCATCAAGGGAACGGCGGCCCGCCTGAGTGACCATGTAAAGGATCGGCAGCAACGGGAGCAGCTACAGGTTAGCGCAAAAAACCGCGCCGAGAACCTGATGATCGTCGATCTTCTGCGCAATGATTTTAACCGCCACTGCCTTCCCAACACCGTGAAGGTACCCACCTTGTTTCAATTACAGAGTTTCGCCAATGTTCATCATCTGGTGAGTACCATTGAAGGACAACTTGTGCCCGATCTCGGTCACTTCGAGTTTCTGCTCTCCTGCTTTCCGGGTGGCTCTATAACCGGCGCCCCCAAAAAGCGATCAATGGAGATTATCGAAGAACTCGAACCGCACCCACGGGGCGTCTACTGTGGTGCGATCGGTTATCTCAGCACAAACGACCGCACGGATTTCAATATAGCCATTCGCACTTTTTATCAGGAGCACAACAGAATATATTGCTGGGGTGGCGGAGGCATTGTGGAGGCATCCGACCCCGAGCAGGAATTCCATGAATCCTGCCAGAAGGTGGCCAGACTTTGCCGCGCACTGGATGGCCACGGCAAGTTAACCTGAAAAGCCAATACACATGCTGCCTGATGTCATTCCACATTGGGCGCTAGGCGGGCAGATCTCGCAGACTCGCCTTCAGGAACTCTATTTTCAGATCGGCAAAGGTATGTACCGCCGGAAACTGCGGAAACTCCTCAATAACGTTCTGGGGCGCGTGAAAAAGTATCCCGGCGTCTGCTTCCGCCAACATGGTTGTGTCATTGTAGGAATCACCGGCAGCAATCGTTCGATAATATAGCGTCTTGAACGCGCAGATGGCCTGACGCTTGGGATTTGCCTGACGAAGATTATATGCCGTGACAGCACCAGAGGCGTCAACGGTTAGTTTGTGGCATAACAGGGTCGGGTATCCGAGTTGCGCCATCAGGGGGCCGGCAAACTCGTAATAGGTGTCAGATAGTATGACAACCTGAAAGCGCTCCCGCAGCCAATCCAGAAACTCCCTGGCGCCATCCAGCGGCGCAAGCGTCGCGATCACGGACTGGATCTCGTTCAGCCCCAGTTTGTGCTCTGCCAGAATACGCAGGCGCATGGTCATCAACTCGTCGTAGTCCGGTATATCCCGGGTCGTGGCTTTCAGCGCTTCTATTCCTGTTTTCTCAGCAAATTTCACCCATATTTCAGGAATAAGAACCCCTTCCAGGTCCAGACACGCGATTTCCATGGCCATGCTCCTCAATGTGATTTCAGATTACGTTACCCCCCGGCCTCCAGCATCGTCGGACACGGCGGCTCGCAATATACCTGCGCGCCTGACGATGCAGCGATGCTGGCGTTTTGACAGAAGGTACCAGAAAACCGGCTAATCTAGCGATTTCGTCTGCCGGATGCAATTATTTGTGCGCCGGCTCGACCGATCGTCTGCCCTGGTGGGCCGAAATCCCTCAGGAAAAGACGCTTCTGTGTTCGGACATTCCGTGCAAGGGGCGTTATCACTGTCGGTTATGACGGTATAGCTGCCCGGTCTTTCTAAATGTTCGGTCACTCTGGTATCCTGCGCGCCCCGCGTCCCGCGCCATTCTGCTCCGACACGTGAACCGGTTCCACTTGAGGTAAGTAATGAATAAAGAAGATATTATCCAGACCGACCAGCTGTTTCAGAACAAGACCCCCCAGCAAATTTTGAAATATGCTCTGGATTCTTTCGACAGGATCTCGATCTCATTCAGCGGAGCAGAAGATGTTGTTCTCATTCACATGGCGGCTCAGATCACCGACAGCTTTCAGGTTTTCAGCCTGGACACCGGTCGTTTGCACGCCGAAACCTACCGTTTTATTGATCTGGTGAGGCAGCGTTACGGGGTAAATATTGAAATACTTTCGCCGAATGCCGACGAATTGAGTGCATTTGTCTCACAAAAAGGCCTGTTCAGCTTCTATGAAGACGGCCACAACGAATGTTGTGGAATCCGCAAGATTGCCGCATTGCGGCAGAAACTACTGACTCTTGATGCATGGATAACGGGCCAGAGAAAAGATCAAAGCCCTGGGACCCGCGGTCATATTCCGGTCGTTCAGGAAGACTCTGGATTCGCCCGGCCCGAAGGGTCGCTTACAAAGTTCAATCCGCTGGCCAACTGGACATTGACGCAAGTCTGGGATTATATTCGGGCTTACGAGGTACCTTACAATGCTTTGCACGAAAAAGGATTTATCTCGATAGGGTGCGAACCCTGCACCCGTCCGGTAACCCCGGGGCAGCATGAACGGGAAGGCCGCTGGTGGTGGGAGGATGCCACTAA
This sequence comes from uncultured Cellvibrionaceae bacterium, assembly GCA_964434105.1. Classification (GTDB taxonomy): domain Bacteria; phylum Pseudomonadota; class Gammaproteobacteria; order Pseudomonadales; family Cellvibrionaceae; genus CAYNST01. The sequence continues at coordinate 45,255 of CAYSTJ010000031.1, read as the reverse complement.
AAAGGAATGCGGTCTGCACGTCGCCAACCTGGAGCAGAATGATTCGCTCGGCTGAAAGCAACAATGAAAATCCCACGGTGGGCCTGTGTCCACCCGCTTGAAATTAACAGCTGTTCCAGCAAGTTCCGAATTGCTCGGAACTTGCCGTAGTGATCAGTAAACGGGCAGCTCAATACCGGAAAACAATTCGTCCAGCTCCATTTTTGAGTGGCAGCTAAATGCTTCATTCACAACATCCCGCGTCAGATGTGGCGCGAACTTCTCAATGAATTCATACATAAAGCCGCGGATGAATGTCCCTCGACGGAACCCGATCTTCGTAATGCTGGGCTTAAAGAGATGGCTGGCATCCAGTGCCACAAGATCCGAATCGTCGCCCTGCTTGTAGGCCATCTTCGCGACAATTCCTATACCTAACCCCAGGCGAACATAGGTCTTGATGACGTCGGCGTCCGCGGCAGTGAAAACGACTTTGGGAGCAAGCCCGTGCTCAAGGAAAGCTTCGTCCAGCTTCGAACGACCCGTAAAGCCAAAAACATAGGTCACGATCGGGTGCTTGGCCACATCTTCAAGTGATATCTTGGATATTTGCGTAAGTGGATGATTTTTCGGAACTAATATGCATCGATTCCATCGATAACAAGGAAGCATTATCAGGTCACTAAATAATTCCAGCGCTTCGGTTGCGACGGCAAAATCGACGGAACCATCTGCAGCCATTTCCGAAATCTGCATCGGTGTCCCCTGATGCATATGTAGAGAAACATCCGGGTATTTGCGAATAAAATCACCGATGACTCGGGGTAATGCATAACGGGCCTGGGTATGGGTTGTTGCGATGGAGAGGCTGCCCTTCCGCTCATTACTGAATTCCTGAGCGACCTGCTTGATGCTCTCCACTTTGCGGAGTATCTCTCCGGCTGTGCGTAAAATAGCCTCTCCAGCAGGAGTAACGCGGGTTAAATGCTTTCCACTTCGCGAAAAAATCTCGACACCCAGTTCATCTTCCAGCAGACGGATCTGTTTGCTGATGCCAGGTTGGGATGTATAGAGGCTTTGGGCTGTGGCAGACACGTTAAGGTCATGATGCGCAACCTCCCAGATATATCTCAACTGCTGCAGTTTCATATGCCCTCCGGATGGCGGCGGTAGAACATTAAATGAGCTGCGCCACGAGCTTTAGGTGCAGTCATTTGATTATAAGAATATTAAAAAATATGCTTAACAAGCATAGTAGGAAAATGCTTTAGTTTCCAACCTAGATTAAATCTAGCACTGCTCAGAAGTTTCGCTTACAAAAAAAACGTTATAGCCATACTTTTTTATATAATGCCCGCTACTGCCCGGCATAGCAATTGGCCTGGCCCCGGACGGACCGGTTACGCCCTTTTGGAACGCGCAAGCGTTGCACCATATTGCGTACCGTACACATGCGCGCGATCCATCATAGGGATCATATAGACAGGGCGCCGTGATAGCTGGAGTATCCTGGCAGCCACAGATCCAAGCAGGCGACCATCCAGACTATTCACGCCCTGGCTGCCAATAACGATAAGGTCTGATTGCAGCGTTTCGGCGACATCGAGTACAACGTTCGCCGGCTGGCCAGCCAACACGCAGATATCCATGACTCGCTCGAGCAATCCTGAATCATCAAATGGCTCACGCAGCAGTGTTTCGAATATTGTCTCCTTTAAGGATTCCAACAGGCCTTTGATGTGAGGCGTATTCAATACTTCCTGCTTGACCAGATCTGAGCAATGGCTTCTTACGACGGCGGCAGCCAGTTCCTCCAGCGGCGGCACCACATGCACTATGTTTATTTTGGCGTCGAATTTAACAGCCAGCGCTTCAACGTGCATCAGGCAATATGGCGTACATACACTCAGGTCTGTCGCGAAAAGGATCTGATTGATCATTTGCAGCCCCTTAGGATCCGGACCCGGGGCAATTAAAATCGCTTATGGTATTGCCGCTCATAACACCACGCTTCTTATCGGAAATGATCACCATGTGAATAGATTAGCAGGGAAGAAGGAACCCGCCCCCTCAATAACCCAACTATCCGACGAGCGACCAGGCCAGACAGCCCTGTCGCACTCTGGCGACCGAAAGACGCGGCAGCGACGATTTTATACAGGCATACCGCTATCCTGCTTCGAACCTGTCTCTATACGGATATAGACCGAATGCGCCGCCTGTATGAATAAAAGCTACATTACTGCAGTGATCTGTCATTCCCGACTTTATTTGATCAATCAAGCCATGAAAGGCTTTACCCGTGTACACAGGGTCCAAAATGATACCTTCTGTCTGAGCGACCATCTCGATGGTTTCAAAAACTGGGACGTCAGCCAACGCGTAACCGCGACCGATATAACCGTCTTCGATTTCGAGTCGAACGTCCCGGGACGATCGCGAAGATTGCCAGGTTCTATCCCAATCGCGCAGGTCTTCAGCGCCCTTCTCTTCAAAATAACGCCGGTCGTCACATACGGCATACGCACGAACATTCACATCCGGGGCCAGACGGGAAAGGCCTAACGCCAGGCCGGTATGCGTACCGCCAGATCCTGTCGCACAGCAGACCATATCCATGGTGACACCGCAGTCCGAAAAATTATCAACGAGTTCGTGCGCAGCCAGAATATAGCCCCACAAACCCAGCGCATTACTGGCGCCTGTCGGGATGCAATATGCGTTTAATCCCTGTCGGCGATAGTGTTCGACCCAGACAGCAAAATGATCATCCAGGTTTTTCCAGCTGGCAGGCGGATAGTAGGAACATTCAGCGCCGGCGATCGTCGCCAGCAGATTATTGCCGTCAGGGGCTTGTGGCCTATCTCCCCGCAACAACAGGTGACACCGCAGACCCAGTCGCGCTGCAGCAAATGCAGTCGCTCGACAATGGTTTGACTGGACACCTCCGCAGGTAATGATTACGTCAGCGTTTCGACCGAGCGCGTCAGCAAGCAGGAACTCAAGCTTTCGCACCTTATTCCCGCTCAGTTCAAAGCCGGTCAGGTCGTCCCTTTTTATCCATATCATCGGACCGCCCACCCTGGCCGAGAGTCGCTTTAACGGATAAAAAGGGGTTGGTAAATGCGCTAGAGATATTCTGGGAGGTAGCGAGGGGATCGTCACAGAAGGCAGTCCTGGCTGATTTCAGTCGATAAAGCATAACAAAGACCGGTATCCCCCTGCTGCATTAAATGGCTTTTATTGTCCCTTTTGGCAATACGGCATGCACGGCCGATTTCTGGAATTTCAGCTCTACATTGTTTCCAACATCGACTGTAAGGTAGGCATCACCAACTTCGGTAATTTTGCCCAGCATTCCACTGGCCATCACAACCTCATCGCCCTTTGAGAGCGCCTCAACTAAAGCCTGGTGTTCCTTTTGACGCTTGCGCTGAGGACGTATAAGCACAAAATACATAATGGCAAACAGGCCGCCCAGCATAATGAACTGCGCTATACCACCGCCGGCCGGCGGGGCGGTTTGCGTTTGCGCAACGGCCTCGGAAATAAACAACGACATGTATTGGCCTCGTTTTATTATCAGTTAGAATAACGGAATGGGGGGGCTAACTTTACCCGTTTTGGATTTCGAGGGCAATTTGGAAACCAGGAATTTCCGGGGTGGATCTTGATTTCGGGACCCGAAGCGTACAATCTGAGCCCCGAATCCCCACAACTCCCCTCTATACATAATCCCGGAAAAGCTTACGGAATGCACTGGGCGACAGGCCCGTCCATCGTTTGAACGCGTTGGTAAAACTGGTTCGATCCGAAAAATCCAGCGACGCCGAGATGCTGTCGATACTGAGGTGTTGCTTGATCAGATAGTCGATTGAATGATGAAAACGAACCTGATCCCGCAAATCAGCGAAACTTATGTCTTGCTGTTGCAATCGACGTTGCAAGGTTCGTTTAGACAGGTTCAACTCATCCGCAATGTGCCCTATGCTGAGCGGCGCATGTCCGACTCGTCGCTGTAAAACTTCAACAACGCGCGCAGGGACGCCATAGACTTCCGGAAGCCTGGCCTGCTGAAGATACTCTTCCAGCGTTTTAACGGAACCCAACGCAAGCATTGCCTGATCGGTCAGCTTGCGCTGCGCCTGCGATTTCTGTAAATCTACCATAAAGGCCACTCCTTCAGCCAATAGCCCAATAATTTCAATATCCTGCGAGCTGAACTCATCGCGCTTGCCCGTTGACGAGAACAGACAAAGCGCCATAGGATCCGATGTAGACGGTTGAATCCAGGCTCCAAGATACACGTTAATACCCACGCCATTATACGCAAAGCCGTCGGGGTAATCACCTATATTTGCGCCCTTTCGGAAACTTACGGTACTTTTTGTATCAAAAACCGACGCAGTCGGGGTGTTTTCGAGGGGCAAATGCTGCCCGACAAAGTAAGTCTCCTCCTCGCCGTCAGGGGCCACGGCGCAACACACTTCGGCCACCTGCTGTGACAGGCGTCGTATCAGTAACGCGTAATCAAGGCTGAATTGCCGGCATCCACACGTCAGGAGCTGCTGGAGACCGGAACTATCCCCTGTCACCCGCCCGGCACCCAACAGCATTCGATAAAGATGTATGGTTCTGGCCACCATATTCGAACGGGATATATCGACGTCCCCAATATCAGCACCAGGATCATCGACCAATTGACTATCAGCAGAATACTTCAAAACGATTACCTTTTACAGAGTTATTCATTTATTGCAGCGTCCATGATGAACGACTCCCAGGCCAACGATAGGAGGCCGAATGTTTACAGAGAAATGTCACTGGAATGGGAGGTGGCGCGGCTTTACCCGGTTAATTTAATTAGCATGTTAACTCAAAGCAACGACTCAATGGTACTTAAGTTCGCTTTTTTCTGCATCCCTTTTTGGTCAATATCAGCAAACGTATTACAGTCAATACGTCAGAACACGCCTAACGGGCCAACCTGATTTCAACATTCACAAGTAACAGGAAAAGGCAGCGTCAGAACAACGCCGGTTGAAAAGGAGAAGATCGGGAAAATGCCCCTTGGGCTATCTTAATTGATGGTTGACGTCGTGAGGAATGACTACGCAGGATAGTCTTGAACCTACAGGCAGATGCAGAAAGATTCGCATGATAAAACACGACTCAAAAGGTCGTGAGCGACGCGTATCTACTGGAATCGGTATGCTCCAGGGAAACGGCTATCACCGACCCGCTAACCGGTTTTGGCCCGCTCGGTCACCCACTTTATCAGGTCGTTATGATGGGTTTTCGTGTTCACTTTTTCGATGACATGGGCAACCACTCCAGCTTCATCAATGATGAAAGTCGATCGCAAAATACCCATATACTCCCGGCCCATAAATTTCTTCGGACCCCAGGCTCCGTAGGCCTCAGCTATCGAATGACTTTCATCGGATAAAAGATCGAAGTTCAATTGATATTTATCATGAAATTTTTTGAGCCGGGCGACGGGATCCGGACTGATGCCCAGCACCACCACATTTTCCCCGCCCAGTTGAGCCAGGTTATCCCGAATACCACAGGCCTGGGTCGTACAGCCAGGCGTCGAGGCCTTCGGATAAAAATAAACGATGACAATTTTTCCGCGCAGGTCTTTCAGACTGACCTGCGCAGCATGCTGGTTAGTCAAAGTGAATGTCGGAGCGACATTCCCGGCTTCAATAATAGCCAATCAACACCTCCAGTTTCAGCGCGTTAAATAAAGGCGCCCCAGTCCAACCAAATCCGTCCGCAAAAGTTTTGGTGATTCATTCCGGAATCACCACCTGCCTCCCCGAATGTCTATCGAACAGAACAACCCGGATATCGAACAAGAAGGTCGCGGGCCGCCACGGCCCATTAAATCCTGAAAGTAAAAACCGGCAGATTCAGACCGATACCAGCGCGCCTGATACCTGTTTGTCCGACGTCAGGCTGGAAGCAGGGATTTAACTGCATCCCGCTCATCCTTAAGTTCCTGCTCCGTCAATTGCATTCGATTGCGCGAAAACGGGTCGATGTCCAGCCCCTGCACTATCGTCCACTGTCCGTTCTTACATTCGCACGGAAAGGAATAAATAAGCCCTTCTTCTATTCCATAACTTCCATCACTGTAGACACCCATACTCGTCCAGTCTCCGTCAGCCGTACCCAATACCCAGTCGCGCATATGGCATATAGCTGCATTCGCGGCAGATGCCGCGCTGGATGCGCCTCGAGCGGATATAATTTCGGCGCCGCGCTGCTGAACCGTGGGAATAAAATGCGCCTCGTACCAGGTCTGATCAACTTTTTCGATGGCGACCTCGCCATTTACCTGGGCATGAAAAAGATCGGGATACTGGGTAGAAGAATGGTTACCCCATATGGTCATTTTGCACACATCCTTCAGCTTGACGTCCAGTTTATGGCTCAACTGGGTAAGCGCCCGATTGTGGTCGAGTCGCATCATGGCAGTGAACTGGCGGGGATCAATATCCGGCGCGTTGCGTTGTGCAATCAACGCGTTGGTATTGGCAGGGTTACCAACAACCAACACTTTTATATCACGCGACGCATGATCATTTATCGCCTTGCCCTGAATCGAGAAAATAGCGGCGTTTGCCTCCAAAAGGTCTTTTCGCTCCATGCCCGGTCCACGCGGCCTTGCGCCCACCAGTAAAGCGTAATCTGCGTCCTTAAAGGCGACGGAGGCATCGTCAGTGCAAACGATATCACTGAGCAACGGAAACGCGCAGTCATCAAGCTCCATAGCAACGCCCTTGAGCGCACCCATGGCTGGTGTGATCTCCAGAAGTTGCAATATGACCGGCTGGTCTTTACCCAACATTTCTCCCGACGCTATGCGGAACAATAAGGAATAGCTGATTTGACCTGCTGCGCCGGTGACGGCTACTCGTACGGGTGCTTTCACTATGGATCTCCGTTGGTTGTTGAAGTGTGTATTTGGTGTAGCCGCTCTTAAACTGCGAGTGGCATTATAATTAAACTCCAGAAGAAAAGTCATCTGCCCGGCGTTCGCTACCGCCCTGCTTCAACAGAGCGTTTGTGTATACCTGTCCGAAAGCCCACTGTAGATATCTTTCTGAAAGTGCGGACTGTTCACATTGAGCTGCTGAAGAACCTCGATCAGATGTGCATTGTCTTCGCGGCCACTCCAGATCTTTTTGTAAGTCCCCTCCAGGTAGCCATTGTTCTGACGAAAAAAATTCAGGACATTCTTGCCCATATAGATACGATACAGCTCATCAAACGGTAAATCAGCTGCCTGCATCAGACGTGCAAACGAAGCCAGATCAAAACGTCGGGATCCAAGCACAATACACGCGAAGTTTTCGACAGCAGCCCGCAAATCCTTACCGCTTGCTGTAGGACATCCAAGCTGTTGCTCTATATTTTCCGATATCAGATGCAAATCCTCGCTATCAGTCAGCATGTCACTTAAACCGAAATGCCAGATATCGATAATCTCAAGAATTACCTGATCCAAATCGGCACTCTGCCGCTTCCACCATTTCCAGCCATAGTGGTCCATCAGTTCAGCACATTCAATCCAGATGGCGCGGTACCATTCAAATCCCTGGCTGCGCCAGTGTGGATGGATTTTCCGGTTCATAAGCTCCTGCATCTCGAGCATTGAAAGGATTTTATTTTGCATAGATCTTGTATCCTGCCCTGTGGGATGATAAATAGTCATTGCCTTCCGCCAAAGCGCAGACTCTACAATACCATCCCAGCGGACACCAGAGTTCCGGTAGCGCTGATGGATCAAGTCTGCCTGGCCAGCGTAAGCCGCCGTTCCTTTTATAATTCGCTATCATCAAGACATAAAGTGGCGACCCAGCGAATTTATATACGTCGCGCATTGTTTACCGCAGACGGAGCTTATAAATGCGACTATTGGAAACCATTCATAATCTCGACCTACGGACATTTCAATGGTGCCTGAAGCGCAAGAACCGCATCCTGGCAATAGCTATTGCAAGAGCATCGTCACGCAGCGCTGACGGCCACCTTTATGTTCTCGCAGGCATCATCGTGCTGCTGCTCCAAAAATGGCATCTCGCTGCCCTGATGGCAGGAGGATTTTTTGCCGAGCGCGCCTGCTATACCCTGTTCAAGGGTTACTTCAAGCGCAACCGGCCCCCTGCAGCAATCCCCGGCTTTTACAGCGTCATTGAACCCACAGACAAATTCAGCTTCCCTTCCGGTCATACGTCCGCCGCATTTCTGGTGGCCTGCATTTTCGCGTCGGTATTCCCCTGGGCGGCCTGGGTGCTTTACCCCTGGGCAATCACAGTAGGCATCGCGCGAGTAATCCTTGGAGTGCACTTTCCAAGCGATGTGATTGCGGGCGCAGGGCTTGGTTATATGCTTGCCAGCCTGTTAATCGCTTTATACCCTTAAAGATACAGCGCGTTTCCGATCTGCTCTGGAACAAATCCGGTCGATCCGGACAGTGACGACAAGCGGCGCTGCATAATTAAAAAACCCCGGGTCGTTAAAACGGCACAGAACCACCGGCGTATATGTGGCACTATCGCTTTTCCGCAGCTTTGGAAAACAGGTTGAAAAAATTCCTGGTCGTCTGCTCTGCCAGCACCTCGAAAGGTATCCCACGAAGTTCGGCGACAAAATGGGCAATATCAACTACATACCGGGGCTGATTTGATTTTCCACGATACGGCATCGGTGCGAGGTAAGGCGAATCGGTTTCAACAAGCAGCCGGTCCAGCGGTACCTGGCGCGCAACAGACCGCAACTCTTCCGCATTCTTGAATGTTACGATACCGGAAATGGAAATATAGTAATTCAGATCCATCGCCGCTTTCGCCATCTCCCAGGTCTCAGTAAAACAATGCAGAACCCCGGCTGATTCTGGATTACCGTACTGTCGAATGCAATTCAGGGTATCCTCTCTCGCTTCCCGCGTATGCACAATAACCGGGAGACCCAACTCGCCCGCCGCCGTCAGGTGATTGGCAAAGCTGAGCCACTGGTGGTCCTTGAATTCCGCACCATAGTGATAATCCAGCCCTGTTTCGCCCAAGGCCACAACCTTGGGGTGCTGACTCCACTCCTTCAAAGTCTGCGGGGTAATCACCGCTCCGCCGGCATCAGAAGGATGAACGCCGACAGAGGCCGATATGCCGGGATCGGACTCAGCGATGGCGAGTACCGCATCCTTATTGTCCTCACTGATACATACACAAAGCAAGTGGCTGACCCCAGCCTGACGGGCGGATGCCAGAGCAGCCGCCAGTGAGCCACCACATTGGTCCAGCTTAAGACGGTCCAGATGACAATGCGAATCTACTACCATAGGGCTCTGACCAGAAAAAGACGTTAGGGTCTGTTGACGTTTCATCATCGCCTCTGTTGTGCCTGAAAACGGGCCAATTTTGTGATGCGGCATGCCGACGCGACGAATGTGGTTTGGTCGCTCCAAATGAATGAGGAGCAACGACAAGTGGCGCGTTTTCAGGCACAACCCGAAGGGCTGGGGCCATTTTTCCGCCTGGCGTCGTTATCAGTCGCTTATTTGGGACCGCCAAACCACACTTCTTCTGCCTCGCCAGTCGAAAAAATGGCCGCCAGCAGTGGTGATGATGATGAAACGTCAATAGACCCTAGTTTACCTGATTCACACGGAAATTTGAGAGGGGGGTTAATCTTTTGAGGGATTTAAGGGTTGAAGCGTTACATAGTGTGGGTCGGACGGTCGGATTCGAGTGAACCGGCAAGGTAAGTTTCTATCTTTTTCGACGCAATGTCGTCTTCACCGCTGAACTGAACCCCAATACCCGCCGCCCGATTTCCCTGGGCCCCCTTTGGTGTGATCCAGATCACACGTCCCGCCACCGGGATCTTTTCGGGTTCATCCATCAGGTTCAACAACATGAAAACTTCATCCCCCAAGCTATAGGTTTTCCCGGTTGGGATGAATAACCCGCCATTTTGCACGAAGGGCATATATGCTGCGTACAGAACGGCCTTATCGCGAATTGTCAGCGATAAAATGCCGTTACGTCCACCTAGTCCTTTCATCAGTTTCACCTCGAATGGATTGGGCTCCGTGCAAATAAGAATCCGGATTCCCTCATTGAAAAATAGTTGCATCCAGGCAGAATTCAATGTTTTAAGTCGGTTATCTCGTCTATTCTCCCCGAAACTCCACCAGAAGGTCCGCCATCAACAGCTCGACATTGGGGTTCGCACTGCTTAACAGCCACTGTTTTCGCCGGGTCGCAGCGTCAAACAACAGACATAGCACACGTGGCTCATGTATCTCGAAACTTTTGATCAAGACATTGTCCGGCGCTGAATTACTTGCATCGCTTTTTTTCTTGATGGTCGCCAGCAAGGTACTTTGTAACTGGTCAACCACCCATATGGGGTCGTAGGCCCCCAGCAGCTTCGCGGCCGCAGACTCCGATAGTTGCCCATCAATTACCCTGGCCACGGCATCCATCATCTGGTCTCTTTGGGCATAAAGGTTCTGCTCGCACCATTGCGTCACCAGCAGCGGTCGCCCGCCCGCCTCAGCAAGCAGCCGGTCGGCGTCAGATACCCCCTGGCGAATGAGCCAGTCGCGGGCAACCGCTATCTCAGGGAGAGGGACATCAAACCGCCTGCACCGGCTGCGGATAGTCGGCAAAACCTGTGCCGCAGACTCACTGACCAGTATGTACACACAGTTATCGCCCGGCTCTTCCAGCCCCTTCAACAAGGCATTCGCCGCATTTCGATTCATGGCCTCCGCTGGAGTAAGCAGGATCACTCGCCGACCACCTTGCTGGGCGGTGGTAGACGTGATATCCATTACCGTCCGGATTTGGTCAATTTTGATCGATTTGCCTTTCCCTTCCGGGGTAATGGCAAACATGTCGGGATGGCTACCGGCCAATAGCAGCCCACATGCCTTGCACCGACCGCAGGCATGACCATTGAGCGGCGTAGAACAAAGAAGGTACTCGCCCATGGCGCTCGCCAACGCCTGCAGTCCGGTGCCCTGGGGACCCACCAATAATATTGCATGGGGAAGACGCTTCTGTTCAGTGCATTGAAGCAACTGCTTCCAGGGGGTGAGCAACCACGAATAGGGTAGTCGCCCCACTGCTTTTACCCCTGATTCGTCAATAACCATTATTTAAACCCCGAAACGCAATGGCCAGGAGCACAAAAAAAGGTATTCCGACGGAACAATGGGTCGGAAAATCACGGCTATGCCTCCCTGCTCGTGACCAATTGCTGCAACCGAGCCGCGATTTGCGTCTGAACTTCCGGCAATGGCGGCCCTGCGTCAATAACCTCGAATCGTCCAGGATTTTCTTTAATGCGCTGCCAATATGCCGTACGGACATCTTCAAAAAAATCTTTGTTCTCCTGCTCAAACCGATCCGCCGCGCCGCGCGAGGCCGCTCTTCGCAATCCGGCGGCTACATCCAGATCCAGAAAAAAAGTCTTGTCCGGCTGAAAGTCTTCCTGAACAAGCGATTCCAATTGCGCTATCAGGGCAAGTGGCAGCTGCCTGCCGCCACCCTGGTATGCATAGGTCGCATCTGTAAAACGGTCGCAGAGAACCCATCTGCCCGCTTTCAGAGCGGGCCGAATAACCTCGTTGATATGTTGCGCCCGCGCTGCAGCGATCAGCATTAATTCGGTTACAGGATGCATCGTCGATAACGTATCGTCCAGTAGCAAGGCACGTATACGCTCCCCTACTTCTGTTCCACCGGGCTCTCGGGTCACTACCAACGGTATCTGACGGGCAGACAACCACCGCGCTATAAACTCCAGATTTGTGGTTTTCCCAACACCTTCCACTCCCTCGAGCGTAATAAACAACCCACGGGGACTACATTTACCCTTCATGGCGTCGCTCCGGGCGCAGGCGAAGAGCGATAGTCGGCTGCACGCTCAAGCTGGTACTGGCGAACCGCGCGATTGTGCTCCTCCAGCGTGACAGAAAAATGATGGGACCCGTCGCCCTTTGCGACAAAAAACAGCGTGTCACCAGGTTCGGGGTGTAGGGCGGCACGAATTGCGGCCAAGCCCGGCATCGCGATGGGAGTCGGCGGCAACCCTTTGATTACATAGGTATTGTATGGCGTCGGCTCGCGCAGATCGCGGCGAGTAATTTTGCCATTATAATCGGCGCCCATCCCATATATGACCGTCGGATCAGTCTGCAATCGCATTCCGCGTTGAAGTCTGCGCACGAAAACACCGGCAATCGTCGCCCTTTCGTATTCCACGCCGGTTTCCCGCTCAATCAGCGAGGCCATTATCAACGCTTCACGCGGGGTTTCGTAGGGAAGCCCGTCACTACGATTCGCCCATTCACGCTCCAGGGTCGCCCGCAACCGCTGATGCGCACGTCGCAGGATAGAAACATCTGTGGTGCCGGCTATATAAGTGTAGGTGTCCGGAAAAAACTCGCCCTCCGGGTGATCAATGTTCAGGTCGAGCAGTTCCAATTGCCGGTCGAAATCATCAGCAGGCAGCAGGACTTGCAGCCGTGGAGTCTCTGCCAGCGTTCTGACATAATCGCGATAGGTTAGCCCTTCAACCAAAGTAACCTGGTAGGTGATCACATCGCCTGACTGGAGATGTCGCAGTATCGACACCGGTGATTCCATTCCCGAGAGCCGATACTCCCCGGCCTTGACAGGCTCGTTCGCCAAAAACCGCGCGTACAGGCGCCAGACTTCGGGCCATCGAAGATCGTGCTCATCATTTAAGCGACGGGCCACACGCTGTAACGAGGCCCCTTTCTCTACCACCACAATCTGCCCGTCAGGCACAGGCGTCTCGGTATGCAGCCACCGCCAGAAAAACGCAGCAGTCGCCAGCCCCGCAACCAGCCCGACAAGTACGAACAGGACGCAGAGCCGTGTAATCCACCTAGACATAAGCATTCTCCAGGTTGATTGCCAGCCACTGCTGGATCGCCTTTGTAATGGGGCCGATTCGCCAGCTAATCCCACCCACCCTGGTCACGGGCCAGACGCCACGAACGCTATTACAGATGAAAATTTCATCCGCATCGGAGAGCATCACCGACTTCATAAAGCACTCCTTTACATTCAGCCCGAGCTCCGGCGCAACCGACTCGATAATCAAGCCGCGCAAAATACCGGCGACCCCACAGTTATGCAACTCTGGCGTCAGGAGATCACCTCCTTTCACGACGAAAATATTGTGGTGTAGTGTTTCTATAATGTGCTCATGCTGATTCAGCAATAGCGGCTGCGTCCGGCCATCAGAATAGCCCGATGCGGCGGCTGCCAGAACATACTCCAGGCGATTGAGGTGCTTTATGCCAGCCAGTAGACTGTTTTCTCCCAGGGCCGCAGGGCACAACACCAGCTCGATGCCCTCCGCATGACGGAGTTGATGCAGAGGCAACGATTGGATAATTATCGTCGGATTGGTTTCTTCGGCCGAGGGAGGAAAATAACCAATACCACCATTGCCGCGTGTCACAATGAGTTTAATGATACTGCGATCGGGGCTATTTCCTGCTCCCTGAAGTGCGGATAGCATTTTTTGCAAGCCAGTCGAGAGCTCGCTATGTCGATACGGGATCCGTAACCGTTCGCACCCGAGCCTCAGTCTTGCCAGGTGACGTTCCAGTAGCGGCAGACCCTGATCGTAATAGAGCAGGGTTTCAAAAAGCCCGTCACCGTACTGCAGTCCACGATCTTTGACGGGAAGGTCCGCTTGCCATTCGCCATTGACAAGAATGCCGATGCCGTCAGCCTGGCCGGGCGGAACCTTGCACGACCTTGTGTCTGACGGACCCGTCCTTTTAGTCATAGGTAATCCCGATATTCACGCTTTCCGAAAAACCAGCGTGCCATTGGTTCCGCCAAAACCAAATGAGTTACTGATGGCAATATCGATTTTCTGACGTTGTGCCGTGTGCGGAACGAAATTGAGATCGCAGCCGGCGCCCGGGTTCTCGAGGTTAATGGTCGGCGGTGCCACCTGGTCGCGTATTGCCAAAACCGTGAATATGGCCTCCACCGCACCTGCGGCACCCAACAAGTGCCCCGTCATGGATTTTGTAGACGAAACCGTAAGATTCACGGCATGCGTATCGAATACGGATTTCACAGCATTGCACTCGGCAAGGTCTCCGGCCGGCGTCGAAGTCCCATGCGCGTTGATATGTTGCACTTGATCCGGCTCGATGCCGGCATCGTTCAACGCATATCGCATGGACATCGCTGCGCCGTCACCCTGTTCCGGCGGTGACGTCATGTGAAACGCATCTGCACTGGCGCCAAAGCCGATCAGTTCCGCATAGATTTTCGCGCCCCGTGCTTTCGCGTGGTCGTACTCTTCAAGAACAAGAACTCCCGCGCCGTCGCCGAGCACGAACCCGTCCCGATCCGCATCCCATGGACGACTGGCTTTTTCCGGCTCATCGTTACGGGTCGAAAGCGCTCGTGCTGCTGCAAAGCCGCCAATCCCGACAGGTGTAGTCGCCATTTCAGCGCCACCACAAAAGGCGACGTCGGCGTAGCCGGAAAGAATTTCCCGCGCTGCGAGGCCAATACAGTGAGTCGATGTGGTGCAGGCGGTAGTAACGGCGATATTGGCTCCTTTGAAACCGTATTTTATCGACAGGTTACCGGCAATCATGTTAATAATTGAGCCAGGAACAAAGAAAGGAGAGACACGGCGCGGACCACGGTCGCGAATCGCGAGGGCTGTTGATTCAATGGAACCGAGTCCGCCTATCCCAGAACCAATGTAGCAGGCAATCCTGTGAGCGTTTTGATCGGTTACCTGCAACCGGCTATCTTCAAACGCCTGTATACCAGCGACCATCCCAAACTGAATAAACTGATCAATCTTGCGTGCTTCCTTTTCAGCAATATAGGGTGATAGATCCAGGTTTTTCACTGAGGCACTGAAGCGTGTCGTAAACGCGGAAGCATCAAAGGATTCGATGGGAGCTGCACCGCTTTTGCCGGCCAATACCGCTTGCCAGGATTCCTCAATATTGTTGCCGACGGGGCTTACCATACCCATGCCGGTGACTACCACTCGCTTGCGGTGCACGTTTGTCTCCCCAAAACAGTTTCATTGCAGCAATAGCGGCTAAACCCTGCAATCACATCAGGGCGACCGCGCATAAAATAAAAGCCGTACTATGAAGCATAGTAACGGCTTTACTAAGACGAAAAGCTTTTGACAGGACAGTCAGGACTACGCCAAATTCTCGTTGATGTAATCAATCGCGAGTTGCACAGTTGTGATTTTCTCGGCTTCTTCGTCTGGAATTTCCGTCTCGAACTCTTCCTCAAGCGCCATCACCAGTTCGACTGTATCCAAAGAATCCGCACCAAGGTCTTCGACGAAAGACGCCTCATTCTTGACTTCATCTTCTTTAACACCGAGTTGTTCGGCAACAATTTTTTTAACTCTTTCTTCGATGCTGCTCATAATATTTTGTAGCTCCTAATAGCCTTTTGGAAAATCAGCATTAAAAAGTCTGGCTGTCTTTGGCCGTCATCCGCCGACTCCGGGATCACAGCCCCGGGAAAGCGCGCATTTTAACGCGATTTTCGCTCATTGTAATCCAAAGACACGAATTTCTCCCAACAAATAAAATATTTACTTGTAAAACAATAGGTTAAATCCGATTAAAAGAATTACTCACGTAGAATGTTAAATTTACCGCCAAGCTCGAAACAACATTAAGAATACTCCTTTACCCAGCGAATTTTCAGCAAAAACCTAGCACATATACAAGCCGCCATTAACATGCAGCGTCTCCCCGGTGATATAACTGGCTTCATCACCACAAAGGAACGCAACGACATTTGCTATTTCTTCGGGCGCGCCCAGACGACCCAGAGCCACGCCCTGCAACAGCTGCTTTCGCTGATCCTCAGGTAGCTCCCGCGTCATATCGGTGTCTATGAAGCCAGGGGCAACGCAATTCACCGTGATATTTCTCGAACCGACCTCTTTCGCCAGCGAACGGGTAAAGCCCATGACGCCCGCCTTGGTCGCCGAGTAATTACTCTGACCGGCGTTGCCCATTGATCCTACCACCGACGATATATTAACAATCCGTCCCCAGCGCGCTTTCAGCATGCCTCTCAGACACCCCTTGCTTAGACGGAACACCGAGTCAAGATTGGTGCCGATGACATCCGACCACTCATTTTCGGACATGCGCATCAGCAGATTATCACGCGTAATACCCGCGTTGTTGACCAGAACGGTAACGGTCCCAAACTCATTGGCAACGGAATCGAGAAGCGTGGCAATCGATTCCGCCGCCGTGACGTCCATGACTCTGCCATGGCCGTTAACACCAGCGTCCTGCAAATTGGCTGTAATTTTCTCGGCCCCTGCGGCCGATGTAGCCGTGCCGACGACAATCATGCCCTGCCGACCCAGCTTTTCCGCTATCGCGGCTCCAATGCCCCGGCTGGCACCAGAGACCAATGCAACCCTTTGCTCACTCATTCCGGACTCCCAGGATTAATCGTTAATTTAGATTGAGCTTTCCGAACAGTTCCTCCAGCGAGGCAGGAGAGTCTGAGGGAAAGCACTCGATACGGCGTTCGA
The DNA here is from genome assembly GCA_964434105.1 of uncultured Cellvibrionaceae bacterium. Taxonomy (GTDB): domain Bacteria; phylum Pseudomonadota; class Gammaproteobacteria; order Pseudomonadales; family Cellvibrionaceae; genus CAYNST01. The sequence continues at coordinate 28,650 of CAYSTJ010000031.1, read as the reverse complement.
TACGCTTGACCAGACCACCGAGGACTTTGCCCGGCCCACATTCGACTGCGACAGCAATACCGTTGGAGTGAAGCGCGTAGATACAGTCCACCCACTTTACAGGCGAATAAATCTGCTGAATCAACAATGACTTGATAGTATGCGGATCACGTTCCGCCCGCGCATGCACATTCTGTATTACGGGTATCTGCGGAGTCTGGAAGTCAATTTTCGAGAGATCGACGGCGAGGCGCTCGGCGGCTGGTTTCATTAGCGCAGTATGGAATGGCGCAGTGACCGATAACGGTACAGCCCGCTTGGCACCGGCCGACTTGCATAATTCGATAGCGCGTTCGACAGCCGCAACATGCCCTGCAATGACAACCTGCCCCGGCGCATTGTAGTTCACTGCTGCGACGGTCCCTTTGTCTGCAGCCTGCTGGCAGCAGTCATTGATCAACCCATCGTCCAGACCAATTATGGCAGCCATCGTACCCTGCCCCACGGGCACTGCTTCCTGCATATACTGACCGCGCAATCGCACCAGCTTCAGCCCGTCTTCGAACGTCAGTGCACCAGCACAAACCAGGGCTGACCATTCACCCAGGCTATGGCCGGTCATATAGGCGGGGCGGACGTCCACCGATTTGTTTATGACGCGCCACAGCGCGTAGCTCGCGGCCAGGAGTGCCGGCTGGGCATTCTCTGTCAGATTAAGAAGCTCCTGGGGCCCCTGCTGGATCATGCTCCACAGGTCGAGATCAAGCACATCACTCGCACGGACAAATGTCTCCCGAACTATCGGATAGGAATCCGCCAATGAAAGCAGCATTCCCACCTGCTGGGACCCCTGCCCCGGAAACACAAAGGCTACCTGGATACTCTGCGTCACTTTATCCCCCTGTATTGAATTTGCTTTGCACCGATTCTGAGATCAGTTGCGGTATATTGTTTTTCGCCTGCTCATAGGCGACTTTCAATGCTGATTTGAACCCTGTCTCGGATGCCGACCCGTGGCTTTTAATAACGACCCCTTTCAGCCCTAACAGCGCCGCGCCATCCAGAGTCGCCGGATCATTCGCCTGTCGCCAATCGCGCATATAGGGGCGAGCCAGCCAACCAGCGAGCTGGGCACGGAGAGTACCATTGAAGCGGCGAATCAGGTCCGCCCCGAGCAGCGATGCCACGCCCTCACTGGCTTTCAACAGGGCGTTGCCGGTAAAACCATCGCAAACAATCACATCGACCCTGCCTGTATATATATCACTACCTTCAACAAACCCGATATAAGTCAATCCCGGGGTTGCCGCTATCTGCGCAGCGGCTTTCTGCTGCAGCCCTCCCCCTTTCTGCGGCTCGCGCCCGACGTTCAACAGACCAACCAGGGGATTCGAACTCCCGGTGATTCTGGCCATTGCGGCGCCCATTACCGCAAACTGCTGAAGCTGATCGGGGGTCGCCGAAAGGTTGGCGCCAAGGTCCAGCAAATAGCATACACCGTGGACATTGGGAACTGCCCTGCAAATAGCTGGCCGTGTAATATCCGGCAAAGTGCCGAGATATTTGAGCCCGAAAGCCATAAGCGCGCCCGTATTGCCGGCACTAACACAGGCATCAGCGCGCCCGTCCGCTACCAGCCGAACAGCTTTAGCCATGGAAGAATTGGTTTTATTGCGAAGTGCAAGGGCGGGACGATCCGACATAGTTACAATGTCCGTCGCATCCAGACAGGAAATTTGATTGTGCCGCGGCACCAAATCCCGAAAAGCGTCAATCGGCCCGACCAGAGTCAGGCTGACGCGCGGATTCAACCGTGCAAATCCGATAGACGCAGCCACTACTGTATGGAGACCGGAGTCCCCACCAGATATATCAACCGCCAGGCGAATCAGAGTTGGCAATACTTTTTAGCGGACAGCGGGTCAATCTTCGTCGTTACCGCCAATGACTTTGCGGCCGCGATAAAAACCGTCAGGCGTAATATGATGGCGAAGGTGCTTTTCACCCGACGTGCTATCGACCGAGAGCGCTTTAGTTGTCAAAGCGTCATGCGCCCGACGCATTCCCCGCTTGGAACGGGATTTCTTACTTTTCTGAACGGCCATTATCAAAACTCCTGATTTATATAAATACTGTCTTCGCCGCCAAGTAGTCCTCCAGGAGGCCTGGCTGGCAGGATGCCCCTCACGAACCAGGGCTACTTTTTGTTCTTCAGCTGTTCCAGCACCCTGAACGGGTTCCTCGCAGGTTCGACGTCAGTCTTTGCCTGCGTAAATTTTTCCCGGGTGTCCCCCAGGCAATCCTCGCCATGATAGGCAACAAAAGGCAGGCTTAGCAGAATTTCATCTTCAAGCATGCTATACAGGTCACCGTAATCTTCCGGCACCAGCCACGGGTCGACGCTGTCAGGCAAGGACCTGGCCTGATCTTCATTCAATACAATACCCAGCAAAAACTCGCAGTCAACATCCACCTGCATCGGTTCGAGACAGCGCTGGCACTGACGCTCAAGACGACCTGTCAAGCGTCCGAAGGCCTGGGGCCGACGATCAAAATCGAGCTGAAACCCAACTTCGGCCTCCATATCACCGCTCGACAAGACCGCTTCCTTTAGCCGACCTAAAGCCAGCGCCGGAATAGTACCGCTCAAAGTAATACCCGATTGAGCCATTTTTCGAGGTTCAATCGATCGCGGGAGCTGCTTTTTCGGGGTACCCTCAGACATGGCGCGCAATAATATTGACTTGCCGGGCGGCTGTCAAAGAAAACCTGCGCTTCAACGTATCAATCGGGTTACCATAGCACTTTTTCCGACCTGAACTATATCACTTATGCGCCGAGAGTTCGTCCTTGCCTCCTCTTCGCCTTATCGGAAGCAGCTGTTAAAACGGCTTGGTGTGCCATTTGAGACTGTTTCGCCATTCGTTGACGAAACGCCGGCATCCGGCGAGTCTGCAAGTCATCTGGTGAAACGGCTGTCAGCCTCCAAGGCAGAAGCAGTATCTATTATATACCCGCACGCCGTCATCATTGGGTCAGATCAGACTGCAGACCTCGATGGACATCTTCTTGGAAAGCCAAACACCATAGAAAAAGCCTGTCACCAATTGAGCCTGTGCTCTGGACAGCTCGTCACGTTCCATACTGGACTGTGCCTTATATCGTCTGATTCGCGTGCATATCGGAGCGTGGAGACCAGGGTGAAGTTTCGAAAACTGACTCAGGAGCAGATTCTGCGCTATGTGGAGCAGGAACAACCGCTGAATTGCGCCGGAAGCTTCAAAATTGAAAATAGAGGCATCGCTTTGTTCGAACAGGTAACCAGTGCGGATCCCACCGCGCTTATTGGGCTTCCACTCATTGCCTTGACCGATATGCTGCTGGATATCGGTTGCGATCCGATTACTGCGGTGTAGCAGCCGACCTGATGATCCCTTCCAGAATATCCGGAAACCGGTTGACGCACAGAACCGGCTTGTATTTATGCAAACGGGCTGCCTCATGTGCACCATAGCTTACCGCTATCCGGGGCATGCCGATTCGCTCCGCCATTTCCATATCATATTCGGTATCACCCACCATGACGGACTCGCCTGCCACCCGATGAAACGAGGCCATGAGCTCAAGCAACATTTTTGGACTTGGTTTGGACTCTGTTTCATCCGCGCAACGCGAGCCGTGAAAGAAAGTCTGTAACCCCATGCAGTTCAACACGCGATCCAGCCCGCGGCGGCTTTTTCCTGTGGCGATAGCCAGGGTATAGCCGCTGTCCCGCAGCCCGCTCAAGGTTTCCTCGACACCTTCAAACAACGGGGACGGTGTAACGTCAGCTTCCAGGTAGCACTGCGAATAGGCCACTCTCATGGCCTTAATGGCAGATGGCGAGATTCCGGGGTACAAGGCTGTCAAAGCCTCCGCCATACCCAAACCAATGATGTTTCTGATTGTTTCATCCGGAAGTGCGGCCAGCCCGACCTGACGGGCGGCGAACTGCATGCTGCTCACGATTCTGTCAGTGGAATCGCACAGCGTTCCGTCCCAATCAAATATCAACAACATAGCTGCTCCTCACTTAGCGCATTCTCACGCCTGTAAAACTGCCCCTAAAACAGATAAGTAACTATTCAGCTCGTGTCGTAACTGTTCAGATTGCGTCCAGATTTGTTCAGAGCAAGGCGAAAAATGTGAGTTTACTCGTGTCAATACGCCGCGCATCCTGCGCGTCGCCCTCCGGGCCGCCTGGGCAGGCGTTCAAACCTGTTCCCGACAGGTTTGTGGCCATTTTTTAACGCCGCTTTCATTTGTAGGTGCCGGGGCAAATCGGGGCGTGAGCTGAATAGTTACACAGATAATACGTTTGTCATTAGCCCCAGGTTATACTTTGCACCCACTGCGACGCTGCCCAAAATCCAGCGCACCGCAACCTGAGCAGAATAAACCCGCCCTCATAAAATATTCGGACTAGCCCCGTCGCAACCGATCAAGCGCATTTTCGAGCTCTAACGGCAAAGCGGCAGAAACACTACAGCTGACGCCATCCGGAAAAGAAAACTGCAGAGACGCCGCATGGAGAAACAACCGGTTGAAACCATAACGTGCAAGCGAGGAATTCAGCGATGTTTCGCCATATTTCAGATCACCGACCAACGGACACCCGACATAGCTCGCATGAACCCGAATCTGATGCGTACGACCAGTGAGCGGCATCGCCTCGACCAGTGTCGCGTCCTGCAACCGCTCCAGAACGCGAAACCGGGTATGCGCCTCCTTGCCGTCGGGCCTGACTCGCACCAGCCGGGACCCATCGCCAAGCACGAATCGCTTCAATGGCGCGTCTACGTCCTTGATATTGTCCGGCCACGTGCCCTGCACCAATGCGATATAACGCTTTTTAATACCTCGTCGCTCACGCAACATTGACTGGAACCAGTGCAGGGTGCTGCGTTTTCTGGCAACCATGATACAACCTGAAGTTTCTTTATCAAGCCTATGAATTAACTCTAGAAAGCCTTTGAACTCCGGAAGCTGGCGCAGTGCTTCTATAAGACCAAGACTGACTCCACTGCCACCATGCACCGCGAGCCCCGACGGTTTATTGATGATAACCAGACCCTCCTGATCCAGAAGGACGGACCTGTTGAGTGCTTCGGACAGGCTGGTGCCCGGCGCCTTTTGCATTTTCGGATCGGCCACCCGTATGGGAGGCACCCGCACCAGGTCTCCAACGGCGAGCTTTCGATCAGGTTTTGCTCTCCCTTTGTTCACACGAACCTGTCCCTGTCGGATTATCCGATATAGTGCGGACTTCGGAACTCCTTTCAGCCTACTTGACAAATAGTTATCAAGTCGTTGATTTTCCTCATTAATGGAAACTTCGAAATACTGAACCTCGAGCGTCATGGGGTGCCTGCCTGATAAAGCCCGCATTCTACCAAGGTCCCGGCTATCCAAGTAGACTTAAATGTACCGGCCTTGCCACGTAAACTGTGAACTGCTATATTCTGCCATTGCAGACAGTTGGGGCCCTACGCCAACCGGAATACCTGTGTAAGGTGCGGAATGCGGAATCAAGGGTTTTTCAACATTTGCAGAGCCGGCTCTGGAATTGCAGAGCCGCAACGTGTGAGTTTCAAATATGTTTCGGCGCCCGTAAAAACGGGCATTGATTAAAACGATTGCAAGCCTCTGAAGGGCATAGAACGCTAACTTTTACAGTGAGGAAGCCTTCTTCCATTTGCAATTGGCAGAGCAGAATCCGACAGCACATGCGTCAGATTATCCAACCATCATTTATAGGGCACGCCAGGATATCAGGCGTCAGGAATGGTTTGACTATCCGTAAAAAAAGGCAAGGTACACCGGGGTAATACCAGAATGTCGAATAACCCCCTGGCAGCCTGGCCTGATGCTGACAACGCGAGTAAAGCTGAATGACATCTTTTCGTAACCATCCACAATACGCGCTCCCGCTAACTGGCGACGACTCGGTATTGGTTAGTCATGGGCATCGATGATACGCGTACGAGCGGTCTAAAGGATTGTTTTTCAGTGAAGTTTAACCTGCCAATTTTCAAATTACCGGAAGCGAATTCTCAAATAGATCAAACGCTAGCAGTGGAATCGCCTACCAGCCTTTCGCCGGCCGCCGCACTTTTATTGTGACGGCGATCCGATGAAAGCCGCAGGCATTCATCTAGCAGGACCTCTATTCTTCGACACACCCGTGTCGGTTGTTGTGTTTTCAGTATAAGTTCTGTGCTCTTTCAGCATGACTTGCGCAATGCAAGAGAGCTTTGAATGAAAAGAATGCTGATTAACGCCACTCAACCTGAAGAGATTAGAGTGGCCATGGTCGATGGCCAGTGGCTGTATGATCTCGATATCGAAAACCGTCAACGTGAACAGAAAAAAGCCAATATTTACAAAGGCCGTATCACTCGCGTCGAACCCAGCCTGGAAGCCGCATTCGTTGATTACGGTGCCGAGCGCCACGGCTTTCTCCCCCTGAAAGAAATATCCCGTGAATACTTCCGCACACGTGACCGGGACAATGACAACGGCCGCGTAAAGATCAAGGACGTCGTGAAGGAAGGCATGGAGGTAGTAGTCCAGATCGATAAAGAAGAGCGCGGCAACAAAGGTGCTGCCCTGACCACTTTTATCAGCCTGGCAGGCAGGTACCTGGTGCTCATGCCCAACAATCCTCGCGCGGGTGGAATATCCCGCCGCATCGACGGAGACGAACGAACCGAGCTAAAGGACGCCCTGAGCAAGCTGGACGTTCCGAATGGCATGGGCATTATCATACGGACTGCAGGCGTCGGCCGGGGATCAGAAGAGCTCCAATGGGACCTGAATACATTGGTCCAGCTCTGGGGGGCCATAAAAGAAGACGCGGAAAAATCTTCCGCTCCTCACTTCCTCTGGCAGGAAGGCAACGTTATTGTCCGTGCTTTACGCGATTACCTGCGGCAGGATATCGGCGAAATTATCGTCGATAACCGGGGTGCCTATGAATTGTGTATCGAATACATGGATCGGGTCATGCCCGGCAATCGAAACAAGGTCAAGTTTTACGAAGAGTCCATCCCGTTGTTCAATCGGTTTCAGATTGAAGGACAAATCGAGACGGCTTTCGACCGCGAAGTCAAATTACCCTCAGGCGGCGCCATCGTTATTGATATCACTGAAGCTCTGGTGAGTATCGATATCAACTCCTCTCGCGCCACCAAAGGGGCCGACATCGAAGAGACGGCACTCGCCACCAATCTGGAAGCAGCCGATGAAATCGCTCGCCAGCTCCGACTGAGAGATATCGGCGGCCTTGTCGTTATCGACTTTATTGATATGCAGGCGGTAAAAAACCAGCGGGAAGTCGAAAACCGCATGCGGGATGCGCTGGAAATGGACCGAGCGCGAGTACAGATCGGCCGGATATCGCGTTTCGGTCTACTGGAAATGTCACGCCAACGATTGCGCCCTTCTCTGGAAGAAACCACCTCGAAGGTTTGCCCCCGATGTGCCGGACAGGGCACTATTCGCAGCACCAAATCACTGGCGCTGTCTATCCTGAGGCTGGTCGAAGAAGAAGCTAAAAAAGACAAGAGCTCAGAAGTCCGGGCAATCGTGCCGGTAACTGTAGGCACCTTTCTGCTGAATGAGAAACGTGAAGCTATCAGTGGTATCGAAAAGCGGCATGGTGTTCGAGTGGTTATTCTGCCGAATGCAGAGATGGTCACACCCCATTTTCAGGTAAACCGATTGCGCGGCGATGAGATCGAGGAGACTGAGGCCAGCTATAAAATCGCTTTCAATACCAATGAGGAGGCGCATGAAGAAGCCCTGGACGCACGCTCCTCCCAGCCGTCAGCCGCGAGACCATCGGTCCGCGCACCGGCGCCAGCCCAGCCGGCACCAGCTGCAGTTGCGCCCGCGGCACCCAGCCTCGTGACCCGGCTGATCGAGAAACTTAAAGCCTGGCTATCTCCAGAACCGATGGAACCGGTCAAGCCAGCCAAACAGGCGCCCGGACACCGCAAACAGGGCTCCAGAACCAGGAATAATCACCGGGACCGACGCGACAAGCGTAACAGGGACGTCGTCGTCGACAACTTGGGCAACCGCGATGAAAGCCGTCCACCAAGAGACGCCACTGCGTCGCGTAACACCGAAGGTTCTGCCAGTACCGGCCGCACCGAAGGCAACCGGTCGGAAAGAGGTCGAGGCAGACGGCAACGCAAAAATGTCGACACCAATGGAACGCCGGTGGCCAAATCTGGCAGACAGACAGGCTCCGGCAACCTGCAGGACCAGCCCGGTGCTCCCACAGAATCGACAGACGCCCGTCCACCCAAACGACCATCAAACCGCAGACCCCGCTCGAACGAACGGCAGCGGGGTCCAAAACTCGATGTTCAGCCCGAGCAACTCGACTCGGACGGCGTGAAACCAGCATCTGATGCCGACGCGCCTTCTTCCGCACCGACTCCGGCGGCCGAAGTTGAATCCTCCACTTCAGCACCGACAGCTGACGTTGCCTCGTCAACGCCCGTATCACCCCCTGATGCTACAACAGCTTCAATACAGGCCCCAGTGGCTGATGTTTCCGCATCCAAGCCGGAGACGGCCGGTACGCGCACCCGACAGCCACGCCCACAGCGCAACGGGCGCAACGAGCAAACCAGCCGAAGAACCAGCGAAGCTGACAATGCCGAGCCGTCAGTGCCACCGTCGCGTGTCAGCACACCGGCGGCACCATCCGTTGATTCTGCCTCTGCACCCACAGAGTCGGTACAGGAGACTGCAGAGAAACCGAAGCGTAGCCCACGACAACGCCCTCCAGCCAGGAAAGTTTCAGAAGCTGCAATCGAACCGGCCGACGCGACTATTACCGAGGAAAGCGGCATCGAAGGGTCCGCCGGGGAGCAGACCCTGGCAGTCAATAACGAAGCTGCGGTTGAGGTGACTGGTATCACAGGCAGAGCAACAAATGACCCGAGGACTAACCCGCAGCCGGTCAGAAAGGTCGAAGTTTCCAATGTCGATCGTATAATCAATCAGTCCGGCCCCCTGGATACCGCCTTACCGGCCAATATCGAAAGCAATCCACGGCCGTTGCGTCGCCCAGCCAATGACCCAAGAGCCGCAAGCAATGATCGACAGTTCGAACCTGAAGACCATGCCAAAATGGATTCTACGGCCGGATGAGGATTTCCGGAGGTCGACAGACTGACTTTTGAGCCGGATGGCCGTATTTTGGAATAAAGTAACTATTCCGCTCGTGTCGTAACTGTTCAGATTGCGTCCAGTTTTGTCCAGAGCAAAGCGAAAAATGTCAGTTTACCCATGTTAATACGCCGCGCTTCCTGCGCGGCCGCCTGGCCAGCGTTCAAACCTGTTCCCTACAGGTTTGTGACCATTTTTAACGCAGCTATGGGCAAATCGGGGGCGTGAGCTGACAAATCGGGAGGTGAGCTGAATAGTAACGGAAGAAAATCGATCTCAAGGTCTTGCCCCCGGCGCAAACGTCTGTATAATCTGCGCCTCTTTATGGGACACCGGCGATACACCGAACGCTGCCCATAATAGTTGCAGGAGGGGTGGCAGAGTGGTCGATTGCACCGGTCTTGAAAACCGGCGAACCGCGAGGTTCCCAGGGTTCGAATCCCTGCCCCTCCGCCAATAACTGCAGACGCTTGATGTAATACGGTTATCGAAACAACGAGCGCCACCAGGTAAACCGCAAAAAGCCCCGTCATCGGGGCTTTCTGTTATCTGACTGTTATCTGAAGTTTTAGCGCCCCTTCAGGATCGCGCCGGAGTAACTCGCTGCCAAGGCGGCTCAACGGGCACATCTGAGCACATAACCCACCAGCCACTACCCCGGATATCGACACACCGGCCCTTGGGCCCTGCTTTACTGCTTCCAGCCGAAATGTTCTGATTTCGAGGCGGCGCCACACTCCTCCAGGGTCAATCCTGAGCTGTCGTCCAATGAACTCGATCACGATCCTGTGGTCTGACAGGTGTAGTTTGCATAAACGTTTTATCGCCAGTCTGGCTTCCAAAGTTATCGATTGAGTAGTAACATTGGCATTGTGTTTATCATACTACTGCCCGAAAGCTGACATTATACGGAGTTTAAAAATGCAAGACGTTTATCGTTCACAGCAGTCCACCCCACTCAATTCCCTGGAGGTGAGCAAGGTACTAAGGAACACCTATGCTTTGCTGGCTATGACCTTGCTGTTCAGCGCGTTTACCGCCGGACTTTCCATGGCCGCAAATGTCGGTTATGGCGCATCCATAATATTGTCGTTTTCCGCCATCGGCCTGATCTGGTTCGTGTTACCGAGAACCGCCAATTCCGCAGCCGGTATTTGGGTGGTTTTTGCGTTTACGGGCTTGCTGGGGGCAGGACTGGGCCCCATGCTCAATCACTATCTGGCCACCGATATCGGCTCCCAGATCGTGATGCAGGCGCTGGGCGGAACAGCACTTATCTTTTTCGGATTGTCGGGTTATGCGCTGGTAAGCCGTAGAGACTTCAGCTTTATGACCGGATTCATTATGGTCGGTTTGCTGGTGGCATTTGTTGCCGGAATAGCGAATATCTTTTTAAAAATTGAGGGGCTGCAGCTCGCAGTCAGCAGCATTTTCCTCCTGCTTTCGTCCCTGGCAATCCTGTGGCAGACCAGCAGAATTATTCACGGCGGAGAAACCAATTACATCATGGCCACCTCATCTCTCTTTGTCAGTATTTATAATATATTCGTAAGCCTGCTCAGTATCCTCTCGATATTCGGTGATGATTGATTTCTAACCTGCCTGAATCTGGAAAGCCCCACGAACTGGGGCTTTTTGCGTTATGAAATACACCATATTCCTTCAGACCGGACCCGAAAACAGATCCATCCATCTTTCGGCATTAAAATTTGCCCGCGCCCTGATTGAAGCAGGTCACACCATAACGCGCCTGTTTTTTTATAATGACGCTGTCAGGTGCGCCAACGCGAATACTGTGTCACCACAAGATGAACCGTCGATTGAGCAGCAATGGTCCCGATTCCGGAAGGAGTACAATATTGACACGGTGGTCTGCATCGCCGCTGCCCTGCAGCATGGAATTCTGGACCACAAAGAAGCCGAACGCTATCAAAAGCTGGGCGTGACTCTTAGCAGCGATTTTCATCTCGGAGGTCTGGGCCAACTTGCCGAAGCCTGTCATCTAAGCGACCGGGTCGTCAGCTTCTAATATGGCGATAAGATCTTACCTTTTGTTTATTTTTCGATCGACACCTTATGGGAGCCGGCGGGCACGGGAAGGGATGGATGCGCTACTCGCAGCATCGGTATTTGATCTTCCCATTAAAGTGTTATTTACCGGTGATGGCGTTTTTCAGCTGACGAAAAACCAGTCTCCTTCGGCTACAAGAAGCATTGAAAAATCCCTGAAAGCTTTTGCCCTTTATGACATAAATGACATCTATATTCATCGAACCGCAATAGAATCCCGGAATCTCCGTACCGCCAATCTTTCAATCGACGGACGCTTGCTGGGCGACGATGCCGTCGCGGCGCTTATGCACGATGCGACCCATATACTGAGCTTTTAGCAATGACCTTGCATATTGTCGTTTCCAGCGCACACAATCATTCGGCCCTGCAGGACTGTCTCGGGATTGCGGACAGTGCACGTGATGTTTTAGTGCTTTTGGCTGATGGCCTGTATGGCCTGAATGCCGAATTGTTGTCAAACGCAAATATTCGGGTGCTCTACCTGCGCGAAGATGCCGAAGCCAGGGGTATAATTGATTCGCCGGTGGGTGAGCCCATCGATTACAAGGATTTAGTCTCCCTGACCGAAGCACATCAATCAATTAGCACCTGGCATTAAGCCGCCCAGGTCAGATGCTGGAGTTGGAATAGACAATGAGTGGCCCCGCCGACGACTTCCCGCTGACAGATAACGACGGGTACCTTTTGTATCTGCAGGACTGGAATCCCGTTATTGCTGAAAAGCTTGCCCGTGCCGAAGCCATACAGCTTACACCGGCGCATTGGGAACTAATTGATCTTATTCAGCGGTTTTACAGAGAACATGACATCTCTCCCGCCATGCGCCCTCTAATAAAGTACATCAAACAGGAGCTAGGCCCGGAAAAAGGCCAGAGCATTTATCTGCTGACCCTGTTTCCGCATAGTCCTGCCAAAATTTGTGCAAAAATTGCCGGCCTCCCGCGCCCGGCCAATTGTCTATAGTCTCGACGCACCATTTAGAGTTAGCACAAGGGCCCTTCCACTGGCGCTGTTTCGAAACTCGCACAGGTACACGCCCTGCCAGGTACCGAGGTTCAACCTCCCTCGGGTAACCGGTATAGTTACATCTGGACCCAATAAACTTGATTTTATATGAGCAGGTAAATCATCCGGCCCCTCGTCGGTATGACGATAATAGGATTGCCCTTCTGGTATCAAACGGCTAAAAACGTTCTCAAAATCCTGCCTGACAGTCGGGTCGGCGTTTTCGTTTACTGTTAATGCAGCCGAGGTATGCTGAATAAAAATGTGCAGCAAGCCGGCTTCAACATCACGCAATTCAGGTAATGCCCTAACAACCTGCCCAGTGATCAGATGAAATCCTCTTGGAGCCGGCTCAATTGTAATGTACCGTTGAATCCACATTGTTAATCTCCTCTGTCGTACAGGCTGTTCGATTCCGGCGCCTGAAATTCGCATTTATCTCCGGTATAATTCCGGCACAACCATTTATCGGGGTCGCACGCGATTGTCAAATTTCGATTATTCACATACCGATTATGATACCCAGCTGCGGATCAAAGTAGAAAGAACCTTGACTGAGTTTTCGGAATTCGGCGTAAGACATATACCCACAATCTGTGCCTCACCGCCAGACGCATTCCGGATGCGGGCGGAGTTCAAAGCGTGGCACAGCGGAGATATGGTGCATTACGCCATGTATAAGCCGGGAGGTAACAAAGACGCATATATCATCGATACTTTTCCCAACGGGTCCAAACCCATGCAGGACATTATGCCTGCTTTGCTGGTCCAATTGAATAATGACAGGAGACTCAAAGAAAAGCTGTTTCAGATTGAGTTTCTTACTTCCAGCCTGGGTGAAGTGCTAATAACTCTTATATATAAGCGGCCATTGGACGAGGCGTGGCGCAACGCTGCCGTGCAACTTTCAGAGCAGCTCAACGTCGATATTCTCGGTCGGAGCAAAAAACAAAAAATTGTCATCACGCGGGATTTTGTCCACGAGGAATTTGTGGTCAATAATCGGGCCTATCGGTACAAGCAAACAGAAGGCTCATTTACGCAACCGAATGCGACTGTCTGCCAGGCCATGCTCCAGTGGGCTTCGGATCTGACAACACCTGGCACAGGCGATCTACTGGAACTCTACTGCGGCAACGGCAATTTTACGCTGCCACTGTCGACACGTTTTAACAAGGTTCTCGCTACAGAAGTTTCGAAGAGCAGTGTCAATGCGGCACTCTATAACTGCGATGTCAATCAGATAAGCAATGTCGCGATTGCCCGCCTGTCGAGCGAAGAATTCACGCTCGCCCTAAACCGGATCAGACCTTTCAACAGACTCCGAAAAATCAATCTGGATAGCTACCAGTTCAGTACAGTTTTCGTGGATCCTCCGCGGGCAGGGCTGGACCCGGGAACTACCGACCTCATTCGGCGCTTCGATTCAATCATCTATATTTCCTGTAATCCTGAAACACTCCGGAACAATTTGCGCGACCTTGCCAGCACACACAACCTGGAAAATATCGCGTTGTTTGACCAATTTCCTTACACGCCTCATCGGGAATGCGGCGTCGTACTAAAAAAAATGCAAACTTAGGAGCTCCGGCCAGTGCAATCGTCAGCAGACCCCAGGGTCTGTTGACGTTCCATCATCATCACCACTGCTGGCGGCCATTTTTTCGACTGGCCAGGCAGAAGAAGCGTGGTTTGGTGGTTCCAAATAAGCGACTGATAACGACGCCAGGCGGAAAAATGGCCCCAGCCCTTCGGGTTGTGCCTGAAAACGCGCCACTTGTCGTTGCTCCTCATTCATTTGGAGCGACCAAACCACATTCGTCGCGTCGGCATACCGTATCACACAATTGGCGCACTTTCAGGCACAACAGAGGCGGTGATGACGCGTCAACAGACCCTAGAATAGCTGCCCCAACAATTTTCTGGCTGCTTCAAGAATAAAAGGCTCCAGCTCCTCCTGCTTCTTTTCAATTATTATTCGATACTGCTGCCTTTCTTCCTTTCCAAGTGCCTTCCAGGCATCGAGTACCGGTATGTGTTTTATTGCCGATGTCATGGTGTCGAACGCAATAAATTCACTGCGCTTTGATTCGGGAACGCTTAACTGATCCATCAGCGCACTGATCCGTATGCTGGCTTCCGCAGATTCAACCTGCCCGGCAAGAAGCGACCTGCAAATAATCTGTATACTGTTATTTATCCCGGCACGCTTACTGCCGGATTGCAATGCCTGCTCTGCCAGCAACTTGCGGTTTCTTGTACGGAGCCGGAATAGCTTTGTGCAGTAATATGCTGCAATCGCGATCAACAACAAAATTATAAAAATTTGCAGGTAAATTAGCCAAACCGGCATCTAGTTATCCTCGACGAATTCTTCGGAATACCGCGCACTTTGCGCCTGTATGACCGGATGGATAGTCCGGCTGCTGTTGGCTCCCAGATCTTTCAATTCTTCCATTCTTCGCAATAGATTTCCCTTGCCTCCACATAACCGCTTCATGGCCAGATCATAGGCGTCCTGCGCTTTTTGCAGGCTTCCGCCCAACTCTCCCATTCCATCTGCAAATCGCGCAAACTGGTCATAAACTCTGCCTGCGCTGTCGACGATCTTGCGGACGTTGCGGTCCTGCTTATCCTGCTGCCAAAGCGACTCAATCATTCGCAACGCCATCATGAGATTCGAGGGGCTGGTGATGACAACATTTTTTCGATAGGCGTCTTCTATCAACTCAGGCTTATGCTCGACCAGAGACAGGTAAGCCGCCTCTACCGGTACAAACATGAATACAAATCCTAAAGTTTTGAGGGTTTTGAGATTTTCATAACGCTTTCCCGATAGCGAATTCGCGTGTGCCTTAATTGAATCGATATGGGCTTTCAATGCTTTCGCACGCTCTACTGCGTCGTCAAGACTTACCAGCCGCTCATAGGCGACCAGCGATACTTTCGCATCAATTATTATGTCGCGCCCGTCGGGTAGCCGTACGATGACATCGGGCTGTCGACGCCTGCCCTGTTCATCGAGATCCGAATACTGCACTTCGTATTCCCGCCCCTTCACCAGACCCGATTGCTCGAGTAAGCGCGACAGTATTATTTCACCCCAGGTGCCCATGACTTTGCTATTACCCTTGAGCGCGTTCGTAAGGTTAATGGCATCCAGGCTAATCTGATGCGATTGCTTCTGTAACTCGTTGATTCGTCCGATCAACTGATTTCGCTGGGCGAAATCAGTTCTATGTGCATCTTCCACACGGTCGTAAAACGTCTTAAGCTGGTGGTGAAATGGCGCTATGATTTGCTCCATATTATTTTTTGCAATATGAATAAACTGTTCCTGTTTTCGATCGAACAGCCGGTTAGCCAACGCTTCAAACTCACTGGAAAGTGTCTTCCTGGCGGCAATGAGATTCTCCCGCTCCGCTACGACCGCTTTCTCCTGCTCCTCCAGCCTGACTCGCTGTGAAACAGACATTATTTCCGTGTCCCTCAGGATATCCTCCTTTTCGGAAAGCAGCTCCCGAAGCTTACTCACTTCCTGCTGCGCGTGGTTCAGTTCCGACTGCAGCCCGCTATGGAGTTGACGCAACGCCTGTTCTTTGAGCTTCCAGTCCGACTCCTGTATTGCAGACCGCAAACGTCTGTCACGCAACACCCACAGGTATCCTATCATCCAGGCGGTCATCAGCACGGCACCGACGAAAACTAAAAGCATTTCGCCAGAAGAAAGCCCGTAAAGGAAATGATTGGTATCGGCGCTAATCATATTTGATGAAAACCATTGATGTCCGGTGGTATGCTAGGCAGGTGTTAAAACCTGTTCCCAACAGGTTTGTGACCACGGTTAAACGCTGCTTGCATTTGTAGGTGCAAGGGGTACATCGGGCGTGAGCTGAATAGTTACGTCGTACTAAATCAGTAACGAGCACCGACAAGTGGTGCAAATACAGACTCAACCCGAAGGGCCGGGGCGATTTTTTCCATCCAACAACCAGTCGCTCCGGGTCATTCAGGGCGTTACATAGTCTAAAATAACTTAGACGCGCCAAACGCACATGGAAACCGATATTCTGTTGATCTGACCGGGTTCTTTTGATGGATGTTCCCCGAATTCTCGTTCTGGATTCTGGCATTGGAGGTTTATCCGTCGCTTCGGAGATCCGGCGGCGGATCCCGGCTGCCAGGCTATATTATCTCGCCGATTCGGATTACTTTCCGTACGGGCTAAAGACTGAGCGCGAACTGATCGACAGAGTGACTTTACTCATCACCTGGATTCTGGGGCAGCATTCAATCAATATCGTGGTGGTGGCCTGCAACACGGCGAGCACGGTAGTGCTGGACACACTTCGCAGCAGGTTCAATATGCCTTTCGTCGGCGTAGTTCCCGCTGTTAAGCCCGCCGCTTTGCTCTCCGAAAGCGGTACTATTGGTGTACTCGCCACCAAAGGAACCGTGAACAGGCAATATACCGCCGACCTGATTCGGAATTTCGCCAACCACTGTGATGTATTTTTATATGGCAGTCAATTGCTTGTCGATATGGCCGAACGGAAGCTTCAGGGCCAAAGCATTGATCAATCAGCAATCGCTCACGAAATGGAGCATTTGACCAGACAGGCCGGCCTAAACTGTATGGACACTGTGGTACTGGCGTGCACCCATTTCCCACTGCTGATATCGGAATTGAAATCAGCGGCCCCCTATATCAAGCACTGGGTAGATTCAGGGGAAGCTATCGCGCGACGGGTCGAATACTGGATAGCCTATCTTAATCTGGACTGCTCCTTTCTGAATCAGCGGAATGAGTTCATAGTGACAAAAAAGTCACTTTTCTATGACAATGAAGCCATTCAGCGCCTCCTGGGTGACCATGAAAGCAGTTCACCCATTATCCAGGTCAAAAGCAGCTGAAACTGTATTACCCAGCACTATCGCGCCTATTCGGGCATCCGGACTTTCGATCGCTCCATAACGCTTTTTTCGAATGCCAGCATCTCGGCCTGGCCAGACTGAAACCGCAGCTGAGCTTCGATTGACCGCTTTTGCTCTTCCGACAATTGGTCAGGTGAACCGTCTTTTACGTTGGTCAAACCGACCACGGCAAACCCACCCGCAATCATCTCTGTAACATCTAGAACGACTGGTTGTTGTTCAGCCGGTCGTGGTAAAGAAAAAGCTTTTTGCATGACCAGCATGTCAATATCAAATTGATCCCGCTGCACATCTTTGTGCTCAGCAAACTCGAAGCCGGACTCCTCAGCAATCAGGGCTGGGTCGTCTCCACGCCCGATGCGGGTCTGAGCCAGCAGTGCCGCAGCTTCTGCCTGTTCTCTCTTTCTGATAGAGACCAGTTCGTCCCGAATTTCTGCCTCCAAAGTTTCCAATGCAGTCACGTGTTCCGGCCGGTGTTCTGTCACATGCAGGACGATCGCTCTCTCTTCTGGTAACTCAATAACCCGGCTGTTGTATCGATCCTTCAAAACATCATCCGCAAACGCTGCCTCCCTTACCCTGCTCTCGCTCGCCAGACCATCCCCGGAGTCCCGGGTAAAAAACTCAGATTTCTGCAAGGGTATTCCCAGGCGCTGCGCCACTGTTTCGAGATCCGTGTTGCCGAAAGTCAGCTCGTCGAGTTCCGCTACCTTTTTTATATATTCATCCTGAGCCATTGTTCTGCCAATCTGGCGTGCCAGCGAAGGGCGGCGCTCCTCAAACGTGGGTGGAACCTGATCCCGGATATCGAGTATTTTAATAAAATGTATACCCTCGTCAGTTTCCACCGGTGCGGACACCTCTCCAACTTCAAGGGCACTGGCGGCCTCCACAAAGGCGTCAGGGAAAATATCGGAATTCAACTCCCCCAACTCGCCGCCGCTCTCCCTGGACCCCAGATCGGTGGAATACTGGCGGGCCAACGCAGCAAAATCTTCGTTGGCATTAATCTTCTTCTGAACTTCGTCAACCTTTTGTGACTCTTTGGCATTTTTCTCGAGAAGTATGTGCGCGATACTGTACTTCGGGTCGGGTTCGAAATCTCGAATTTCAGCTTCATAAGCTTCCCTGACAGCCTCTTCCGGTGGCTCGTGACTTTCTGCCAACGCATCCACAGAAATTTCAAGATATTCCACCTGGACCGACTCGGGCTGCGTAAACCGGGCCTGGTTGTCCCGATAGAAACTCTCTATATCGGCCTGAACAATTTCGACGTCAACGTCCGGCTCGGGGACGGTTATGGTGTAGAAATCGCGTTGTTGTCTTGATATGCCGGCGATCAGCGCTAACTCACTTTCCGTCACAAAATTCGAACCTGCGAGGCCATCATTGAGTTGACCGATCATGAATTCGGTAGATAGCGTTTCCAGATACTGCGTCGGTGTATACATGTTGGAAATCCGACGCTTGAACAATTCATAATCAAACTCGCCGTCCACCTGAAACGCTTCGACCGACGCTATGTCTCGCCAGAGCGCATCTCTCGACACGCCCATTCCAGCATTTTCCGCTGCCTGGCGTAGCGCCAGTCGACGAACCATTTGATTTATGACCGGCATACGCAAGGCATCATCCTGAACCTGCGGTGAATCGATATCAAAGTTGCCTTGCTGAATCATACGCTGACGTTCTAATTCAAGCTGTCGCCGAAAGTCTACGGAAGTTATGCCTGCACCATTAACTTCGGCGACATCTTTCTGACCCGCAGAACCAACAAACACCTGCTCGACACCAAACAGGACCAAAGGGACAACAAAGATAATTATGACAAAAACTGCCACAGTCCCTTTCAAGTTATCGCGCAAGTTTTGCAGCATGTTCAACCTCGAAGATCAACTTACAAATCGTATTGATAAGAAAAAAAGGCGCATAGAAGTGCGCCTTTTATTTAAACGACAAGTATAGTACTGCAATAAGCCCGGTTTCTAAGCGTACCAATTATCAACTTTGCTTTGCAGTGTTTAAGCGAAGCCGCTTATCAGGACGGATTGACAGCATCTTTCAAGGCTTTACCCGCCTTGAATGACGGAATCTTGGCGGCAGGAATATCGATTGGAGCGCCCGTCTGTGGGTTTCTGCCGGTACGGGCAGCACGTTCTTTAACCAAAAAGGTACCGAATCCTACTAACGAAACCTGGTCATCTTTCTTCAAGGCATCGATAATTGAGTCCGTAACCGCATCCAGCGCACGACCAGCCGCTGCTTTGGAAATGTCCGCAGAAGCGGCGATGGCATCGATCAGCTCGGATTTATTCACGTTGTTAACCCCTCTTATTATTTCAATTCTTACGTATGTTGGTTGTTGCTCTTATTATAGCTCGATTACTTGCCTATCCGACACTCATACAGGCTGTTGAAGGCAACAATTTCAACACGGATAGCCACTTTGAATGGACTGCGATTTATACCAACTGAACCGCCACCGGTCAAGCAAGCCTGACGGTTTGAGACCGGTTTGTTCAACTGGTTGCGTTAATTGTTGATTAATTCTGGTTTACCGCCACTTATCGCAGCACCGTAATTCGTCCAGGTCAATGCGTGCTGATTCGACTGACCTCTTCCGATTGCTCAAATGCTTTGATCTCAAGCTCGCGATATTCCTCATCAGTAAACGGTTTGGGCATATTCTGAAGCGCTACTTCCAACACCTCGTCAATCCATTTGACTGGCTTGATCGAAAGGTCACCTTTTATGTTATCGGGAATATCGCGCAGGTCCGCTTCATTTTCCTTTGGAATAATCACGGTTTTAATGCCGCCTCGATGGGCCGCCAACAGCTTCTCTTTCAGCCCACCAATTTTAAGCACCTCACCACGCAGAGTAATCTCCCCGGTCATGGCAACATCCGCACGTACGGGAATATTGCAAAACGCTGACACCAGCGCAGTACACATTGATATCCCTGCGCTTGGCCCATCTTTCGGTGTAGCGCCTTCCGGAACGTGAATATGCAGATCATGACGCTCGTTGAAATCAGGATTGATACCCAGAACCTGGGACCGCGAGCGAACGACCGTCATAGCCGCCTGAATCGACTCCTGCATAACTTCGCCGAGCGAGCCCGTTGTAATACGTCGGCCCTTACCCTTTACCACAGTGGACTCAATGGTCAGCAACTCACCACCGACCTGGGTCCACGCCAGCCCCGTAACCTGCCCTACCTGGTTATGTTCCTCGGCCCGTCCGAAGTCGGTCTTTCGGACCCCCAGAAAATCCTCAAGACTTTCTGGTTTAATCAGATCGCAGGATTTACTGCCGGATTTCACATGGAGCGTTACAACCTTCCTGCAGATCTTCGCAATCTCCCGATCAAGGCCCCGCACGCCGGCCTCCCGGGTGTAAAAGCGAATTATGTCGCGAATTGCGTCGTCGGAAAATTCAACCTCACCCTTTTTGAGTCCGTTGTTTTTCATTTGCTTCGGAACCAGATACCGCAAAGCAATATTCAGCTTCTCATCTTCGGTATACCCGGGAATTCGAATTACTTCCATCCTGTCCAACAGCGGACCCGGAATATTCATGGTATTGGATGTGCAAATAAACATCACATCCGATAAATCGTAATCTACCTCCAGGTAGTGATCGTTAAAGTGGCTGTTCTGTTCGGGATCCAGTACTTCAAGCAACGCCGAGGCGGGATCACCTCTGTGATCCATACCCATCTTGTCAATTTCGTCAAGCAAAAATAATGGATTACGAACACCCGCCTTCGACATTTTCTGAATTAGTTTGCCCGGCAACGAACCTATATAGGTGCGACGATGCCCCCTGATTTCAGCTTCGTCACGTACGCCGCCCAAAGCCATCCTGACAAACTTGCGGTTGGTAGCGCGAGCGATCGATTCGCCGAGAGAGGTTTTGCCCACACCTGGCGGGCCGACCAGGCATAATACTGGACCCTTGATTTTCTTGACTCTTTTCTGAACTGCCAGATACTCGAGGATACGCTCTTTGACTTCCTGTAGTCCGTAATGATCGGCTTCCAAAATTTCTTCGGCACCTTCCAGGTCATGCCGGACCTTGCTACGTTTTGACCAGGGTACATTTACCATCCAGTCGATATACGATCGCACAACAGAGGCTTCCGCCGACATTGGGGACATTGATTTTAGCTTATTGAGTTCGGCTCTCGCTTTTTTCTCTGCTTCAGCCGGCATTCCGGACTCTGTAATTTTTCGTTCTATTTCCTCGAGCTCGGTGGGTTCATCGCCCATGTCGCCCAGTTCGCGCTGAATAGCCTTCATTTGCTCATTCAGATAATATTCTCTCTGACTTTTTTCCATCTGCTTTTTTACGCGACCGCGAATACGCTTTTCCACCTGAAAAAGGTCCGCTTCCGCCTCCATAACACCAGCCAGATGCTCTATTCTCTCGACGACGTCGTAGATCTCCAGTATCTCCTGCTTCTGAGGCAGCTCCAATGACATATGCGCGGCAACGGTATCAGCCAGACGACCGGGCTCATCAATGCCGGTCAATGATGTGAGCACCTCGGCAGGCACCTTTTTACTCAAATTTATGTATTGATCAAAGCCGTTCAGAAGCGTTCTTACCAATGCATCTGCCTCCCGTTCACCGGGGCTATTGGATATGATGGGCTCGGCTTTTACCCGCAGATAGTTTTCGACTTCGGAGAGCTCGCTAAATGTCGCCCGCTCTTTACCTTCAACCAGAACCTTTACAGTTCCATCCGGTAATTTCAAAATCTGCAGTATCTGGGATATCGTGCCCACCTGATACAGGTCTTCTGCTGCAGGGTCATCGACCGATGGGTGCTTCTGTGCAACCAGCAATACCTGCTTGTCAGCGGCCATTGCCTGCTCTAACGCTGCGATGGATTTATTACGGCCTACAAATAATGGGATGACCATGTGGGGGTAAACCACGACATCCCGCAAAGGAAGCATGGGGAGTATCACACTCTGACCTGTTTGCATTTCCATTGATCGCCCTCAATCTGAATACCCCCTCCGAAGGGGGGGTAATGTCCGAAATACAGGTGCCCGGAAACACCCAACGGTACTTTATAGTGGTCACTGTAATCACTATTAAGTCACTATGTAACTATTCAGCTCACGCCCCGATTTGCCCCTGCACCTACAAATAAGGCGACCCCGAGGGCGAGGCGCAGGATGCACGGCGTATCTACACGAGTAAACTCACATTTCTCGCCTTGCTCTCTGAACAAAACTGGACGCAATCTGAACAGTTACGACACGAGCTGAATAATTACGTCACTAATAAGACATAAATGTATGGTTAGCTTTGTGCGCCCCGCCGGTATACCCAGGATTCACGGTTGAACCGGTTCCTCAGTCTTTTCCTGCAGAGCCTCCGGGAGAATTCAAGGGGCTTTTCAAAGGGACGGGTATATCAACATCTTTTAGCTGGCCCCTTAATTCAATACCGGAATATATTCCGTATATGTTGGGACTAAACGAGTGATTACAATCTTTCACGTGAAATCTGCGGGACGAGTGCGCCCCGCTGGCGATCAATCGTCTGGCGCTGCCCGCTGCACGCCCTGCTTTTCATAGACTAGCAACGGTGTTGTTTCGCCGCGTATGACAGATGCGTCAACAACAACTTTGACAACGCCTTCTTCCGATGGAATTCGATACATGGTATCCAGTAATACAGATTCCATAATTGATCGCAAACCACGGGCGCCGGTTTTACGTTCCATCGCCTTCGCGGCAACGGCGTCAAGCGCATCGTCGCGAAAATCGACTTCCACGCCTTCCATTTCGAGAAGCTTGCGATATTGTTTGACCAGTGAGTTTTTCGGCTCTTTCAAAATCGCGATCAATGCAGGTTTATCAAGCTCTTCCAGCGTCGCCACAACCGGTAAACGACCCACAAATTCGGGAATTAAACCGTACTTGACCAGGTCCTCCGTTTCCAGATCCTTGAGCGTCTGCCCGATATTTTTGCTGTTCTTGCTCTTCACTTCGGCACTAAAGCCGATACCACCTTTTTCCGAGCGATCACGGATAATACGGTCAAGACCGGCGAAAGCGCCACCACAGACAAACAGTATATTGGCTGTATCGACCTGCAGAAACTCCTGCTGTGGATGCTTTCGACCGCCCTGCGGCGGGACAGAAGCGATGGTCCCTTCAATCAATTTGAGAAGCGCTTGCTGAACACCTTCACCGGAAACATCCCGAGTGATAGAAGGGTTGTCGGACTTCCTTGAAATCTTGTCAATTTCATCAATGTAAACAATGCCTTGCTGAGCTTTTTCAACATCATAATCACATTTCTGCAACAGCTTTTGAATAATGTTTTCCACGTCCTCACCAACGTAACCGGCTTCGGTCAGGGTGGTGGCATCGGCAATAGTAAACGGAACATCCAGCAACCGCGCCAGGGTCTCGGCGAGCAGAGTTTTACCACTCCCGGTGGGTCCCACCAGAAGTATATTGCTCTTCCCGAGTTCAACTTCGTCCTTACCCTTCTTCTTGCTGCCGAATCGAAGACGCTTGTAGTGGTTGTATACGGCCACGGCCAACACTTTCTTGGCATCCTGCTGTCCGATCACGTATTCGTCGAGCGTTTCAGAAATCTCCTTCGGGCTGGGCAGACGTTCACTGGCACCCTCTGACGAACTCTCCTGGATCTCTTCCCTGATGATGTCATTACATAGGTCCACGCATTCGTCACAAATAAATACAGATGGCCCCGCAATCAGTTTGCGCACTTCGTGCTGGCTCTTACCGCAGAATGAGCAATAGAGCAACTTGCCGTTATCGTCACTGCCATTATTGTGGTCGGTCATTAAACCTCTCCGCCATTACCATTGTGTTCACCAGTCTAACCATAGTGTTTCTCACTCTACGAGAGCAACCTCCGCTTAGACCAATTTTGTATAGAACCCGACGCCCAAGAGCGTCGGTTCCTTATAAAGCCATCGCCCGACCTCGATTCCACGAGCGGGGAGCCAACTGACACCGGGCAGCCCCTACCCTTTCAGAGCCTCATTTCGACCGGTCAATACTTTGTCAATCAAGCCGTAGTTTTTGGACTCCGACGCACTCATAAAGTTGTCGCGCTCTGTGTCTTTCAGGATTGTTTCGACGCTCTGACCTGTGTGCTCGGCCATCAGTGAATTCAGGCGCTCTCTGATTTTCAGGATCTCCTGGGCATGTATATGAATGTCAGATGCCTGCCCCTGCGCCCCGCCTGAGGGCTGATGAATCATGGTTCGCGAGTTTGGCAGGCAGTATCGCTTACCCTTTGCGCCCGCCGTCAATAAAAACGCTCCCATGCTGCATGCCTGACCAATACACATTGTACTTACGTCAGGTTTAATAAACTGCATGGTGTCATAGATTGACAAACCCGCTGTAACCGATCCGCCAGGAGAATTTATATATAAATGAATATCCTTCTCAGGATTCTCGGCTTCCAGGAATAACAACTGCGCCACCACCAGGTTGGCCATATGATCCTCAACCTGGCCAACCAGAAATATGACACGCTCCTTTAAAAGCCGCGAATAGATATCGTAAGAACGCTCGCCGCGCGCAGTTTGTTCGACAACTATAGGAACCAGCGCACTGCTCGGCTCCATCTTGGGTGAGTTCGAGTGAGAGGAATCGAACATATTGGCTGTTCCTTAAATTCGAAGTAATGTTGGCTTTGGCTTGAGGCCCGCTGAACCAGCCTATTATTGTTCGGCCGCTGAGTGGCATGGGACGTCAAATGCTGCCAGCCAGCCTCGCCACCAGGAAAGCTTAACTCTAGCACAGTAGATATGCCAGCTTGGGAGAACTGATAGAATAAAATTATCTCTTACCAGTTAAAAATTGAGCGGAATGATTGATTATTCTACGATTTACAGGTTCTAAAACGAAGAAAATCAACCCTGCCCTGTGGCTCGCAGCAGGATTGATACCTTCAGAACATCAGTCGTCGTTTTGGGTTTCCTGATCCTGTAGCACCTCAGGATTTGCAGTGCCGGCCTCGACTGCTTCCGACGCCTCTTCCGCCTTCACGAGCTCGTTGTATGACATATGGCATGGCTTGACAACAGCCTTTTCCAATAAGAGATCAACAACTTGATCTTCGAGTACCGCCGCTTCCGCGCTCCCGAGCAACTCCCGATTATTATAGTAATAACTAATCACACTTTCCGGATCTTCATAGGTTGAAGCAATACCCTCAATAAGGGTCTTCAGGCGATCACGGTCAATCTTTATCTCGCTTTTCGAAACGATATCCGCGATGAGCAAGCCGAGGGCGGTCCGCTTGCGGGCTCTCGCCTCAAATAAATGGTCAGGAAGCAGCGCTTTCATATCGAATTTGGTGCTCAACTGGCCATACTGTTGTAGTGTCTGCTCCCTCAAAACCTGGATTTCACTTTGGACCAGGGCCTGTGGTGTATCGATTGGGTTGCGCTTAAGCAACTCATCCATCACCTGATTTTTGGTACGCGCCCGGATAAGGTTTTCCTTTTCTCGCTCCATATTGACCCGTACATCCGCACGAAACGCATCGATTCCACCTTCGGTGACGCCAAACCCGGCGAAAAACTCGTCATCAAGCGCCGGAAGCTGCTTTTCGCTCACCGCATTCACTTTGACTTTAAATTCGGCTTCAGCACCCCGTAGCGCTTCAACCTGATAGTCGTCGGGAAATGTCAGCGACAGCGTCTTTTCGTCGCCCGCTTTCATCCCGGCAATACCGTCCTCGAAACCGGGTATCATTGATTTTGATCCGAGGACGAGCCTGTACCCTTCCGCGGAGCCGCCATCAAATGCTTCCCCGTCTTTTTTCCCTTCAAAATCAATCAGTACCGTATCGTCTTCACGTGCTTCGCGATCGACGTCCACCCAGGATGACTGGTTCTTGCGAAGTGTTTCTATCATTTCATCAATATCAGCTTCGGTTATTTCGCTCTGATACTGCTTGATTTCAGCCCCTTCAATATCGTTTAGCGAAAATTCCGGATAGATCTCGAACGTCGCCACATATTCGAAAGTTCCACCCTCGTTAAAATTACGGGTTTCAATTCGTGGCTGACCTGCTGGTCGAAGCGACTTCTCGCGCAATGCTTCCTGAAACGTACGATTGATTGCATCGCCCAAAACTTCCTGCTGGACCCCTGCGCCGAATCGTTGACGCACGACCTTGAAAGGTACCTTACCTTTCCGAAAACCATTGATTCGAACGGTCTTCGCTGCCTGCTGCAAGCGCTTGGTGACTTCTTTATCGATATCCGCGGAAGGAACACCTACGATAAGCCGTCGCTCTAACCCTGAAGTTGCTTCTACTGAAACTTGCATGCTTTCCTCTGTTGCTTTCGTATCCTCATCGGACTTTCGATGGGAAAATGCCTGTTATATGGTGCGGTCGGAGAGACTCGAACTCTCACGCCAAAGACACTGGAACCTAAATCCAGCGCGTCTACCAATTCCGCCACGACCGCTTTGTATTCACTTTGCCGCCCCGTACCGGGGGTGACAAACGTCATAAAACACCTGCTGCCATTCAGGCACTGCTGAAAGTCGCCCTCAAAAGATCAAAATCCGTGCTGACACGCACCTAATTCAGTAAATTCAGCAACTTATGCAACAGGTTTACCCGGCAGCACTAGGAACGCGACGGCCCGGGCGTGCTGACATCGGCCGGATACCGACCCTAGCTCGATTAACAACCGGTTGTTTTTGCAGGTTATTTTCTATTTAATACAGCTCCCGCAAGGGGAGCGCATTTTGCCACAGCTATAATAGGGGTTCAATACGAAAAGCAGCTAATTGTCTATTTCTACCACAAAGGTCTATTGACGTTTCATCAGCGCACCTGTTGAAAATGTCAACATGCCCTATGGGGCGGAGGTCTTTGCCGGCGCCACCGATTTTCCGGACAGCTGCTCTACCGTATGGCCCTTTTTTCTGAGCTCGGCAATTATGCCGTCAACCCCACTCATGTGCGCCGCACCCACGACAAAAAATACGGTCTGTTCAGACTTAAGATAGTCTTCTACCGCTCCCAGCATTTCTCGATTACGGTCCACAAACAATTTTTGAAACAGCCTTTCGTTTCTGCGATCGCCGCGAAAAGGTTCTATCAGCTCCCGGTCAAGCGCTTCAATATCGCCCGATTTCCAAGCCGTCGACATGGCGTCAAGATTCTGGTCGCTATTGCCCAGGTCGTCCAATGATCGCTGCAAAAAGCTTTCCTGCTCGGCATCTGTCAGGCCGGAAAATATCCGTAATTGCGAATCCAGCGTTTCAAGCTCGTCTATCTGCTTGCCTGCAGCGCGGCTCAGAAAGTGCTGATCAATCCCCAGGTGCTGCTGCAGACCGGCGCTGCGCAGTGCAACTTCAACCAGCTGCATAGCGGCAAACCACGGCTGGAAGTTCTCGAGCGCGGTAAGCGGTACGTTGTACTGCCGGCAAACTTCATTCAGACGCGCGTAGGTCTTCGCTGACACTTTCGATTTCAAGGATCCGCCCTCCGGAATCCGCCCGTGTCTATGTAGACTCGCCATAGCTACAGTCGGATTTAGATTGGCGATATTTATTTCTACAGTTAGAACATCTGCGTCGGCGAAAGCCTTTTCGATCACAGGTGGCAGGGGATAGAAATCCGGGCGCCCAAAATGTATGGATCCCAGCAAATAGACATCGGCGGCGTCTGAACGCACCTGCCAAAATGCGGGGTTGCTTTGTGCAGCTACAATTCCCGCGCAACACCATAACAAAGAAACCGCCAGGACCCTACCCAGCAGACTGCCGTACCTTTGCATTTAACTTCCTCACTTTATTCTTCAGGTAACTATTCAGCTCACGTCCCGATTTGCGCCCCTACAAATGAAAGCGGCGTTAAAAAATGGTCACACATACCTGTCGGGAACAGGTTTGAATGCCTGGCCAGGCGGCTCGTAGAGCGAAGCGCAGGGAGCGCACAATATTTACATGAGTAAACTCACATTTTTCGCCTTGCTCTGAACAGATCCGGACGCGATCTCAACAGTTACGACACGAGCTGAGCAGTTACAACTTCAGAAACATTTCGGCGAGTTCATCCTCACGAGCGATGGAAGCCGGATCCGGATTGCGCCTTCAGCGACCCGCATTGCACGTAGACTTTGGTCCTGGACGATTTAGTTTGTCCTTTCGAGTATTGTAGCAATCCCCTGCCCCAGGCCAATACACATGGTTGCCAGCCCGAGCGTGGAATGATTGTCCTGCATTACAGTGAGCAACGTTCCCGTAATCCGTGTGCCAGAACACCCGAACGGGTGTCCCAATGCGATCGCACCGCCGTACAGATTAACCTTTTCGTCCATGACATCCAGAAGATTCAGGTCCTTCAGAACCGGCAGCGCCTGGGCCGCGAACGCTTCATTCAACTCCACGTGCT
>CAYSTJ010000030.1:0-49388 GCA_964434105.1 uncultured Cellvibrionaceae bacterium | reverse complement strand
TATCTGTCGTTATTTTTGCTGGCGACTCTACTTCTTATGATCAGCCATGGGCTGGCTGCCACCGTTGCTTTTTTTCTGCTCATGGCAATCCGCCCTGAAATTGCGTTCGCACTGACTATTGCAACGTCGCTGATATTTGTGACGTTCAACTTTGTCATAATTCGCGGTCATCTTTGGGGGGTACCGGGCCTGAAATTCCTTTCCGTGCTCTATGCCATCATCGGACTCTACTCACTTTTTGGCCTTGGTCATGAGGACATCAAACCGGGTTTATCCCTGGCGATTCTTATCCCGTCGATTCTTGCGTATATAACGCTCCAAAGCCAAAAGTATCAAATTATGGCCCAGTTTATAGCCAAGCGCTGGCGCTTATATCGCGAAACCGGTTTAACGGTGGTTCAGGCGCTTGAGCGACAGCGGCAGAATCCCGGTGATGACCGGAAGCAACATCGATAGCCTGGATTTAGCTGGCAGTACTTTATCGCCACGGCGCCGTGAGGGAAGCGCAAGGCGATAAAAATCACGTCCCATTCACTCCGGTTCCATCCGCAGCCACTCCCAGGTCTGCACCACCTGTTTGCGGGATATTCCCCAGCGGTAGCCGCCCAGTGCACCGCTTTGCCGGATGACGCGATGGCAGGGGATTAATAAAGCCACCGGGTTGGCGCCGACCGCATTGGCGACGGCACGTGACGCCGTGGGACGCCCGAGCTTTGCCGCGAGGTGCGAGTAGCTGACCAGCGCGCCGGGCGGTATTGCCAACAGGGCGCGCCAGACGGCGATCTGAAAATTGGTCCCGGCCACGTGTACCGAAACCGGTGCCCTGCCGGGCGGATGCGGGCCGAACATGGCCGGGATAATGGGTCGGGTCAGCGTATCGTTGCGCTGCACGGTGCTTTCTGGCCAGGACTTGTACAACGCTGCCAACTGTTCAGCCTCGGTGGAAAAGTCCAGAAAGCCGGCACGGCACACACCGCGCTGCGTTGCCGCCACAAAGATTTCGCCGAAAGGTGAGGCGTGTATACCGTAATTAATCACGACACCACTGCCACCACGTTTGAATTCGCCGGGCGTTACCGCGTCGAGCTGTACGAAATGGTCATGCAGGCGCGAGCTGCCGCTTAAACCCACTGCGTGCGCAACCGCCAGCAGCGAGAGTGAGTCCTGCAAAAAGAATTTACCGCGTTCGAGTGTCAGCGCCTGCAAAAAGCGCTTGGGCGTAATGCCAGCCCATTGGCAGAACAGCCGTTGAAAATGATAGGGACTGAGGTTTACGTGGGCGGCAACGGCAGCGAGGTCAGGTTGCGCGGCCGCTCGGTCGACCAGATAGGCAATGGCTTTTTCTATGCGGTGATAGTTTTCGGTACGGTAATCGTCGGACACAGCAGGATTCACCCCTGGGCAGTGCGGCGATACCTTTTCGCCCGCACGGCAAATGCACTTTGGGGCTGACCGGATTACGCAGGCGACAATACCGCGCTGGTGGAAGACGAAGCCCCGTCAGTAGCCATAGTATGAAGCCCGCGGCCCGCTGTCGACCCGGATCTTGCGGTATCTCAATGACGACATGGCGTAAATTGCAGGGTGCCCGGCCCCCGCCAGCGCCTGCAACCGGACCGATGGCCTGCGCGCCCCGCCTCGGGTATCACCCGTTATGAAGCTGGTGTCGCAGACGTCGCTATGACTTTACTTGTACTGGCTGGCAAAGTGCCAGTAAACGAAACCACAGGCCAGCGAATACCAGGAGTATTCAAGAAAGTGGGTGAAATTCCGGTTAACGTACAAATCCAGTATGACCCACGGAAGAATGGCAAACACCGCGACGATCCCCCGGTGGGTGTTACCGAATAGCCGGGACAAAAAGAAAATTGGCGTCGCATAGAGCGTCAGAATAATTGCGGTGCCCGCTATGCTTTTGACATCGGAGAACGCAATCATGGCCAGATTGGTCGACGTCAGGCTGCCCTGTGCGTTCCCGCCGAAAACGTACCAAACCAGCAGGTAGTAGATTACCTTGGCAAACGGCAATGCAACCGTGCCCCAGAAAATACCAAACAGGATGTGCTTCATTGGATTCCCTAAAACTGTAGCAGTCATTGATGGGTGGACCGCCGGCGGTCAGCAATGACTTCCGGCTAAAAAATAAACGATTTACTTATCAGATTCACTGCTTAAACACTGATCGGGTGCATTAATGGCGCGATAGCATGAGCCGGCGTTCGTGCCACGGCAATGTCGCGGCAGAACACTACCGGTTTCAACGGCTGTTTGTCTACCTTGCGCAGGTGGTATCGCGATAAATAGTGTAAGCGCCGATTATTTCAGCGCTTTTAAGCCCGTGGTCCCACACGTTAATTGGCAAATTTCGGCTATACGTATACGCCCAATGATTTATCAGGTACCCAACAACAAAATACCGCCTGTGACAATACCGAGACCAGCCGCCCGGATCAACTGCTGCCACTGCATACGCTGCAGAACAATGGCACTACAGAGACTGACACCCATAACGGCCACGCTGGCAAGGGTGAGGCCGATGGCGTAGGCGATCGATTGCGTTGCCATTTCCTGGCCATGGGTAAGCCCATGAATGCCTGCGACGCCGACAAGCAGGGCCACGCGGATAGGCCCCGGCATGGCCAGTGCCAGCGCTAACAGACTGCCCAGTACGATCAGGGTGGCAATAATGGCCGGTTCCATATTCAACGTGGGCATCACAGGGGCAGCCAGCACGGCGACCAGCAGGACGGTGCCGATCAAAAGCAGACTGGCGACCTGCTGACGACGCTGCGCCAGCATGGCGAGGCACAGCCCCGAGGCGATGAGCGCCAGTAAATGGTCGAGGCCGGTAAACAGGTGCAAGGCACCAGACGCGAATGACGCCTCCTCGTGACCAGGGTGCGCCCAGACCATTGAAGGAGACAATGCGGCAACAATGAGAGCGAATTTTTTCATGGTTTGTTTCCCGTAGCTGATGGTTACTTTTCTTGTTATCGGTTATCGAACCGTTGACGTATTTTCGGAATTCCCGGCGGTTACCGCGGCCGAATCGCACCGGTCCGGATCTTTTCCGCGGGTTAGCCCCGGAAGCTGGCGGCCTGCAAAGGCTAACTGGCCAGCATCCCCTGCTTCGCTATAAAACCGATCACGTCTGCCACACCCGAACCGTCCTTGAGATTGGTGAAAACGAAGGGGCGGTCGCCCCGCATCTTCCGGGCGTCCCTGTCCATGACCGCCAGATCCGCGCCGACCATGGGCGCCAGATCAGTCTTGTTGATAATCAGCAGGTCCGATTTGGTAATACCCGGCCCGCCCTTGCGCGGAATCTTGTCACCCGCCGACACGTCTATTACATACAGGGTCAGGTCCGACAGCTCGGGACTGAATGTTGCCGCCAGATTGTCGCCCCCGCTTTCGATCATAATCATATCCAGATCGGGAAACCGGGATTGCAGCTGAGCGACCGCGGATAAATTCATGGAGGCATCTTCGCGAATGGCGGTATGCGGACAACCGCCGGTTTCCACCCCCATGATCCGCTCGGCGTCCAGTACTTCATGGCGCAGCAGAAACTCGGCATCTTCGCGGGTATAAATATCGTTGGTAATCACGGCCAGTTCATACCGATCTTTCATCGCACGGCATAACGTTTTGACCAGCGCGGTTTTGCCAGAACCTACCGGGCCGCCAATACCCAGTCTCAATGGAGGTTTTTTCATCGTTGAACCTTTAAATTGTTAACCTGTGCCCTGCCCACCGTCCGGGCGGCGTCGATAGTTTAAACATGTTACCGCGCCCAGTTCACTCACGAACGAAACAGCCGGGAATACTGCCGCTCGTGGTGTGCCGAAGCCAGCGCCAGTCCGGGCAGACTCTGACCGAGGTCGGCATCGTCCAACTGCCGGGCTGTGGTGCAGGCGGGGTGAATTTGCGGCATGATTGCCATTAACAGTTGTTGTGCCTGGGTCTGCCCCAGCGGCACCAGTTTGGTTGCTGCCGCCACCTGATTTTCCAGCCAGCTCCAGGCAAACCCGGCCAGCGCAGGACCGGTACCGATCCGCCACTGCTGACACGCCAGTGCAAACTGGATAACGTAACACGGCGTCACCGGATAATCCGCCTGCGCAATGCCCAGATCTTTCAGCAGACGGGCCAGCGCCATACCCATCTGCTCGTCCTCCAGTAACAGCTCATGCGTTTCACGCGCAGCACGCAGAAAATCGTTCCAGTATTGTACGGCGGCCAGGTCCTGTCGCTCCCAGGCGGCAATGCAGCGGGCCAGTACCGGCAAATCCAGCGTGGCAAGACTGCGCGCCAGTATACCTTCGAGCCATTGCTGCAGTAGGTGCAGGTCGCGCGGGTTCTGTTTATCCCATAACCAGCCGTTTTCGATCGCCCACTCCAGACCTTGCGAATAGGCATAGGCCCCCACCGGCAGCGCCGGGCTGACCAGGTGCATCAGGTGCAGCCAGGCAGTGTCCATCACCGGCATCGTCTCCGGCGGCCGGTGCACCACCGGAGCGGCTGACCACGCCGTTGGCGACGCCTCGTCCGTACCGTGGTTACTCACCTGGCGTGTCAATGACTGTGATGGTGCGAATGCGCGGTGCTGCCCGATGCATCCTGGGAGTGGTAGGCACCATTTTCCGGGTTGAAAGGACGCTCACAACAGGTCACACTCAGTCCCAGTCCGCGCACCATGTCGTCCAGCACATGGTCGTGCAGGTAGCTCAGTCGTCCGCTTTCGATCTGCAACGGCACATGCCGGTTTCCCAGATGATAGGCTGCCCGGGTCAGCGCCAGCTGATCACCGGATTCCACACGGCTGACAGTCTCTCTGGCAGCTTCGATCTGCACACGGGTTCCATCGCGACAGACGAGAATATCGCCCGCGACAAGTACGCGGCCGCGCTCAATAAACCAACCGAGTTCGCGACCGTGGCTGGTGACAGTGCGATGACGGCTTTTCTGTCGCTCCTCGAAACTTAACACCACGGTATCCGAGGCCAGCGGGCCATCGCTATCAATGTCAAATGCTTCCAGCATCGGTTTTCTCCTAGAACAGAAAATAGCGTTGCGCCAGCGGTAGTTCTGTGGCGGGTTCGCAGGTTAACAATATGCCGTCAGCGCGAACTTCATAGGTTTGCGGATTCACTTCCATCACCGGCTGGTAATGGTTCAGACGCATGTCGGATTTCTGAATGGACCGGCAGTTGCGGACCGCTACCAACCGGCGCTCCAGTCGCGCCGAGCGAGATACATCCGCCTCCATTGCCGACTGACTGACAAAACTGACTGACGTGCCGGTACAGGCACGCCCATGGGCACCAAACATATAGCGGTAATGTACAGGCTGGGGGGTTGGAATGGACGCATTGGGGTCACCCATCGG
The DNA here is from genome assembly GCA_964434105.1 of uncultured Cellvibrionaceae bacterium. Taxonomy (GTDB): domain Bacteria; phylum Pseudomonadota; class Gammaproteobacteria; order Pseudomonadales; family Cellvibrionaceae; genus CAYNST01. Next base: position 43,996 of record CAYSTJ010000030.1, on the reverse strand, counting down.
TGCTGCCGCAATGGTGCCGCCCTTGATAATCAGCGACGGTTTGACACCAAAAAAGGCCGGCTTCCACAACACCAGGTCCGCCAGTTTGCCTTCTTCCACCGAACCCACTTCATGCGCAATGCCGTGGGCCAGGGCCGGGTTGATTGTGTATTTGGCAATGTACCGCTTGATGCGGAAATTGTCCGCCATGCCCTGATCTTCCGACAGATTGCCGCGTTGCATTTTCATTTTGTGGGCTGTCTGCCAGGTCCGGCAGATCACTTCGCCGACCCGTCCCATGGCCTGGGAATCCGACGAGATCATGGAGAAGGCACCCAGATCATGCAGGATGTCTTCGGCGGCGATGGTCTCCTTGCGAATGCGGGAGTCGGCAAATGCGACATCCTCCGGAATATTGGGGTCCAGATGATGGCAGACCATCAGCATATCGAGGTGCTCATCAATGGTATTGACGGTGTAGGGCCGGGTGGGATTGGTGGAGGACGGCAGTACATTATTGAGACCACAGGCTTTGATAATATCGGGCGCATGGCCACCGCCGGCCCCTTCGGTATGGTAGGTGTGAATGGTGCGACCCTTGAATGCCGCGATGGTATCTTCCACAAACCCGGATTCATTCAGGGTATCGGTATGAATAGCCACCTGCACATCGTAGCGCTCCGCCACGCTCAGGCAGTTGTCAATGGACGCCGGCGTCGTGCCCCAGTCCTCATGAAGCTTGAGCCCCATCGCGCCGGCCCGAAGCTGTTCTTCCAGTGGCAGCGGGAGACTGGCATTACCCTTGCCCAATAATCCGATATTCATGGGAAAGGATTCAACGGCCTGCAGCATTTTGCCAATGTGCCAGGGGCCGGGCGTGCAGGTGGTGGCGTTGGTGCCGGTCGCCGGGCCGGTTCCGCCACCAAGCATGGTGGTAATACCACTCATCAATGCTTCTTCGATCTGCTGCGGGCAGATAAAGTGGATGTGCGCATCAATGCCACCGGCGGTCAGTATTTGCCCTTCGCCTGCAATAATCTCGGTACCCGGGCCGATGACGATATCGACCCCCGGCTGAATATCGGGATTACCCGCCTTGCCAATGCCCATGATGCGGCCATCGCGGATGGCGACGTCGGCTTTGACAATACCCCAGTAGTCCACAATCAGGGCGTTGGTAATGACGGTGTCCGGTGTGGTGCTGCAGTTTTGCTGGCTTTGACCCATACCGTCACGGATGACCTTGCCACCCCCAAACTTGACCTCCTCACCGTACAGGGTGTGGTCCTTTTCCACTTCCAGCCATAGCTCGGTGTCTCCCAGCCGCACCCGGTCACCCACGGTGGGGCCAAACATTTCCGCATAAGCCTGCCGGTCGATGCTGACCATTACAGGTCACCCATGATTTCACCGCGGAACCCGTAAACGCGCCGCAGACCGTCCAGTTCGACCAGTTCCACTTCCCGTTCCTGTCCCGGCTCGAACCGTACGGCAGTGCCAGCGGCGATATTCAGGCGATAGCCCCTCGCTTTGGCACGGTCGAAATGCAGCGCCGGATTGGACTCGAAGAAATGGTAGTGCGAGCCTACCTGTATCGGACGGTCACCACTGTTGGCGACAGTCAGCCTGCAGGTGTTGCGGGACTCGTTGAGACTGATCGTGCCGGGCTGGATCTGGTACTCACCGGGAATCATTTGTATCTCCTATGGACTGTCGATGAAACATCAATAGACCCTATACAATGGGATTATGAACAGTCACCAGCTTGGTGCCGTCGGGAAAGGTGGCTTCCACCTGCACTTCATGAATCATCCCGGCGATACCCTCCATGACGTCGTCGCGGGTCAATATGGTGCGGCCGTGGCTCATCAGCTCGGCTACGGTTCTGCCGTCCCGGGCACCTTCCATAATCTCTGCGCTGATCAGCGCGATAGCTTCCGGATAGTTGAGTTTCACGCCGCGGGCCTTGCGACGCTCAGCCAACAGCGCCGCGGTGAAAATCAAGAGTTTATCTTTATCCCGTGGACTTAACTCCATGGTTTTACCTGCCTTCGTTATTATTTTGTGTGATAGTCGAATACGTACCCGCCGGCGGGCAGCATCAGGTCTGCCAAATGCGCGGAGCGACTGCACTTTTCTGGTTCAGCTGGGGGCGAATTGACGCCCAGAGCCACTCGAAGCCCTGTCTGCAGTGTGCAGCAGAATCGCCCATATAACGTGCAATAAACAATTCATTTTTTTGTGTCAGGCCCCAGTGGTGTCTGTCTTTTGCCGGGGCAACGCGGTTGAGATGCGCCAGCAAATCATCGATCTGCAACCGGGTTGCGACCACCGAAGCGAGAAATGTGCCACTCACATGATGACCACGCAACCCCCACGCCGCATTGAGAAGTGCATCACCACCCCGAAAGCGGTTGTGCTCCACAAACACCATCCGGTTATTGCGCCATACCTCCAGTTTTTGCCGACAATCGCCCTCGGTAAAACGCTCGCCGGCCGCAGCCCGCCCCAGGGCGACAATATCCCACGCACAAAACTGTGCATTGCCGTGAAGATCAATACGGGTGTTCAACGCCCCGTTGGCCCCGTCGTAGACGATGGTTTCCTGCGGCAGCCACTCCAGACAGGCATCCTCAGCCACATCAAAGTGAACATATTGCCCCTGCTGGATCGCAGAGCCTTCGACGCTATAAAGCTTTCCCGCAGAAGGTGTCGTGAGGAGTGCTGCGGAGTGCGCCTGCAAAAAGGCCTGTATCGTCAGCCGATCACCCAGTACCATACCCCCCGGCGGATGCAACAGATACACGTGGGCACAACCATCGGCTTCCGGGTAAAAAGGTCGCTGTACCCTGAGCGGGCCGACGTGGCGATTGTCGACCAGACAGGTTTTACCGGCGCGCCATTGCAAACGCAAGCACAGGAATGCCGGCCAGTCCCGCGCAGGCGAAGCCGGCGCTTCTGGAGAATCAATGGGTGGAAATGCAGTCATAGGGAGCGTGGCAGAAAACGCAAAACTTAACCTATGCGGCCAAAGAGTACAACCGGCGTTTGCATTGCCGCCACTTTCGCACCAATATCGATCTTTGGTGTCACATATTGCACCATTCAGGCGCTTAAAGGAGACCCGTCGTGATCAACCGGTTTGCACAACAGTTATGGCAGGACTTGAACGAGCTCCTGCAGGGCGACCCCACTACACCCAGGGTGTCCCGCTCCCACTTTCACAATGCCGTCGAATCTGCGCTACGCAAATGCCAGCTGGTGACACGGGAAGAATTCGATGCCCAGCAGGCGGTGCTGGCGCGCACGCGTGAAAAAATTGATGCGATGGAACTGCAGGTTAAAGCCCTGGAAAATCAATTGTGGCCGTCTGAGCCGCTGACGAAGGGCGACCCCAACGAGGTGCTGACCGATAAATAAAGTCTGCCGATAACAGGGGCGCATCCGAAAGATACGCCCCATACCGGCAGACGCAGGCCGACTTATTCAGAGCCGATAATTAACACCCACCACTATCCTCGGCTCCTGCGAGGTATAGGTCATTGGTTGATTTCGGTAGCCGAGATAACTCGACTGGCTTTCGCCGGTTATGTTAAAGGCCTCGAGGCTCAGCCCGAAATGATCGCTGAAGTCATAAATAATACTGGCGTCCCACTGGCCATAGGCACGGAAGAATTCGGACGCGCCGTTTTCCAGCCCGCCTACATCAAATACGGAACGCTGGGGTGACAGGAATTCATCACGCCAGGTATAGGCCAGTCGTGCGCTTAAAAAATCATTTTCGAAAAAGCCCATGGCGTTGAATGCGTGCTCGGAGATCCCCGGCAGACCCAGGTCCGGGTTGAGCGTGCTACTGGAATCTATTGTGCTGTCCGAGAAGGTGTAGTTAAACGATCCGCCCAGGCCGTTGGCAAACGCCTGCTGTATGGAAAATTCCAACCCCTTGACGCTGCCACCCGACCCGTTCTGCGGGCGGTTCACACCGCCGAGCCTGCCATCGCCAGGGCCTTCGTCCGCACCAAATTCAAGTCGTGTTTCCTGAGCAATGAAGGAATCCACCGCTTTGACAAAGGCGCCTGCCGAGACCAGCCCCAGATCATCAAAATACCACTCATACGCCACATCGGCCTGCGTTGCCCGGTACGGATCGAGCGCAGGATTGCCTGATGTCCCGCCCGTAAAAGCAAAATAGGTATAGGGATCGTTGACCCGCGTGTAGTTAAAGCTTTCACCACGTCCGAGCGACTGCAGGTTCGGACGTGCGATGACTTTAGCGGCGGAAAAACGTACTTTACTGTCATCGGAAGTATTCAACACAAAATTCAGACTTGGCAGAATATCCCAATAGTCGCTGGTCTCTGTTCGATGACCCCAAACCAGTAACACCCCCTGACTGTTCCAGTCATCAGTCGCCTGAGTCCAGTTTTCCGCCACGGCCTGGGGATCACGAACGGCCGATGTGACCTCGACTTTGGTCCGCACCACTCGCACACCCAGATTCAGTGTATAGGGCACATCATCACCTTCAAAATCCGCTTCGCCATAAAAAGCGGTGGTTGCCTCTTTTATCTTCCAGGAGTTCAACGGCACCTCAAACCAGCGACCGGGGGAGTTCGGGGCGAGACTATCGATCCATTGTTCCACATTGTCGGTAATGGCGTCGGCGTCGGCCATAACTACCGAAGCGTGGTAACCGCCGGACGGGAAAAAGTCATTCAACTGTACATAACGGTCCTGGTTATCACGAAAGCTTTCCCACGGCAGATAGCCCGGCGAATTTGACCACCGGTTGGCGCCGTCGACCAGCGCGGCGGGACCATACAGGGCTTCAGCCAGATTCATGCCGCTGGATGTTTCCAGGTCATAGGCTTTAAGGCCGATGGCCGCATCAATAAAATAGCCCCATGGGCCATAAGGCCGGTTGTCGTCAATACCGTCGCCGTCGATGTCACAGACACCACCCGCTGGAATTCCGCCGTTGCCGCAAAGGTCGTAGTAAACCGCTTCCCGGACACCCGCGTTCATGGCAGTCGCCCCCGGCGCTACTGCTGGATCGAAATTGGTGGGGGTGCTGATTGATCCGTCAATATCAAAAATGTTTGGCGACATGGCCCCATCGGTTTGACTGAAATCAGTTAACCAACGTAGCTGGGTGAACTCAACGTCGTTTTCCGCCTGGCGCAAACCAAACTTCAGCGTTTTCAGGTGGCCCCGGTCAATATCAAACTCGGCATCCAGTCGCAGTGCGGCGGCTTCCTGTTCGACATCGGAGCCGAGCGCCCAATGGGATTTGTAGGTGTGAAAGTCGGGGTTGGTCAGCCACGCTTCATTGGTCCAGCGCAGGTAGGGCTGTTCACCAGCGCCATACTCATATATGCGGTCACCGCCGCCCGGGTTGGGGGTGACGTCCCCCCATCCGGTCCCGGTACCCTCTGCACCGGTTCCAACATAACCGCGGAAAGTGTAGGGCGTAAAACGGCTGTCGGCAAAACCGGCCCGCTGCTCAAATTCAGATGCCGACCCTGTTAAGGATCCGCTGAAACGCCAGCTGCCCCCATTGTCCCATGCCGCTTTCAACACGATATTATCTGCCGTGCCTTCCATGACTTCACCCGCCGAGTTTGTTTCAGCACCCGGTACATAAACCGAGCCGGACTGCAACACGCCCACGGCCCTGCCCGAATCAATATTGTAAGCCCGGTCCTCCATAATGCCAGCGGCATCGTCAGTGGACATGGCATGCTTGACTGCATAGGCGCGGCTACGGTAATCAAGCTGCGAATGAAACCAGTCCAGCCCAATTTCAAGCGCCTGTGTTGCTGCCCATTGCAGATTGACAGAACCGCCGGTTCTGTCGCGTTCAGTTTCCCGGTCTGACACGTAAAACATGCCGGGCGCGATATAGGACTGCCCCAGAGCGCCACCTGTTTCACTTTCACAACCCAGGGATTCTTCATTGAAAATACCCCCGTCGGTACACCTTACCTGGGTATTTTCGCGGGAGAAGTTTTGAATGGAATCGGTATGGACCGTTTTGCTGTTGACTGATAACGATACCAGCGCAGCGAATTTATCGCCCCAATTGTTACCCAGTACCACAAAACCAGATGGCTGTGCATCCTGCGCATCCAGACCGTAGTCCGCCTTGACACTGGCAGCGGCCAGAGGCTCCCTGAGCAACAGGGCGTTGCGGGTTTTCAGATTGACTACCCCGCCCATACCACCTTCTATCATTGAGGCAACCGGCGTTTTATATACTTCAAGCCCCCCCAGAAGTTCGGAGGGTACGCCCTCGAGTGAACCGTCAAATGCCTCCTGGGATTCACCCAGCTGAAAATATTCAAGTCCCGACACGAAACTCCCGCCGTTGAGCAACGTAATGTTCTGATCGAGCCCGCGAATGCGGACCTTGGTCCCCTCCCCATCACGACGATCCACCTGAACGCCGGGCAACCGCTGCAGGGACTCGGCAACATTCTGATCGGGCATCTTGCCAATATCATCTGCGGTAATGGCTTCCACAATCTGGTTTGAATCCCTTTTCAGGTCAATAGACTGCTCCAGGGCACTGCGAATCCCCCGTACAATCACTTCTTCGGTGATATCGGTTGCCTGCGCACGTATGTCCGTGGATACCAAAACACAGGTCGCAATGCTCGTCGCAAGCACTTTTCTTTTGTATGAACCGGGTTTGACTCCCATAGGTCTATCCTCTGCACTGAGTGGTTTTTATTGTTGTAACGCGTTACATCGCGAAACGGCAGTTCATCGACTGGAAAGGCGTCAATGGGCGCATTGCCAGGCGGGACTGGAGCGTTGTGATTGGATTCGCTGGTTTATGTGAGCTGTTATTAAATAACGGCCTCCGATTGCCGACAGGGTGATTGCCGACGGGGTGATTGCCGACAATGTCAGGCGGATCACCGCCCGGCATCGGCACGCGTGATGGTCAGCATCACCCATGTCGAAGTCCAGGGATTTTTATTCTCACTGGCACCGGGCCGGCAAATTCTATCGCCTCCGCATCTTCCTCGTAACCGATTACATCACGTAATTGCCAGGCATCTCAAGACATTTGCGGCGATTCCCTGCGTCATTCTCCGGCGCCATTCAGGCAATGCTTGCTGTAAGCAGGCGAATCACCTAATCTTTCACTGTTAAATGTTGAAACGTTGTGCGGTAACCACGCGAACAAACCCCCGGTTTTGTTCAACTTTCTGACAAGCCAAGCCGATTGGACCTGCCATGCAAGCACTGTTTCCAGAGATTCGTTCCTATCAGGAACACCACCTGCCGGTGGATTCCACCCATAGTCTGTATATCGAGGAATGCGGCTCTCCGGACGGGATTCCGGTTTTATTTGTGCATGGCGGACCCGGCGCCGGGTGCAGTCGCTACGACCGTCGTTTTTTTGATCCGGAGAAATACCGCATCATACTGTTCGATCAACGCGGCGCCGGCCGGTCCACCCCGCATGCGGAACTGGAAAACAACACGACCCGGCACCTGGTTGAGGACATGGAAGCCATCCGCAAACACCTCGGCGTGGAGATGTGGTTACTGTTCGGCGGCTCCTGGGGTTCCACGCTGTGCCTGGTTTATGCCGAAACTTACCCGGAGAACGTCCTCGCCATGATACTGCGGGGCATTTTTCTGTGCCGGGATCAGGATTTGCAGTGGTTCTATCAGTCCGGCGCCAACCGGATATTCCCCGATTACTGGCAGGAATTCACCAGCGGGATTCCGCCGGAAGAACAACATGATTTTATGCAGGCGTTTTATCGGCGACTGACCGGCGCCAATGAGCTGGCCATGATGTCGGCCGCCAAGGCTTGGGCCAGTTGGGAGGGGCATTGCGCGACCCTGCGCCCGAACCCCGATGTGGTCACCCGATTCGCCGACCCCCATATGGCGCTGGCACTGGCCCGGATCGAATCGCATTATTTCGTTAACCGGGCATTCCTGGAGCCGGACCAGATCATTCGTAACGCCGACGCGCTCGCCGGCATTCCCGGCATTATTATTCATGGACGCTACGACATGGTCTGCCCGCTGGACAATGCCACGGCGCTGCACGCCGCCTGGCCGGATGCCGAACTGCATATTATTCGCGATGCGGGACATTCCTCGTCCGAGCCCAGTATTGTTGATGCACTCGTCAAAGCGACCTACGAGATGGCTTCACGGCTGGGTGAGGATGACCGGTCCGGTTGATCACCGGCCGGCCATTGCAGCATGAAGGCTGCGCCCCCCAGGGGTGACTGGCCTGCTGTCGCGGTGCCCCCGTGCCAGGCCATAATGCGCCGGACGATGGCCAGCCCCAATCCGAACCCGCTGGCCGGCGCTTCCGCATCATGGTTGAGCCGCACAAAAGAGTTAAATATGCGTGTGCGTTCGGCCGCGGGAATACCGGGCCCGTCATCCTCTATCCGGACGCAGTATTTTCCGTCATCGCATGCCAGCACTACCACGATCTGCTGCCTCGCATAACGTATGGCGTTTTGCAGTATATTGAGAATGGCGCGCTCCATTAAATGCCACTCGCAGACGACGGGTTGCTGCAGATGGTCCTGTACTGACAGGGTAAGTGCCTTGCGGTCGATGTCGATGTTGAGCTGCTCCGTCAGCCGCGTCAGAAGAAAGCCCAGATCGCCGGCCTGCAGGTTGAGCTGCTGGTCGCCCTGCTCGAAAGTCACATAGGTCAGCAACTGGCTGATAAGCCGGTCCATCTCCGTCACGTCCTGCCGTACACCCTCGAGATGGCGGTGCACCTGCGAGAGCTCGGATGAATCACTGGCCAGTTCGAGACCGAATTTCATGCGGGCCAGCGGTGTGCGCAGCTCATGCGAGACGGCACAGGTCATCTCCTGATGGGACACCAGCAGGTCACGAATACGCCGTGACATGCCGTTAAACGCGGACGCCAGGTCGCGCACGGGTGACGCGGCACTGAAACTCATATCACCGGGCACCAGGTCCTTGCCGACCAGTCTGGTCTGCTTTTCCAGTTTGCCCAGATCCCGCGACAACGGCCATATCCAGAACAGCACCACCAACGCCATGGCGGCGTAGAACGCGATAATCAGCAGATCGTAGAGCCGTGTACGCTGCACGACGGATTGCGCCTGTTCCAGACGGACCACCTGCCCCGTCTGCCCCAGACGCCGATAAAGCAATTTATTGCCGGCCTCGTCGTTAACCACGACCGTTGCGCCGGCCAGCAGTGACCGTAACATCTGCGATTGTGCAAAATCTTCCAGCGGAATGAGGCTGGTCACGGCATGGGTCTGCTGGTTCAGCAATGATGGGTCATCCCTGGCCGCGACCCCGGTTAAATGCAACTCCACCAGCCGCATCATGTCTTTATCCTGGGTGGAGATTACCGGTTCCGCATTATAGTGATGCCACAGTTTGTCCAACCCCCAGCCCGTGACGAGCAGCGACAGCGCGATCAGCAGGTAAAGCGACAGAAAGGCCCGATACATCAGGTATCCCAGGCATCGGGTACAAACAGGTAACCGCGACCCCAGACTGTTTTGATGCGAAACGGTTTGTCGGCACAATCGCCCAGCTTTTTGCGCAACTGGGAGATTCTCACATCGATGGTGCGATCCAGGCCATCATAGGGCCGCGCGTAAACACTGCTGAACAGGAATTCGCGTGTGGTCACATGCCCTGCCTGCCGCACCAACGCCAGCAACAGGTCAAACTCATGACTGGAAAGTTCTACCGTCTGCTGTTGCCAGCAAACCGTGCGTGATGCCACATTGATAGCGAGCCCGCCAAACGTCAGCGTTTCCTGCTCGTCCCGGCTACCCTGATCAAAGCGACGTAACAGGGCGCGAATCCGGGCGAGCAATACCCGTGGTTCAGCGGGTTTGATAACGTAATCGTCGGCCCCGCACTCCAGGCCCAAAACCTGATCGGCATCGGTGTCCCGGGCGGTAAGCATCAGGACAGGACCGGTAAACCAGGGCCGAATCTCGCGACAGACCGTCAGACCGTCCTTGTTCGGCAGCATCACGTCCAGAATCAACAGATCCGGGCACAGGTTTTCTATCTGTCTGGCCACCTTGTTGCCGTTGGTTTCCACCGTCACCTGAAACTCACCGGTCGATTGCAGATAATCACGGACAAGCTGGGCAAGTCGCAGGTCGTCTTCTGCCAGCAGAATGGTTTGCATCAGAAAAAACTCCACGGGTTGCGTCGCTGCCGACGGTATTGTCGATGATCATGGATCACTTCGAACGCCTCGCTGACCTGCCATGCCTGACCTGGCGCCCGCAAATGAAAGGTCACATTCTGGGATACCGACAGGACAAACCGGTGATGGCCTTCAGTTGCGTCCTGCCAGCAGGTGATCGGGTCGTCCATGGCGCTCTGATAAAGGCACAGTGTCAGCGGAGCGGGCGCGCGCCAACGCACCTGCAACTCATCGTAGCAAGCCTCTTCGTTTTCAGTGAGTACGCACAATCGCGGCTTGATGGAAAACTCCAGCACGGGCAACTCTTCGGCCTCAGCAGCAATTCCCATCAACAACAAACCAAATATGTTAAGTGCGGCAAGATCACTCCGCCTAAAAATGATAGACCCCCCCTATGAAAATCGCACCGCTATAATTTTTATCCACCAGTGGGCTGGGCCGAATTTCCGGTGCGAGCGTTGTGTATTTGACAAGGCCGCGCAGCGACCAGCGGGGAGTGATTGGCTTTTGCCAGTCCAGCCGCATCATCCGACTGAAACCGGCCGACGCTGCGGTAAACTGCTGCTCAATTGAGACATTGTCATCCGCACGCACTCCGTAATAATAATCGAGTACGCGGCGACTTTGATAATTGGTGCCCAACGTCAGGGCGAAACGGTTATCGTTGACATGCCAGGGCAGGATCGCCGCCAACCGCAATTCATGACCGTCATGCACACCCGTAAAATCACCCAGAACCTGTGCATGCAATTGCAGCCGGGGCAACGACCAGAGATACTCGACCCCGAACAGGCCAGCCATACGACGATGGCGTACATGCTGGCTGGAGACGGGCGCTGCGCTGTCGCCCGGAGCCGGCCCGGCCGCCGGCACCAGCGTAATATTCTCGAAATCGCTGGCGGTACCGGCACGGTCATCTGGCAAAGCCTCCGGCGACCGATCGCTGGCCAGTTGCACCTGGTCCTGCGGACTGAGACCGGAAATCACCAGTCGACCGTTCGCCAGGGTCAGGTCGATGGTATTGTCGGATGCCCCGGTCCGGGAAGCCGGCCGCGCTGACAGATCAATGGACTCGCCATTGAGCGTAACGGCTGAAACGCCGGATACCTCATAGCGGGGATAGCCATTGACGGCTGAATCGCCAGCGGCACTGCCCGACATAGGCGCCCCGCCGCTGATGCCCCGGTCGGTAAAAGCGTCGCTGTAGGTGATGCTGACATTATAGGTCTGCGCCGAATACTGCGACACGGAAAGCGGCGTTCCGGCGAGCCCCGATGACCGGTCAAAGAAATTGAACGGGTCCCAACGGTTAAAATGCATTTGCTGGTAACCGGGTGTCACGATCGCATTCAACTGATGACGCCGGTTTTCGAAGAGCGTGGCACCCAATTCGAGATTGTTGATAAAGAAGCGTTCGCCATACCAGGAGACTTCCGGCATTACAATCAGTGGTGTATGCTCGCCTCCGACCAGGGGGTTTTCGCGCAAACCAATGCCCAACGCCAGATTGAACCGCCATTCATTGACGGGCACGCAATCGTCTCCGCAGTCAGCGGTGGCCACAGCGCGAACGCCGACAAACAAAAACAGGCCCAATAACAGCCGGTACAGCAATGGCACTTTTAAATCTCCCGAGTAAGCAGGCCACGGACTGAATTGTAAAAAGAGAACGTCCCGCTGACCAGCGCGACAGCCCCATGGTTACAATTCTTTACAGGAATCCACCCCAATCCACGTCAGGTACCGCATGAAAGTCCTATTACAGCGGGTCAGCGAAGCCCGGGTGCAGGTTGGCAAAGACACTGTCGGCGCCATAGATCACGGTTTACTGCTGCTGGTCGGCTTTGAAAAACACGATGACCCCGGTTTACTGCAGCGCATGACCGACAAGATCCTCGCGTATCGCGTTTTTGCCGATGAAGCCGGCAAGATGAATCTCAACGTACGGGAGACTGGCGGCGGCATTCTCGCTGTCTCCCAATTTACCCTGGCTGCGGATACCCAGAAGGGATTGCGCCCCGGTTTCAGCGTTGCCGCGCCGCCCGCGCAGGCAGAAAACCTGTATAACACCTTTATTCAGCAATTACGTTCTTTACACAACCCGGTGGCAACCGGTATCTTTGCCGCCGACATGCAGGTCCACCTGGTTAATGACGGGCCTGTAACTTTTTTGCTGCAGCTTTAGTGGCGACTGTCAGCCACGCGATGCCGGCGCAGGCGACGTCAAAATCACGTTTAGCGCGTTTATTCAGACTATTCCATCGCTGGCGGATGGATTAAGGCGTTGAAAGCTGCTTACATGACAACATTTCGATTAGGGTGTAACTGCTATGGATCCTGTTTCTTCAGTATTGGTCACGTTTGGCGTCATTCTGCTGCTTGTCAGCTGGATCTACCTGATTTTCATTTCCTTTGAACATGATTACGGGTGGGGCCTGTGTTCCATTTTTTTACCGTTCCTTTCCTATATATACGCCTGCTTCGCCTGGGACAAGGGTCGCGAAGTCATCATTCTCAGTGTGCTGGGCAGCGCACTGGTGCTGTTTGGCCTCTGATCGACTGAATTTGATCGCGCATAACGCACAACCTTTCCGACAGCCACCACGGCCCGATTAAGCGCTATTTGCGTTCCAGGTCATCGCCTTTATGTTTTCATTTTTTGAACGACGCCTGGCACCCTTTAATGACCAGCCGCCCAAACAGCCACCCGATAGCCTTTGGGCTTTCTGCCGTTACTTTATGCGCGGCAGTGAGCCCTGGCTGTTATTGACCGCTGCGTTGACAACGGCAGTCTCACTGATCGAGCTGTCGATATTCCACTTTTTGGGCGGCCTGGTCGACTGGCTCAACAGCCATACACCCGACACCCTGCTGGCTCAGGGCAACGCGCAGCTATGGATCATGGGCGCGCTGGTGCTATTGGGCATCCCTCTGGTGGCGCTATTCCAGAATCTGGTCGTCCACCAGACACTGCTCGGCAATTTCCCCATGCGAATACGCTGGCAGTCGCACCGGTATCTGCTGGGGCAGAGTGTTTCGTTCTACCAGAACGAGATGGCAGGCCGCATCGCGGGCAAGATGCTGCAGACAGCGCTGGCCGTGCGCGAAACCATCATGCAGATGCTGGATGTCTTCCTGTATTTCGTCGTCTTTTTTATCGGCGCACTCGCACTGGTGGCCGGCATGGACTGGCGCCTGGCGCTGCCGTTCCTTATCTGGCTGGCGCTTTACATCGCCTGCATTGCCTATTTTATTCCAAGGCTGCGCGACATCGGCCATCAACAGGCCGACGCGCGCGCGGAGATGACCGGCCGCATCGTCGATACCTATAGCAACATCGCTACAGTGAAGCTCTTTTCACATTCCAACCGGGAAGCCGGTTATGCCAGGGATAGCATGCAGGTGTTTCTGAGCAAGGTATATCCCCAGATGCGCCTGGTCACCCTGTTCAGCACTACGGTCCTTACGGTCAACGCGTTACTGATTTTCAGCGTATGCTCGCTGTCGATTGTATTGTGGACGCAAAACACCGTCAGTACTGGCGCGATGGCGACTGCGCTGGCGCTGGTCATGCGTTTTCACTCCATGTCCCAGTGGATTATGTGGGCGGTATCCGGTCTGTTCGAGAGTGTCGGCACGGTGCAGGATGGCATCAGCACGCTGGCCATTCCCCGTCAGGTTCAGGACAAACCCGATGCACCCGCGCTCAAGGTGACTGGCGGTGCTATTGAATTTCGTCAGGTAAGCTTTCATTACGGCAAGTCAGCCGGTGTTATCGAGGGCTTCAACCTCACCATCAAACCGGGCGAAAAGGTAGGCCTCGTCGGCCGATCGGGCGCGGGGAAGTCCACACTGGTCAATCTTCTGCTACGGTTTTACGATGTAGAAGGCGGGCAGATACTGATCGACGGACAGAATATTGCCGATGTTCAGCAGGAAAGCCTGCGTCGGCACATTGGCATGGTTACGCAGGACACCTCGCTGCTGCATCGCTCCGTGCGCGATAACCTGGTGTACGGCAAACCCGATGCCGTGGCGGGCGAGGTAGAGGAAGCAGTCCGCAAAGCTCAGGCGGATGAATTTATCACGGAGCTGGAAGACTCTCACGGGCGACGCGGCTATGACGCTCACGTCGGCGAGCGCGGGGTCAAACTGTCCGGCGGCCAGCGTCAGCGGATTGCGATCGCGCGCGTGCTGCTGAAAAACGCACCCATTCTGATTCTGGATGAAGCGACGTCCGCGCTGGATTCGGAAGTCGAAGCCGCGATTCAGGACAACCTGCACACTCTTATGCAGGACAAAACAGTGATAGCCATTGCCCACCGCCTGTCCACCATTGCGGCGATGGATCGACTGGTGGTGATTGATCAGGGACGTATTGTGGAAGACGGTAACCATCACTCACTGCTGGCGCAGGGCGGCGTTTATGCCCAGCTCTGGGCACATCAATCCGGTGGCTTTCTGGGCGATGCGAGTCGTACTACGCTGCCCGAAACCTGATTGACCAGCGGACGTGACATGCGGGCAAGGCCCTGGCAGGCAGCGCTATACAGCCAGAGGTAGCTCAATAACAGGCCGTCAGAGCCAGTAAGAACTTCAGGCAAGTTTCAGTCGAAGGGCTAAACGGGTCGAAAGGTTGAACTGACCACAGGCAGTGGCCAGGATTCTGAAGTGATCGACGGGACGGTAAACCTACTGCCGCCTGCGGGGCCTCGGCTGATCAATTCGGATGGGAATCAGGCTTTGCTGTTGCTGACGCTGTAGGTTCACTGAATGTCTGGCGACAAAAACGCCCAAGGCCACCATACATAAGCAGAGCAGTAAAAACATGCTGGTCATAAACACCTCATACTTCGCCGAATCCATCCCGGCAGATTGTGATTGTAGTATCCATTGATCAACCGTCGCTGTCCATTCCGACCTTCCGAAATGAACATGCTTTGAGTTAACAATGGACGTTTATGACCGTATTTGCAAGAAAAATTTCCCCGCCCAATCTGTTCCAGATCATAAAATCGTCACAGTTCGGCGCCATTATCCACTTAACTTCGTATTTTTGGCCCGTTTGCGTTCATTTTCGGTCAGCAGCTTCTTGCGCAGCCGCACGTGGTGTGGTGTCACCTCCACCAGCTCATCGTCTTCGATAAACTCCAGCGCCTGCTCCAGCGTGTGCCGGATTGGCGGAACCAGCGTCAGCGCCTCATCGGTACCGGCAGCGCGAATGTTGGTCAGCTGCTTGGCCTTGGTCGGGTTGACGACCAGGTCGTTGTCGCGCGAGTGAATGCCGACAATCTGTCCCTCATAGATCTCTTCTCCGTGACCGAGGAACAGCCGCCCTCTGTCCTGGAGGTTGAAGAGCCCGTACGCCAGGGTCTTGCCCTTTACCATACTGACCAGCACACCGTTTTTGCGTTTGGCAATGGCGCCGCCCTTGACCGGGCCATAATGGTCGAAAATACTGGTCATAATGCCCGAGCCCGACGTCAGGGTCAGAAACTGCCCCCGGAAGCCAATCAGACCTCGTGAAGGAATCAGGAACTGCAACCGCACACGACCCTTGCCGTCCGGCTCCATATTGGTGATCTCGGCCCTGCGCAGACCCAGCTCTTCCATAATGGCGCCCTGATGGGTCTCCTCCACATCGATGACCAGCTGCTCATAGGGTTCGTGAATCTCGCCATCGACCTCTTTCTGAATGACCTCGGGACGTGACACACCCAGCTCAAAACCCTCGCGCCGCATGGTTTCGATCAGTACGGACAGGTGCAGCTCGCCGCGGCCGGATACCTTGAACTTATCCGGCGAATCACCCTGTTTGACCCGCAAGGCCACGTTGTGGATAAGCTCCTGTTCCAGACGCTCCTTGATGTTGCGGGAAGTGACGAACTTGCCGTCCTGACCCGCAAACGGAGAGTCGTTGACCTGGAATGTCATGCTGACGGTCGGCTCGTCTACCGTCAGCGGCGTCATGGCCTCGACACGATCGGGGTCGCACAGCGTATCGGAGATACCCAGCTTGTCGATACCGGTGATGCAAACAATATCACCCGCCTTGGCCTGGGTGGCCTCTATACGCTCCAGACCCAGATACCCCATAACCTGCAGCACCTTGCCTTTGCGCCGCTTGTCATTGATATCAACCACAACCACCTGCTGGTTGGGGGACAGGGTGCCGCGATTAATGCGGCCAACGCCGATGACACCGACGTAGCTGCTGTAATCCAGCGCCGAAATCTGCATCTGGAACGGGCCGTCCGGATCGACGTCGGGCGGCTGCACATGCCGGATGATCATGTCGAACAACGGGGTCATGTCCTCCGCCATGTTGTCCAGTTCCAGTCCGGCAATGCCATTCAGCGCCGACGCATAGATGATAGGGAAATCCAGTTGCTCATCTGTGGCGCCCAGACGGTCAAACAGATCGAACACCTGGTCAACAACCCAGTCCGGACGTGCGCCGGGACGGTCGACCTTGTTCACCACCACAATGGGTTTCAATCCGCGCTCAAACGCCTTGCTGGTAACAAATCGCGTCTGTGGCATAGGGCCGTCAACCGCGTCGACCAGCAGGCACACGCTATCGACCATGGACAATACGCGCTCCACCTCACCACCGAAGTCGGCGTGACCTGGAGTGTCCACAATGTTGATGCGGTAGTCATTCCAGTTAATGGCGGTATTCTTCGCCAGAATGGTTATGCCGCGCTCACGCTCCTGATCGTTGGAATCCATGATGCGCTCGGAACCCAGGTCCTTGCGGTCCAGTGTGCCCGATTGCCGCAACAGCTTGTCCACCAGCGTGGTTTTACCGTGGTCGACGTGGGCAATGATGGCAATATTTCTTAACTTGTTGATTTCGGAGGACATAAAAGGTGTTTTTTACCTGATTGGAGATAGAGGTTTATACGTGGACCTGTACACACCTCAAAATGCACTCTCAGCCCGAGAGCTGTGAACAGAAAATAAATGGTGCGGAATTGTACATGCTTTGCCCTTACAGATACATGAATTTCTGTTCTGGCAAGACGACGCCTGTCAACTTTCCGGCCCAAATCGCCTGTCAGTCTTTGCAATGGCTTCGGCCGCATGGCTCAATAGTGCACCAGGATACATGCGCTCGATCTACTTTTAGGAAAATAGCGCCTATATTCAGGCTGATGTGGCACAATTTCTACTGCGAGAGCAGAAGCTTGCGCCACATTGAACTGGAGGCCATACAGGCCGTTATCCAGCACCAGCAATCCAGGCATTTGTAGGTGGTTTGTTGCAGATTCCTTTTATCCACTCGTTGTTACAAGCCACAGAGTAGCCACTTCGTCCTTGTTGATTTTGCCAACGGTTGGCAAAAATATCGGTGCGGCTACGGGACAAGCTTCTGAAAATCGCTATCTTTTGTTCTGGCGAGAACGCGTCTGGAATAGCAGGTATTCGCTTGGGCTTTTGCAACTCCTCTTTTAGTGCAATGAGCTGCTGTTTTTCCTGCTCAAGTTCATTCAGTCTTGCATCAATAGAAGGAACGTCCCGCAACTTGGCTCCGCTGCCATAAAGTTTGTCGTCAGTTGGAAAGTGATTAGACATGAGCCTGTGGTGGCTTTATCAACGTCTCTGCCGGAAAGCCCAAACCCTCGTTGCATATTCTGGCCCATTTAGATTTGCTCCAGAGTTTTCATGGGCTGGTGTGTGTGGAGCTCCGCATCTTGGGCATGTTTTAGCCTTCTTGCCAGGGTCTGTTGACGTTTCATCATCACCACTGCTGGCGGCCATTTTTTCGACTGGCCAGGCAGAAGAAGCGTGGTTTGGTGGTTCCAAATAAGCGACTGATAACGACGCCAGGCGGAAAAATGGCCCCAGCCCTTCGGGTTGTGCCTGAAAACGCGCCACTTGTCGTTGCTCCTCATTCATTTGGAGCGACCAAACCACATTCGTCGCGTCGGCATGCCGCATCACAAAATTGGCCCGTTTTCAGGCACAACAGAGGCGATGACGAAACGTCAACAGCCCCTAATATCCGTGCCGCATTCTTTACACGTCGATATCGCTGGAAAGTGCTACGCTTAGGTTATTCGGGATATTTGCCTGCAACAGGTGCTGGTGACAACGACGATTATTCAGGAAACGTCGATTTTTCGTCTATTCTTAGAGGAATTCGGGCTGACGCGACCCGCACCGGGCCATGCGGGGACCGCCGGAATGAAAAATTGCGATATCGTCGGGCGTTACGAAGACCGCGCATTGCTTCATGACCAGGCAGCAGCTGCGCGTGGTCAATCATCTAACGGAGATACTTAGGTATGAAAATAGGTATGAAATCACTTCTGTTTGTCGCCCTGTCCACTTGCGCAATAGCGTCCCACGCCTGGACGCCCGAATTCTATGCGGGCAGTAATGCGGGTTCTTATCAGCTGACCCAGTCCGAGCCGGCTCTTGATGCCAACTTTACCGTACTGACGGTGGACGCCATTGCCGGCATCAGGGTGCTGCCCTATGTCAATTTTGAAGCACGTCTGGGCGCCGGCCTGAATCGCGACAGCGAAACGCCGCCGGATCTTGGTGTCCGGGTTGAAGTCGAGACCAAATATTACGGCAGCGTCTACTTCCGGCCCGAACTGCGCAACGACAGAGCCAGCCTCTATGGTTTGCTGGGCTACACTTCCATGGAGCTGGACGCTGAGCCGCAATCGGCCAATTCAGATACGACCCAGGACGGTGTGTCCTATGGCCTGGGGATGGGATTTGTCATGCATGAGCGTGTTGACGTCACTATCGAATGGAAGCGCCTGCTCCATGCGGATTCTGTCGGTGTGCGCGGGGCGTCGGTCGGCTTTACCTATAGTTTCTGATTACTCCCAGCCGATTCAACCCCCACAAACCACAACCGGCAGCGCCCTTGCTTGCCTGCCGGCGTCGCTGAATTACGCAAATCCGCATTTCCCAACCGGCACAAAACCCGTATTCTTTCGCACCCTGCAATAGTGGAATCATCCCATGGCGACGTTCGAGCTCTATGAATTACTGGATATTCTCAAAATTCTGATCCGGCATCCGAGTGTCGTCAGCGCTGAGCACTCTTTTTTTCGGGTGTTGCAACGCGAGCTCGAAGAATCGGGGATCAAAGTCACCTGGTATGAGGGCGTGCTGGTGGCAGAAGGCAACCAGCCGGGCTCCCACTACCTGTCTGCGCACATCGACCGGAATGGCCTGATCTGTACCGGACCGAACGAATTTCAGTACGCTGCATTTATTGCACGCAACCGCGGCGATCTGAAAGGCACTTCGGTATCCGAGCAAACCTTCAGCACCATTTCGCAACGCTTTGTCGGTGCCAGCGTCAATGCATACGAGCCCTGGTCCGGTATTTATCGCGGCCAGGGCATAATCGAACGCACCTATCTGTGCCCGCGCCGGGGCAATATGGTGTTCGAGATACAGGGGCTTGAGCATGTGGTCGCGGGGACACCCGTCGCCTTTCAGGACAAACTGAAAAGCACCGGCTCACACCTGAGCGCGCAGCTGGACAATGTGATCTCTGCCGCCGTCATCATCTACCTGTTCCGGCAGGGCTATCAGGGCACGGCGTTCTTTACGTCACAGGAAGAAGCGGGCCGCAGCTGGCGTTTTCTGCAGGAATGGTTCGATCGCTTTGACACGGACACCAAGCGCCTGATCGTCCTGGACACCAGCCCCTACGCTACGCCGGAAGAGGCAGAAAGCCAGCACCTGGTACTTCGCCATCGCGATTCCAATGCGGAATTTGATCCGGATTTGTTGACGACACTGGTAGAGGCTTGCCAGGTACTGGGTATCCGGTATGGCTTCAAAGACGAGTACATTGCCAACAAGAATATCCAGCGTCAGGAAATGGGCAAAGAGCCCTATACGCTCGGCAGCACCGAGCTGGGGCGCATTGTGCAGGCCTCGCAACAGCATATACAGGGCGCCACACTCCAATTGCCCACGACCGGCTACCATACCACTGAGGAAACGTGTTCGGTGACCTCGCTGGCAGCCATGATCAAGCTGCTGCAGTACGTTACGCAGTAGCCCTGCACGCCGCAAAGTTTTGTGTCAAAGCCGGCCCCCTTCGCGGGCGCGGAACCATCCCGTCAGGCTGTAACGCGAACGGCGGGTGGGCAGGACTTCGTGAGGAAATTCGTCACTCAAAAAAACGACCAGGGTTCCCATCTGTGGCAATACCCGTTCAACCACGCCCGCCTGATCATACAGCACCAGCTCTCCGCCACAATCGTTCGACCAGTCGGGGTTCAGATAGAGCGCAGTGGAAACCCGGCGGTTAGCGTTACCGGCAAAGGCATCAAGATGACGAGTGTAAAAGGAACCTTCGGGGTAGTGGGCCCAGTGGCACTCGTACTCGTGCAACCCCAAAAACAAATGGCGATTCAACAGAGTCTGCAACGCCGACATCAGGGCCAGATACGGCACCGCTATATCCAGCGAATCGTCAAGCCAGCAAATCCGGTCGCAGCGAATGTCCGGATTAATCTGAAGCTGCAACCCGCGCCCAATGCCGGCGGGCTTCAGGATGGCAACATCCAGGCGTTGCGCCTCGCACAGCATGGCCGCCAGTACCGGCACTGGCAGGCAGTCCTGCGTGACAGCATACCCGCGGCGGGCAATATCCTGTACCATCATCACCAGCGTTTTATGGTTTTCCACCATCCATCTCCCGGTATTTAGAGAGCGGATAATAGGTGAAACGCGCAATATACACACGCTATTTTGAGGATAGGGAAGAAACCATAAAGTGGCGGATTCGCCACTTTATGGTATTTTTCGGAAGCATAGCTGGTTGTTTTCTGAACCAGGCAAAGCGAGCCACCAGCGGGTCGCCGTACGGCCCTGGCGTAGGCCTGCGATGCCTATTAGCTGTACCTTGGAGCAAGAGGCAGGGTTCGCGTCGGCTTGAGAGATAAACGCGCATTGAGCGACATTGACATGACAATGCAATTGCATTACCATTCAGGTAGGTTCGACTTCCGTACAGAGAGGTTCACCATGGCGAACTCCATACTTATCACAGAATCTACCCTGACTGACCGGTATCAGACGACTGTTCCTGATGCTGTTCGTAATGCATTGCGCCTGGGCAAACGGGAAAAAATTCGTTACACCATCCAAGCCGATGGCAAGGTGCTTATGTCACGCGCTGATCAGGATGAAGCAGACCCGGTACTCGGTAGCTTTTTGAGCTTTCTGGCAAACGACATTCAAGCCAATCCTCAACGGTTGAAAGCAGCAACACCTGAGCTTGTCTCTCGCATCCAAAATCTTGTCGGGGGAATCGAAGCTGATCTGGATGCACCACTGGATGATGAGGACGAATAATTTTGCCAGATCAAACCAGTCTTGTAGTCAACGGGTGGACCGTGTTTTGCCACCCGTTATTTCTCGATGAACTTGATTCACTTATCGAGCAAGTTGAAGCGCTTAAAGAAAAAGACCCTCACAACTTCAGGAAAAAAAACGCTACCAAACGCTTAGCCGCTATTTCTAAACTCGCATTTGAAGTCATCCCTCAGGATCCATCCCTTCCGGACTATCGACAGGGTGATACACTGGGAAACGAGCATAAGCATTGGTTCCGCGCGAAATTTTTCCAGCAATACCGACTATTTTTTCGCTTTGATTCTGCATCAAGAATCATCGTGTTTGCCTGGGTAAATGACGAAAAAAATAAACACGCCTATGGCAGCAAAACGGACGCTTATCGCGTCTTTGAAAAAATGCTCAATAATGGCCATCCACCTGACGGGTGGGATCAGTTGCTCAAAGAATCCAAGGGCGCATTGGATCGCTTAAACGACATATCCAAGAAGTTTGTTGACCAGGCTCAACAGCAACAACCGACGTCTCAACAGCAGTTGCAGCGCGGAAGGCCTGCTTTACAGAACAGGCCTGCCAGCACCGCACGATCACATCCACGCACTTTGGATACAGCTCAATGAGTCTGGCTGATCGATGGATTTTCTCGCAGGCGCTGGCTCAAACCCTTTTGAGGGATTTGAATTTGATGTTAGTAAGATTTCATAATTGTTTATAAAACATACGGTTATATTATTTTTCGCCAACGAATGATGTAAAAAAACGCGCCGATTTATGGTGCTTTCCCTAAGGACAATGCCCATGCCCCGTTCATTTTTGTTCATCGCCGCACTGCTTGGTTGTCTAAGCAGTTCAATCAATGCTGCTACCGATACCGCCGCAAAGCCCGAAGCCCCAGCCTGTCCTGCCTGGCTGAACGTGGACGTCAAACGTTTACACAGCGAAAAGGTCGACAATCTGTGCCAGCACTTCAACGCGGGCAAGCCGCTCCTGATCGTCAACACGGCCAGCCACTGCGGTTATACCAAGCAGTTTGGCGGCCTGGAAGCCCTGCACCAAAAGTACCGGGACGCCGGGCTTACGGTGCTGGGTTTCCCATCCGACAGCTTTAAACAGGAAGAGAAAACTGAAGCGGGAACCGCGGCAGTCTGTTACGAGAATTACGGTGTGAGCTTCCCGATGTTCACCCATGTCAAAGTCACCGGCGACGCGGCACATTCCGTGTTCCGGCATCTCGCAGAACAATCCCGCGCACCGGGCTGGAACTTCAACAAGTATCTGATCGTGGGCAATCAGGTTTCGCATTATGGCAGCAAGGTCAAGCCATTGAAGTCTACACTGGAGAAGGATATTGCCGGCCATCTTCCCACACTGTAGCCGGGAAGAATTTCGGCGGAAAGGGCCGTTAATACATTCGTGCTAAATCGGCCAGCCGAACACACCGCCTGGTTTGTCCAGCACAGGCGCGCTCTCGTCGGTCTGCTCCAGCTGCTCGTAATAGGAGACAAAACCCCGATCTGCTTTGACGAAACAGAAAACGGCGACGCCGACAGTGTCGGTGTCGTCCGGCGCCCGTTTGACCTGGGCCTGAAAGAAAATCTTATAAAGGCCCTCACCCTGCTCGAACCGGCTGGAGTGATCATCCAGCGTCAATGTGAAGAGCCCTCGTGGCAACTTTGATTCTGCCTCCGAACGGCACGCCAGCACCGCGTCCGTAAAGGTAATATTTTTGTACCCGATGACTGTCGCCGGGATCACGCGATGGCCCGACGTAAACCAGTGCGCGACAAGAAATGTCGTGGAGACCGAAACCACAACGATCAACGCTGCGCCGGCACCAATCAACCGTCGTGAGTATTTAATAGCGACTATCCCACCAGTGAACCAACCATTGTCCTTATAAATATAGGCACTTTTTTCTCCGAAGTTCATTGTTTTCCAGGCGGACAGGGAGAAACCCGAACAAAAGAACCATTTTGGTGCGCTTTTTCCAGCTGTGCGCCATTTTAAATCACCATAATGGTGCGCCGATCCCCCGCAACTGCCGTAAGTGCCGATGAATCAATGCGTTAAGCCTCTCTGGCACAAATGGCATATTAATTGCCATGCACTCGTGCATTAAATGGCTTGCGCATTACCGGATAACCTTTTAGATTATCCGCCCTAAAACGCAGGCTGTTGAATACCGTTTCGTTTTACGGCGCCAACGGCATTCGGTGTGGTTCAGGAAGCGGCTACCGTTCAGCAAGATCACCTGCATTTTGCCCAACAGAGAATCTCTGTTTCCTGCAGGTTTCAGGTCTGACGGCCGACGCACTGGATGGAATCAGTTTTACATTCCTTCTTTATCGAAGAATTTTTTAACAAAATCATGGCTTGGGCCAATCTGGAGGCATCCTCATGTCAGAGAAGACTCTGAAACTCATAAAAGATAACGAAGTGCGTTGGGTTGATCTGCGCTTCACCGACACCAAGGGCAAGGAGCAGCATGTCACCATTCCTGCGTTTGAAGTAAAAGACGATTTTTTTACCGAAGGCAAGATGTTTGACGGTTCGTCCATTACTGGCTGGAAAGGTATTAACGAATCCGACATGATCCTGATGCCCGACGACGAAGCCTCTGTCATGGATCCCTTCACTGAAGAGCCTACCCTGATCGTTCGTTGTGACATTGTAGAGCCGGCCACCGGGCAGGGTTATGAGCGGGACCCCCGCTCTATTGCCCGCCGCGCCGAAGAGTACCTGAAGTCAACCGGCCTGGGTGACACTGCCATGTTCGGGCCGGAGCCGGAATTCTTTATTTTCGATGACGTTAAATGGGGCGTGGATATCAGCGGTTCATTCTACAAAATCGGATCCGAAGAAGCGGCCTGGTTCAGCGGTGAAGTGATTGAGGGTGGCAACCTTGGCCACCGCCCCGGTCTGAAAGGCGGTTATTTCCCGGTTCCTCCGGTCGACTCGTTGCACGATATTCGCGGCGCCATGTGTAACGCCATGACCGAGATGGGCCTGACTGTGGAAGTTCATCATCATGAAGTAGCCACTGCAGGTCAGTGCGAAATTGGCGTTGGCGCCAACACTCTGGTCAAGAAAGCCGATGAAGTCCAGATATTGAAATACTGCGTACACAACGTCGCTCACGCTTACGGCAAAACCGCGACTTTTATGCCGAAACCCCTGGTCGGCGACAATGGGAACGGTATGCACGTGCATCAGTCGATTTCCAAAGGCGGCGTCAACCAGTTTGCTGGTGAAGCCTATGCCGGTCTGAGCGAAACCGCGTTGTTTTACATCGGCGGCGTTATCAAACACGCCAAGGCACTGAATGCGCTGTGCAACGCATCCACCAATTCCTATAAGCGTCTGGTGCCTGGTTTTGAAGCCCCGGTTATTCTGGCTTACTCGGCTCGCAACCGGTCCGCCTCCATCCGCATACCCTACGTCACCAGCCCCAAGGGCAAGCGGGTCGAAACGCGCTTCCCGGATTCCACCGCCAACCCCTATCTGGCCTTTGCGGGACTGCTGATGGCAGGTCTGGACGGTATCAAGAACAAAATTCACCCTGGCGATTCCGCTGACAAGGATCTGTACGATCTGGAGCCGGAAGAACTGGCGGAATACCCCACCGTTTGTGCGTCTTTGGAAGAAGCCCTGCGCGCGCTGGATGAGGATCGGGAATTCCTCAAGGCGGGCGGCGTGTTTACCGACGATGCTATCGACGCCTACATCCATGTGAAAAAGCTGGAAGTCGAAGCCGTCAACATGACCACTCACCCAAAAGAATTTCAGCTGTACTACAGCTGCTGATCGCTCCCTTGCCAAAACCCGCCGCCTGGCGGGTTTTTTTATTCCGTCTTAAAGTGCACCGCCGGAATTCTGGATCGCCCCACAATGGTGCATTCATTGTCGATCGCGGACGCCATGGCGAACCGAAAGCGTGCGCCCGGATCAGACTGTCTGGCTTTAGTGCGGCAATACCGGCAGAATTTTACCCTAAATGCCCGCCTTTCCAGCCAACCTGGGGTATTCCGCGGTTAATCTGACGAAAAAAATTGTAAACTACCGCCAGCCTGCTGCTCTTGCAGTGATTGGTTTGCTTTTTGCTATGCTTTGATTTTACGGAACTATTCAGCTCGTTTCGTAACTGTTCAGGTCGCGTCCAGATTTGTTCAGCGCAAGGCGAGAATATGAGTTTACGCGTGTAAATACTGCGCGCATCCTGCGCTTCGCCCTCCGGGCCGCCTGGGCAGGCGTTCAAACCTGTTCCCGACTGGTTCGTGATCATTTTTTAACGCAGCTTGCATTTGTAGGTGCAAGGGCAAATCGGGCGCGAGCTGAATAATTACGATTTTATCGACAATCAAGGTTCGTTCACGGACACACTTTAATGGTCAACGCCTCAACCCAATTCAAACAGATTCTCGATAGCCTGCTAACCGCCGTGATTGTCCTGGATGCCGACCTCAATATCTATTGCGTGAACAACTCGGCCGAAGTCCTGCTGGGCATCAGCAGTGATCATGTTCTGGGCAAGCACTACGGTTACTGCTTTACGGATCTGGATGGCTCCAACGCCAACTTTGGCGAGGCGCTACTGGAAAATCGCAATTTCACCTTGCGCCGCACCCGCTGGCAGCTCTATAACCAGTCCGTCATTACGGTTGATTATTCCATCACCCCTAACCCGGAGCTGGAGTCGATCATTATCGAGGTGCAGCCACTGGATCGATTGCTGCGCATCAGCCGCGAGGAAACCATGATCTCCAACCAGGAGACCTCCCGCAACCTGGTGCGCTCACTGGCCCACGAAATCAAGAACCCCCTGGGCGGTATCCGTGGTGCTGCACAGCTGCTGGCCCGCGAACTGACCCATTCCGCGGGGGACTTCGAAGAATACACCCGGGTTATCATCGACGAGACCGACCGGTTACGGAATCTGGTTGACCGGATGCTGGGGCCGCATCGCCCCCCCGAGCGCAAACCCTTGAACATTCATGAAGTGATCGAGCATGTTACCGCCGTGCTGCGCGCCGAAACCGATAATCGACTGCAGTTGATCCGGGACTATGACCCCAGCATTCCGAATATTCCCGGTGACCGGGAACTGTTGATCCAGGCCATGCTCAACATCGCCCGCAATGCCGTGCAGGTTTTACTGGAATCCAATGACGGCAAGAACGGCCAGATCACATTCCGGACCCGCATACAGCGCCGCTATACCATCGGTCGCATTCAGTTCCCGCTGGTCGCCTGCCTGTCCATAATCGACAACGGCCCGGGCATTCCGCCGGAGCTGAAAGAAGATATCTTTCTGCCCATGATCACCGGTCGAGCCGAAGGCACCGGTCTGGGTCTGGCTATCGCCCAGAACCTCATCAACCAGCACCAGGGCCTGATCGAATGCGAAAGCGTCCCCGGTGCCACCGAGTTCTCCATCTATTTACCCTTGGATGATCAATATGCACAAACCAAATCTTGTCTGGATAATAGACGACGACCGTTCGATCCGTTGGGTACTGGAAAAGGCCCTGCAGCAATCGGGCATTGAAACTGACAGCTTCGAGAATGGCGACAAGGCGCTTAACAAGCTGCAGAACCGGCAACCCGATGCCATAATCAGCGATATCCGCATGCCTGGCACCAATGGAATTTCATTGCTGTCCAGTGTCCGTCGCGATCATCCTCACCTGCCCTGCATCATCATGACGGCGCACTCGGACCTCGACAGTGCGGTGGCGGCCTACCAGGGGGGAGCCTTCGAATACCTGCCCAAACCGTTTGATGTCGACGAGGCCGTAGCGGTGACCCAGCGCGCCCTGGCCCACGCGCAGGAACAATCGCAGGATCTGGTGGTCGAGACGCCGGAAATGAACGCCGAAATCATCGGTGAAGCGCCGGCCATGCAGGAAGTGTTTCGGGCTATCGGGCGACTCTCCCAATCGAACATCACGGTTTTGATCAACGGCGAGTCCGGCACCGGCAAGGAACTTGTCGCCCGCGCCCTTCATAAGCACAGCCCGCGCCGGGAAGGCCCCTTCATCGCACTGAATATGGCGGCCATCCCCCGTGATCTGATTGAATCAGAACTCTTCGGTCATGAAAAAGGCGCTTTCACGGGCGCGGCAACCATGCGGCAGGGGCGGTTTCAGCAGTCCGACGGCGGAACGCTGTTTCTGGACGAAATTGGCGATATGCCGGCAGAAACCCAGACCCGACTGCTACGGGTTCTTGCCGACGGCGAATTTTATCGCGTTGGCGGCCATACCCCTATCAAAGTGGATGTGCGAATCATTGCCGCAACCCACCAGAACCTCGAACACCTGGTGGAAGAAAACCGGTTTCGGGAAGACCTGTTCCACCGCCTGAATGTTATCCGCGTTCACCTGCCGAAAATGGCAGATCGCCGGGAGGATATCCCCAAGCTGGCGCAGCATTTTCTGCATCGCGCAGCGGAAGAACTGAACGTAGAACCGAAGATGCTCAGCAGCGAGACCGAAGCCTACCTGAGTAAACTGCCCTGGCCCGGTAATGTCCGCCAGCTGGAGAACACCTGCCGCTGGATTACGGTGATGGCATCCGGGCGGGAAGTCCATATCCAGGACCTGCCCCCGGAATTAATGACGCGCAAGGATGTTGATACGCCGTCGGGCGACTGGGAAAAAGCGTTGCGCCACTGGGCGGACCAATGCCTGGCTGCGGGGCAGCACGACATATTGTCAAAAGCCGTCCCCACCTTCGAGAAGGCCCTCATAGAAACGGCGCTAAAACATACCGCGGGCCGCAAGCGGGACGCGGCCAACCTGCTGGGCTGGGGCCGCAACACCCTCACGCGCAAGCTCAAGGAACTGGGAATGGCTGACTCGGATGACAGCGACTAATCAAATGTCATTGCACGTCCGCGCCAGGAACGCATCAGTGGGCTGCCACTTTGTACGACACGATAGCGATCAGACGGACCGATCGCTTTAGCGCGTTCAGGGTAAATTTCCTTGCGACCCGCGACCACATCTTAATCGGCCATACCCGTCAGCAAAATGACGCGTCCGGCATTGAAGTCTCGCGTATTTTAACTTCCCCCGCTCCCGGTTTTACCTCTACGGAATAGAATTTCCGACATTAAATGCTTGTTCGGTGATTCCATATACGCCAGAAATGTCCTTCTATTTTTGTAAAAAAACGCCGAAATTGCTATTGATCCAAGGCAATAAATAGCGGATCCAGTGATCACTTTCTCGGGTAGAGTAGCACTCACCCGCTGCATCAGAAAAATCGTCGCTACCCAATATATAAAAAGAAATACCGCACAAAATCTCGTATAAGCCATTTCAACGCCCTGCTGACTATTCAAGTAAACGTCACCATGCATCTTTAAGGCATCGATGCCTTCTCTGCAACTAAAAAATGCATAACAATTCGTAACTATTCAGCTCAAGCCCCAATTTGCCCATAGCTGCGTTAAAAAAATGGTCACAAACGCAACCAGGACCGGCATCGGTGAAACTGCCGATTGCTGTCAGCCGTTGTCCACTATCGGCATTCGTAGGTCGGTATCTGGGTCAGCACTTTGGTCGCCCCCTGGTAACTGACTGAGTAGCACAGACCTTCTGCACTCAACAGATTCTCTTTGGCCACGTAAGACGCCGGGGCGTAAGTGTCGACATAGGTTGTTGTGGTTGTCGTCGTCTGGCGATGACCGGACGAGAGCTCGTTCAGGAGCACCCCCAGCATAACGCCACCAACCAGATACTCGGCGTTGCGCGAACTGCGGCGCGGGTAGTGATGGTGGTGCACAACCGGCGCGGGGCGGCGATAATGGGGCCGATGGACTGCCCGAGGATGCCGATGGACGGAATGCGGATGGTGGCTGTGCCGGTGAGCGGCAGCCCTGTCGTGCTTAAGGGTGCGGTAGGCGTCGGAACGATAGCGATCCGACGCGCTGGCGGGCAGTGCCGTCGCCATAACGGCGGCAACCGTCAATACGAGAGTCAGTGATTTCATATATACCTCCGGTCCGTTGTTTTTCGGACGTCTACCGCAGATTATGCCGTGACGTCTGAATAAAAACTGAACCGGAATGTTCACACTCCGCCAAAACGAAGGGCGATTTGCTGTCGGCGCCGGCCTGTGGTGCCGGATGGCTACCCGGGTATTTCAATGACCCTGCCCGCTATTTAGCCCGGTCTCGTCGTGTCCGGGCGTACAGCGAGCAGACAGCGTATCGTCTGCGTCGGGCTAGTTGGTCATGCTCTCGCCGGCGGCCTTTTCAGAATTGGCCTTGCGCGCTTCATCAACCGCACGGGCAAACAGCAGCTCAAAATTAATGGGGGGCAACGCCAGCGCCGGGAAATTACCTTTGATCGCACAATTATCGATCACTTCGCGGGCGTAGGGAAACAGGATCTGAGGGCACAAGGTATTAACGACGTGGGCCAATTGCGGCCCTTCAACGCCGGCTACCACAAACAGACCCGCCTGTTGAACCTCCACCAGAAATGCCGTCTTGTCGCCCAGGGTGACATTCACAGTGATTTTTAGTATGACCTCAAATTGATTGTTTTCCATCTGGTTGACGGCAGTATGCAGCTCCTGACCGACTTTCGGCTGCCATTGCTGCTTGAACGCTTCCACGCCGAGAGGGGCTTCGAAGGAAAGATCCTTCAGGTAAATCCGCTGCAGCTGAAACTGCAAGCCGGTGGTGGGATCCTGGGCTGTGGCTGCTTCCGGGTTAATTTCTTCTGTCATGTTAATGCCTTAGTGTTGTCAATTTGGAAAGATCCTGCTCCGCGCATAGAAAAAGGTCGGCCCGGACAGGCGCCTGTCTGCCTCGCGACGGAGCAGTCTGGACTGTTTACAGAAACGCGCTGACGAAAAGGCGCAAAATTTGTAACTATTCAGCTCACGCCCCGATTTGCCCATAGCTGCGTTAAAAAATGGTCATTTACACGAGTAAACTCACATTTTTCGCCTTGCTCTGAACAAATCTGGACGCAATCTGAACAGTTACGACACGAGCTGAATAGTTGCCAAAATTTTATTACTCGCCCTGAGCGAGCATTGATTCCAGCTGCCCTGCCCTGTGCATCGATTGAAGTTCGTCACAGCCACCAATGTGGGTCTCGCCGATCCAGATCTGCGGTACAGTATGGCGTCCGCTGCGATCCTGCATTTCCTGCCGACGTGCAGCGTCCCCATCTACCGGAATTTCATGGTATTGCACATCCAGCTGGTCGAGCAGACGTTTTGCCTGCACACAGTAGTAACAGGTCTGACGTGTATAAATGGTAACGGTCATCGGCTGGTACATTTTAAGTTAACGGGGAATCGGGTTAACGGGGCTCAGGCTTTTACCAGGGGCAGGTTCTGGTGGGTCCATTCAGCGATACCACCCTGCAGGCGAACGACGTCAAAACCCTGCTCCCGCAATATTTTACCGGCCGCGCCGGCATGTTGCCCCATTTTATCGACAACAATAATCTGTTTGTTTTTGTGTTTTTCAAGCTTGCCGGTTTTGGTCTTCAGCTGCGACCAGGGAATATTGATGGCATCTGTGATGTGCCCCGCACGAAATTCGGCACTTTCGCGTACGTCCAGTACGACCGCTGCACCGCTGTTGATACGCCGGGTCGCTTCATTGAACGATACCGTCGCGCCACCCTTGCGACTTTCCATCACCAGAAACGCAATGACCAGGGCGCCAAGGGCAGCAACCAGCATCCATTCCTGCGTTAAAAATTCGAGCCACATACTGTTTTACACTCACTGTTAGCGTCAATGATACCGACCACGGATCCGCCGCGTCACTCAAAAGGCGCACAAGTATACATGATTGACGCCGGGCGGTGGTCAAATACAGCGCGGACTCCAGGCCTCAATCTGCCTGCATCCTCCCTGTGCACCAGTCGCTGGTCCACCCTCGGCAAATGCCACGTAAAAAGGGTATGATTACGGCCTGCCTGTCGCTGTCACAGGGGCTGCCGACGTGTCAGTTACGCCCTCGTGTCGGTATGTCGCAACACTCAATTGGCATAGGCACAGGTTCAGCGGATGCGCCGATGAGACATCAACAGGCCCTGGAGCAAATTTTCCCTCGAATTTAAGGTCAAAACATGACATCAACCACAAAGAAACCTGTCGCACTGATTATTCTGGATGGCTTCGGTTACTCCGAGTCTACGCGCTTCAACGCCATTGCCAATGCCGATACGCCAGTCTGGTCAAAGCTCTGGCAAACGGCACCCAAAACGCTCATCACCACCTCCGGCCTGGCGGTGGGCCTGCCTGACGGCCAGATGGGCAACTCGGAAGTCGGACATATGACGCTGGGTGCGGGGCGCGTGGTTTACCAGAATTTCACCCGTATCAACAAAGCCATCGAGGATGGGGATTTTTTCACCAATCCGGTCTACACGACCGCCGTCGACCAGGCGGTTCAGGCCGGAAAAGCGGTACATGTCATGGGCCTGCTGTCATCCGGCGGTGTTCACAGCCATGAGGACCACATACTGGCCATGCTGCAACTCGCTGCCGGGCGCGGCGCCAAAAATTTATACCTGCACGCGTTCCTCGACGGACGCGACACCCCGCCCCGCAGCGCTGAGTCCTCTCTGGCGAAAGCCGAGGCAAAACTCGCCGAACTCGGCACCGGAAAAATCGCCTCGGTGATCGGTCGTTACTACGCCATGGATCGCGATAAACGCTGGGATCGGGTGCAAACCGCTTACGACTTACTGGTGGAAGGTGAAGCGGGATGTACGGCTGAAACTGCCCAGGAAGCGCTCGCCGCGGCCTACGCGCGCGGTGAAAACGATGAGTTTGTCCAGGCCACAGTCATTCGCAACAATGACGGGGCGCCGGTGAAAATGGCCGACGGCGATGCCGTGATATTCATGAACTTTCGCCCGGACCGCGCCCGACAGATCTCCCATGCCCTGGCCGACCAGGATTTCGACGGGCTGACCCGTCGGCGGGTACCAAAGCTGGGCGCTCTGGTTATGACAACCGAGTACTCCTCCGACCTGCATATTCCCTGCGCATTCCCGCCAACCGATCTGAGCAACACCTATGGCGAAGTCATCGCCAAAAACCACATGACGCAGCTGCGCATTGCCGAAACCGAAAAATACGCACACGTCACCTTCTTTTTCAGCGGGGGGCAGGAAGCGACTTACGAAGGCGAGGAACGCATACTCATCCCCTCTCCCAAAGTGGCTACCTACGACCTGCAGCCCGAGATGAGCGCACCGGAAATGACTGACCGACTGGTGGAAGCCATTAAAAGTGGCCAGTTCGATACCATTATCTGCAATTACGCCAACTGCGATATGGTAGGCCATTCCGGCAGTTTCGAAGCGGCGATCAAGGCAGTAGAAGCCGTCGATGCATGCATCGGTCGGGTGGAGGAAGCACTTCGTTCCGTGGGTGGCGAGGCGCTGATCACCGCGGACCATGGCAATGTCGAAGAGATGTTCGATGAAACCAGTGACCAGCTGCACACGCAGCACACGACACTGCCGGTACCGCTTGTGTACGTAGGACACCGCCAACTTACACTGGCCGACGGTGGCAGCCTGGCCGACATAGCGCCATCGCTACTGACGCTGCTCAACGTCAAACAGCCGCAGGAAATGCAGGGCCGCAGCCTGGTTGAACTACACTGATAGACGGGTATCCCATGTGGGGTTGCCAAGATCAGGCGACTCCCCATAATCACCGATAATAAAGGAGACAGTCTATGAGATTGAACCGACAACCGCAGGCCCGCCCCTGGCAGGCTCTGCTGGCGGGGGGCATGCTGCTTGCCATGGCCAGCCTGCAGAGTCCGGCGGCACTCGCCCAGGATGATCCCGAAAACCAGGCAAAACTGGAAGAATTAAGGGCGACCATTCGCGATCTGCAGACCGAGCTCGAACAGGTC
The DNA here is from genome assembly GCA_964434105.1 of uncultured Cellvibrionaceae bacterium. Classification (GTDB taxonomy): domain Bacteria; phylum Pseudomonadota; class Gammaproteobacteria; order Pseudomonadales; family Cellvibrionaceae; genus CAYNST01. The sequence goes on along the minus strand of CAYSTJ010000030.1, from coordinate 10,559 downwards.
AAGAGTGAACGCAGCGCACTCGATGAGGAACTGCATTCAGCGGAAGAGCGTGTCCGTGAAACGCGAACAAAGGTACGTGAGCTTCGTGTTGAATTGCAGGAGGGTCAAAGTCGACTACAGGTGTTACACGAGGAGCAGGGGGCCTTGTCTCTTATAAAAAAGCAGCAACAGGGTTCGGTAGGTCAGCATGTTAATGCGGCTTACCAGCTGGGTCGGCAAAGCCATATCAAGCTTTTGCTGAACCAGCAGGACCCTGCGCACCTGTCCCGAAACCTGAAATACCATGATTACCTGATTTCTGCACGTACCGCGCATATCCAGTCGTTGAATGCGACCCTGACACGACTGGACGCGGTCGAAGCCGATATTGCGTCGACGGTCAATGCGATTGAACGCGACTACCAACAGCTGACGCTGGAAGAGCAGCGCCTGGACGAACAGCAACAGGCACGTCGCCAGGCCATTGAACGACTGGAAAAAGTCATCGCCTCGACAGATCAGAAACTGAAAGCAATGGAAGAAGATCGCAGGAACCTGGAAAGACTGCTTGAACGGGTCGTTGCAGTCACCGGCGATTTTGGTTTGGCCGTACCCGAGCAGCCTATAACGTCGTTTAAAGGCAAGCTGCCCTGGCCGGCCCAGGGCAAGGTACTACATAGGTACGGCGCCGCCCGAATGGAAAACAAATTGAAGTGGCAGGGCTTGCTGATCGGCGCGCCGGAGGGCAGCCCGGTACTTGCCATTCACCACGGCCAGATTATTTTTGCCGATTATTTGCGCGGTCACGGACTGTTGGTTATCGTTGATCACGGTGCCGGCTACATGAGCCTGTATGCCCATAATCAATCCCTTTATAAAGAGCTGGGCGAATGGGTTAACAGCGGCGAGCAAATTGCAACCGTCGGACAAAGTGGCGGGCAGTCAACGGCCGCACTGTACTTTGAACTGCGACATCAGGGAAAGCCCACCGATCCGGCCTCCTGGCTGTCCAAAGCCTGAGCCCATACCCCCCATGCCTTTTGATCAGGAGAAAGCGTTACCATGACGCGGCGTTACCCTACGATGTTATTTGCGTTTCTGGCACCCCTCTGGCCGTTATTGTTGCAGGCCGATAGCAGTGTCGATCAGCCGGCCGCCGGGCAGGCACCGGATGCGCGCGAAATTACGCAGAGCGTATTGCCACTGGAAGACTTGCGGGTATTCACCAAGGCCTACGAGCATATCCGCAGTTCCTATATCACCGAAATCGACGATCAAACCCTGCTGGAACATGCGCTGCGGGGGATGCTCGACGAGCTCGACCCCCACTCTACCTATCTGGACGCTACGACGTTCGACGAACTCCAGGTCAATACCACCGGTGAATTTGGTGGACTCGGCATAGAGGTCGGCATGGAAGACGATTTTGTCAAAGTGGTGAGCCCGATCGACGATACCCCGGCGGAGCGGGCCGGGATCGAAGCCGGCGACATCATTATCAAGATTGACGATACCGCAATAAAGGGTTTGACCCTTAGCGAATCCGTCGAGAAAATGCGGGGCCCCAAAGGCAGTAAAGTAGTATTGACCATTGTACGCGAAGGAATGGATCAGCCTTTGGAGATTACGCTGACCAGGGACATTATCAAGGTAAAAAGCGTTCGCTCCGAGCTGATGGAAGAACGTTTTGCCTATATTCGCATTGCGCAATTCCAGGTCAACACGGGCAGGGACATGCTGGCGGAACTGAAAAAACTGCAGAAGCAGCATACGCTGAAGGGCATTATTCTCGATTTGCGCAATAATCCGGGCGGCCTGCTGCAGTCATCAGTGGAAGTGGCCGATGTGTTTCTGGATGGCGGCATGGTGGTGTATACGGAAGGCCGCATGCCCCATTCAAATATCGAATATCACGCAGGCGAAGGGGATCAAACTGACGGACTGCCGTTGATCGCATTGATCAACCAGGGGTCAGCCTCAGCGTCCGAAATCGTCGCGGGCGCGCTACAGGATCATAAACGTGCCGTGATCCTGGGCACCCCGAGTTTCGGCAAAGGGTCCGTTCAAACCATCATCCCGATCACCGATGATAAAGCCCTGAAACTGACCACTGCACTTTATTTCACGCCAAACGGCCGCTCCATTCAGGCCGAAGGCATAGTACCCGACATCATCGCCGAACCCGTGCGCGTCACCGCCGTCGAGCAGGATGCCACGATGCGGGAAGCGCAGCTGGCTCGCCATCTGGACAACATTCGAACACCGGCCGATCCCCAAAAAACGGTGGCACCAAACACATTGATCACAGACGACAGCCAGCTCTATCAGGCGATCAACTTACTGAAGGGCATTGATATCCTTGGATTACGTCAAGAGGGAGCGACTGTACCAGGCCGACAAAAGTGATTCGCGGACCCTACCGCGGCGGTCTGCTCGTCGCCATCGCCAGCCTTGCTTCAAACAGTGCGCTGGCGGTGGCCACGATCGAGACGTCTTTTCAGGATTGGCGCCTGGAATCTTTCATGACGGCCCCTGCAGCAGCGGTGCCGACGCCATTGCTGCCCGTGCCGCCCGCGCATACGGCCTCGTCGGGTGACGGGATCGAGGATGGATTCACACCCCGTGCGCGCATTGCCATTGTTATTGATGACCTGGGCAACCAGTGGTATTCGGGCCTGCGGGCACTTCACCTGCCCGGCCCGGTAACATTGGCGATCCTGCCAGACAGCCATTGGGGGCGCCAGTTGGCCGAACGGGCCAGTAACCAGGAGCGCGAAGTTATACTCCATGTTCCCATGGAACCGGATGACGCAACTGACTGGGGCGGCGGGCTGACCATCACCATGGACGAGGATGAATTCCGCCTGACACTCGAACGCATGCTGCGGGCATTCCCACAGGTCCGCGGGATCAATAACCATATGGGCAGCCGTCTGACGCGCAACCGAACGCGGATGGACTGGATGGTTGGCGTGCTGGCGGAACGGACGCTGTATTTCGTCGACAGCCGAACCACGCCGGACACCGAAGGATTCATCGCAGCCTTGGCGGGCAGGATACCAACCATGGAACGCGACATCTTTCTGGATCACGATCGAACCGAAATGGCAATTGAAGCCCAATGGCGGGCGTTGATCGATATTGCCGTGCAAGACGGATATGCACTGGCGATTGGACATCCCTACCCGGAAACCCTGAACGTACTGGAGCGCCACCTCCCCACCCTGGCGGCCGCGGGCATCGAACTGGTGGGTGTATCAACCATGCTCGCGCATATGGAACAGAATCTGACCGCCGCCGAGCGCTGCCGGGTAGCCGCAAACCGATGGCGTGAAGCCGGCAGTGACTTATCCGTAGTGCCATTGCTGGAACGACAACAGAGCCAGATAGAACAAATCCCAATATTGTTAAATCCTGGCCATTTGAAATCGATATAACTTTTCTCTCTAATAAATCGAAAATCCCGGTGAGACACCGCGTAAACTGTGGTAAATTAGCGCTCGCCGTTGCTTTTTTGCAACAGCCATCCCGGGTCGGTTAGCGTTTTCGGCAGACCCCGAGGAACTTTGGGTTTTCACATCTTTCTAAATCACTACCACAGAATCGATCAGATTCCATGCATGCATGGACGAACCGCATTGGGTAAAGCTGTACAGGGGTTCGCGAACCGCATAGAGGATCAAGAATGAACAGAACCGGTGAAGCAGACCACGGCGCCACCCGTCGATCCCGATTTTTTCAGGTCGACGGTTACTGGTATTACAGTACTCGAGAGAAGGTCAACATTGGCCCTTTTGATACTTTGCATGATGCAGAGCGCGGCGCCAGCGCCTTTATAGAATTCGTTATGCACGCCGAACCCGATGTTGTTGAATCGCTTAAGATATACAGCTCAGCGGCCTGACCTTTGTCTGACGGGTTGCCCTTCGGGCGGGCAACCTCTCCTTTATTCATTTCAGGCAGCCAGCTATTCATTTCAGGCAGCCTGCAACCCCGCCGCAACTCACCACCTTGCCAACAAGTGCCTATAAACGCATTTCTATACCATGCTCATCCATGTAGCGCTTGGCCTGCTGCACAGTGAATTCACCAAAGTGAAAAATACTGGCCGCCAGCACGGCGTCGGCACCACCCACGGTCACCCCATCCACCAGGTGCTGCAGGTTGCCAACACCGCCCGAGGCTATAACCGGCACGGTGACGGCGTCAGCGATGGCGCGGGTGATGCCCAGGTCAAACCCGTCCTTGGTACCGTCCCTATCCATGCTCGTCAGCAGCAGCTCTCCCGCACCATTTTCTACCATGCGGACAGCCCAGGCGACTGCATCGATTCCGGTGGGTTTACGCCCGCCATGAGTAAATATTTCCCAGCGAGGCGTTTCGCCGGCGGCGCTGACCTGCTTCGCATCCAGCGCCACAACGATACACTGCGCACCAAATCGCTCGGCGGCTTCCGTTACGAAATCGGGATTTTGTACCGCTGCCGAATTGATGCTGACTTTATCGGCACCGGCGTTCAACATCCGGCGAATATCTGCCAGCGTGCGAATTCCACCGCCCACGGTTAGCGGGATAAATACCTCCGCAGCGATGGCTTCGACGGTATGGACGGTCGTGTCCCGTGCTTCGTGGGTGGCTGTTATGTCGAGAAAGGTGATCTCATCCGCGCCCTGCTCATTGTACTTTTTTGCCACTTCCACCGGATCGCCGGCGTCCCGAATATCAACGAACTGCACACCTTTGACCACCCGGCCATTGTCGACGTCCAGGCAGGGAATGATGCGTTTTGCCAGAGTCATAGTTGCTTCCCATGATTGAAACTGAATAGTGACGAATACACGTTATTGCCCGTCACATTCGCGTTGCGCTTCAGCCAGATTCAGGGTGCCTTCATAGATGGCGCGCCCCGTAATGGCACCACAGATTCCGGCGCCGGCGTCGGCCTGCTGCAACAATGCCCGAATATCCTGCATATTGGTGATTCCGCCCGATGCGATTACGGGCAGCCTGGATGCCCGCGCCATGGCGACGGTGGCATCGACGTTAACGCCCTGCATCATGCCATCACGGTCTATGTCCGTATAGATGATCGCGCTAACGCCATCTGATTCGAACTGGCGGGCCAGATCCGTAGCGAGCAGCTCGGTGACCTCGGCCCAGCCATCCACGGCCACTTTGCCCTGCTTTGCGTCCAGACCGACGATAACGGAACCCGGAAACGCCTTGCAGGCTTCCCGCACAAACGCCGGCTCCCGGATCGCCCGCGTGCCGATAATCACGTAGCTTACGCCTGCCCGCAGATAGTGTTCGATGGTTTCCAGGGAGCGGATACCGCCGCCAATCTGCACCGGCAGCTGCGGCCATTCACGTGCGATGGCCTCAACCACCTCACCATTGACCGGCTCACCGGCGAAGGCACCATTCAGGTCTACCAGATGCAGGCGACGTGCGCCCTGCTCGACCCATTGGCGGGCAACGGCAACCGGATCGTCGGAAAAGACTGTAGAGTCGCTCATCACCCCTTTGCGCAGACGCACACACTGACCATCTTTTAAATCAATCGCGGGTATTATTTGCATATAAATTCCTGAGTTGGCGCCATCTCGCAGCGCAAGAGGCTGTAGTGAACCCCCTGCGGAGGCTCTGAAATCAGCCTGGCCGACCGTCCCACCCGATAAAGTTCTGCAGCAACTGCAGGCCGTGCGTATGGCTTTTCTCCGGATGAAACTGGGCAGCGAATACATTGTCGCGCGCCATCACGGCACTGAACTCAATGCCGTAATGACAGGAGCCGGCAATGTTTTGCGGCTGAACGGCATCCACGTAGTAGCTGTGCACAAAGTAGAATCGGCTGTTGTCGGGTATGTGCTGCCAGAGAGGGTGGGCGACCCGCTGGGAGACCTGGTTCCACCCCATATGGGGAACTTTGAGGCGCTCGCCGGCGCTGGAACCGTCATCGGTTAGCCGACCGAAATCCGCATTACCCGAGAAATTTCTCACCCGCCCCTTGAAATAACCAAGGCATTCGACGCCGCCATTTTCCTCACTGGATTCCATCAGGGTCTGCAACCCCACACAAACAGCGAGCAACGGCTTTCCCGAATCAATGATTTCGGTCACTACGTCATCCAGACCCAGACGCCGAATCTCCGCCATGCAATCGCGGATGGCACCCACCCCCGGCAGAACGACGCGGTCTGCGCTGACGATCGCCCGGGCGTCGCTCGTCACGCGGATTTCCACCTGGGGCGCCACCTTGTGAACGGCACTGGCCACCGAATGGAGATTACCCATTCCATAATCAATTATTGCAACAGATTCTGCCTTCATGCGTGACTACCGTTGGTAAATATTTACGAAAGACGCCTGGACGCCCAATCCGCCGCTACCGGCAGCATCCGGGCTGGCCTCAGGGCCAGTAACCTACAATGAACCCTTGGTAGACGGAACCGCATCACCGAGCCTGTCATCGCGCTCCAGTGCCATGCGTAATGCGCGACCGAATGCCTTAAATACGGTTTCGGCCTGGTGGTGGGCATTACTGCCGCGCAGATTGTCGACATGTAGCGTGACATTCGCGTGGTTCACGAATCCCTGAAAAAATTCCCAGAACAGTTCCGTATCGAAGGTCCCGATACGTTTCTGCGTAAACGGAATCTGCATGGTAAGGCCGGGGCGACCGGAAAAATCGATGACGACGCGGGACAGCGCTTCATCCAACGGCACATAGGCGTGCCCATACCGGCGGATGCCTTTTTTATCCCCCAAAGCCTTGCTCACGGCCTGACCAAGTGTTATACCAATGTCTTCAACGCTGTGGTGGTCATCTATATGGGTATCACCTATGCAGGTGATATTCATGTCGATCATCCCGTGACGGGCAATCTGATCCATCATGTGCTCCAGAAAGGGGACGCCGGTTTCAAAGGACGCGTGTCCCTGCCCGTCCAGATCAAGAGTCACCGAAATCCGGGTTTCGAGCGTATCACGGGTAATAGTTGCACTACGGGAAGCCATAACGGTAAATTGCCATTTGAATGATAAAGCAGGGCATTATAGCGAGATTGCCCTGGCAGTTCGAGCGCAATCCGGATTGTGCGGAGCATCCGGGTCCGCAATGCGGCGTTATTGGCCGTCGCGGCAGACGAGTTCCATCGCAGGGTATCAAGGCCATACTATGCCTCATACATCCAACAGTAACCGGATTCGCATTCTGACCTCAGCGTCGATCGTCGGAGCGACAGGCCCGTGAATGCGGTGCTGCCGGGGGCGGGAACCCACGCACTGACATTGGCCAGCGCGTCCGTGCGCCCCCTGAAAATCGCCCTCGTCAGCCTGCATGGCCACCCGCTTGTCCATGAAGAAGGCGTCTATTTACGGCATCTCAGCCGCGCACTGCACCTTCTCGGACATCAGGTCGAAGTCATTTGCGGACCGCCCTGGCCCATTCTGGATAACGGTGTACGTCTGACCCGGCTGACGTCGACACTACCTGCGCCTGACACGCCACAACAATACTGCCGGCACCCGCGCCTCGCGTGGTGGCGTCAGTCGATGCTGCACGGCGCCCGGTGGCTTGAATTCAACTACGCCCTGATGCGTTATGTAAGGTCAAGAGAAACACCCTTCGACATCATTCATGATAATCATTCCCTGTTTCTAGGCCCCGGGTTAATGCCCAAACTTGGCTGCCCTGTGATCACCACCATCCATCGCCCATCGCACAGGGCGTGGCTTCCACCTCGATCGGACACCCCACTTGCGCTAAGACGTTTCCTGTTGCAACCGCCGCTGCGACTATTGCAGCGGCGCGCACTGAGCCAGCTGCAGGGTATCGTCACCGTCTCGGAAAACGCCCGTCAGGAAATTACGATGCATCTGGGTGTCAACCCTCAAGTGGTGCATATGCCGGGTTATGGCGTGGACACCGACCGCCTCCGTCCCCGACCGGAACTCGCACGGGTACCGGGTCGCATTATAGTAAAACTGGATGAGGGGGTGTCGCCAGACGAATTCCAGACGTTTCTGCAATCGTTTGCCAGCGTAAAGGCAACCTGCCCGCCTGCCCATGTCGTCGCACTTACCCAAAACACTGTGACGGACTGGGGTGCAATGGCGCGCACTCACAATCTGGCAGACAGCATTGAATTCAGACGGACCGTTCCTGTCGAGCATATCGCGGACGAATATGCCCGCGCCGGGCTCGCCGTATGCCTGTCAACCCGGGCAACTTTCGCGATTGATGTAGCTGAGGCCATGGCCTGTGGTGTTCCGGTGGTCAGTACCGACGCCACCGCCTCCCGTGAAATGCTCGCGGGTGCGGGGCTGCTTTATCCGGGCGGTCAGACCCGCGCACTGACCGATGCAATCTTGCGGATGCTGACCGATACGGCATTCAACCAGCAATGTCGGCAGCATGGACGCCAACGCGCCGAAGACCGCCTCAGCTGGAAACTGGTGGCCTTCCAGCTAACTCATTTTTATCAGAATTATACCAGAGGCGCACCCAGGGTCTGTTGATGTTTCATCGGCACAACTGCCGATGATACCTCAACAGGCCCTAAACCCAATGGCACTGACTTAAGCACACGCTATTGAATATATTCACAAACTCGACAATAAATAAAAGAAAGGCTGGCCCCGGGTTGTTAAGATGCAATTTGCCAAAAACAACCTAATCACCACGTGGCCAGCCTAATGACGAATCGTAAAGAGAAGTGGCGTGTAACGCAACAACGAAATCGTATCCATAAGCTCAAAGAGCGAACGGATGCGGTATCCATATTCAATATCCTGACAGGTCCGGAACTCTTTGAAGTGCTCCAAAGCCATCTGCCGGAGCACCGAGAGCGTAACTTGCCACCGACAGTGATGCTGGCCATGTTTATTAAACAGGTGCTGAACGAAGACGGTTCGCTGCAGCAAGCTGTCAATCAGTGGGCGGTCAAATGGCGGCAGACGGTCTGACCGGGGTCCGCACCAACACCGGCGCGTACTGCAGGGCTCGCCAGCGTCTGAATGTACGGGGGTCAGGAAGCCTGCCGGTTGTTGCACGGAGCAGCGCCAAGGCGATTGCACTATGTTTCACCGACATTGCCAGCACGTTTAACGAAATTTTTAAAATTGACTATAAAATGGCTGTCCGGACTACGTTGCCAGCTGTGTGTATGAAGCGTACTAGTTAGATGAGCGCACAAGACAAGGGAATGTTTTCGCGCTTTCAGCCTGCAATCTTCGGGCTTTTTGATGTTTTTGATGTATTGCAATTGCCCGGCTTCCGGAGAAAATATTAATTTTCAAAATAAGTCGACGAAATCCAATTCAGCATCTTAATTTGGTGCCTGTCCTTCTAGTCCTTGCTAGTCCTTGTAAAATGCTGTCTTCCTGTAATACAATCGTTGCTCGACTCAAATCCTGTCTTTTCCAGCTAAGTCAAAAGGAATGATGCTGCTATCAAGCAGCCAATTATAAAAGGAATAACTAGCATAAATACCGCCACCGACACCAGTCGCTTCATCAATCAGTCCTTAAAGTGCACCAGCAACGAGTCTGGCTACAAGCTTTACATATCGGCCGCAGCTAAAATTCAAGTTAACCAATTGACGAGTAGCAGCAGAGTCAATGTTGATCGGGCGATACAGTATCTGGCTTCCGATCCACGGCCAAAGCCAGCGCTGGGACAGCTGAGATTTAACATTGGTAAAGACCTTCACGCGCTTATCCGCAACAATTTTATAATCACTTATATTTTGCGATGCGGCGGTGTAACCGTTGAAGCCATTCAGCCCGTGCGAACTGTTCAGCCTTTTACAACGACGCTATCTACCGAGAACGGAATAGCTGTCCGTATGCTAGAGAAAGGAAAGAATGTAGTAGACGCTGTTGTCAACGAAGTTCAGTTCGGATCCAGGGCTGTCGTCAATGGTATAGCGGAAGATTGGCGAGAAGGGGGATTGCTGGGCTTTGTCATTGGTGCTACAGGAGGACCGACAGAGCAAAAGCTTATTGAGCAGATCTTGACGGACTACCAGCGCACCAGTCTTGTTGTCGGACCAGTTAAGGATCTGGATAAAACCGCAACCAGTCTGGCAATGGGTGGTGCCATTACCAGGCGATATGGTGGTTACTCGTTTGCCCAGTTAGCTTTTCAGGGGCCAGCGCCGCATTTGGGCACCTACACTGCAACAGCCAGGCTTGCTGCGCAAACAACTGCAATTAACGCAGTGGTTATCACCAGCGCGTTTGAGGCGGGTAATCTAACTGGGTCATTTTTACGGGCCGGCATCAATAGATCACTTCGAGGTTTGCAGAGTTTTTTAAGAGGTACTCAGTGAATTTTTCGAATAATTCCGTTAAAAAAGTCAAAGGACTTTATCGCGCTTTTTGTGTATTCATCTGCTTATGCGGTGTTATGAGTATAGCGATGTTAATCACAATGGGTTTAAAAGAAGACCCTTTGGCCGCCTTGGGGCTCATGATACCGATGGTGCTGATGTTATATGTTTTCGGTCCAATTGCTTATACTGGCTATCCGCCCAAAGGGTTGCGTTGGCTATTGGACAAGGCATAGAAGAGGGTGG
>CAYSTJ010000029.1:0-49469 GCA_964434105.1 uncultured Cellvibrionaceae bacterium | reverse complement strand
CCGGTTTGCGATATGCAATCTCGCTTAACGGCGATGAGCCTCGTATTGTCGACCTTCATGCGGATGAGTACTCCGACGCATGGAATGTGAATACACTGAGGGCTGCTGCCATTGGGAAAACCGACCACGAGATCAAAGCGCCCGGTATACAGACTATCCGGGTCTGGATGGTAGATGCGGGTGTGGTATTGGAAAAATTGACTGTGAAGATTGGTCGTGACGCAGGCGCTTAATCAGAATGCAGGCACCTGCACTGAAGGCTTAACCTGATGGGCTCGTTGTTAATTTCTTGCGCAGATTGAGTCGGTTTTAGGGGAATAACCGTAAACCGGAAACCCGTTGTCAAGGAAAATCCAGTAATAAAATCCGTTGGAAAGCATCATGAGGGCATCAGGAAACTTGTGAAAGAACCTATATTTGAATATGGACCTATTGCCAAAGGATTTTTTATTGCTCTGGTTTGGGGTACATTTTTGGCTCTGGCCTTTTATCCGGAATGGTTGATAGCATACCTGGCATTTCTGGTATTTCTGGCTGTTGGGTTGAGACCATTCCTGGAATATACCGGGATCTATTCTGCCTATACCAGCGTAAGCTTTTTGATAGGTGAAAAGATAAGCAGAAAGCGCGTGGAAAAGCGACGCAAAGAGGTGGATGCCGCGGAACGATCAAAAAAGCTAAAACATCAGCGAGAAAGAGATTCGAAGCCTCCCAGGAACTGGTAAAGATTCCGGCCCGGATACTTTCAATGGAAGAATAATTCAGGAACACGCCGTGTTTGGCGTGACATGCTCGTAGCATTTGAGATTCAGGTGCTCAGAGTGAGTCAATTTTTCTTTCTGAGTCGGCGCGATGACGCTGTATGGCGGGCCGATTGTAAGATGGAACAACGTCCTCATAGACAAAAAGTTTGGTGCAAAACTCCGCGGTGCGGCATTCCGACGTGCTTTGGGCGCTGAATCTCAATCGTTACGGGTTGATATTCATTTTTGGATATCTGACCCAGCAATGACAGGACGTTAGTTGTATGCTATGACTCTTCCTGCATTTGGCAATGCTGGCTCGGACAAGGCCGAGCTCCGTGCAGGCAAAGCGTGCGGCGACTGCGTTATCATCATAGGGCACCGGCTTTAGAGCGCCCGCAAAAGTTCCCGGTACAGTTATCCTCCTGATTGGCCGATCGGGACTGTGTCATGCAGGTATTGGTTCGGTTAGTCAACAGATGGAGTAATGTCGGCATTAAGTCCCGCATTGCGTCCTTATCAGCCCATTTCGAAATCTATCCAGAAGAGCGATTAACAATCACCATGACGAGAAAGATATTAGGTTTGAAACAGCAAAGGAATAAAATCGCCAAACCCGTTGATGATACAACCGAAGCTGTGTTTGAGGCTGACCCACAAAAGCGATTCTTGAATGGTGTGGCAATCAATCCATCGCAGGGCATTCCCCTGGAGCTGGGTTCTGAGCAACCCACGGTGCGTGCGATGGATTTGATTACGCCGATAGGATTGGGGCAGCGAGGTTTGATAGTTGCCCCACCGGGCGCCGGGAAGTCGACAATTTTGAAACATATCTGTCAGGCGGTGGGGAAAGCGTATCCCGAGATTAGGCTTTATGCATTGTTGATTGATGAAAGACCCGAAGAGGTCACTGACTTCAAGCGTAACGTCCCGGCTGAAGTACACGCGTCGTCCTCAGATGAAAGCTATGCCCATCACGTTCGTGTCGCCGATGAGCTTCTTGAAGCCGCCCGTCGGCAAGCTGGCGAGGGTCACAATGTCATGATTGTGATTGATTCCCTCACGAGGCTTTCGCGTGTGCACAATGCGGAGAAAAGGGGCAGCGGTCGTACCATGTCGGGCGGGGTTGATACACGGGCGATGGAAATTCCGCGAAGATTATTTGGCGCTGCGCGGAAAATCGAGAACGGTGGCTCGCTTACCATTTTGGCAACTGTTTTGGTTGATACCGGCAGCCGCATGGACCAGGTTATATTTGAGGAATTCAAGGGCACAGGCAATATGGAACTGGTTTTATCAAGAGAGGTTGCCAGTCAGCGCATATTTCCCGCGCTGGACATTGCGAAAAGCAGTACACGTCGTGAAGAGCTGCTGTTGGACCCGAAAACGCTGGAAACAACAAAGGCGCTGCGCCGGGCGCTTACCGGGCTCAAGCCAATAACCGCTGCCAGAAAACTGGTCGATCTGCTTGAGAAGTACCCAACAAATACTGAGCTTCTGAATGCTGTAAGCGGGAGAACAACAGAACATCGTTGAGCATGAAATTGGGGGAGTGGCGTTTAATCCTTTTGTAGCGCTCCATAGCTGTTTTCGATCAGGACCCATGCAGCGCCGCCGCGCTCCGGCAGGGCGATATGTTTTGATGCCCGTATTAGTGACTGAAGTCCCATCGGGCGCTCGTTTTCTGGTCGAATTTCCAATATACTTGTGCGCGCCGGAAGGCGGCGTTGTTTCCCCTCGTCCATGGATCATTAAAATCCATAGTTATCAAGCAGTTATGTGTCCTGCGGTAAATGCAAAAATGGATGTTCGCGTACCCGATGTGATTGTCAGTTGGACCATATGTCGGGGTCTGATTCCCCAACCGGTTCGACGGCAAACTGTGTTTTAACGGCGATGGCAGGCGTTTCGATAAGCGGGCAGCCATGGCAGGTCGTTATGCGCGTCGTCAAAAAGATTGATAGATACCTGTAGCCGTGCTGCGCCTGATTATGGTTGGCTTGCACAGGGATGATTCGACGGCGATATTGTTGCTCTGGGGGATAACCGGTGTTGACCGGGTATTAACGAAGATCTGTATGGGTCATTGCCTCCCGAAAGCGGTATACAGTTTATCGAGATTTTAATGGACAAAAGTGCTTTGTAAGTTTGGATTGGTTTGAAAGCACATTTGAAAGCACAAAAGCCAGGACAGCCGTACGGTGTGCCAATATAATTCTGGAGATATTGCCTGTTAATAGAGTGTCTACATTATTTAATTCACGTTTTTTAAGAAAAGAGTTAACGCATGAGATTTGATATCGTCAGTATTGGTAGCGCTACCATTGATAATTTTGCGGATGCTGAATCGGAATTCATCAACATTGAAGGTCGTCATTCCAAAGAGGAGTTTATTGCCTACCCTCTGGGCGCTAAAGTGTTGATTGATCATTTAACTGTAAGCGTCGGTGGTGGCGGAACAAATACTGCCGTTGCTTTTGCTTCCATGGGGCTTAAAACTGCTTTCCTGGGAAAGGTGGGGGATGATGAAAACGGCCAGGTCGTTATTAACCATTTAAACAGCAAGGGCATTGAGTTTATTGGGGCTAGAGGCGGTCAAACGGGTTATTCTTTCATTTTAAACAGCTTTAAAAACGATCGAACCATTCTTACGTTTAAAGGGTCCAACAGCTCGTTACAGTTTAATGAGTTGGGTAAAGTAGATGCTGAATGGATTTATATTACCAGCATGATTGGTGAAAGCTTTACGACCATAGAACACGTTGTTTCGCACTCCGACGCAAAGATCGTGTTTAATCCGAGTAGTTATCAGGCCAAATTGGGTTACAAAAATCTCGGTTCAATACTTGCCGGTGTGGATATTCTGATCGTCAACCTGGAGGAAGCGTGCAAGTTGATGGGGCGTTCCCCGCGAACTACGGTACCGGTTGCGGAAATGCTTAAGGAGCTGGCAATACTTGATCCCCAAATGTACGTTATTACCGACGGCAGCAGGGGTGTATACGTATACGAAAAAGAAACATGTATTATGACTCACGGTTTACCTATTCCTGGATTAAAAGTTATTGAAACTACAGGGGCAGGCGATGCATTAGGGTCAGGATTTACCGCTGGACTGGTTAAGGGTCTAAGTCTGGAGCAAGCGCTTTCGCTGGGCATGTATAATGCTGAGTCCGTTATACGCTCGAAGGGAGCCAAGACAGGATTGCTAACCAACAAAGAGGCCGAAGCAAAATTGGCCTCCTGCAAGCGTGTTATTAAAAAAACACAATTGAAGTAATTTAAACCACCGCGCTGATGTTTAAGATGTCGGTGCAATAGCAAAACAGGATTGAGTTCATGTCAAAATTATTTGATTTCGTAAAACCAGGTGTTGTCACGGGTGATGACGTTCAGAAGGTATTTGAAGTTGCAAAGGCGAACAAGTTTGCGCTTCCTGGCGTAAATGTTATTGGGACGGATTCAATCAATGCTGTATTGGAGGCCGCTGCCAAAGTGCGCGCTCCTGTGATCGTTCAGTTTTCCAATAGCGGTTCTGCCTATCTCGCGGGCAAGGGACTGAAGTTGGACGGCCAGGGCAGTCAGGTTTTGGGTGCAATCGCGGGTGCGAAGTATGTTCACGCCGTTGCCGAGGCCTATGGCGTTCCCGTAATTCTTCATACTGACCATGCGGCCAAGAAGTTGTTGCCATGGGTTGATGGTATGCTGGATGAAGGCGAAAAGTTTTTTGCTGAAACAGGTAAGCCATTATTTTCTTCACATATGCTGGATCTGTCCGAAGAGCCATTGGAAGAGAATATTGAGATTTGCGCCGAGTATCTAAAGCGCATGTCAAAAATGAATATGACGCTGGAGATCGAGCTGGGTTGTACAGGTGGGGAAGAAGATGGAGTAGATAATACCGATATGGACCAGTCGGACCTGTACACCAAGCCGGAAGATGTCGCTTACGCTTATGAAAAGCTTTCTGCCATCAGCCCGAGATTTACGATTGCTGCGTCGTTTGGAAATGTGCACGGCGTTTACAAGCCGGGTAACGTAGTTCTTACGCCGACTATCTTGCGTGACTCACAGGCGTACTGCGCCGAAAAATTTGGAATTGCTGATAACGCCCTGACGTTTGTATTTCATGGCGGTTCCGGGTCCTCCAGGGAAGAAATTCAAGAGTCCATTAGTTATGGGGTCGTGAAAATGAACATCGATACTGATACCCAATGGGCATGCTGGGATGGCATTAAGGAATACTATAAGGCGAATGAAGCGTTCTTGCAGGGTCAAATTGGTAATCCAACGGGTGAAGATGCGCCCAATAAAAAATATTATGATCCCCGGGTTTGGTTGCGTCATGCGCAAACTTCGATGGTCGCCCGTTTGGAACAGGCATTTGCCGACTTGAACTGTGTGGATGTTCTGTAAGGGACACCACAGCGGATTCGTTCAGTAGCGGTTTAAAATCCCGCGACCACTTGTTGGTTGCGGGATTTTTTATGGGCGTTGATAATCCGGATAGACGTCCCGTGGGACTGGTGATTACAGCGTTTCGGCTGCCTCAATGATGCCGAAAAACATTGCTGATTCCAGAGAAGCGCCGCCAATCAGGCCCCCGTCAATATCTTTCTGGTTGAGCAAGCCGCTGGCGTTATTGGGTTTCATGGACCCGCCGTACAGAATGCTCAAGGATTCAGCGAGCGCCTCAGAATACAGGTTTTTAAGTATTGATCGAACATAGGCCTGAGTTTCCTGGGCTTGTTCGTCAGTTGCAGTAACGCCGGTTCCAATCGCCCAGACAGGCTCATAGGCAATGATGGTTTTAGTCGCGTCAGCTTCGGAAATTCCTGCGTAGGCACCCTTTACCTGGGCAGATAAGACTTCTTCCAGCTTTCCGTTTTCGCGCTCTTCAAGTGTTTCCCCGATACAAATGATAGGAATCAAGTCTGCCTGAAGCACCCTGACGACTTTCCTGTTGACTGTCTGATCGGTTTCACCGAAGTATTGACGTTGTTCTGAGTGACCAAGTATCACCATGTCAACGCCGGCGGCTTTGATCATATCAACAGAAACTTTCCCGGTGAATGCACCATTGTTTTCGAAATGAACATCCTGGGCAACGAGTTTTACATTGGTACCTTTAACGACGTCGGCGACTTTGGCTGTGGCCAGAAAACTGGGAGCAATGCCAATAACAACATTATTGATGCCTTTTACCGCTTCAACAACTTCTTTGGCGAGCTGAACAGACTCATCGACAGTTTTGTTCATCTTCCAGTTTCCGCAAACAACAATTTTTCTCATAACATTCTGTCCGGTTTATAGGTTTAACATGAATCCGGGGCTACTCCCGGGTACTGCGCTGAAGAATATGTGGCAAATAGTAGCGTATATCTTCAGGAATAGTGTGATTGAAAATACACGGTGATGCGCATTTTAAACTGATCTGCTGCTGACTGCTAATTTTTACCCAAACACCGCAAAACCATAACGTTGGTGCGAACTATCCGCTAGAATGTCGACCACTTATTCAACGCATTGCGCAGATATTTGCGCTGCACTTCCAGCTTGATCGATTAATGGCAGGACTTTCCATGTCTGAAGTATCCTATAAGCTCGCTACCTCTGAGAAGTTCGGCTATGCCCTGGGCGATGCTGCGGCCAATCTGGTATGGCGAGGCGCACTCGCCTTCCTGATGGTGTTCTATACCGACGTTTTTGGCATATCCCCGGAATCGGCGGCAGGTCTGGTGCTGATAGTGCGGCTCAGCGACGGTGTAACCGACATCATCATGGGGATGATAGCCGACCGAACCACCACCCGCTGGGGCAAGTTTCGCCCGTGGATACTATGGTCAGCGCCGGTGCTGGGTCTGTTCATGGCATTGACCTTTTCCACGCCCAATCTCAGCCCGGAGTGGAAGCTCGTCTATGCCTATGTCACCTACATCGGTTTGACACTGGCCTATACGGTCAGCAATGTGCCTTACTCCGCCCTCATGGGTGTTATGACCGACAATCACGCGGAGCGAACCAGCCTGTCGGGTTGGCGTTTTGGTGGTGCCTTTGGCGGTGGGCTGCTGGTGATGATGGGCACGCCGCTTCTGGTTGAAGCGCTGGGCGGTGGCGACGAAGCGCTCGGGTACCAGTACACCATGTACCTTTTCGCCGTACTTCTGGTCATACTGCTATGCACCACGTTTGCCACCACGAAAGAGCGCGTCCTGCCGCGCGCGGCCTCCGGTAACAAATTGTCCACGGACCTGTGGGATCTGACCAAAAATCTGCCGTTCATCATCATTCCTTTGGCCTCGGCAAGCCTGTTTTTTTATTACCGTGGCCCCGTAACCGGCATTATCTTTGGTCTGGTAGTGCTCGCCATTTACTTTGGCGCCCGCCACATTATTGCCAGGGGTAGTGACCAGGCAAGTGACACCCAAAAAGACTTGATCGACCTGCTGACCAATGTGCCCTGGCTGGTCATTCTGTGCATCGGCTTCCTGTTTATGATGTTCAACGGCATCAAGATCGGTGCAACCGCCTATTATTTTCACCGTTATGTTGACGTGGCGGCATGGCCCTGGGGGCAGATTACCAGCCAGCAGCTTCTGTCATTGTATTTTGGTCTGACGCTTGCCATTTCGGTGGTCGCAGCTTTCAGCACTGGCACCCTGGGACGCTGGATCGGTAAACGCGAACTGTTTATCGTCGCTCTGGTGGCCGGCGGCTTATTGACCGGCGCCATCTATTTTGTCGCCAGCGACCAGCCGCACTGGGCGCTTATCCTTGGCTGCATCGCAGAGTTCTTCGCCGCCATCATGCCTGTGCTGTTCTTCAGTATGCTTGGGGACTGTGCCGACTATTCCGAGTGGAAAAACAACCGTCGGGCCACCGGTTTGATCTTTTCAGCGGGAACCTTCATCAATAAGACCGGCGGCGGATTCGCCGGCGCATTGATCCTGCTGGTGCTGGCGGCCTACGGTTATAGCGGTCGCGACGAAGCGAGCATTGTCGAAGCCCTGCCCGCCATTGTTTTGCTGATGAGCTGGATTCCCGCAGGTTTCGCCTTCATTGCGGCAGCCATCATGCTGCTTTATCCACTCAACGACACCAGGATGCGGCAGATAGAGCTGGACCTGGCCGAGCGGCGTAGCCGGGCGCCGTCGGAGATCTGAATTCGACATGATCGCATGTGGTATCGATAAGAAGGCATCCAGAAAAAAATGAGGTAATGCCGTCATTTGACCGCGCCGCCAAACGCGGTTTGTTGGAGTCGCTCTGATCATGATAGAGACACATTTATGAAGTTTTTCTGTCACGCCAGAAATCGATGAAGTAACCTGTCTTTAATGGAAAATTTTTCGGAACTGGGGTATATCGGCCTTTTTATTGCTGCCTTTCTCGCAGCGACGATTTTGCCATTAAGCTCAGAAATCGTATTAAGTTCTTTGTTGTTAAGTGGTTTGTCACCTACCACACTCGTGGGCGTTGCAACCACCGGAAATGTCCTGGGTTCACTGACCAACTACGTCCTGGGTCGTTGCGCCGGCAGGGTTGTGATAAAAAAGTGGCTGAGGATGTCGGAAGATGATTTTGTACGAGCCGAGCGACGCTTTGCCAAATACGGGATATTTTCCTTATGTTTTGCCTGGGTCCCGGCAATTGGCGACCCATTGACCGTGATGGCCGGTGTTTTAAGGGTCCGTTTACTCTGGTTTCTCGTCCTGGTCACTGCGGGCAAATTATTGCGGTATGTCGTTATCAGCTATATCGTATTGCGGGTAAGCTGATTCTGGGCAATGGCTCAAATACTCCCGCTGCCGGCGCCGCCTGCGGAGCCGGCAAGCCTTCTCCTGCCCGGATGATTCTTTGCCAACCGTTTCAGATCGCGAGCACCCGGCGACCCGGGGCGTACCTGGGGAAGTGGAATCGTCCGCTGGTTTACAACCGCTGCGAGTGATTCCCGGCCGCTTTTAGCGTCTTCCATCCGGACTGTGTGCGGTCGAATCTATTCGGCGCATCCGGTGTTCTGCGTCACATATGTTGATTGTTTAACCACATGATCGAACGGGCAGGTAGTTCCGGGCCGGGTTGATCATATACAATTAGCCCATTGAGACGAAAGACACGCATACGCTCAGGGTGAGCGGGTTTGCTTGCGAGCCTGTCGAAGGGTTGGATTCTGTCAGACCAGGTACACGATATTTGCAGGAAGAATTAGCCCATGAAAGTAACTGATAATCTACTGGACGCGCAAACATTTCAGGCGGTCCGAAATTATGTTATGTCCAGCGAGGTGGCATGGCGCTTCGCGCCCGGCTCTGTTTATCAGGATGATGGTGATGTGCAGTTTTTTCACCCCTTATACCTGGCACCCAACAAGTACGAGAATTTCGACAGAATATGCGTGCCGATTCTGCAAAAGCTGGACGGATTTTTGACCCTGTTGAGGGCGAAAATGAATATGTCGCTGAAGAAAGACGCGGTTTCCAAAAAAGGAATGCATGTCGATATTGAAGAGGCCACTCAATACTACGATGTGATGAAAACCTCGATATTTTATTTTAATACAACCGACGGGCCGACCTGTTTCGAAGACGGTACTGTCGTTGAGTGCGTCGAAAACCGATTAATAACATTTCCAATGGGAACCCGGCATTGCGGTACGTATGCGACGAATGCCGACAGAAGGATCGTTGTCAACTTGAACTGGTTCTGATCATTAAAACCAAAGCTGGCAGGAATGGGCGAAGTGCCCTGGATGAGCGGGAAAAAAAGCCGGCGCATTTATCCCGTATTCAATGACTGATCGTCTTGCAGGGCGGAAGCATCGTCGATAAGACGTCATGCAGTCATGGGCTTTCAGGCGGGTTGATGTCAGCGTCGGCTTCCAGGATTTTTTATTATCCTCTAATTGCATCTAGCAGCGTACGTGTATCCGGAAGCTGTCGGGACAGGCCGTCTTTCAATCTGGTGTTGTCCTGTCGTAACTGCAAAAAACGGGCGTTCTCCCGATCCCTGAATGGATGCTGGATTTGTGGGCGAAGGCCCATGCCATACAGGATGTACTGATAGCTCGCCGCCGGAAAAACTTCTTCCTTATACAGAAAATCCTTTTTATACGGCACATGATATTGCCAGAGATGCAGAGACTCCTTTAATAAGTCCGACAGCGTCGAAATGTCCCTGTTATCCGTCCAGAAGGGCGTATTGCGTTTGCTAAGCACGTAGTGCAGTTTAAGAAAGTCGATGATGCTGTTCCAACGATAGGTCTGTAGCGCATTGTATCGCCTGGCAACGATGGGCATGACCGATTTGTGTTGTGGCAGCTGATCGCGGATATAATTGGCGGCCAGCTCTACCATGACCAGTGCGGAGGCTTCGAGTGGTTCGATAAATCCCGCCGCCATACCGATTGCGACACAGTTTTTTATCCAGAAGGTTTCGCGGTGGCCGCATGGAATCTTAAGTTTTCTCGGCGACAGATTTTTAAAGTCCGCACCCACGTATTTTTCCAAAGCCGTCGTTGCTTCATCCTCAGACATATGTTTACTGGAGTAGACATGACCGATTCCTCTGCGGCTATACAGGCCAATGTCCCATATCCACCCGGCCGTCTGGGCGTCGGCTACCGTATAAGGCAGTATGGGTCGATCGGCGCCGTAGGGTGCCTGCACGGCAATGGCGCTATCGATAAATAATTGATCGCTTTTGTCGATGAACTTTGCACCAAGGGATTCACCGAGCAACAGTGATTTCAAACCGGAGCAGTCGATAAACAGATCGGCCCGAATGCGTCGGCTTTCACGGGATATTTCGCGTTGGTCGGTCGGGGTAACGGTGACGGCCTCTAAACTTTCAATGCCAGCAGAGCCCTGATGCACTGTATTGATGGTTCCGATGATATGTTTTACCCCCAGAACCTCTTTGCAATGCCGGCTCAAAAAATTGACAAACTTGCCGGCATCGAGATGATAACCATAATTGACATGCGACTTGTAGTCCGGTGTGTCTTCTGTACGTGGACCAAGATTTTTCTCACATAGATACGGCTGGGTGCAGACGTCGTCGGCGAAGATGCCCGGTTGTTCGGTAGCAATCCACCATGCCGCAATATTGCGCTCGAGAAATCCGATGGGCAGTGAGAATGGGTGATAGAAAAAGCTGGATGATATATCAGACTGCCAATTGATAAATTTAACACCCTGCTTGAAAGACGCGTCACATTCTCGAAAAAACTGTGCTTCTGAAATTCCCATATCCCGCAGAGTATTTCTAAGTGAGGGCCAGCTTCCCTCGCCCACGCCGATAATGGGAACATCTGCCGATTCGATCAGGCTGATCTCCAAGGTTTTTCCATAACGAGCCGCCAGTATGCCTGCGGTCAACCATCCCGCAGCGCCGCCGCCAACGATTAAAATCGATTGAACAGGATCGATATTCATATGAATCCGGGAGATTTATGGGAATACGCATAAAGGCCATTCCGGGAATGGCCTTTATGCGATTTTACAGCACGTCGTTGTAAAGTGCCACGCGTTAGAAGCTGGCTCTCACACCCAGCGCATATCGGGCAACGCCTTCGCCATTATAAAACATCTGGTTGTCCATTCTGCCATGGCTGCGTGACCCTTCTTCGGTGATATTAATACCTTCAAGGAAAACGCTGACATTGTCATTCAGCGCATAACTCATGGAGATGTCGACTTGCGCGTAATCCTCTACAACCACGGGCTCATTACTGGTGCTTGAATAGTAGTACTGGAAGCCGCGGATAAACGATTCGCGCCAGTTATAGGCAAGCCTGGCCTGGAACGGACCGCTTTCGTAGAAACCGATCAGGTTTGCAGAGTCACTGACGCCGACCACAGCGTCCGCTGTTGGTACTTCTCCGAGGGGGGTATGAAAATCATAGTCCGGGTCAGCAAAAACGAAGGTCATGTTGGCAATGACCCCGAATCCGGAGTTCCCAAAAATATGCTGCCCGCCTAATTCGATGCCGCTGACCTTTTTGGTGTCCAGGTTGCGTGGCCGTCGCATTTCATAAACGGCGTCCTGTCCGGTCGCCGGATCGGTAACGCCAGTAATAATTTCTGGTGCGGCTTCCGTTACAACGAAGTTATCAATCGATTTGGTAAATGCACCAATGGATATATAGTCAAATTCATTGATATACCATTCCGCCGACAGGTCGAAGTTATCCGACATGAACGGTTCGAGACCCGGGTTGCCGGCACTGCCGATACCGGATTGCCCTTCTCTGATATCACCAAAATCCCGAGCGGATCGCATGTCGGTCAACTCCGGACGGGTTATGGTTCGGGAAGCCGCGAAACGCAATACAACGTCATCTCTCACGTCATACTTAAGTGACAGGTTAGGTAGAAACACATCATATCCAGCGCTGTCCGTAAAAGGTACACTCGCCGTGAATTCACGCTCATAGTTCTCGCCTTCGACATCCGGCGGCGTCAATGAAATTAGCGTTCTTTCCAGCGCTGTAGAGGCGATATCGGTGTCTTCATAGCGGACGCCGGCTACCAGCGTTAATTCGCGACCGTTAATATCATAGAACTTGGTCCCCTCTACATATACAGCGGTAGTTTCCTCGTTGATCTCGGACCAGTTGGGCTGAAGCACCAGGACGGAATTATTGGGGTCCCGATGTTCTGCGGTAGCGGTTGGGTCTTGCTGTGCATGTTGCACCCAACTATTGAAGGCAAGGGGATCAAAAGAGAAAAAGGCGAGGTCACCGAGAACGCCATGATCCATGATTCCAGTCTCATAGCCCGCAGCATTTGCCTCCGCGACAGTACGGTAGAGACTGGTCACGGGATCGTCACCGACAAGTGTGTACCGGTTTTGCAGCACACCGCCGCCGGTGGCCTGGTATTGTTGAATGGTTTTGGTTTGATCCGTAAACATTAGCCCGGCTTTAACCGTAAGCGTGTCCTGGGTAAAGGTATAATCCACGCGTACCTGATCAATCTCGTCGGTACGTGGATCTGAGTAGCCATCGTATTGCCAGAGCCGGGCATTGGCGAGCGAAATCTCGCTGTTGTCGTAGTAGTGGGTGGCCACATCGCCGCGGATTTCGAACGTAAATGAAAGCGGCGCCGCCTGCACATCTGAGCGGCTGATGTTCGGTTGATTGTCCGGCTGAGCTTCCGCCTTTGACCGGCTGTAGGCAAAGATGAGGTTGGATGACTCACTAATATCCCAGTCCGCTTCGATGCCGGTGCTAAGGCCCGTCTCCTGGGTTTCAGGACGGTTAACAAAGAAATCGAGACCCGCCTCCGTCACAGTGCGATAAATGATGGTGCCATTGCCGTCAACTTCATAGCTTTCATTGTCGCCATAACCGTACCACGCAGCGCTTTCGTACTCCAGTCCCTCCTGTTGCAGGTCCGAGTACTGTGCGTCCACGGTCAGTGTCAACCGGTCGGTGGGCTGATACTGAAATACCAGACTGCCGTTCAGTCGCTCCCGTGTGAAATCCTGTCGTCGAATTACGGTTTGTGTAGGATAAAAATCAACATCCTGCAAGTTGCCGTCGCTATCGGGTAACGGAAGGTATTCACCCAGTGTGGCCGGACGGCGCGAACGCCAGTCCCAGCGCCGCTGTTCGGCACCGTCATTGCGGTATTCGCGTTCCTGATAACTGACAGCGGCAAGCATGCCAAAGTTATCATTGAACGTGGTGCTGAATAATCCCGACACTGACGGCGTCACCGCACTCGCGTTTGTCTCTGTCAAACCCTTGGCGGAGCCGGCAATCCGGGAGCCAAGATCGAGAGGCCGTGCGGTTCTCACATTAATCGTTGCGCCGATTCCGCCGGATTGCGTGGTGGCGGTGGAGGTTTTATACACTTCAACGCCGCTCACCATTTCGGCAGCGACGGTGTCGAAGTTGAAGCCGCGGCTCGCGTTGGCGTTGGGCATTTGTCGCCCGTTAAAAAGCACCGTGTTAAATTGCGGACCGAGACCGCGAACCGTTACCTGTCGACCCTCGCCGCCACTGCGATCGATAGAGACGCCCGTGATGCGCTGTAGGGATTCCGCCAGGTTGGTGTCCGGAAACTTGCCGATATCTTCCGCGCTGATTGCATCCACGACGCCCGTGGAGTCACGTTTGGCATCGAGAGCACTTTGCAGGCTCGCCCGATAGCCGGTTACTAAAACTTCTTCCAACATTTGTGCCCGTGCTTCAGTCGCCGAGGCAATAGCCAAGCTGAGTAAACTGATTTTAAACATTGGGTGTGCGTATTTAGAAGTCATAAGATTTCCTGCTGGTTATTGTAATTTTCATGTGTCAATTCCACGGCGGTCATGCCGGTTCTTCTGGAAAATCTCCGTATTAATCGCAATGCGCAAAAAGTGCCGATTTCACCTCCTCTAATTGGTTGTCGGGGCAGAATGTGCCAAAATTCTTCGCGCAGCCATTCCAGCCAAATATGGCCTCGGGGGCCGAACATGGGTTTCGGGCTGAATAGGCCTGCGCGCCAGGAGCACTGTTCTCGAGATCGAAGGCTTTTGAGGGGCGAGAAACGGCTGAATTCTTCCGGCAGAGCGGAAATAAATCTATATGAAGTGAGGGCAGTGTTTTGGCGAAGGAAAGAATACTGGATCGCCCATTGCCGGATTCTGCGGACATCCCGGTCACCCCCGCGTAAACGGGGTCAGGGGCGAGGGGGCCATAGGATCGGTCCGGAAGTTTTGTAATTCCGGGACGGCAGTTTATATCAGCGTATGCGATCTCAACAAATAAACCGTGGTCCACTCAGGCGCCCTCGATCAGATAGAAAAGGGAATGTGCCGTTACTGATGATTCATTAAGTCTCAACGTATCTTGTAGCTGTTCAGATCGCGTCCGGATTTGTTCAGAGCAAGCGAAAAATGTGAGTTTACCCGTGTCAATACGCCGCGCATCCTGCGCGTCGCCCTGCGGGCCGCCTGGGCAGGCGTTCAAACCTGTTCCCGACAGGTTTGTGACCATTTTCTAACGCAGCTATGGACAAATCGGGGCGTGAGCTGAATAGTTACAGTATCTTAATGATAAACAGTACACCTGTATACCGGAGCGAGCCAACAACAGATCAACATCAGTGGCAATATGAAGCTGATGAACGTGCGTTTTTATCGCTATCCCCCCTAAAAGATCATAGCAAATTGCACCAGATGGTCAAATCGTGACCCGCTGGAGCGATTTTTGGCAGGCTCCGCGGGATTACATGTGATCGTTCCATCCGCTCGGGTCGCGTTTGCTAATTGAAAGTCAATCAACAGGGGTACGCAAATCGTCTGTCAATTTCGGTTTGGACCCGGACGGCCTGAAATCGGTCAGGCAGTTGATCTCCGTTGAAGCATCCGCTATGGGTATATATAGCAGCGGGCTATATAGATCCTGGATTTAATAGCTCATGTGAGTTAAGTTCAGGCGCCGCAAAAGGCGGGGCTACGATGTCAGTATTTGTCGGGGATTTGAACGTAACTGGTAAACGCCGTAACGATGCGCGGGTACCGGTTCAAATGCAGTCAGACCTTCAAAGCCCGGATCGGTACTGCTCGATAAGTGGGAAATACGCGACCCGGTCAGGTGCGTACGTCGGTTATTGATGATGGACCGCATGCGCGCATTGGCGGTTGGTGTATATTGATTTTACGGAGTACCGTATGAAACAGAACCGGGGGTTGACGGTATGGACCACCGCGATACCACTTTACTTCGAGCTTATTGCGGTCTCCTCGATTGCCCTGGTCGATGTGCTTTTTATGTCGCTGGTTTCGGATCAGGCAGTGGCGGCGCTGGGCGTCAGTACCCAGATTTTGCTGGTGTTCACGCTATTGATTCGTACCCTCGCTGGAGGCGGCGGCGCGGTCGCAGCGCAAAGTGTAGGCGCGGGTAATCAGGAAAAAGCCCAGCTGGCGTTTATGTACACCGTGATGATCGCGGCCATTTTCGGCGTGCTTTTTTCTCTGCTTCTGTTTTCTGGTCGAGCGCATATTGGGCAGTGGATGGGGCTTCAGGGGGATACGCTGGACTTCATGCAGCGCTACCTGGCTATCGTGGGGCCTGCTTTTTTTCTGCTGGCGGTGCGGTCGGGGTACAGTGCGATTGTCGCCGTAAAAGGCAAATCCAATATCAACCTGTACTGCTCACTCGCAGCCAACGCCGTGAATATTTTCCTGAACTGTGTTTTTGTGCTGGGCTGGTTCGGTCTTCCTGCGATGGGTGTAGAGGGGGTGGCGCTGGCCACGGCCCTTGCCTATGGCGTCCAGCTGGGCTTGCTTGCCTGGGTCAGTCATAGGTATCTGGAAATAACCTTTATTTTTCCGCGCGATGTATTCCAGCGCCTGCATCGGTTAACCCGTCCTGTCCTTGGGATCGCAATTCCCAGTAGCGGCGATCTGCTGTCTCACTCGCTTTTTCAGGTGGCCATTATGATGGTGGTAATTCGAATCGGTGATGAGGCAGTGGCCTGTCACACCTACCTGCGGCAGATCCTCACAATCGTGATTATCTGGTCGTACGCAATCGGGCAGGGGCAGGCAATCTGGACGGCGCATCTCGTGGGTGGAAAGCAATTTGATAAAGCGGAAAGCGAGATCAAAAAAAGTATTCTACGCAGTCTATTATTTAGCGTCCCGGTAACGCTGGTTCTGTACATTTTTGCGGGTCCTGTTGTGGGACTGTTTACCGATGATGCCGCCATTGTCGCCATGGCCAGCTCGGTTATGCTGGTATATTTCGGTATTGAAATCGGCCGCGCTTTCAACGCGACGTTAAGTTTCTCTCTATCGGCTGCCGGGCACGCCCGGTACCCGGCGCTGCTTGCGGTGATCTTCAACTGGCTGGTCGGGCTTTCCGTGGCCACTATTCTGGGCGTGTATTTCCAGTGGGGCCTGCTGGGCGTTCTGATCGGTCTGGCGTTTGATGAGCTGGCGCGTGCACCGCTGCTATACCGGCGGCTGATTAGCAAACGGTGGTACCACACGTGATTGGGAGAATGGCCGATTAAGGACAATCCGGAAGGGGCATTGCGTTCGGAGCTTCTGCAGTGCCTTTATTCAAGAAAACCGTTCGCTCTGAGCCAGTCTGCCGCGCGATCTGGCCAGCGCGCAGTGTGCTTGTTTTCATTCTCCAGTCCGAATCCGTGTCCGCCAAACTGAAACGCCAGAAACTCCGTCGCCACGCCGACCGCGCGTAATGCCTGCCAATACATGAGGCTGTTTTCGATGGGCACGACGGGGTCGGCGCTGCTATGCACAATAAAGGTGGGGGGGCTGGAAGCATTTACCTGTCTTTCCAGAGAATAGAATTCGATTGCCGCCGGGGACGGCTGAGCGCCAAGCAGGCCAGCCCGGGATCCCGTATGAGTAAAATCGTCCTGCATTGTAATGACGGGATAAACCAGTATGGCAAAGTCCGGTCGGGCGCTGTGCTTTGCGGTAGTTGGTCGCGCCGCCGGGGGATCGAGCTGGGTAAACAGGTCCTGGTCGTAATGCTGATTCAGGCTCGCTGCCACGTGCCCACCCGCAGAAAAGCCCACGACACCGACCTTGGATGGAGCCACCCGCCACTGGCGCCCACGCGCACGGACCAACCGCATAGCCTGTTGCGCATCCATAAGCGGCGCGGGTGCGCCGAACTGGTTAAGGCGGTATTTCACGATAAATGCATGCATGCCGAGCGAATTGGCCCAGCGCGCCGCGGCCTCGCCTTCCTTTTTTATGGCCAGATGGCCGTATCCCCCGCCCGGAAATATCAGCACGGCTGGCTGTGCCGCGCCGCGGGCCGCTGGTAGCAGGAACGGAATCAGCGCCGGGTCGCGTACGTTTCGGGTTCGACCATCTTCGTGGGTCTCCTGTCCTGGCATCCGTGCGGCAACTGGCGGCGGCGAGGACCATAGTGGTATGGTTTGTGGGTCGGCTTGAGCGGGCATACCTGCCACCATCGTGAGTAAAAAAATAACACAGCGGAAATTCATGCTCACCTGACTACCTGAATTCGGGTTATCGAAGATGTGTCCGGGGCAACTCGAACAAACTGACTGCCACTCCGCATGAAGACACGCAGGGTCGCACAAACGAAGGCCAGCGTTGCAACAGCATTGTGGCATGACATAACGTTGCTACTCCGGATGGCCGGACGATGAACGGCGCTTCACTTTTTCTAATGATGTTACAGAAACGCTGCCACCGTGTGCAACGGAAATTTGTCGAATGCTATACAGCGGGAAACGTCTTTGAGATCGGTAGATTGCGTTTGAATCCGCAACGTGTCAATGTTTGGCGCCTTTGCCAACAACAGGAGAACACAGTGAGCGACCGTATAAAAATAGCACTACTGATAGACTGCGATAATGTCAGCCATAACTCCATTGAAAGCGTATTGGAGGAGCTCGCCAAGCTGGGGATGGTTAATGTGCGTCACGCGCACGGAGACTGGAAAAGTCCGTCGCTGTCTGGCTGGATTGACCGACTGCATCCACATGCCATCAGACCCATGCAGCAGTTTGCCTATACCAAGGGAAAAAACGCAACGGATGCCGCGATGATCATCGACTCGATGGATCTACTGTACAGTAATAGCGTCGACGCATTTGCGTTGATGACCAGTGACAGCGACTTTACGCCGCTGGTTCTGAGAATTCTCGAAAGTGGTTTACCCGTTTATGGCTTTGGCGAAAAGAAAACACCGCAGCCGTTCGTCGATGCCTGCTCTACGTTTATTTATACCGAAAACCTGGTTGCCGATAAGGAAGAAGAAAAACCCGATAGCCCGCGACAATTCGCGAAAAAAAGCCGTAACGAGCTGCGACGGGATGCAGCACTGGTCAAACTGTTGCGAACCGCCGTTGAGCAGACGTCGGGCGATGACGGATGGGCACATATGAGCAGAGTTGGGCATTACATTTCAAATAACAGTTCTTTCTCATCGATAAACTACGGCTACAAAAAACTGAGTGATCTGATTCGGGCCAGTGAGCTGTTTGAAATGGATATGCGTGGCGGCGGGTCGGTGATGTATATCAAGGATGCCCGCAAGTAAAGCGGGCAACCCGGGCTTGCCGGTGATTCGGGTTTATCGCCCGATTAAAAGCTGGAGCCGGGCTGTTTAAGAAACGCAACCTCGTCATCGGTGGACGTGCGCCCAAGCAGGGCGTTTCGGTGCGGGTAGCGCCCGAAGCGATCAATTATGACCTTGTGTCTCACTTCGTACTCAAGGTTTTGTTCCAGTCCCGGCTGATCGAACAGCACCATGGCGACTTTGTGGATTTCAGCCGATTCGCTGTGCATGTAGGGCATGTACATAAAGTTTTTCTCTTGAGGGTCGAGCGTCTGGTCGGCGCCGCAGGCTACGGCCTCCTGCGCCAGTGCCAGTGCCAAAGCGTCGGTGGCAAAGGCTCTTGGGCTGTCGCGAAACAGATTGCGCGAAAACTGGTCGAGTACAATGATTTCTGCAAGACGACCGCGTGGACTCTGTCGCCACGAAAACAGTTCGCACCGGATCGCCTGTTGATGAATGTCCGAAAAGTGTTCAGCAATGCGTCGATCCACCGTCTGATCTTTGGTAAACCACTGTCTGGGAGACAGTTCGTCAAACCAGAATTGCAGGATCGCGTGATATTCTTGCTTCATGATGGGCTCCGGATCTGTTGTAAGATATTAAACTACGCGGTTTGTGGCAATGTTGCCCGTCGCGAGCATTCCTTTAATCGGTGTACTGAATGCGTACGGCAGGTCCTGCTGTCGGCAGAGGGCGCATCATCGTCCACCCGCAACATCCAGAATGGCACCCGTGGTATAGGACGCACCGTCCGATAGCAGCCACATGATCGCCTGAGCGACTTCCTCCGGTTGGCCGCCGCGCTGCATGGGCACGTTGGCTTTTAATCGATTAACCCGATCAGGCTCTCCGCCGCTGGCGTGTATATCTGTATGGATCAGCCCGGGCCGGACGGCGTTGACCCGGATACCTTCAGCCGCGACTTCGCTGGCCAGGCCTACTGTTAAGGTATCAATAGCGCCCTTGGCGGCGGCGTAATCAATATATTCATTGGGGGAACCCCAGCGCGACGCCGCCGAAGAGACGTTAACAATGGCGCCGCCCTGACCACCGCGACGGGTAGACATTCGGCGCACTGCCTCGCGTGCACACAGGAAGCTGCCCAGCACATTAACCTGCAGGGTGCGCATGATGCGCGCTGCGTCCATATATTCCAGTCGGGTCTGCTGTTCGAGAACGCCGGCATTGTTAACCAGCGCGGTAATCGGGCCCAGATGTGTTTCAGCCTGTTTATACAGATGAACGATATCGTCTTCTCTGGCGACGTCGCAGGCGACAGCAATGGCCCGTGCGCCACCGTTACACAGCCTGGCCGCTACCGCTTCGGCCGCTTCTGCGTTCTGTACATAGCCAATGCATACGGCGTAGCCGGCCTGTGCCGCCAGACGTGCAGTCACCGCGCCGATGCCGCGCCCGCCGCCGGTAATAATCATCACTTTTTGCATTCCGCACCCACTTTTTTTGTCCATCGGATTGGCCGGTCTTGAAAGTCCGCTGCGCGCCGACCCTAACGCGTGTGGACAGCTAGGCGTGAGAGGGGATTATCATCATTTACGTAACATTCAACAATAATAAATACGGACCGGTCGCCGCCTGCTGAGGCGGCGTTAATGAAGGCGGGGGTGTTGTGGCGGGGTGCTGGCGTGTTACTTCTGCCCTGGTTTACGTGTAAGCAGCATTGCTTCGTAACGGTTGGACAACAAAGTACTGCGTGCTTTGGCCAGCTGTGACCGGCTTTTGAATGGGCCAATCAGAATACGGTGCCAGGTTTCACCGCGACTGGAGTCCGCCTTTTCAATGCGTGCATCAAGGTTCAGCAGTACCAATTCAGCCCGTGTTTGTTCAGCGTCGGCCAGCTGGCGGAATGATGCGACCTGCAGGTGGTACTCAACATTCTCCCGGGGTTTGGGTTTGAAAGTGTCTTTCAGTTCCGGCACAACAACTTCCGAGTCGCGCAACAGGTTATAGAATTCGAAGCGGGTCTCCTTGAGATCATTGCTGGCCAGGATGGTCTTGTTCTGAAGCGCCCGGGATTCTTCCGGTTCGAGTTTTGTCAGCTGTAACAAAAACATGACGAGGGCGCCCAGCAGAGTGCCTGTCGCCAGCCATAGCCAGGGTGGCACGCGTGAAGGTGGTTGTGTTTTTCTTTTTCTTCTCTTGGTAGCCATGAAAGTCCAGATAATTCCTGCGACAGATGCTTTAAAGCCCTGAAATTTTTTGTTTTGACGCCGGTGAAGCGCTGCGGGATCACCGGGCCGATTGCAGTGAATTGCAACAGCAATAGCTATATACGTGATATTTGGGCATTCAGTCCATTGCAAAGTACCTTGACTTCGCCGGAACTGTGCCTGCCGGATTGAAACATGTTTGCGCCGGGAGTCGCTTCTACGACATATCTTGTGGGTCGACGTCCAGCGACCACCGTGTGCGTTTCGCCAGCGCGTGGTTCTCAATGAATTCTAGCAGGGCTTTGAGCATTTGTTGCAATTCGGCCCGTTTTGCAAAATTTATTTGCAACTGAAAGCGAAATCGGTCCTGGCGCCGTTCAAGAAGCGCCGGCATCGGGCCGAGGTAACGTCGTTCCGGTGAAGGTGGGCATAAAACCCTGGCCTGTTGTAGCGCCATTTTCAAAAACTCGAACGCGTTTTCTCCGCGTTTGGATTCTGCGCGAAGCAGCGCGATGTAGCTGAATGGGGGCATGGACGCCGCGTAGCGTTCCTGCAGCAGTTGTTGGGCGAACGCAGGGTAGCCTTGGTGCAAGATGGCCTGCAGAAGCGGGTGATCGGGTTGACTGGTCTGGAGTATCACCCGACCGGGTGCGCTGCCCCGTCCGGCACGTCCGGCCACCTGCACAATTTGTTGACCCATCCGCTCCAGGCCCCGAAAGTCGCCGCTGTACAGTCCCTGATCGATATCCACCAGCACCGCCAGAGTGATGTCCGGAAAGTGGTGACCTTTGGCCAGCATCTGGGTGCCGACGAGAATGCAGGGTTCGCCGTTATGCAGCCGTTCCGTGAGTTCCTGCATGGCAGTCTTGCGCTGCATCGAATCCTGATCCACACGGATGATGTCGACATTCGGAAATCGCTGCGCGAGGAATTGCTCGGCACGCTCTGTGCCCTGTCCAACGGCACTCAGTTCACGCGACTGGCACACAGGGCAGCGCGATGGAACTGGCCGTTGCGTGTCGCAGTGGTGGCAACGCAGATGTCGCGGTTGATGGTGCAGGGTCAGGCGGGCGTCGCAGGCCGGGCAGCCGGCGGTCCAGCCGCAATGGCCACAAAGCCAGGCAGGCGCGAATCCCCGGCGATTGATAAAGACCAGTACCTGTTCACGACGCTGCAGTGTTTCGTCGATGGCCTGCAGGGCAGCTTCGGTCAAGCCGGCTTGCAGGGTTTTATTGCGGGTATCAATGGTCGCGCAGGTGGGGAGCTGTGCATCACCGGCGCGGGCCATCAGGCGCAGGTGGTGATACCGTCCGGCCAGCGCGTTTTGCAGTGTTTCCAGTGCCGGGGTCGCGCTGCCCAGCAACAATGGAATCGATCGCTGATGGGCCCGTACTACCGCCAGGTCGCGGGCAGAATATCGCAAACCATCCTGTTGCTTGAACGACAGGTCGTGCTCTTCATCAATGATAATAATGCCAAGCTCGGGCATGGGTGTAAAAATCGCCAGACGGGTACCGATAACGATGCGCGCGTGACCGGAGCGGGCCATATGCCAGTTCTGTGTACGTTTTTTTTCACTGACATGGGAGTGTAAAGCCACAACCGGAACATGAAACCGCTGTTCAAAGCGCTGTAGCGCCTGTGGCGCCAATCCGATCTCCGGTACCAGGACCAGCGCCTGCCGCCCGGCCTCCAGGACCCGGGCAATGGTATGCAGGTACACTT
This sequence comes from uncultured Cellvibrionaceae bacterium, assembly GCA_964434105.1. Taxonomy (GTDB): domain Bacteria; phylum Pseudomonadota; class Gammaproteobacteria; order Pseudomonadales; family Cellvibrionaceae; genus CAYNST01. The sequence goes on along the minus strand of CAYSTJ010000029.1, from coordinate 26,775 downwards.
CAGTCTTGCCGCTGCCCGTCGTGCCTTCGAGTAAATAGCAACCATAATGATGGTAATGGATACTGGCTACCGCCTTGTCCTGTTCTGCATTCAGTGTAAAGGGCGTTTCCGCCAATAATTGATGGTGAGACGACCCGGCGGCGGATTGTGCGGCACGAGCGGGTGTTTCCTCACTGTGCCGGGTCTCAATCAGCCCCTTCTGCTCAAGGCTTCTGATTATTCCCCGCGATACGTCCAGCAGCGCCAGCCCGGCTTCGTCAAGGGCGCCATGCTGTAACAGCCATTGATGCACGGCTTGCTGTTTGGGGCTACGGCGCAGCGCCTCGGCTGGTAACCCTTTGCCCTCGGTGGTGTGCACCCAGCTCAGCGTCGTGCGAGCGCTGCTCTCCGGTTTGCGCAGTCCGAGCGGCAGCGCGGTATGAAGCACTTCGCCAGGCGGGTGTTGATAGTAGTCGATACACCAGCCGCAAAGACGCAACAGATCCCCTGGCAAGAGTGGTTCGCTGTCCAGTACGTCATCGACCGCTTTCAACTTTTCAGGCGGGCAGGTCGGGTGGCGGCTGTTGCCGATCACCACGCCCACCAAAGTCTGCGCGCCGAATGGCACCAGTACCCGGGTGCCCGGGGCAATAGAGGCGTCATCCGGAGGCAGGTATTCAAACAGGCGGCGCAACGGCGAGGGAACGGCGACGAGTAAAATTTCAGGCATCGATTAAATAATAAAGTTTGGCAAGTAGCACGCGACAGGGGAACGGGATCACAGCAGTTTACAGGGATTCGCCGGCTTTGGGGGGATTGCCAGCCGGATCAATGGTCCGCGTCCCGACAGGGCTGTTTAACCTTTGCCCGATTGTACTTGCGCGTGGAGAACTTTCTGGTAAACTTCGCGGTCCAAAAAAGCCAGATCCTTTACACAGTGTACGGTGCCCGGCGGAAGATCGGGTGGCGGTATGCGCAATACGAGGCAATCACAATGCAAGTAGATATCCAGCCCAAATACGGTGAAATGACAGCAACCTGTAGCTGTGGCAATGTAATCAAAACCCGCTCTACACTGTCAAAGGACATTCTTCTTGATGTCTGTGGCGCCTGCCATCCGTTTTACACCGGTAAACAGAAAGTGGCCGACAGTGGTGGCCGTATAGACCGTTTCAACAAGCGTTTTGCCGGGCGACGCTCCACGCCCCAGTAAGCGGGCGGTCTTTATTCGCCTTGAGCGACGCAAAAGGGCCTTTATGGCCCTTTTTATTTGTCCGTAATTTGTAAGTGTCAGCCCCCCCTAACCTAAAACAGCTCATCGGTCGAAAACGAATCGTCGACGTTGTCCCATAGCGATGGAGAAATCGGCGCGCCTGAATCCATCGGCGGCACTTCGTCTTCCCGAAATATCTCGAATATGGCATCCCGATCGTCGGTGCGGGCACGCAGGCCAGTGTCCGGATTAATGCGGACTGTGACCAGTCCCGGTGGTTGGGGCAGTCGCTTTTCCGGCCGGTTTTTCAATGCATCCCGCATAAAATCTATCCATACCGGCAGCGCGGATGTACCACCGTATTCGCGCCGGCCCAGCGTTTCGGCATTATCAAAACCCATCCAGGCGGTGGTGACAATGCCGCCTCCGTAACCACTGAACCAGGCATCTGTGGCGTTATTGGTGGTACCGGTTTTGCCGGCCAGATCGTTTCGCTCCAGTACCCGGGCCCGGGTTGCAGTACCCCGGGTGACTGCATCCCGGAGCATCGAGTCCACGATGTAAACTGTCTGGCTGTCGACGACTTTGTCAGCACGGGGATAGTCTTCCGGTTCCAGCGTACCGGTCAGCGCCTTGACTTCGCGACTCAGTTCGAAAGGATCTCCCTCGAAATCGAACGGCGCGTTCGGTTTCCAATCCGGGTCCAGCCAGCCCATATCGTCCGCTTCCTCGCCTGGCATATTGCTCGGGTCTTCACAACCAAAGCACGCCGTCAAAGGGAGGGATTCAAATACCGGTTTACCATCGAAATCGAGTATCCGTTCAATGTAATAGGGTTCGACCCGGTACCCGCCGTTGGCAAACACCGAAAAGCCAGCGGCAATCTGCAACGGCGGCATGGAGTGACTGCCTAGCGCCAGAGACAGGTCGCGCGGCATAGTGCTGGTATCGAATCCAAACTCCTCGAGTTTGCGCAGCGTGCGGTTAATGCCCACACTCTTCAGCAGGCGAATCGATACCAGGTTGCGCGACAGATACAGCGCTTTACGCAGTCGGGTCGGGCCGTAGAACTTGCCACTGTCATTGACCGGTCGCCAGTCGCTTTCCAGCATGTCATCTTCAAATACGATAGGGGCATCATTGATGATGCTGGCAGCGGTGTAACCATTTTCCAGCGCCGCGGTGTATATGAAGGGTTTAAAGCTGGAGCCGGGCTGACGCCGCGCCTGGGTAACGCGATTGAAATTGCTTTGATAGAAATCAAGTCCGCCCACCATGGCCAGAATGGCTCCATTGGTGGGGTTGAGTGAGACCAGCGCAGACTGCGCCTGCGGCAACTGGTACAGCTGCCATGTGTCTGTAGCATCCTGGCGCAATCGCACCACATCGCCCAGGCTGACTACGTCACTGGCTGATTTGGGTTTGGGGCCCAGACTGTTGACGGTCAGGTAAGGTCGGGCGGCCTCGAGACCGGCCTCCCAGTCAATGGTAATTTTGCTGCCGTCGGCTCGCATCGCAACGGCGGACTTTTCGCCGATACTGACAATGGCCGCGGGTACCAATCCGCCGTAGGTGGGAATGTCCGACAGTGCCGCCTGCAGCTTGGTATACCAGTCCTTGACCACCTCGCGCCCGGGATCCGGTGTGATTATTCTGGTTGTGGATGCATCGGCGTCTGTAGATGTTGCGGGCTGGTCCTCCGTGTCAGTGTCGGCTGCCGGGTCGGTGCGGCTGTTCATGCCCCCTGCGGCAATGACTTCCGGTACTGGCAGTTTCTTTTCCGGCCCGCGATAGCCATGACGACGATCGTAGGCTAGCAATCCTTCGATAACTGCGCGCTGTGCACTTTCCTGCAGGTTCGAATCCACAGTGGTATAGACCCGGTACCCATCGGTATAGGCGCCACGTCCGAAAAGCTCTACGGCTTTCTGGCGCGCCATTTCCGCGGCGTAGGCGGCATTCAGCTCAATACGGCTGCCATGGTAGCGGGCGCTGACTGGCTCGTTGATAGCGAGTCGGTAACTGTTCTGGTCCAGCTTTCCCAGCGCGAGCATGCGCCCCAGAATCCAGTTACGACGCTGTACCGCCCGCTCCGGATTGGTAATGGGATTCATTGTGGACGGCGCTTTGGGAACCCCCGCCAGCATGGCCAGCTGTGCCGGGCTGAGTTCATGCAGGGACTTTCCATAATAGACATTGGCGGCCGCTTCGATCCCGTAGGCGCGGTGACCCAGAAAAATGACGTTGACATACAACTCAAGAATTTCATTTTTTGTGAGTTCTCTCTCAATCCGAAGAGCCAACAATATCTCGTTGAATTTCCTCATGAACTCTTGACGTTTGCTCAGAAAGAAATTTCTGGCAACCTGCATAGTGATGGTTGAGCCCCCGCCCTGAATGTCACCGGAGGTTAATAATTGTGACGTGGCGCGCAATAAACCGGTGATTGAGACGCCACTATGGGTGTAGAATTGGGCATCCTCTGCTGAAAGCAGGGCATCGATATAGCCTTGAGGGATCTCCTGGTACTTGACTGGAGTGCGGCGCTGCTCGCCAATCTCCCCGATAAGCTTGCCATCCACAGAATAAATACGAAGTGGGGTTTGAAGACGAATTTCGCGCAAACTCTCCACAGATGGCAAAGATGGACTAAGGTATAAGTGTGTGCCGAGTAATACTGCAAGAACGCCACCACATAGACCAAGGGCCAACCAGGTTAATGTAAGAAAAATCGTTTTTTTCAGATTCATTGGCTAACATCTATTAAAGGTTAAAGCACAAAAAACATGCAGGGCCATCATTATAGGGGCTTTTCCCGAATCCGGCTTCCTGGCAAGGTTTTCTACCGGTGCTATAACATAAACATCTGCGATGCAGTGGCAATCAGAAAGGAATAGAGAGCGTGTTGAGCCTGTTCAAAACCAAATTCAAGCCCATGCTTGGCCTGGACATCAGTTCCACGACCATCAAAATGCTCGAGTTGAGTCGCCATGGCAATGGATATCGGGTGGAAAATTACGCAGTTAAGCCTCTCCCGGCCAATTCAGTGGTGGAGAAGAATATTAACGACGTAGAAGCTGTAGCGCAAGCCATCAAAGCAACAGTACAGGCCTCAAAAAGCAAGCTGCGGGATGTGGCGGTGGCGGTGCCCGGTTCAGCGGTCATCACCAAGGTGATCGAAATGCCGGCCGGGCTTACCGATGACGCGCTGGAATTGCAGATTTCTCTGGAAGCAGATCAGTACATCCCATATCCCCTGGAAGAGGTATCGCTGGATTTTAATGTTCTCGGCCCTTCTGATAAATCGCCCGACCAGGTACGGGTGTTGATTGCAGCCTGCAGGAGCGAGAACGTGGAGATGCGTTCAAGCGTTCTTGAGCTGGCAGAATTGAAGCCCCGTGTCATCGATGTCGAAGCATTCACTATGGAGCGGGCATTTGATCTGATTCGCGACCAGTTTGTTGACCAGCAGGAGCAGGTGGTAGCCATTGTCGACATTGGCTCCACCATGACCACCCTGAGTGTGCTGGTCGACGGTAAAACCGTTTATACCCGCGAGCAGCTGTTTGGTGGTCGCCAGTTAACTGAAGAAATTCAGCGACGGTATGGCCTGTCGGAAGAAGAGGCCGGTCTCGCCAAAAAACAGGGCGGCTTGCCGGACGACTATGAGCCGGAAGTGCTCGACCCGTTCCGCGATAGCGTGGTGCAACAGGTCACCCGTTCCCTGCAATTCTTTTTCTCTTCCAGTCAGTACAACGATGTTGATCATATTGTGCTGGCCGGTGGTGTGGCATCGCTACATGGGCTGGCGGCGCTGATTGAGGAAAAACTGGGTACGCCGGCAACGGTGGCGAACCCCTTTGCCAATATGTCCGTGTCCTCGAGGGTCAATTCGGCTGTTTTGGCTAACGACGCCCCTTCATTGATGATTGCAACAGGATTGGCGCTTAGGAGCTTTGATCTCGATGGCTAGAATTAATTTATTGCCCTGGCGGGAAGAGTATCGGCAGGAAAAGAAAAAGGAATTCCAGGTACAGCTGATTGGCTTGTGTTTACTGGGAATTGTAGGCTGCTATGCCTGGGTAGGTGTAGTAGACGGCAGAATTGAAAATCAGAATTCGCGCAATGCCGTGCTGGAAACGGAAATTACTGCGCTGGATCTGAAGGTGAAAGAGATCAGCGAACTGAAAAAGCGGCGCGAAGATCTTATTGCCCGCATGAAAGTTATTCAGGATTTGCAAGGTACACGACCAACGATTGTACGATACTTTGATGAAATGGTACGGGCCGTACCCGATGGTATTTTCTTTAATACCCTTACGCGGCAGGGTGACCTGATCACCATTGAAGGTATTACTGAATCCAGTAACCGGGTTTCGAGCTTTATGCGCAATCTGGATGCGTCTGACTGGTTTACCAGCCCCAACCTTAGATCGATCAAGGCTGACCCAAGCTTTGGCGAACAGGCCGCAGCTTTTCATCTGCAGCTTAGAGCCGCATTGCCGGCAGATCAGCGGTCGGATGGGGGTGCGTAGTCATGGCAAAATTCTCTGAACAGCTCGAGCAGTTAAAGCACATCAATTTTGCCGATATGGATTGGCACCGGGTAGGCGTTTGGCCCCTGGCCGGGCGCATAGCCATTTTTGTGCTGGCAGTGCTGGCCATTATCATTGCCGCGTATTTTTTTATCGTCAAAGACAAGAACCTGCAACTGGAAGGCGCTGAGCGCAAAGAGCAGGCGCTTAAAACGACTTTTGAGAAAAAAGCGCACGAGGCGGCCAATCTTGACCGTTACCTGCAGCAGATGGCCGAGATGGAAGAATCGTTCGAAGCGCTCAAGAAGCAATTGCCGAAAGATACGGAAGTGCCCGGACTGCTTGAAGATATCGACGAGAAGGGCGTCGCCAGTCGGTTGAATATTGTCAGTATTACCTTGCAGCCGGAGAAAACGTCCGAGTTCTATGTGGAGCTTCCGATAGAAGTGAAAGTATCCGGAGGCTATCACGAATTTGGCGCCTTTGTGAGTGGCGTGGCGGGCATGCCACGTATTGTCACACTGCACGATTTCAGCATCGTTAAAGATCGGCGGTCGGGCAATCTGGACATGACCATTCAGGCAAAAACTTACCGGTATATAGAGCAGGAATAATAGAAATGCGTGGATTTTATGCTCATTCACTGGCTCGACTGCCGCATTTGGTGGGTGTTGGAATTGTGCTGACAGTTGTCGGATGTTCCTTCAATTCCAATCATAATGACCTGCGCGCCTATGTTGATGAAGTCAAGAGCAAGCCGGTGGGTGCGATCGAGCCATTGCCACCGTTGCGTACTTACGACCCCTTTGTCTATAACGTGACTGCAAAACGCAGCCCCTTTGACCCCCCGGTGGAAGTCACGCACCAGGCCCGTCTCGGTGACCCCAAGATACAGCCGGATCGCAACCGTGAGCGCGAATACCTGGAAACCTTTGGCATCGACTCACTGACGATGGTGGGCACCATGCGCAAGTCGGGGACGTATTGGGGTTTGGTCAGAGATGGCAGTGGCGGGATCAATCGCGTTGCCGTAGGCAATTATCTGGGAAGAGACCACGGCAAAATTGTGTCGGTATCTCCTACTCAGATCGATCTGATGGAAATTGTTTCGGATGGGCTGGGTGGTTGGCTGCAACGTCCGCGGACTTTGAAATTATCTGAGAAGGAATGACTGGCATGTTGGTAGGTTATATTAAATTCGCTGGGATCCTGGTCGGTTCAAGCCTTTTAGCCGTTAATGGTTGGGCCGCCGAATTGCAGGATATTCAATTTGCGGAGTTGCCGGGCGAGCGCGTCGAGCTGCGTTTGAAGTTTGACGAATTGCCCACCGATCCGAGTGGATATACGATCGAGCAGCCCTCGCGTATTGTTCTGGACTTCCCCGATGTGACGAACCGTCTGCAGAAGAAGAAGTTTCCCATTGATATCGGCGAAGTGACTGGTGCCGTAGTCGTTGAAGGCGGCGGGCGTACGCGGCTGATCGTCAATTTGACCAGCCCCTTGCCCTATACGTCTCGCGCCGAGGGTGCAACCTACGTCGTCGAAGTGGGGACGGCGGGCGCCCAGGGCGTGTCCGCCATTCCGGCAGCACCGACCATTGACGCAGCGGCAGCGGCAGCGCCAGCAGAAACGCGCAAAAGCCGCTTTGACGATGCCCGTTCGACTATCAGCAATATTGATTTTCGTCGGGGTGCCGACGGTGAGGGTCGCGTCATTATCTCCCTGAGCAATCCCAACGTCAGCGTCGATATTGAAGAGTCCGCCCGTGGCGTTGAGGTGAATTTTATGCAGACGGCGCTGCCGCCAGAGCTCAATCGCAAGCTGGACGTAACCGATTTTGCGACGCCGGTAAAAATGATATCACCCAATAGCAACCGGCAGCGCACGTCAATCAATATCCGCGCTACAGGCGACTATGACTACATGGCCTATCAGGCCGACAAGGAATACGTCATCAGTATAAAGCCACAGACTCAGGCTGAAATCGCCAGGAAAAAAGAGGCATTCGCCTTTACTGGAGAGAAACTGTCGTTGAACTTCCAGGATATCGCTGTGCGCAATGTGTTGCAGATCATTGCAGACGTCACCTCGCTGAACCTGGTAGCCAGTGACACGGTGCAAGGCAGCATCACCCTGCGCCTGGAGAATGTACCCTGGGATCAGGCGCTGGATATCGTCCTGAAAACCAAAGGTCTCGATAAGCGGCAGATGGGCAACGTATTGATGGTGGCGCCCGCGGCGGAAATTGCAGAGCGCGAGCGACAGGAGCTGACGACCAAAAAACAACTGGAAGAGCTTGCGCCACTACGCACGGAATATATCCGCATTCGATATGCCAATGCCCGCGAACTGTTTGAGCTGTTCATTCCACAGGGCGGTGCTGGCGGCGGCGGTGGCGCCGGCATTGGCAGCGACCGCAACACGACCGGGTCGATCCTGTCCGAGCGCGGTCAGGCTATTGTTGACGAGCGCACCAACTCGATCATTCTGACTGACACAGAGGAAAAAATTACCGATTTCCGTCGAATCGTTGATCAGATAGATATTCCCATCCGGCAGGTGATGATTGAGGCGCGTATCGTGATTGCCAATACCGACTTCCGCCGTGAGCTGGGCGCGTCATTGGGGCAGGGCGTGTTTGCCCGGTCCGACAATAACGAGACGCTGAACATCATTACCGGGCGCGGATTGAGCTCGGATGATATTGACTACAATGATGACGGCAGTATCGAGGTGCAGACCCAGCCGTTCTACAATCTGGCGGTTACGGGCGAAAGCGCTTCGCGATTTGCCTGGAACCTGATCCGAGACAATATGTTCCTGGGACTGGAGCTGTCTGCCCTGGAAGATTCCGGTTATGCCGAGATTGTCAGCCAGCCGAAAGTTATTACTGGCGATAAACAGCAGGCCAGCATAGAATCCGGTACCGAAATACCGTATCGTGACGCCTCTGCCGCTTCCGGTGGTGAAGGTGGCGGTGGTGGAGTTGCTGCTACGGTTTCCTTCAAGAAAGCGCTGCTGAAGCTGGACGTTACGCCGCAAATCACGCCAGACGACAAGATTATTATGGATTTGATTATCAATCAGGATTCACCCGGTGAAAATACCATTGCCGGTCCGACCATCGACACAACCAAGCTGGAAACCCAGGTCTTGGTGCCGGACGGCCAGACGGTGGTGCTGGGGGGTATCTTTTCGAACAACATCATTACCAGCAAGTCCAAGGTGCCACTCCTGGGTGACGTGCCGATATTGGGACGACTGTTCCGTCGTGATGTGACCAGCGAAGACAAGCGGGAACTATTGATATTCATTACACCGCGCATCATGTCCAGTGGAGTTGACGACTGACAGTGAATTCAAATCTGGTCCTTGTCGGCCCCATGGGGGCCGGCAAATCAACCGTCGGAAAGTTGTTGGCGGCCCGACTGAACTATTCCTACGTGGATACCGATCATCTGATCGAAGAACGCACCGGGGCCGACATACCCTGGATCTTCGATGTGGAAGGTGAAGCGGGATTCCGCCTGCGGGAAACCTCAATTCTGGAGAGTCTGATCGGTGAGGGGCAACGCGTTATCGCTACCGGTGGAGGCATCGTGGTCCGCCCGGAGAATCTGCCGCTACTGCAGAGGCTGGGAACGGTTTTTTATTTGACAGCCTCAATCGATCAGTTGTTTTCCCGCACGTCCAAAGATAAAAAACGGCCTTTATTGCAGGTCGAAAACCCACGGGAGCGCATAATCCAGCTGCTGGAGGCCCGGGATCCACTCTATCGTCAGGTTGCCCGGCATGTCGTGGATACGGACGGCCGCAGCAGTAAATGGGTTGCCCAGTTTATCGCCGAACGGTACGTCAACAGACCTTAGGACACTAACCGCCGATTTGTACCAGCCGCTCCCTGCGCGGCTGGTGGGCGTGACCTGCCAATTCATGCCGAATCTGCGCCCGCAGACCGTACCTGAACCGCAATGACTTGTTTTGCCTTACCGTATCGCATACTCTGCCATTCTCTTTAAATTCCCATAGATCTGATTCCGATTGACGAGTGTCCAATGTCCTTTCAAACGCTGAACGTCGAGCTGGGGGAGCGCAGTTATCCAATTTATATTGGAGACGGTGTTCTTCGGCAAACCTCCCTCATTGATTCATTAATACCGTCCCGGCAGATTCTGGTCGTTACCAATACGGTGGTTGCGCCCCTCTACCTGGCCCGGATAAAAGAGTGGTTGCAGGCAGCCCGCGCCGATTCTCAGATTGAAGTGGTGGAGCTGCCCGACGGCGAACAGTACAAAAACCTGGCCTCTATTGAAGCGGTATTCGACCAGTTGATGCATCTGGGCTTTCATCGACATTGCCTGATAGTGGCGCTTGGTGGTGGCGTTATCGGTGATATGGCGGGGTTTGCCGCCGCCTGCTACCAGCGTGGCGTTCCTTTTGTGCAGGTTCCGACCACATTATTGTCGCAGGTGGATTCCTCTGTGGGCGGTAAAACCGGGGTGAACCACCCGCTCGGCAAAAATATGATAGGCGCATTCTACCAACCCCGGGCTGTCTATATTGATACCGATATACTCGACACGCTGCCGGATCGGGAGCTGGCGGCCGGGCTGGCAGAAGTGGTCAAATACGGTTTGATCGCCGACGCGGAATTTTTTGCGTGGCTGGAGCAGAATATGGATAAACTGCTGGCGAAGGACCGGGCTGCGTTGCAGTATGCGATTATGCGGTCCTGTGAGATCAAGGCACAGGTTGTCGGGCAGGACGAAAAGGAGTCCGGTATGCGGGCCATTCTGAATCTGGGCCATACCTACGGGCATGCCATCGAAACGGAGATGGGCTACGGCAAATGGTTGCATGGGGAAGCGGTGGCCGCAGGCATGGTGATGGCCTGTGAACTGTCGCATTCACTTGGGTGGCTGCCGGATGACGTGGTGGCGCGCGCAAAACAATTGTTGCTTCGCGCCGGGTTGCCTGTCAGCCCGCCGCCGGGTATGGGAGCCGCGGCGTTCCTGCGGCACATGAAAGTCGATAAAAAGGTGGTGGATGGCCGCGTGCGTCTGGTGTTGCTCCATGCATTGGGGCGTGCCGTGGTGACAAGCGACTTCGACCCGGAGGCTTTTCAGACGCAGTTGGCAGCGCTCTGATAAAAACTGTCACAGAGAGCTCGTAATTTTCAGCTCACGCCCCGATTTGCCCTTGGCTGCGTTAAAAATGGTCATTTACACGAGTAAACTCACATTTTTCGCCTTGCTTTGAACAAATCTGGACGCAAGCTGAACAGTTACGACACAGGCTGAACAGTTACGATACAGGCTGAACAGTTACGAAAACTCTTCCATTAGGTTTGTTTATGAATAATCCTGGCACGAAAGCGCCGTTTTCCGGTTTTGGTCAAGAGCCCGAGCTGTTATTGACCCCGGCCTGGCAGATTTTGAGGCAACAAATCCTGCATCTCGCACAATTCGGCGGCAGCGTTCAGGTTATTTGCGGCGAAAGCGGGGCGGGCAAAACGACGTTTCTTTCCATGCTGGAGGGTTCTGCCGGCGATCACAATTTCTATACCTGGCAGGTGCCGCGCAATTGCGATAACACCATGCTGTTTCGTCATATTTTACAGATGCTCGGGCTGCGGCCCGGGGACCAGGCGGGTGCCGGGGAACTGATTCACTCATTGCGTAACTACGCACAGAACCTCGAGCGGTCCAGGCAGCGCGTGATCTTTGCTTTTGATGACGCACATAATCTGGGTAACCCGGAACTCGCCGCGTTGATCAGTGTGCTGCAGGGTACGTCAGAAGCGGGATTCGGGTTGCATTTTGTCCTGTTTGCCGAGCCCGGGCTGGCGGAGCGAATTGACGCTTTGCATTTGGTCGATGTCGCCGTGCAGGATGCCCAGCTCCCGGGATTTTCACCGGCCGAGCTGAATACGATTTTCAGCAATACCTACCTGGCTCACGACGAGCCGCTGACCCTTAACGGCGAAGCGCTGGAGCGGGTGTGGGTGCAGTCACAAGGGTTGCCTGGCAGAGCGCTCGATCTGGCCCGTTCGTTGAAAATCAGCGGCACAGCACCCGGGGAGCCGGGCAGCCGTCTCATGAGTCTGCCAATTTGGCACCTCGGGGCGTTGACCCTGCTGGCGATTGTGTTGATTTGGGCACTGGCTGTGCGCGAAGGCGATAATGAACCCCGTGATGAAGCCAGTGCGGGCAAGGCGTTGATTTCCGACGAACAAATGAATATTGAAGAAGGCAGGCGGCAGGTGCCCATTGAAATCGTCCGGCGTACGCGTCCCGGTCAGACCGAACCGGCAGTCACAGATGACACAGAGGGGGTGGCCGCCATGCCGGCAGGCAGCGGCACGGCCGTGGGTCCCGCAGGTGTCAATGATCTGGACGGCTCTGCCACACGTGAAGGGACCGATGCTGTCCCGGATGAGCCGTTGCCGCCTGCGTCGGAGCCGTCGCCCGCGCGCCCGGGAACAGAACCCGCAGCGGGGGTCGACGGGGCTGCAATTTCGGCGCGCATTGATAACGTTCTGGACCAAGCCAGCGCGCCTGTGGCTGCGAACGCACAACCCGGACCCGACGAAGGAGCGGCGCGTCCGGAATCCGCCGTCAGCCCGGAGCCGGTCGCCGAGGTAAAGAGTGGCATGGACCATGCTTCGCCGGCCCTGCAGGATCTGGCCGACCTCGGGGAGAAGGCGTTGCTGACACTGATCCCCAACGGGTATGTGCTCCAGATTATGGCGACCAGCACCGAAGACTCACTGCACAATTATATTGCACGACAACCCAACCGCAGCAACCTTTTGGTGCATCGGGCATATCGTGATGGCAAACGCATGTATTTACTGGTCGAAGGCTTTTACGCCGATAAAGAGGCAGCGCTTGCCGCGGTAGAAAACCTGCCGCAAGAGCAGCGTGATGCCAGTCCCTGGCCAAAGCCGGTGAGTGTTATTCACGAGGAAATTCGACAGGTTCGCAGAAATTGATGGCAAAAGGCGTATATAAAGACAGGATCTAATGGTGACTTGCCAAGAGGGACCGGAGTCGTTACTATTTTGCGCCGTTTTTCAAATAAGCCCCATCAGGGCACCAAAAGCCCCTGACGCAGGGGCTTTTTTGTCTGCGCAGGAATGGCAGCGCGTTTAGCTGGCGGTGCGGCCATTGTGTGGGTGAGCTGCAGCGATGGTCCCGGAAAACCGACCCTCGCTCCGGCTCACTGGTATATTTCAAATTCCAAGAAGTGATACGCCTATGAGTACGGGTCTCTACCGGATAGATGAGTTCAAGGATAATTGTGGCTTCGGTCTTATTGCCCATTTGAAGGGGCAGGTCAGTCACCGGCTGTTGAAGACAGGGATTCGGGCATTAACCTGTATGACTCACCGTGGCGGAATCGCAGCAGACGGTAAAACGGGCGACGGGTGCGGATTACTGATCCAGAAACCCGATGCATTCCTGCGCCAGGTGGCATTGGAGGAGCTGGGCTTTACGCTCGCCGACAGTTATGGCGTCGGTTCGGTAATGATGAGCCGGGATGCCGCCCGGCAACAAAAGGCGCAGATGGTCGTCGCTGAAGAGCTGGCAGCACTCGGGCTGACGGATATTGTCTGGCGCAAGCTGCCGACCGACGACAGCTGTCTGGGGCCTATTGCCAGGGACAGTCTGCCGGATATTTTTCATCTTTACGTCAATGCCGCCGGACTGGTTGATCAGGCGCTGGATTCCAAACTGTTTATCGCCCGGCGCAAGGCTGAAAAGCGCCTGGAGTCGGACGGACATTTTTATATCGCCAGTCTGTCATCCCGCGTACTCTCCTATAAAGGTCTGATGATGCCGGTGGATCTGCCCCGGTTCTATCTCGATCTGGCGGACGAACGCCTCGAAACGGCCATTTGCGTTTTCCATCAGCGTTTTTCCACCAACACCATGCCACGCTGGCCACTGGCCCAGCCGTTCCGCATGCTTGCCCATAATGGCGAGATCAATACGATTACCGGCAACCGCAACTGGTCGGTGGCCCGCACGGCCAAATTTCAGTCGGATCTGCTGCCCAATCTGGAAGACATCACGCCCGTTGTGAATCGCACGGGTTCTGATTCGTCCAGTCTCGACAATATGCTGGAACTGCTGTTGATAGGTGGAATGGATCTGCACCGTGCCGTTCGTATGCTGGTGCCACCCGCCTGGCAGAATGTGGAAACCATGGACGAACAGCTGCGCGCCTTCTATGAATACAATTCCATGCACGTGGAGCCCTGGGACGGCCCTGCCGGCCTGGTGATCACCGATGGCCGTTACGCGGTATGTACGCTCGACCGGAACGGACTGCGGCCTTCACGCTGGGTGATCACCCGGGATGACATTATTACAGTGGCCTCGGAAGTTGGTGTGTATGACTATGATCCGGCCGACGTGGTTGCCAAGGGCCGGTTGGGTCCCGGTCAGATATTGTCGGTCGATACGCAGACCGGCGCGCTCTACCATACCAGGGATATCGATGCGCAGCTCAAAGCCGGCCGGCCTTATGCGGACTGGCTGAAAAAGCACGCGACACGTATTGAGTCCAGCCTCGCCGTGGACATTGCCGAGGCCGGCATGAGCGATGAAGACATCAAGCGCAACATGAAAATGTTTCAGGCGACCTATGAGGAATGTGATCAGGTCCTGCGTCCGCTGGCAGAGTCGGGCCAGGAAGGCGTCGGCTCCATGGGCGATGATACGCCCATGGCGGTGCTGTCCCAAAAGCAGCGTCCTCTCTATGATTTTTTTCGTCAGCAATTCGCGCAGGTTACCAATCCCCCCATAGATCCGTTGCGTGAATCCATCGTGATGTCACTCGAAACCTGTCTGGGGCGGGAGCTGTCCGTCTTCGAGGAAACCGAGGAGCACGCCGACCGGATTATCCTGACCAGTCCGGTACTGTCCCCGGCCAAGTATCGCGCATTAATGAAGGTTAATAAAAAGCGGTATACACCGGGGCACTACAGCCTGCTTTACAATCCCGACGAAAAGAATCTGCAGCAGGCGATTCACGATCTGCTGGACAATATAGTCGCGGGAGTTCGGGCCGGGCAGGTCACGATTGTCCTGTCAGACGCCGGGTTTACCAATGGTCAGCTGCCTGTACACGCCCTGCTGGCGACTGGTGCTTTGCATCATAAGCTTACCCACCTGGGGCTGCGTTGCGACGTCAATATTATCGTCGAGACCGCGACGGCGCGCGATCCCCATCATGTGGCAGCCTTGATCGGCTATGGCGCCACGGCGGTTTATCCCTACCTGAGCTACTACATCATCAATCACCTGGTCGACTCGGGTGATCTGCTGGTCGATATCAGTACCGCTTACAAAAACTACGTGAAAGGGTTGGATAAGGGCCTGCTCAAAATTCTTTCAAAAATGGGTATCTCCAGCGTTACGTCTTACCGCGGCGCGCAGCTGTTTGAGGCTATCGGCCTGAACGATGATGTTATCAACACCTGCTTTGAAGGCACGGTCAGCCGTATTCAGGGCGCTGGGTTTGAGGATCTGGAGTACGACCAGAAAGTCCTGGCGGCATACGCGGCCAAAGCCCGCAAGCCGATTCTACCGGGTGGTCTGCTCAAATACGTGCACGGTCAGGAGTACCACGCCTATAACCCGGATGTAGTGCAGGGTCTGCATGCTGCCGTTCAGAACGGTGACTACGGCGCCTGGCGCGATTATGCGGCGCTGGTGAATAACCGGCCGGTCGCTACCTTGCGTGACCTGATGAAAATCCGCGATGGTATCGAGCCTGTACCGCTGGATGAAGTGGAGCCAATCGAGAAGTTGTTCAAGTGCTTCGACTCCGCCGGTATGTCGCTGGGGGCGCTGTCGCCCGAAGCGCACGAAGCATTGGCGGAAGCCATGAACAGCCTCGGCGGACGTTCCAACAGTGGTGAGGGCGGCGAAGATCCAGCGCGCTATGGCACCGTTAAAGTCTCGAAAATAAAACAGGTTGCATCCGGCCGGTTTGGGGTTACACCGGCCTATCTTGCCAGTGCCGAAGTGCTGCAGATAAAAGTCGCGCAGGGTGCCAAACCGGGCGAAGGCGGTCAGCTGCCCGGTGGCAAGGTGAACGCGCTGATCGCCCGGTTGCGCTACTCCGTACCCGGCGTAACGCTGATTTCACCGCCGCCTCATCACGATATTTACTCGATTGAAGACCTGGCGCAGTTGATATTTGATCTGAAGCAGGTCAATCCGGATGCACTGGTCTCCGTCAAGCTGGTGTCGCGGCCCGGGGTCGGCACGATTGCCGCCGGCGTCGCGAAAGCCTACGCCGACCTGATCACCATATCAGGTTACGATGGCGGCACGGCCGCCAGTCCCTTGACCTCTATTCGTTACGCCGGTTCGCCCTGGGAGCTGGGACTGTCGGAAACGCATCAGACGCTCTGCGCCAACGACCTGCGCGACAAGGTGCGCCTGCAAACCGACGGCGGCCTGAAAACCGGGCTGGATGTTGTTAAGGCAGCGATTCTGGGCGCCGAGAGTTTTGGTTTCGGGACGGCGCCGATGGTGGCACTGGGCTGTAAATACCTGCGCATCTGCCATCTGAACAACTGCGCCACCGGCGTTGCCACCCAGCAGGATCGGCTGCGGCGAGACCATTACATAGGCACAGTGGAAATGGTGAAAAACTTCTTCCGCTTTGTCGCGCAGGAAACGCGGGAGTGGATGGCTGTTCTGGGCGTCCGGTCGCTGCAGGAGTTAATTGGCCGCGTAGACCTGCTGGAAGTCATTGAAGGTCAGACGCCACGACAGGGGCGGCTCGATCTGAGCCCAATCCTTTATACCGACGATTTGATCGCCAGTAAGCCGCAGTCCTGCCAGGTTAAGCGCAACACGCCATTCGATCAGGGGCTGCTTGCCGAGAAAATCGTGGAAACCGTATTGCCGGCCATCGTCAATCGCTCCGGCGGCACATTCGATTTCGACATCACCAATTGTGACCGTTCCATTGCGGCACGGGTTAGTGGCGAAATCGCGAAACGTTATGGCGATGCCGGAATGGCAGACACACCGATTCGGCTTAACTTCAAGGGAGTCGCCGGTCAGAGCTTTGGTGTCTGGAACGCCGGCGGGCTTGAACTGTACCTCGAAGGCGACGCCAACGATTACGTCGGCAAAGGCATGGCAGGCGGGAAAATCGTAATACGGCCGCCTCAGAACAGTACCTTTACCAGCCAGGACACGACCATTATCGGCAACACCTGCCTGTACGGCGCGACCGGTGGCAAGCTGTTCGCTGCGGGTCAGGCGGGGGAGCGCTGCGGGGTGCGCAACTCCGGTGCACACGTGGTGGTTGAAGGTGCGGGTGATCACTGCTGCGAATATATGACCGGCGGGGTTGTCACCGTTCTGGGTGAAACCGGCGTTAATTTCGGTGCCGGCATGACGGGCGGATTTGCCTATGTACTGGATCAGCGGCACCGTTTTGTGGACAAATACAACCATGAACTGGTTGATATTACCCGTATCAATACCGAACGGCTTGAGGAGCACCGCAATCACCTGCGCGGCATCATCAAGGAGTTTGTGACGGAAACCGGCAGTGCCTGGGGGCAGGAGTTGTTGAACAATTTCAACCGGTATATCAACAGTTTCTGGCTGGTGAAGCCGAAAGCAGCCGATATCGACAGCCTGCTTTCGGCCTTCCGCAAGCGCGGCGAATAACTGGACGGTTTGCAATATCAATATTTGAGGTACCCCAATGGTACAACGCTTAAACAACGATTTTCAGTTCCTTGATGTCGGCCGTCAGGATCCGGACAAAAAGCCCATCGATCTTCGCAAGGCTGAGTTTGTTGAAATCTATCAGCCTTATACCCAGGACCAGGCGCAAGGTCAGGCGCACCGCTGCCTGGCGTGCGGCAATCCATATTGCGAATGGAAATGCCCGGTTCATAACTACATTCCGAACTGGCTCAAACTGATTTCAGAAGGCAATATCCTGCAGGCTGCCGATCTGGTCCATCAGACCAACTCTTTGCCGGAAGTCTGTGGTCGGGTTTGTCCGCAGGACCGGCTGTGTGAAGGCGCCTGTACCCTGAACGACGGCTTTGGTGCCGTGACCATCGGCAGTGCTGAAAAATACATTACCGATACGGCTTTCGCACTGGGCTGGAAACCCGATATGTCCAAAGTTGTGTGGACGGACAAAAAGGTGGCCGTGATTGGTGCCGGCCCGGCAGGTATCGGCTGTGCGGATATCCTGGTGCGCAACGGCGTTAAGCCCGTGGTCTTCGATCGCTACCCGGAAATCGGTGGCCTGCTCACGTTTGGCATCCCGGAATTCAAGCTGGAAAAAGGGGTAATGGAACGACGACGGGCGGTATTCGAAGAAATGGGCGTAGAGTTTCGTCTGAACACCGAAGTTGGCAAAGATATCGCCATTGAAGACCTGTTGGCTGATTACGACGCGGTGTTTATGGGGATGGGCACCTATACGTACATGAAGGGCGGCTTCCCCGGCGAAGACCTGCCCGGAGTTTATGACGCGCTGCCATTCCTGGTGTCCAACGTGTATCGCAATCTCGGTTTCGAGAAATCCGCCACTGATTTTATCAGTGTCAAGGGGCGCCGGGTTGTGGTGTTGGGCGGCGGCGATACCGCGATGGACTGCAATCGGACTTCCATTCGACAGGGCGCCGAGAGTGTCATCTGCGCATACCGCCGCGATGAAGAAAATATGCCAGGCTCGCGCCGTGAAGTTGCCAATGCCCGCGAAGAAGGCGTGCAATTCCTTTTCAACCGCCAGCCCATCGCCATAGTTGGGGAAAGCAGGGTGGAAGGCGTCAAGGTGATAACCACCCGGTTGGGAGAGCCGGACCAGAACGGTCGTCGGCGACCTGAGCCGGTTCCGGGCAGCGAAGAGGTGATCCCGGCCGACGTGGTTTTGATCGCTTTCGGCTTCCGGCCCAGCCCGGCATCCTGGTTCGAAGCGCAGTCAGTACAGATCAATGAATGGGGCGGCGTCATCGCGCCGGAGGAGCAAACCTATAAATTTCAGACCAGTAACCCGAAAATTTTTGCTGGTGGTGATATGGTACGCGGTTCGGACCTGGTCGTGACTGCCATCTGGGAGGGGCGACAGGCTGCTGAAGGCATACTGGACTATCTTGAAGTCTGATTGAGCTGCACCCAAGGGGCTGCGACATCGATCAAGCAGTCCCGTGCCCTGGCAGATCCGGATATGAGTACGCCTTTGCGTGCCGATACTAATATTACTGTAACGATTCAGCGCGTGTTGTAACTGTCCAGATTGCGTTCAGATTTGTTCAGAGCAAGGCGAACAATGTGCGTTTACTGGTGTAAATACGCGGCGCATCCTGCGCATCGTCCTCCGGGCCAGCCCTGGCTGGTGTTCAAACCTGTTCCCGACAGGTTTGTGAACGCAGCTATGGGCAAATCGGGGCGTGAGCCGAAATAGTTACTATTACTTAACCACAGGATACCTGGCATGTCCCCACTGAAAAATGACCGCTTCCTGCGTGCGCTCAATCGCGAACCGGTGGATGTAACCCCGGTCTGGATGATGCGTCAGGCAGGCCGTTATCTGCCGGAATATCGCGCTACGCGGGAGAAGGCCGGCGACTTTATGGCGCTGTGCAAAAACGCCGAACTGGCATGCGAAGTCACCCTGCAACCGCTGGAGCGTTATCCACTGGATGCGGCCATTCTGTTTTCGGACATTCTCACTATTCCGGATGCCATGGGCCTTGGCCTGTACTTTGAAACCGGTGAAGGGCCGCGCTTCAGAAAGAAAGTGACGTGCGCCGCGGATGTGGATGCCCTGCCGGTTATCAATACCGCACAGGACCTGCCCTATGTGCTGAATGCGGTGAAAACCATTCGTCGTGCGCTTAATGGGCAGGTGCCCCTGATTGGCTTTTCCGGCAGTCCCTGGACGCTGGCGACCTATATGGTGGAAGGCGGGTCAAGCAAGGATTTTCGCCAGGCGAAGGCCATGGCCTATAACCAACCCGAGGTGATGCATACGCTGCTGGACAAACTGGCCGATTCGGTCATTGATTACCTGAACGCGCAGATCATGGCCGGGGCGCAGGCGGTGCAGATTTTTGACACCTGGGGCGGTGCGCTGTCGAATGCTGCCTATGAAGAGTTTTCTCTCAGACCCATGCAAAAAATCGTATCCGGATTGCTGAGAAATAACGACGGTCGCAAGGTGCCAGTCATACTTTTCACCAAGGGAGGTGCCAGCTGGCTGGAGAAAATGGCAGACACTGGCGCCGATTGCCTGGGTCTGGACTGGACGGTTGATATCGGCGATGTTCGCCGGCGGATTGGCGAGCGGGTTGCCCTGCAGGGTAATATGGACCCCACCATACTTTATGCAAAACCCGAACGTATCCGGGCAGAAGTCGACAGCATACTGACAAGTTATGGTCCGGGGAGCGGTCATGTTTTCAATCTGGGTCACGGTATTACACCGGAAGTCGACCCCGAGAATGCCGGCGCCTTTATCCGCGCAGTTCACGAACTGTCCGCAAAATTTCACCAATAGTTCGTGCGGGCATTGCCCTGTCTGCCTACAGAAAATGCGTCGGGCTGCTCTGATACCCCTGGAGCACGCTCGACGCGGATTCATTGGTCCTTGATGGCAAAGGGCACCGCTAATCCAGCGCGCCGGTCCGGACCTGAATGGCCGGACCGTCGTTATTTATGAGCACCGTCGTGAGCCGACGGGGCCAGCCTTCAGGCCCTCGGCGCATTCTCTTCGGATGCCGCGCGCGCCTCCATGCGTTGCAGACGTGCATTTATATCCCTGATAAGTAACAGCATTTCCTCTCGTTCCTGATGCGCCCTGGCTTCGTTGGCGGCAGTACGTTCGGCTTCTTCTTCGTAATGTCTTT
This sequence comes from uncultured Cellvibrionaceae bacterium, assembly GCA_964434105.1. Lineage (GTDB taxonomy): Bacteria > Pseudomonadota > Gammaproteobacteria > Pseudomonadales > Cellvibrionaceae > CAYNST01. The sequence continues at coordinate 6,140 of CAYSTJ010000029.1, read as the reverse complement.
CCTGCATGGTGCTGACAATGATCCCGATAAACAGGTTGAGCACCACAAACGCAGTGATAAGGATAAAGGTAATGAAATACAGCCAGGCAAATGGATAGACTGCCATGACTGGCCGGGCGATCCCCATCGACCAGCTCTCCAGCGTCATTATCTGAAACAGTGTGTAAATCGTGGCGCCCAGATGTCCAAAATGCTCCGGGAAGGACCTGGAAAAGAGCTGGGTGCCCATAACGCCGAAAATGTAGAAGACCATGAGCAGCAGGAACACGATCCAGCCAATACTGGGAATCGCCTTCAGCAGCGATTCAATGATATGACGCAGCCGACGGATTTTGGTCAACAGGCGTAGAACCCGCAGTATTCGCAAGGCACGAAGAATTGCAAAGGGGCCGGATGCGGGAACCAGAGCGATGGCAACAATACCGAAATCAAAAATATTCCAGCCGTCGCGAAAAAAGCGGGGGCCGAAAGCAATCAGCTTTACCAGTATTTCAGCCACAAAAATCGCCAGTATCAACTGTTCGACACGCAGCAGCGCGCCGCCGATATAGCCCGTAACGGTACTGGAGGTTTCCAGGCCCAGGGTAATGGCGTTGAGTACGATCACAGCGATAATGATGTTCTGTATGGCGGGACTTTCAATCCAGCGTGCAAGGTGTTGTCTCACCGAGAGGGTCTGAATACTTTGCATGTACTGCTATCTCTGCTAAAGGGCGGGTGCCGACCGGACCGGGCAGAATAATCCAGCCCGGACCTTGACACAATTTGAATCGGTATCGATTTTATCATGCGGTAATGGATAGCTGGCCCACGAGCCGGGATAATACGACGGAATCGGAATTTCCGGAATAATCGGCTATGCGGGTTGATCTATTGAGGCACGCGACGTTGATGGTAGACGGGAAATCTCAAAACCGGCAGGGGTGTACTGCGGGATACGGTCAAAGGCGCGGCCCCGCCATGCAGCGGCGTCGCGCCTGCTCAAAAACAAAAATTGACTCACTTCGAACGCATGAATGTGTCAAACGCCAAGGGTATATAACGCGCGTCCGTGCGCGTGTGAGCTTCATTGCCTCGCGTTTTCAGCGAATCAAAGCCGTTCGACTGACAGCGCGTCAATCAATAGTTCATGCCCCGCGGCCGGCCCGAACAGGTGCAGTCTGGCCTGCAACAGATCGCCACTGATTTCGATCGGGAACTGGCCCTGGAGCGTGTGCCAGGTATTCGGTGTGACCCGGGTTTCGGCAAGTAGCTGCCAACGGGTACCTGAATCATCCTGTATGTAAAGCCACGCCTGCACCGGTTGCGCTTTACCGTAGCCTTTTACCTTCACTGCCGTATTCAGTTGATAGGAGCTTCCCGGCACCAAAGCATCTCGAATATCAAGCGCCGGGCCGGAGTGCGTGCGGGTACGCCAGGCTGTTCGCAGGCTGTACCGGCCGGCAGCCGCGTCGGTTGAGTAGGACAGGCGGCCGCCATACCAGGACTGCCAGCCGTTGGCCGAGCGTTCGAATTGTTCATCTACCGTGGTGGCGTCAGCGATAGGATCGGCGTCGGCTCCCTCCTGTGCGCGGTCATTCACGGGTACCAGTGCCAGGCTGTCCATTACGATAGTGGTGCCAGCCGGCGGCCCGTAAACCAGTATCCCTTCGAGATCACCCGCCGACAGATTGAATTCCTCGCTGAAAGCGGTCAGCTCGTTGCCGGTAACCGACAAAGGGCTGAGATAGCGGTATTGGCTACCGTTGGCACCCCGTTCCCGCAGGGCGATGCGAACCGTTTCCCGACCGCTGTTACCGATGCCTACCTTTCCGCTCAAACGGTACCGGGCACCCGTGTCAAGTTTGCCCGCTGTCGACTGAAACGCACTGCTGTAATATTCAGTACGATTGCTGACAACCAGCACATTGTCGCGGCAGCCATTGATCACGCGGGATTCGGTGCGCAATGTCGATAGCCCAAAGCCTGAACGCCAGCCGGCAAGCGCGTCGAACTCGCCGTTTTGCAGTAAATTGCCCGCGACTTCGGGTTTATTGCACGATGGTGTCGGTGTCGGTGTCGGTGTCGGTGTCGGTGTCGGTGTCGGCGTGGGTGTCGGGGGCGGTGTTGGTGTGCTGGCGTCGGTTATCGACACTACCGTCGGCGTGAAGGCGGCAATCTGCGAAGCCAGACTGCTGAGGCTGGCGGCCGCGTCGGCACCGTTGCTGCGCGCCCGGTCCGCCCCGCAGGACTGGCCCTGACAGCTAGTGATGTTCGGATTGGAAAAAACCGGCAACTGATTATTGGTACGGTACGACTGCGGATAAGCCATTATCGTACTGAAGGACCTTTCCACGCCATGACCTCTGGCCCAGGGCCACACACCGCCGCGACTGTTCTGTATATGCGAGTGACCGAGACCCATATTGTGCCCCAGTTCGTGGGCAAAAGTACTGATCCCACAGTCGATCCCCACCAGGCTGTAACCCACGGAGGCGGCGTTGCTGTAAAACTGACCGCTGTTACTGTTACCGGAGGGTACATAGCCAATACCACAGACATAACCGCCCGATACCTGTTGCCGCAGGTTGAGCATTGTCACCAGATCCGCCCCGGTTTCCCGGCGCAGGCGCGCGATTGTGGCATCCCGGCGTAAACCATCAAGATTGGATTCCGTCACCGTACCGAACGCGTTCACTTGGTGCGTACCAACGAGTCTCAGGCGCATATCCACCTGGCTGCTTTCATAGGCCCGGTTTGTGTAGGCAATATAGGACGAAATTCGCGCGTCCATATCGGCACCATTGCGGGTGCTTTGCGCGGCTGGCGTGTAAAGTACCAGCACATCGACGATTTCGGTGGCACCGGCGGGGCTGGCCAGCGACAATGCCGCCAGACCTGCTGCGCTGATAAAGGCGGTTAACTTATTTAGTTTCATGTGAGGGCTACCTGTACTGAAAAACTCACTGGATTGATGGAAGTGGTATGGAATCGGGCGGATCTACGTAGACGGCATCGTCGATCGGCGCCTGCCGATTCTGGATGTGGCCCTCGTCGACGAAAGTGCTTTCGCCGGTATGGTTGTCGATGACTACCGAGTAATTGCCATGCGCACTCGCGATAATCATGTGCGTATGTGTTTTCCCCCGGGTGACGATGACGGCCGCTTCATCGACTTCACCATTGATGTGGCCCTGCCAGACCTGCACACCGCCGGGATCGTTATAGGTATCCGTGAGCTCGCTTTCGATGATCGTGCTGCTACCCGGGATGTCGAGAACGAGCGTCTGTCCGAGACGCATCTTCCGTAAATTTTCCGGATCAACCTGCAGGCGCACGCCGGGTATTCCGTCGATATCGACAATCATATCGGACGCTGGCGCATCCCATAGCTGAATGCGCGCAGGGGCGCTGGTGCTCTCGGTGACCGGGGCCGGCAGCGCTGGTTGTGTGGAGGCATGCTGATCAGTTGGCGCAATTCCGCCGGGATTTGTGGCAGAGTGGACATGGGTGCGGGCGTCGGCCAGGGGCGTTTCTGGACGGTGAGTGGCCGGTTCGGGGGAGGGGATCGCCGGCTCCGTGCGCATCGGATCGGGCAATTTAACCGCACTCCCGATGAAATGGTACAGAACACACACCAGCGCCAGCAGGCCGCCTGCCAACCATACCTTCTTGCTCACTACATGACTCCATGCTGCACGCCACCGACGGGCGGTGACCGTCACCGGCGGCGAAGATCCTGTCTTGACAGGAAAGGAGGTTCCAGGCCAAGCAGGAAGAATCTGCTTTGCTGAGAACGTTTAATAAACCAAATGTAGAAGAACAGCGCGTATCAGTAGTGTATGTGGCGCACAAAGCCCGGAGGTTGGCGTACGAATCCAGACAAATATGTCATATTTGTGACTCAGTTATTGTCTGTTGGACTCTTTTGCAAATCAGTCAGCCAGCGGTCGATGCTGACCCTTCCCGGGCATGTCGATCACGCCGGTCGAATAACAAAAGGCAGCGTACTGCCGTCGAGTGTCAGCACATTGGCAATGTCCTCAAAGACTTTATGAAACGGCGTATCCGGTCGCACCGTGGGTGGTGCCACCTTGAACTCGATACATCCGGCGATGACAGACATATCAGTAAACGCCATACCCGGGCGAAAGTGGGGATGGGTTTTTATGGCAAGGTTCAACGCGTCCAGGTACTGCTGTTTCTCGCGGTCGGAAAATCCACTGAATTGATTCATTTTTCCACTCCCGTCTTATGGATGAATACGTTTGCAGCATTGATACAACGCCAACAGCGGCTGCACCTGGGTCTGCGAAAGGAACTCCGCCGACTGCTCTCCGTTAATAGTCAAAAAGTCTATCAGACCACAGGGCATGCGAGTTTCAGGGAGAATGTCAGACCGAACCACAGGGCGCGGACAAACTACTTGACCGGGCCAAACAGGCGCTCACATAATGCCCGCGGCTAAATTCAAGCGCTCCCCAATGATCCGGAGCCGATTACATAATAAGCAAGGATTTCCCATGTCTGAAGTGCAATACAAACTACCCCTGTATGAAAAGGCCGGTTATGCCATGGGGGATGCGGCGGCCAACTTCGTCTGGCGGAGTACTTTTTTTCTCCCTATCTTCTATACCGATACCTTCGGACTGGCGGCTGCCCAGGTCGCTGTCCTGCTCCTCGTTGTGCGTCTGTCCGATGGTATCACCGATATCATCATGGGCTCTATAGCGGACCGTACCAGTACCCGGCAAGGCAAGTTCCGGCCGTGGGTGCTCTGGTCAGCACCGGTATTGGGACTGTTTCTCGCCTTGATCTTCACGACACCCGATTTCAGTGATCCGGCCAAACTGGTCTACGCCTATGTTATTTACTTTGGGCTGACGCTGGCCTACACCGCGAACAATGTACCCTACGGCGCTTTGATGGGGGTTATGACCTCGGATATTAAAGAGCGCTCAATGCTGTCGAGCTTCCGCTTTATCGGTGCGTTTGGCGGCGGCCTGCTGGTAATGGCTTTGCTGCCGGCGATGGTCGCTTATTTTGGCCAGGGCAATGACGCCCAGGGCTACCAGTACACCATGACCGTGTTTGCGGTACTGATCGTTGTATTCTGTACGATTACCTATCTGACAACCCGCGAACGGGTGGTGCCCATCGTTGAAAACAGGGCGAGCCTGAAGTCGGAACTCAAGGATATGTTTGTCAACCTGCCGGTGATATTGATTCCTGTCGCCGGGGTTTCCACCTTTTTGATCAGTCTGACCAAAACGGAGTGGGATGCCTCCTGGAAATTTGGCGCGGCCGGTATCTGCCTGCTGTCATTCGCGGCCGCGGTCGCCCTGCGAAACTGGCTGGTTAAACGACCCGAAGACAAGCTGACCCATACCCAGAAAGACCTGGTGGACCTGCTGACCAACAAGCCCTGGCTTATCCTGCTGGTGGTGGGCGTTATGTTTGGTATTTTTACGGTTGTACGGCCTTCGGCGGCTGCCTATTACTTCAAATATTATCTGAATCGCCCCGATTTAATCGGCTACTATTTTGCGGCGACACTCATTGCGTCTGTCGTTGCCGCTATTGCAGTAGGTAATGCCGCGCGATTCATATCCAAGCGCAATCTGTTCGCGCTGGCCTTTGCATTGGGCGCATTGTTCAATGGCATGATCTATTTTGTGCAGCCAGACCAGGTTACGCTAATGATGATACTCGCCATCATTGGTGAATTTTTCGCGGGTATGATGCCAGTACTGTTTTTCAGTATGCTCGGTGATACCGCCGATTACTCCGAGTGGAAAAACAACCGGCGTGCCACCGGTCTGGTTTATTCCGCGGGTACCTTTATCAATAAAACCGGCCATGGCTTTGCCGGTGCGATCGTATTGCTGGTGCTGGCGAGTTATGGTTACGATTCTGCGGACGAACAGACGATCACCAACTCACTGGAAGGCATGAGACTGCTAATGAGCGGTATACCGGCGTTGATCGGGGTAGTGGCTGCCATAATCATGTTCACTTACCCGTTAACCGAAGCCAAAATGCTGCAGGTTGAGCGTGAGTTGGCGGAGCGTCGACGCAACGCCGGTATCGCGACGTAATTTGCAGCCGGTCGGTTGACTGGCGACGGAAGCTTCGCCAGCGTCGGTTTTGAGCAGGATTGG
>CAYSTJ010000028.1:42712-51098 GCA_964434105.1 uncultured Cellvibrionaceae bacterium | reverse complement strand
GTCGGTTGACAGGTGGGAGGTTAATTCCATTGGCTGGTTGTGTCAACAATTTGTGCATGTCCCCGATGTTGCCCCCGAGATTGATTCAACTATTCCAAGGGGCTTTTATTCTTCTTGCTTCCCATTCGAAGGAATAGGCGATGCCAGAGAAAAGTTCCTCCTAAACAAACCGGCAGAACCAGCGCTCCTCCTATAATTGCCGACGCAGGTGATCCGCTACCCGTCCTTTCGCCGACTTCATGGTGTAAGCGTACCAAATTCGGGAAGGCGTGATGCGCGGCAATAATGCTGAAAACAAGCAAAACCGCAAACACTGGAAACACCGAAAGGGAAAACGTTAGCCGACATCCCCGACACATATTCTTAGTATTACGAAATGCAATAATTGTAATGGGGGTATAAAATAGAAATAAAAAAAATATAATCAGGGAAAATCCCCGAGCCTCAGAAGACATATGGCGAGATCCTTCGTTGTGAAGCCGATGGCATTTCAAAATCATTGGATCCTATGCCATGTTTCGAAACAGTCCAGAATTTATGGTATCTACTTGTCGAACACTAATTTTCTAGGTTCTACAATTTTGAAGCGCCTAAAAGTCGGTTGACAGCCGGGAGGTTAATTCGATTGGCAATTCGTGTCAACTTTGCGCATGTCCCCGATGGTGCCACCCGATGATGCCATGGAGCAGGCGTCTACGTTTGATGCGTTGATCGCCATTAATCATTTATTATGTGAATATTCAACACCATAAGCGCAGCGATTTAACATGATTCAGCTCATAGAGCCCAGAACAGAACGTCTCCAGCTTCGTCAGTGGGTATCCAGTGATCGAGAACCTTTCGCCGCTATGTGCGCAGATCCTCGGGTGATGGAATACTTTCCGCGCATATTGAATCGATCCGAGAGTGACGCCGTTGCCGAAAAGTACCAAACGCTCATTGCCGAACGGGGGTGGGGAATCTGGGTGGCCGAAACTCTGAAGACAAAAGTGTTCATTGGCATCATCGGACTGCACATCCCAAGTGCGAGTTTGCCCTTCTCCCCATGCGTAGAGGTCTTATGGCGACTTGCTCCGTCGCATTGGGGGTATGGCTATGCTACAGAAGCAGGGGCCGCCGCAATTAAAGTGGGATTTGAATGCCTCAATTTGCAGGAAATTGTTTCTTTCGCGGTTGTAAGCAACCACCGCTCCCGTTCGGTTATGGAAAGGCTTCGCATGATCAATACCGGCGAGAACTTCGGGCATCCCGATGTGCCGTCGGACAGCCCCTTGCGGGCGCATTGTCTGTACAGGATTTCACGCGACCGGTGGATGGGCTGACTGCCAACGGGCGCTTTTCGGATGTAATAAACTATCGTGGTTAGCAATGAGAAATATGCCGCGACTGAACCGGCCGTGCTGTGATACCTTTCATGCGTCATCCATGCCAGTAGAACTTCGCCATTTTATCAGTCGACCTACAAGCGGAATAACGCCCTGCTGGAAGTGTTCGGTGAGGCGTTCCGATGAGAGCAAGACCATGTCAAAAGTCATTCTGCAGGGATATATTGAGGTGCCGGATACAGAGCTTGATAGCGTTGAGGCGGAACTGCCCCGTCACATTGATCTCACCCGGAATGAACCGGGCTGTCTCACGTTTTGTGTTGAACAGGATCAGTGTTACCAGAACCGGTTCAGCGTCTATGAGGTATTCGCCAATCAGGAAGCGTTTGCGCATCATCAGCAACGGGTGAAGGCGTCTCGCTGGGGCGCTGTGACCAAAAATGTTCAGAGGCACTACAGCATTCATCGCTGCTGAACTGGGTTGTGGTCGATCGATGCCCCCTGATCAAGACATTGTTTGCATCATCTACCGAATAATTTCAATAATAGAATCCGGGAAGCCGGAAACTGGATGCGTATTATCAAAACGACATGCCGCCTGACTTTTTTGCGATGTCTTGGAATCGTCTGAATTTGCCTGATATTTAGTAGTATATATATGCTAATAATGTAAGGGCTTTGCCTGCCTGCAAAGTTCGCCCGTGCGCCCGGCCAGTCGGTCCTGCGTGGCGGGGATAGTATGACTTGCGGCACAATTTTTTTAACCCGAATGGGTTAAGGTATCTGTCAATAAAGTCAAACTGATAATAACTCGACAGACAACTTGGGGAAAGTACCTATGACAGACATACGAAGGGGTCAGTATTGTCGATGGCTCATGCCCGCTTTCGCTGCTTTCGTGCTGGCTGGTTGTGGGGGAAACGCAGGTACACCCGGCTCCTCGAGTTCCTCAGGCAGCTCATCATCGTCCAGTAGTTCGTCGTCTTCCACTAGTTCTTCATCATCCAGCTCCAGCACGTCGGCGAGCAGTTCCAGTTCGTCGGGCACTGTTGGTGGTGACCTCCCGTTGGTGATCGCCATCAATGCAGGCAGTAACGCGGCTACAACGCTCGGAGGCATCGAGTACCAGGCGGATAACTACGCCCGCGGTGGATCGCTCAATCGGACAGACGACTTTGTCACGGGTGGTGAGCTTTATCAAACTGAACGGTACGGTGCGTCTGTTTACGAAATTCCGGTGACTGCCAACGGCAGTTACACCGTCGAACTGCACTTTGCGGAAATCTATCTGGAAAGTGCGGGCTCCCGCAGCTTTAGCGTTGCTATCGAAGGCGATACCGTCATCAGTAATCTGGATCTTTTCTCCGAGGTGGGTCACGACAATGGCTACACAGAAACCTTTGCTGGCATTGCTGTAAGCGACGGGAGTGTCACCATTGAGCTGATCGAAGGTGTTGAGAACCCGACCATCGCAGGGTTTGCCATTTATTCCAGCGATGGCGAACTGGATACGTCGGTTATACCGGATACTTCTGCCGACTTTTCCAAGTACGCCGCCTATACCCAAAAACATGACGCGAGAACCGTAATTACTTCAAATCACGCAACGGGTCACATCGGTGAATTTTTCTTCACCCACTGGAAAGATGGCGGCTCCACCTCGTTGACCATGGACCCCAATGGTGAATTCAGCGTCTCCTGGCAGGGCGGTGGCTACAACTACGTCGGTGGTCCAGGGTGGCATTTTGGTGATGAGAGTCGAGTGATCGGCTACCGCTTCAATGAGGACAGCGGCGCAAGCTATATTACGTTGTACGGTTGGGGCTACGACAGGAATATGCCCTCATCAGACCCGGCGCACCTGGTTGAATACTATGTTTTGCAAAGGTGGTCCTATGATCCCAGCCAGGGGGCTACCTATGGCAAGACTTTTATGAGCAACGGGGTGGAGTACTCCACCTATCGGTCGACACGACATGGGCAGCCCTCTATCAATAGTCCCTCCACGTTCTACCAGTACTGGAGCAAACCCGCGCAGCAGCGGCCTTTGGGACAGGACCACGAGATCATATTCGCGGATCACGTGCAGGCGTGGGCGGATACCGGCTGGATTATTCCGGATATGAATAATCTGGATGCCAGCGACGACCCGACCTATCAGGTCATGGCGGTCGAGGTGTTCAACCCCGGCGCAAACGGAACTGCATCGGGGAGGGTTTGGGATGCAACGCCTCAATAGGCATCGAGGCTGTAGACGCAGTGCAGTCTCTGTTGTCTGCACTGATTTATCCCTGAATTTCCCGAATTTGCAGGCGGAACGCATTAAATAGCCGTCTATGAAAAACGCATGGATTGCGCGTACGTCCGTAGTCGCCATCAAGGCATTGCAATAGGCTGGAGCACGCAGGAAGTCTCCGCCAGAACACGCTTTCCATACAGGACCGAGCCCGATCAGTTTTCCTGTCGATTGCGCAAACTGTTGTTGCTCGTGAACAATGTGTCCTTGCCAGCAATTTGGCGCTGAAGGTTACCCCACGGGTATTTTGCGATGGAGAAATTCGTCGAATGGTTGCGATCAGTCGATAGATGACACGGGTACTGCGCTTTATGGTTGTATCAATCCATCTCTAACCAGGAACACGCGGAATATGAATATGTTCAACAAATGCGTTCTAGTCGCTATGGCCATAGGCCTTATCGGGTGTGGCGGCAATCCGGATACCGAAATCCCGGATTCCGGCAGCAGCTCGACCAGCAGTTCCAGCACCGGTTCCAGCAGTAGTTCGACGAGCAGTTCAAGCAGTTCAAGCAGTTCAAGCAGTTCAGGCGAGCCCTTCGCCTGTGATTTACCGAATTTGCCGGATGCCGGGAGCCTGGATTACTACAATGAGAAGCTGCCCGATCCGTTTACGTTCTATGATGGTTCACCGGTGTCTACCAAGGCGCAATGGGAGTGCCGCCGCCAGGAGATTCTGGCGATGGCTGCCAAGTATTTGTACGGTCCGGTGCCGGGCGACTGTGATGAAGTGTCCGGCTCTGTCAACGGGGGCACTGTCTCAATCAGTTGTACCGTCGGTGGGCAGACGGGGCAGTTCTCCGCCAGTATCTCCGGGGGCGGTGAGGTTATCGCGTTGAACCTTTCCGGCGGAATCGTGCCGCAGGGAAGCAAGAGTCTGTCCTTCGGGAGTGGGTTCGAAAGCGGTATCAGAAACCTGTACGGATTGCAGGAACTCAACCCAAACATCGCCAACGGCTGGATGATCAACCGGGTAATGGACGTTCTGGAGCAGAACCCGGATAGCGGACATGACCCCGGTAAAATGGTGGTCTCGGGATGCTCCGGTTGTGGAAAGGGCGCTTTTCTCGCCGGTGTTTTCAGCCGTGTTCCGGTCACCGTGATTGTGGAGTCCGGCGGTGGCGGTGGCACCAGCTGGCGGATGACAGAGTGGTTCCGGCATGGTGACGGTCGATCGCGGTGGAGCTGTGGTGATCTGCCCCAGGGAATCGACAATCTGGAGAACAACGGCATATGTGGGCCGTGGGTCACCGGTGCTGCCAGACCCTTCCAGTCGAATTCCTCGCGAGTTTACAACCTGCCGTTCGATCAGCACATGTTGCTGGCGACCATTGCGCCGCGTCATCTGGTGCATTTCACCAACGACAACGGTTCGGGTTCATGGTGCCACCTGGCCGGGACCAGTGAAGCGCTCGCGGCATGGGCGGCCTATCCCGTATTCAGAGCGCTCGGTGTTCCCGAGAACATGGCCTTTGAAGTGTACGGAGGCGGTCACTGTGGTGTGGGCGATACCGGCATTGCCGCGGCAATGTTTGATAGAGCATTCAACGGTAACACCAACGCCAATACTGGTGGGGTCAACATTGACGACAGGCGTGTACAAATTCCGGTAAGCGAATGGAAAGGCCTGTTCGTCGATTGGGATATGGACACAGTATTGCGTTAAGCCCGTGTCCTTGACGGACTAAAAGCACAGCATCCTTCAAACGCCGGATTCGAAAGAATTCGGCGTTTTTCGTTTTAAGTCGCCTGAGCGACGACTGGGGCCTGATGCCCGCACCCCTCTTAATTGTCATGTTCATGGCCTCCGCCTGCATCACCGTCGCGTTTCTCGCTATTTGTCCCTGCTTTATACCGAAAGGTTTGGTGTTATGTGTTGTGCGCAGCTTTACCCGGCTAATCTAGGGGAAAAAGAATAAAGGCGCAAAAAAATGCATCGAGAGTGGCGTCAAAATCAACTAATATAAAAGAAGGAATACAGTAAGTAAGCGGTGAGGCCAGAGTACTTCGTGTCTGGCAGGGTACACGTTTCAAAAAATGGAGTTGACATGAAAATAGCATTTATAACGCCGAGTTATCACGGTGATTTTGAGCGGTGCAAATTACTCGCGGAAAGTACGTCAAAATTTCTCGGTCGGGATATTGAACATATCCTCATTATTGATCGGCGGGACATGGCGCTTTTTCGGCCCCTGCAAAATGATGTAGTGCGACTGGTGGAGTCAGAATCGCTAACCCCGTGGTGGATGTTTCGCATTCCAGGTGTCAGAAATTGGTGGATGAGTCTTCATTCCGTCCCTGTCAGAAATTGGATTTACCAACAGTTTCTGAAACTGGCTGCGGTACATGCAACAGATGCTGATATTCTGCAGTTTGTTGATTCGGATGTAACCCTGACTCGACCCTTTCCGAGAGATTATTTATTTGACAACAACGGGCTGGTTCGCCTGCAACGTGTTCAGTATTCCAGTCCGGATCATGAAAAGTGGATAAAAATTGCATGCGATTTACTGGGTGTGAAAACCGTTCCGGCGATAGATCCCAATTACATTGGTAGCTTTATCACCTGGACCAGGCCCAATGCCCTGGAAATGGTGGAGCACATTCGCAACGCTATGCAAGCTTCCCATTGGAGCGCGATTGCCAATAAAATTCATTTTTCAGAATACATGACCTACGGCGTTTTTGTTGATGCAGTGAAGGGCATAGAGAATTCCGGTCATTTTCATGACCCATCGCCAAACCTGCATTTATGCTGGGGACATGATTTAGCCAGCGAGCAAGGCATCAACCGGTTTCTTAATGCCATACGTCCCGAGCATTTCGGCATAATGGTCCACTCAAAGCTCGGTACACCTTTGGAAAACTACCGCAGAATGGTCTATAGAATGTGGGACGATGTATCCCGGCAGCCGCTACGGATTGCATCAAGGAATTGATTGCAGTCTGCCAGGGGCTGGTTATTGCGCCAACCCTGGCCACGTCGCGCGGTTCGCTGTTTTCAGAACGAATTGACTAACGGTCAGCGCTACCGAACAGCGCCGAGATTATCGCCCAAAACCATCCCGAATAAAATCATTGATAGCGCCGGCAGTGTATCGCTCATCCCAGGTTTGCAGCGGGCGTTTCAGAATAACATTCATAAAATCTGCCGCGGATTTTTTGCCGGTGATATGCTGGTTGTAGTCAGCCAGCGTTCGGCCTGGGTCTGCGTAGCGAACGGAAGTACGGGTGTCCGGCTTCTCGCCTAAATTCCACTGCCAGCTGATGTTGCTTTGTTGCGTCGCGGCGCCGACGCCATACGTTGAGGTTTTTAACGAACGAAATCGGGTGGCGTACGGTGCCGACTTCCACTGGGTATCCTGTGAAGAAAGTGTGTGAACGACATTATTGGTGAGGGATATTGTCGCTTCGCCGTAATCATTGCCGGTAATGCCGTACACGGCGGGCGTGCAAAGATTTTTTCCCTGACACGCATCGATTCCCTTGATCATACTGTGACCTTCCGTGATGACATTTTCGTTTACCCGGGCAAAGGCATCATTTTTCATGGGGTGGTTGGTGTATCCGATACTGATCCCAATGGCGTTTTCGGCAAAAAAATTATTTTCGACAACGCCGCCCGAACGGATTTGCAGCCCGTGGCTGGAGCTGCGCGTGATGATGTTTTCCCGTACGGCTATTCCCTGTGCGGGGCAGGTGTACTGTATATACACGTTGTGGTTGTACATGTTCGCACCGGCACCCTTGACGTGCCGGTTCCAGCCACCGTGGTCTATCACATTGCTCTCGAGAAGCAGGCCGTCAACGCCGTTGGCGAACAAATTACTTGGGCGACTTTTGCGATCGTAGGAGGCGCCATTGTAATAGGCGCCGGTCCAGATATTGCGCCGAAACCTGAAGTTTCGTGGCGTACCGCCGTCCCATAGTTGAATTTTAACTTCGAGCAGATCAAACACGTTGTCCTCAAACAATATGTTTTCATTGTTGCCCAGCAGGGAAATGTCGGCATCGAACTCTGAACTACCATGCGTAAACGCCGGGTTGGCGGGGTCCTTCCGGTAGGCATAAAAGTGCAACCCGATAATCTGAACGTTTTGTTTGGCGTATTTACCATTTACCTTGAAAACGGACTGATCGCTTTCGATTTTGGGGCGGGGCCCGTGGTCACCGAAGAAAGCGATCACGGAAGGTTCAGCTGCACTGCGGCCGGACTGCACCCTGGAAATGGACTCGCCGCGCCAGGTGTCGCCGCGCTTCAGGTAGACGTGATCCGGCTTTCCTGCCCGCATTTTGTTGATGGCGGCGTAGAGCGTCTGACACGGCGCGCTGGGTTTCAAGCAGGTATTCGAGTCCTTGCCTGAAGAACGACTGACATAGATGACTCGCGAGTCCGATGATGGCACGAACGCCGTAAATCCAGAGCTATCCGTGGCTGTGCCTAACGCGGGGCCACCTTTGATCTTTTCCGGTTGGTGAGTGGCGAGAGTCGCCCGCGTCTGGCCAGCGCCGGGGTCCTGTTCAAATGCAGGGAATTCCACGAAATCCATAAATGCGTAACTCCTGTGTGATTCAAGGCCTATCCATTCAGTCTACCAACGAAGCGGCATACCGGTGATGTCATCGGTCAGACACGGTTACCGTCTGTAATCAGTGACGCAGCTCGACAAACGGGAAATCCCACTTGCGGGAGTCGTCATGTCCCGTATTCAGCCGGGGCGCCGGTCACAGCGCGTGGGTGCCTGTCCCGCAGTTCTGCCTCGCA
>CAYSTJ010000028.1:0-42612 GCA_964434105.1 uncultured Cellvibrionaceae bacterium | reverse complement strand
GGGCGCCGGTCACAGCGCGTGGGTGCCTGTCCCGCAGTTCTGCCTCGCACTCTGTGCCTGTCCCGCAGTTCTCCGCCACTTGCGGGAGTCGTCATGTCCCGTATTCAGCCGGGGCGTCGGTCACAGCGCGTGAGTGCCTGTCCCGCAGTTCCTGTGCCTGTCCCGCAGTTCTTTCGCAGTTCTTTCAGTGCCTGGCCCGCAGTTCTCCAATAAAATTGTAATGCTGCTGAAGATACGTGATTCAGTGCTCATTCGAGTGGTTCTCTCCGCCAGTTGCCCCGCCTATAATGACGCCTTGATCAGATGTAACCGGTTGCACAAGCATCGACCGTGGTTCAACTGTTATCGTCGACAAGGTGTTGCGGGGACCGGCAACGCGGGCGAATCGACAGGCGACAAGGGGCTACGGCAACAGTAGTCGCGGTGGATGAAACGTCAACAGACCCTCAGAATAACAACGCTTAATAGTCGACTATAAGGTGAAACACATGATTAACCCGCACTATCTGAAATACGGCCTTACGGCGGCCGCTCTGGGAACAGCATTGTTCGCTTCTTCTGCATTCGCCGACTTCAGTGTCGACGGAACCCGGTTGCTGGACGGTAATGGCAATGAATTCATCATGCGCGGCATTAACCATCCCCATGCCTGGTACACGGGCAATACCCAGGCAATCGCGGATATCGCCAATACAGGTGCAAATACGGTTCGGATAGTGCTGGCCAATGGCGACCAGTGGTCGCGAACACCGGCATCAGAAGTACGAACGCTTATCAACCTGTGCAAGCAGAACCAGCTTATCTGTATGCTGGAGGTACACGACGCGACGGGATACCCGGAGTCTGAACCGGCCGGCACACTGGCCAGTGCTGCACGTTATTGGACTTCTGACGATATCGCTGCGGAGCTGCGCGGTGAAGAGGACTATGTACTTATCAATATTGCCAATGAACCGTTTGGCAATAACGTACCGCTGGACACCTGGATACGTGAGCATAGAGCGGCAATTGAAACTGTGCGCAACGCCGGCCTTACGCACACCCTGGTGGTTGATGCGGCTAACTGGGGTCAGGACTGGGAATTTCTCATGCGGGATAATGCCTCGCAGATTGCCGACGCCGATAATCTCCGGAATACGATTTTCAGCGTTCATATGTATCAGG
The DNA here is from genome assembly GCA_964434105.1 of uncultured Cellvibrionaceae bacterium. Lineage (GTDB taxonomy): Bacteria > Pseudomonadota > Gammaproteobacteria > Pseudomonadales > Cellvibrionaceae > CAYNST01. Next base: position 41,448 of record CAYSTJ010000028.1, on the reverse strand, counting down.
TATTCGATAATCGCCAGGCAGTGGAAAGCTACGTACAAACGTTCCTGCAAACACACAACCTGCCACTGATAGTTGGCGAGTTTGGTGCCGATCATCAGGGGGACGATGTCGATGAGGACGCAATCATGGCTGTCGCGGAAGAGTACGGCATTGGTTATATCGGCTGGTCCTGGTCTGGTAACGGGTCCTGTTGTACAACGCTGGATATCGTTAACAACTTCAATGCCAACAGCCTGACCAGTTGGGGCGATCGACTGATCAATGGTGCCAATGGTATTCGTGAAACTGCCGAACGGGCGTCGATTTTTGGTGGCCCGTCCTCGTCTTCCAGTTCCAGTAGCTCTTCGTCATCGTCCAGTTCAAGCAGTTCATCCACGTCATCTGGCGCCAGCAGCTCGAGTTCATCCAGCTCCAGCTCATCGTCCTCTTCCACTAGCTCGGGCGGGCAGACCGGTGGTGGGAGTTTCGATCCGCTGGCGCTATTGATGCTGGCGTTAACCGGCGCTGGCGCTGCTTTGCGTCGCCGCCAGGTTTAGGCCCGACCTGCCAAAAACCCCAGCTGTAAAACAAAAAACGCCATTTGAGAAAGTGGCGTTTTTTTTACGTATCTATGGGCGGATCGAGGGGGTGAGAACTTTAAATGTAAGTATGCGTTTGCGCTGGAGCCGGCGTGACCCTTCGACAAGCTCGGGGTGAGCGGCTTTGGAATGGCTCAGGGTGAGCGGCTTTGGAGGGGTTCAGGGTCAGCGGCTTCTGAAGGGGGTCAGGGCGCGGTTTCTGCCGGGGGTGAGATGAATGTCGTCGGCGGCGTTGAGGCGATTCGTCCTGTCGCCATCGAAGCACGGTTTGTCCGGGCTTTCGATGGACCGTTAATCCACGAACAGACAGTGCCGTTAGTTCACGAACAGGCAGTGCCGTTAGTTCACGAACAGGCAGTGCCGTTAGTTCACGAACAGACAGTGTCGTTAGTTCACGAACAGGCAGTGCCATTAATCCACGAATAGAAAGGGCCGTTCATCCTGAGCCTGTCGAAGGGCTGGTTGCCGTCCGAACCGTTACCCTAAATCTAACACTGAAGAGGTCCCGAATCCGGTCCGGTCAGGGACTCTCGGTGGTATTGATCGTGTCTGCTGTCTCGTCGAAATCTATGACATTGTAATCGAGGTTGGACCCGTTGATATTGACTGTGTCGTTGCCTTCGCCCAGCGTGATCGGCAGGAGCACCGTGCTGTGCAGATTGACGACGTCGTCGCCGGCACCAAGATGAATAATCGAATCGGACCATTCCGGCTGCTCAAGATCGAACTCGGCGTTGGGGCCGACAGTGAAACGATTATTATCGCCTGTTCCTTTGATCGAGATGACGTCAAAAAGGCCGGCGGACAGCTGGCCGTCCATATCCAGCGAATCGGCAAACTCAATCGCCAGCGTCGCGGTGCCAATGTGGATTGGGCTGCTGCCGGCCGCGCCCAGTTCGAGCCTGTCGGCATTCAATAGCAGCCAGGTATCATAAACCTGCCAGGGGGCATCGGTATCCTGAATAAGTGCCTGGGCCCTGAGATCGATATTGCTGTCACCGAGTTGCAGTTCACCTAACGTAAGTGTGTTGCGGTCTGCCAGTGTGATATTGCTGACATAACCGGTTTCCATTGTCAGTCGATTAAAATCGTTGTCGGCATGGATCAGGTTTATGGTGCCGCCGACTCCGGTATTGAAATGCGTATTGCCAGTGATGCTGATGGGTCCCGTCTGGCTTATCTCGCCGATGGTTTTGATCAGCAGGTTGGCGGCGTTCAGGCCGGCAATGTTGAAACCGCTGGCGCTGTCAATGTCGACGTCCCCGGCCGATTTAATATTGATGTTCGACAGACGCTGGGCTTCGGGGTTGCGATCGGCGGCAATATTGACCTGCCCGGCGCGGGTTTGACGACTGCCATCCGTCGTCACCGTATCCAGTCCCCGGCCTTCGAGAAATTCCACAGCACCGTCGGCGCTCGCTGAATAGTTACCGCTACCAGTGATCACGTCATGCCTGTGCGTGATATCGGAATGCCGGGCGACGAGACTCACATCGACCGGCGACAGGGGGCCTTCCTGATCAGCGGTACCGATACGTGGCACGGTGCCGATAGTATCGGCTTCAATATATATCTGCGCCGGTTGGGCACGATTGGCGCTGCCATTGTCCAGCCATAGATGCTGCAGGGCTGCCTGAGACACGATATCCGCATGGAAGGCATCGGCCTGCAACCTGAAATCCCCGCCCAGGTCAACTTTCAGCAAGTCACTGGAATTGGCTTTTCGTAGCGCGATGGTGGCAGCCGTCACCTGTTGCGGCGTCCGCAGGGTTGCCGGGGGCAGCGCGTAGTCGCCGGAAAGCGTTAAGGCGGGCACCTGCGTGTCGGGTGCGATCACCAGCTGAATATCGTTTCGCACAGAAAAATCGTCGGACGCGGACAGGATAATGCTGTCGCGCGCCTGTGCAGTCAGGCTGTTCAGGCTGCGTGGCGCGAAATCGTCGGGGGAGTCGGGTAAGCGGACATCCAGCAGGGAAATGCCATTATAGGAATAAAGATGGAGGTCGCCTACCGTGGCCAGTGCCGACTGGCGAATATTGATTCCCGATCTGTTGCTGCCCCCATTCGCGGGTTGCGTGCAATCGGCGCACAGCGCCGAGGTGCCGGCGACGAGTGCCAGGTGGCCACCACCGAGCAACAGGTCGGCACCAGACAGCTGGATACCATAACCGGCATCCAGTATCAGCGAACTGAAGTTCTCGTGATCGCTCACTTCCACCCGGAACCGGTTGTCTGCACTGGATTCGATACGGTTGTGCGCGCGGATGATTACAGAGCCGGTCTGCAGGGCGGTTTCAATGGCCGCGCCGCGAACCCCGCCAGAAGCGCCGGTCAGGGCGATATCCTGGGCCTGCAGTACCAGGACACCGTTACGAAAATCGGCTGAGGTCCGATCGGCGGTGGCACGGTAATTCAGGGTATCGGCTGAAGCAATATTGATCAGCCCGCCAGCCTCACTCGCCGATCGGGTTGCCAGCTCACCGGCGACATCTGCCAATTGTGTCGCCTGGACATGGATATGGCCCGCGTCGCCGACACTGTTGGCCAGCACCTGCGAGGTGTCTGACAGACGAATGGCGTCGCCCAGGACAGCAATCTCACCGCCCGCACCGTCGGGACTGCTGGCATCAAGAACCCCCGTATTGACCACGCCGGCGCCTGCACCCAGGGTGAAGCTGCCATCATCGTGTACGATGACGTGGTTGCCGGAATCCAGCGTGCCGCGATTGACCGCCCGGGAAAACAGGTCAGCACTGGTGCTGGCATTCAACAGAATATGGCCGCCTTTGGCCGAGATTTCGCCATGGTTCTCGACGGCGACCTGCTCACTCAGCGACGCCTCCGTGACGCGCACGCCCAGCAGCCCCTGTTCATCGAAGGTTGCGACCATGCCGGTGCCTGCGGCCAGCGAAACGCTGCCCAGGTGCGCGCTGATGAGGCCGTGGTTTTCGACCTGTTGTCCCAGCAGGGCAACGTTGCCGCCGGTGGCTGCATTAATCAGCCCCCGGTTAACAACCAGGCCGTCCCCGCCATTGGCGGCACTGAACAGCAGGTCACCGTTAATAAAATCGGATGGATCAATCTCCAGTCCGCTGGCGATCAGGCTGCCCACATTGATACTGGCACCTTCGCCAAAAATCAGACCATTCGGGTTGGTCAGTATGACGCGCCCATTGGCGTCTATGCGCCCCATTATTTGCGTCGGGCTATTGTCCAGAATCCGGTTAAGTGCAACCGCCGTGTCATCGGGCTGCACGAACCTGACCCGCTCGTCGGCGGCGACGTTGAAGCTGTCCCAGTCTATGGCCAGCCGCGCAGAGTCCTGACTGATTGTTGTGTCCGCGCCCGATCGGGTAATGGTGCCATCGCCGGCCGTCACTACACCGCCGGAAGGGGCTGCGTAACCGGGCATTGCCTGGAACCCGTGGACGGCGGCTATAGCCAGCGCGAGAAAGGCGGTGTACCTGCGTCGGAATACTGCGTTCATACTGAAACCTTTGGATTTGTCGCTGAAAACGTTTTTGCCTTAACCGGCATACGCGATGCGACACTTTTTTGACTTATTATGGATGAGTCGAGTATACCGTATCCATCTTGCGGAAAAATTGACCGAATGTTGAAAATCGCGCCATTAATTTCCGATTGGTATGAGAATTTTGGCGCGGCGCCCGGACGGGGAAAATGCCGACGGCGTTTCGGTGTCAGTCCGACACCCCAATGACTGCCGGGAGCGCCTCCGTCGACCCGCGCGAATCCTGCGAGTGGTTGCCGTTTCGCCGTCTTAACGCTTTAAACGTTGTTATCTTCGTCACGAATCTGGTACTTTCAACACACATCTCAGCTGGAACGATCAAATCACAGGTCGACCGGTGAAGTTCCGCTCATACCGCTGTCTATCATTTCAAAAAAGGTTAATCGCCCATGAAGACTTTGCCGTTATGTTTCGCTGCCGGCTGTTTTGGTGCCCTGGTCAACATCGCCGTTGTCTGGATCTTTGACAACTTCGGCATTATGGAGGCGCTACAGGTGAGGATGCCGATCGCTTACTCTGCAGAGTGGATGTATCAGCGGATCGTCTGGGGCGGAATTTGGGGTTTCCTGTTTATGTTGCCCCTGTACAAATCCAGCATACTGATGAAAGGGACCATTATCAGCCTGATTCCCAGCCTGTTTCAGCTGTTTTATGTATTCCCCCAATTGATGGGCGCCGATGTCGCCGGATTGAATTATGGTGTGCTCACGCCGGCACTGATTCTGATTTTGACCTGGGTCTGGGGAATTGCTACCGCACTGGGCATAAAAATGTTCCGCTAGTCCTGGCATCCATTGACGTATTCCCGACGCGGCGGCCAATGCTGGCCGCAGGTCGGGCGTGGACTGTCATCGCTCTTCCAGCATTTGCCGTCCGGTCCATGTTTCACCCGGCGCCAGTGTCACGGGCAAGTCAACCCGGGCGGCTTCGACACATAGCATCTTCCGGTACGCCTGATCGGCCATATCGGGCAGCGACCGCGCTGCGGCCTCGCCCGGATTCCATACCACGACTTCCCTGAACCCAGCCGACGTGATGGCCAGCGACCGCCGATTGCCGTCAACCAATTGTAGGGTCCGCTCACAGTCAAAATAGACCCGGTCAATGGCGTCGTCAAAATGTAACGCGTCCTCCTGTTGAAGCTGTCGATGCCGAAAGTCCGTCCCGTCGTTATCCCAGTAACTTAGGTTTTTCAGTCCCAGTAGACGAGACTGACGGAAATCTGCGACCTGAAAATACGTGTGCAGCGCACTGGTGAATGTGAAAGGTGTTTGGCCGCTGTTCAGTATTTCCAGCGTCAGACACAGCCCGAAATCCGAAAGGTCAAAAGACAGGGTCGCACAGAAATCATGCGGCCAGAGCGCGCGTGTTTCATCATCGGCGTTCAAGACCATGGCGCAGTGCGCTGTGTGATCTTTTGTGATCGGCGACGCTTTGACTTTCCAAAACCGGTTGCGGGCAAAACCGTGTCGGGGTCCGTTGCCGAAGCCGCTGAACTGCGGGAAAATAACCGGTGTACCACCGCGTATGGCGGCGCCCTGCTCAAAGCGCGCAGCCTCACTCAGGAATAACCAGTCCTCGCCTGACGCGCTGTGCCAGCGTGTCAGGTGTGCGCCATAAAGATAAATCTCGGCGCACGCGCCAGCCGGTGTTGTCAACAGGCGCGTCTCCAATGATTTCCGGTTCTGCTGAATACTGGTGCCCATATTGGATCCCCTGGTAATAGTCCATAACATGTGGCCGAAAATATTCCACACAATACCGCCGCCATTGCATAAAATACCGGCCGCGAATCGGGCGGCGCGACGATTGTCGTGGTTGTTGCGCGGTCGGGCGAATATTCTTACTGATCCAGTCGCAGTTATCAACGCATCTCCGCCGAAATGGTGCGCGGTACCATTTCCATACGGCAAGGCTGTATCGTAATCTTTGAATCTCAGGCGTCACGGGAAGAACATGGCAAATTTTAAAACGCATTTTCAATTTGCAACCATAGGCAGCGGTCTGGCCGCTACGGCTTTTCTGGGAGCAGAAATACTGTCCCCTGCGGAGGCTTTTCTGTGTTGGGTAATGGGAACAGTTGGCGGGATACTGCCGGACATCGACTCGGACAACTCCCACAGCCTGAGCATTCTGTTTGGTGCGATCAGTGTCGTTGCCTGCTTTTTTACGGCGTTGTACTGGGTCAAAGCAATGCCATTGCTCTGGGTGTGGGTTGCGTGCGCCATGGCTTTCTTTCTGGTCCAGTTTGGTGTGCGTTATATATTTGAGCGCTTCACTGTGCACCGGGGCATTTTTCACTCACTTCTGGCCAGTCTGTTTTTTATGTTTTTTGTCGTCGCTGCGGCAAATCGGCTCGGTGCCGATAATACCGCGGCCTGGTTTTTCGGCCTGTTTACGGCGTTTGGATACTTTCTGCACCTGTTACTGGATGAAATCTACAGCGTGGATTTTATGAATGTGACTATAAAACGGTCGTTTGGCTCGGCCGTAAAAATCTGGGATTCCCGCAATATGGGGACCACGCTGGCCATGTCGGCAGCGACATTCGCGGCGTTTATGGCGACGCCGTCCCCCTATGATTTCACTCGCATAATTTTTGATCCGGCGACCTATAGCCTGATGTGGACGAATATTTTCTGGGCGTGAAAACAGCGTCTTTGCGAAAATTGTCCTGATCATGGCCAGGCAGGCACGGCTGTACCTGCCTGTTCCGCGCATTAAACAACGGGCGATACATCGTTGCCCGGGCTAACCGGGAGCGCGAATAATCACATAGGGAAGGGGGGTGCTGCTGTTGGAGTAGGTGAGATAGCACCCGGCGCTCAGCCAGCCGAACCAGCTTTCAGCCTTGCCATTTTCTTCACCCATACAGGCCAGACCGACTTTGTCCAGCGTGTAGTAGGTGGTTGTATTGCCGTTATTCTGGTGAGACGCCCGCACAGCCGCATACCACTGGCTGTTGGCGGGGTCCTGCCGCCAGCAGGCCGCTGGAAGTGGCTGTGAAATTCCGGCACTGTACACAGCAGCACCCGAGGGATCGTAAGACGGTGAGTTGGCCGCGCTGACGTTGGCAACCGTCTGCCACACCGGCGCGCCAAACGGGTACAAACCACCATGACCTGCCTGCGCACATTCAAATTTCACAGTGCCGCCCTGTATTGTCGTCCAGGCCTGCATGGGCACAGAGTCGGTATGGTTGTCGAAAACCTGATTCCAGTAGGGGCTTGTCAACAGACATCCGGAAAGCAGGGGAACACACGTGGCTGCGGCGAGCGTGCGGCGCAAACCAGTGCGGCTAATGCGGGGCAGTTGAGGCGTATAGGTGAACGTATTCATAATGTTGGCTCCTGTCGAGTTTCCGTTGCGACAATGCGCCAGCAGGGCGCCTTATCTCCAGTGCCAATGTCTCACTTCGACTATTATAAATCTGTTAAATAAGATGTGGTAACGGTGTGAAATAGTTGGCTCGCCGCGCTGGCTGTTGCTCAGACAAACGTCAGGAATGACGCGATGGTAAAACGGCCACGACGGGGGTCCAGATCAAATGCAAAGTCAGCGGGAATATCACCGGAATGCAAACTCGAGCAGCGGTAGACAAGTGCGCGGTTAAACCGGCAGTCAACCGAGGCGATCCGTTCAAACTGCGTGGTGTCGCCATTAATGTACGCCGTATGCCTGTGTGTTTGGCCTGCCAGTTCCGCCTCGATAGCTGCCAGGTAATCCGCTTCGCGGGTACCGTCGATGTATTCGAACCCTGTTGCCCGATGGCGATAAAACGATGTGCCACCATGCGGCGCGTTGCAGAGATAATGCAGGACGGCGAGGTCCTGTGGTTGAGGTCTGTCAAAATGCGGAATCTGTTGCCACGGACTTAACCTGTCGGGCGGTATCGCAACGAGTGAATACCAGGATTCGACTTTCCGTGGTTCGCGCGCCGGCAGGCCGAAACAACGGGGCAGCAACTGACGCAATTGCTGCCCAAGAAAATCATTGTAGGCTGGCGGCGTGGGTGATCGCAGTCCCGGATAGAAGCCCTGTGCCGGCCGCACGTCGCCCCGGTTCAGGGCGTAGTCGACCAGCCCCGCCGGATGTGGCACAAAGTTATCGATAACCACCAGCGGTTGCTGTTCGGTACCGATGTTTTTATATCGGCAGTGCGATCCGCTATTCATGATGCCGTCGCATATCGCGCGCGCGTCGGATAACAGTCATCCATATCAAAACTCGACCGGGTCCGCGCGGCAATTCATTTCAATGAATTCAGACTGGGTCGGCATGAGTTCAACCGAGCGCGATACGACTGCCTCGATTTTGGCAATCCGGCGCTCGAGTTCCTGTTCGGGTACCCGGTCAACCAGCGGATGATAGCGGGCCGGGTGTATACCCTGTCCATGAAATACTTCGAGCCAGCTGATTTCACTGAACAGTTCCTGATTGACGCGATGAATTTGTCCGTTCGCCTTGAACTGGTCAATCTTCTGTTGCAGGCTTTCAGGTATGGACATATTGCGGCAATAATTCCAGAACTCTGAATCAGTCCGCTCCGTGGCCTTGTAGTGCAGAATGATAAAATCGCGGATGCGATCGTATTCAAAATGGGTCTGTTGATTGAACATGGCGATGTCGTGCGGATTGAATTCACGGTTGGGAAACAGGGCCATCAGCCGGGCAATGCTGCTTTGAACCAGATGGATGCTGGTTGATTCCAGCGGCTCCATAAAGCCACTGGACAGCCCCATGGCAATACAGTTCTTGTGCCAGAATTCGTGTCGTTTACCGGTGGTGAACTGCAACAGGCGCGGATCCGCCAGGGGTTTTGCGTCGAGATTGTTCATCAGAATTGAGCACGCCTCATCCGCACTCATAAACGCATTACAGAAGACGTGACCGTTGCCGGTGCGGTGCTGCAGCGGGATGCGCCACTGCCAGCCGGCTGTGTGTGCGGTCGAACGGGTAAACGGCAGCAATGGATCAGTACGTTCACAGGGGACGGCCCAGGCGCGGTTGCAGGGGAGCCAGTGTGTCCAGTCCTCATAGCCGACATTCAGCGCTTTTTCTATCAGCAGACCGCGAAAGCCGGAGCAGTCGATAAATAGATCGCCTTCGATGACCTCGCCGGATTCCAATACCACGGACTCAATAAAACCATCACTGGCGCGCAGTCGGGTATGTTCCACTTTACCCTGGGTTCGCTTTATGCCCCGTGCTTCGGCATACTCCCTCAGAACACGGGCGTAGAGTCCTGCATCAAACTGAAAAGCGTAAACAATGTTGGAAAGTGGTGAATTGCCCGCATTGACGGACCGCATAAACCGCGCCTGGGGGCAGGCCCTGGCATTCAGTGAATACTGACCGATATCCGGCACCTTGCCCTGCTGGCGCAGTTTCCACCAGTAGTGATAAAACTGCAGCGCTTCCATATCGTTGCCAACTTCGCCAAACGCATGGATATAGGAATCGCCAATCGTACCCCAGTTAACGAATTCAATACCCAGTTTGAACGTCCCCTGGGTACGCCGGATAAATTCGTTTTCGTCGAGGCCCAGCGTGCGGTTGTATACCTGGATTTGCGGGATGGTTGCTTCGCCGACACCCACCGATGGAATGTCGTCGGATTCGATCAAACGGACGGAGCAATAATCTTCGCTTAAAAATCGCGCCAGCGCAGCGGCGGTCATCCAGCCAGCAGTACCGCCACCGACGATTACGATTTGTCGAAGTCGAACGTCATTCACGCGTAGTTCCTCGTATTGTCGACCTTGCCTTGATCATCTAATAGGCATCGCCACAGCATTGCGCGAGCCATTGCTTCAGGGTGGGCATGCGCTCCACCTGATGCGTCACCAAGCGCAGAATATGCTGCGCCAACTGGTGCAGCTCTGCTGTTGGACGCGTTTGCAATAGCATATCATCCCTCTGTGGCCAGTGACCCATGCCGGCCAGCAGATTAATCCAGTCGGCATCGTCGACCGGTTCGTGTGCATAGGCCGGCATTTTACCGAAGGTTTTGTAAAGCTCCAGCTTCCACGCCAGTTCGGGCGACAGCATTGTTGGCGCAGCGCGCGTACCGGTTCCGCTCGCGGGTAAAGCGGGTTCCACCGTCCATGGAAATTCCGCCAAATGTAATATTAACGCCTGGGAGTCACGTAACCTTGCCAGAAATTCCCCTGTCAGGCGATTGAATTCCCTGGCGATCACGGCATCCGTCGGGTCATGGGGATACAGACGGTCCAGTTGCGCCAATATATGTAAAGTCGTTTCAATATCGGAAGCAATCAGAAACGGCACGGAGACAAGAGCGGGGCCCAACGCGATGCAGTTCCGGGTCCAGGCGTTAAGACGGACGCCGGGCTGTAGTCGCCGCGTAATACCCTGGCCATCGGGCGGAACAGCGTCAGAAAAAAAATAATATTCGGAAACGTTTTGATGGCGGCTGCGCAGGGTCCGGCGTATGTGGTCAGGCATGCGCTGTAGCGTCACGCTGGGCTGCGGATAATCGTGGGTGGTGGACTCATCGCGCCAGTGGCCTGACGGAATATACGCTGACCAGTCCAGCCAGCCGGGCGTGTCCGGCAGCGCCCCACACACGACTCCCGTGCTGTCGATAAAAAGATCGGCATGAACTTCCTCGCCGGTGCGCAGCACGACCGATTCAAGACAACCGTCGGACGCGGTGCGTACGGAATTGATCGGCCCGTCATGAATATAACACTGTGCGATTTTTTGAAAACGCTGCCGCAACAGCGCGCAGCACAGATCCGCCCGAAATTGATAGCCATACTCATAACTGGCGGTAATGTCGCCAGTCTCGGGCGAGGGGGGGCGAAACTTCTCCTGGCGGGCCGCGGCAGCGCCGAGCGAATAATCGTCAAATGGATTCAGTAACCCCTTAACCTGAAGACATTTTGCCAGATGATGAAACGCCGTAAAATGGCGCACGCCGTATTCAGCCGTCGCATGATAAAACGCGTGGTTCGGCTTGTGCCAGTTGACAAGATGATTGGCAAGGGTAATGGACGCATCCGTCTGTTTAATAAACTGCGGTTCATCAATATTTGCCGCCTGTAGAAACTGTTTGAATGACTGATAGCCCAGGCAGAGCGGTTTCTGCGAGTCCATGGCACCCTGCGTAATAACGCGAACGGTAACGTCGGTGGCCGCTGCACTGATTGCCAGACGGATGGCTGCCATCCAGGCATGAATATCATTACCCACCACTGCGATTGTCTGGATCATGTGACAGACCCGCTATACAGGCTCATGGATGCCTGCGCTGATTCGGGGCTGTGTTTATGCTTTTGCAGAAATTGCGTCAGGAAGACCTGATGGTCTGGCATCGTCACGGCGGCATCGCGATAGGCCTCGGCCAGCCGGTCCAGCTGCTGGATGAGCTGTGCGGACGGGAGGCGTTCAAGACGGGGATCGGTTGCTTTCGGTACAACGTCCTGACCGGCGTACACGGCCAGCCAGCTGGGTTCCATAAAAAGGCCGTTGGTGTATGTCGCGATGTGCCCCTGATTTTTGAACAGTGCCATTCGGTGGGCCAGTGAGTCTGGTATGGACATGGTTCGACAATAATGCCAGAAGTCACTGTCTGTGCGCGAATTGGCGTGATAGTGGAGTATCAGAAAATCGCGCACTTTTTCGTACTCATCAATGACCAGGCGGTTAAATTCCTGTTCGCTCCGAGCCAGACTGTGTTGATCCGGTAACAGCTCCAGCAACTTGTAGATGGCCATCTGGATCAGGTAAATGCTGGTGGATTCCAGCGGTTCGAGAAAGCCACTCGACAACCCGATGGCGACGCAGTTGCGGTACCAGCTCTTTTTTCTAACACCGGCTTTGAAGGGAATAAAGCGCGGATCGCTCAACGGGTTGCCGTCAATATCTTCAAGCAGTTGCTGTGCCGCGGCATCGTCAGACAGGTAAGCGCTGCAATAGACATGACCATTACCACTGCGGTGCTGCAATGGGATGCGCCACTGCCAGCCGGCGGACCCGGCGATGGATTGGGTATACGGTAGTGGCGCACGCGTGGCTTTGGTGGCAACGGCGACCGCCCGGTCGCAGGGTAACCAGTGGCTCCAGTCTTCAAACCCGATATTCAGACATTTTTCCATCAGCAGTGCGCGAAAGCCGGAGCAGTCGATAAACAGGTCGCCGTGCAGCGTCTCGCCGGACTCAAGCGTTACCGATTGTATGTGGCCACTGCGGTTACAGAGTGCTACTGTTTCGATTTTGCCTTCGAACCGTGTGACGCGCCGCCTGATGCTGAACTGTCGCAGGTACTCTGCATACCGGCTGGCATCCAGATGATAGGAATAGGCGTAAGTGGAATAGATCGACTGCGGGTCGGCCGCGGGTGTGGCGAACCGGCCCTTTACCGCCGCCACGACAGGCAGGCAAAATGCATCGAGTCTGGTGGTATAACCCTGCGCTCTGGCTTTGAACCACCCCTGATGAAAGGGCAGCCCAGCCAGAGGGGCGCCATGACAGCCAAAGGGGTGGAAATAATCATTGCCGATTCGGCCCCAGTTACGGAAGTTGATAGCGGTTTTGAAGGTCGCCTGAGTGGCCAGCAGAAATGCCTGCTCCGGAATCCCCAATAACTGATTGAAAGCCCTGATATGCGGAATAGTGGCTTCGCCAACACCAACTGTGCCGATCTGGTCGGATTCCACCAGCGCAATTTGATAAAGTGAGGGGGGTAGCAGATGGGAGAGCGCTGCCGCGGTCATCCAGCCGGCCGTACCGCCACCGACAATTACAATAGTTTGCACCGATAAATAGTCCTCGTCGATTCAGTGTACGCGTCTTTAAAACCCAGACTGACAGCAATCAAAAAAAACGCACCCGAAGGTGCGTTTTTGCGGGTCAGGGCGGTCCGTGATGCCGTTAGAAGTTGGCTCTGACGACCAGTGAGTAGCGACGGTCGTTAACGAACCATGACCGGCCGACCCTGGTGCCATCATTGTCAATCTGGGCAAAGGTTTCGGTTTGTGTGTTGAGCAGGTTAACGCCCTGCAAACCAATCTTCACACTGTCGTTGATATTGTAAAAAAGTGAGGCATCCATAAACCCGGCGTCAGCATTAAAAATTGGGAGTTTGGTAATAGTGTCACGCGTCGTCAATAAATACTCGGAGCGCCAATTGTAAGCAATTCGGGCTGACCAGGTATCGTTTTCGTACATCAAAATGGCATTGGCGGTATCTTTCGACTGTCCTCGCAGTGGCAGGTTGGTAAAAGACACTTCGGGAGCTGCTTCGGGGTCGTCATTTCTTTCGACGTCTTCCGGTACATCGTTGTAGTTTGGCGTTCCCTCAGCATCAATATAGGAATAGTTCAACTGAATACCCAACGAGTCCCAGGGTTCGGGCAGCATATCAAAGAATTGCTGGTAGGCAATCTCGATACCCTGCATTTTGCCAGCGCCCTGGTTGCGTGTCATCGCGGAAATTACCTGCTGCGTCGCGCCTGACTCGGGGTTTTCGAACGTCTCATACTCACCACCACGAACGAAGAAGTTTTTCAGGTCTTTATAGAAATACGACGTGGTCAGGGAGCCGACGCGGGCGAAGTACCACTCCAGCGACAAATCAAACTGAACGGATTCCATTGCTTTCAGTTCGGGGTTGCCACCCTCGGCGCGCCAACCATTAAAGACGATGGAATCCGGGTCAACCGGTCGAATATCACCCGGTACGTCGTCCAGACCACCAAAATAACTGGAGTCGATGGTGTACCCGATAACGCCGATCTGTTTATAGGCCCGCAGATCTTCCATATCGGGCAATGCGATGGCTTTACCCACTGCAAACCGGCCGATCAAATCGTCCATCAACTCGACTTTCAGGTTGAAGCTGGGCAGCAAATGGCTTTCAGATGTTTTGTAGTGTCCGGGGATGCTGGCCCCATTGGCAAACTCACGCAGATCGTCGCTCAGGAAGTTCCGGTAATCGCCCTTCGCCCGCGGATCCAGTCCAGGCAAGGCATAGCTGACCGGATCGGCCAGATAATCTTCCATATTGAAATCGGCAGAGAGTGGGTACTGCGGCCGATAATCCGGAAAGATGACCGAGCCAGCGATCTCGTGGTCGATTTTTACGTAGCGCAACCCGAAATTACCCATATAACGGCGCCCCATATCACCTTCGAAATCCAGCCGGAAGTAAACCGCTGAGTTGGTTTCGGTGACATCATTGATCTCGCCTGGCAAAAAGTAAGTACCGGGGATATTGTCAATCACGCCGTTCAGATCTTCATCGCGGGCATTGGCCGGCAACCACTCATTGGAAATGGGTGCAAGCCGCTCGCCCCAGTTGTGGTAATCACGCACCAGGTTCATACCGGGGTGGATAATGTCATTACCGCCCTGAATCTGTACCACGCCACCGCGGAAGAAGTCATCCCAGCTGACATAGTCGGCGTGTGACATTTCGCCAAGGCCAGCGTCGCCGACACGATCAGTGTCAAGCCAGCCGGCGCCGCCGGGGTAAACGATGCTGGGATTCTCAGGGTCGTCATTAATCAGTATGATCTGGCCGTCATCATCGTAGTTGTAGATCGGTGGGCCCCAGGGTGCCTGTAGCTGCCCCCAGTTGTACGCGGTGGAGCGGACCTTTTGATCGCGCTCGGCGTGGCGCGCGCCAAACTTTAACTGGGTGAAGAAGTCCCCCTCGAGATAATTGGTGAAGTCGAGCCGCACCGCATCAGATGTGCCTTCACTGCGCTCGTAATGGTCCTGCGCGCTGCGCCAGAAGTAGGACGTCGTATCCTGCAGGTAGCTTTCGTTACCGGCCCACTGGTGGTAGAACACCGGTTCTCCGGCCTCATTGAGCGTTGGTTCATAATAGGTCCAGGGCTGATAGATGCCCAGCGTCGGGTTAGAGCCGCGCAGATCGTAATCCTGGATGGCCTTGGTACCGAGCATCAGCGCTACGTCATCGTCGTCGGTGGTTGCTTCGATGTGTTGCAGGTCAAGCGTTACGTTCCAATTGGGATTCAGGTCCCAGCTCAGGTTCAGCCCCAGGTCGTCAACAATGGTCTGGGTGTTTTTATAGCGGGTATCCGTCTGAAATTCGGTACCGAAGTGGCGGACACGCTGCTCCTGCCCAATCCACGCAGCATTGTAATGCGGAATACGGCTCCCATCACCGCGCCACCCCTCCGCGACGTGCGTAAAAACCCCGTTGGTAAAAATTCCGTTTTCATCGAATTCATATTCGCCGCCGAAGGTATCCGAATCCGGTGGAAAAATATTATCCTGATTGTATCCACTTTGATATTTAATGGCCCGTTCGTTCCAGGCCAGCGTCGCGTCGGAGCGCATAAACTGGACGGTGGCGACCATGGTGTCGTCCGGATTTTCCCACTGAAATGCTGTCGCGATACCGCGTCGGGTTCGATCATCGGTTTTCATGGTCAGGTTAGCGCCGTTGGGCACCCACACATTATCAAACCCGGCGGCTGCCGCGTTGGGAAAACCGCGGTACTGATTTGGATCGACATCGGTGCCCCGCGGCGCGGTGGAGCGGTATTCGAACAGGTCGGTCTGGATGCCGTGCGAACTGGCACTGAGCTCGGAATTTGACACATTCAACAGGAAACCGAAATCGCCGACGTCGGTTTCCCAGGTATTGCTGAACAGCCCCGAAATTGTCGGGGTTGTGTCTTCAACCATGTCGCCATAGGTCACATCGGCCGAAACCGAAATGATCCGGTTGCGGTTATCAAACGGTTTGCGTGTACGCAGATTAACAGTACCGCCAATGCCGCCTTCAATCATATCGGCAGTCTGGTTCTTGTAGGTGTCGACGCCCCCCATCAGCTCAGGCGGTACATCCTGGAATGACAAACCCCGGCCGGAGTTGGCCGTAAAGGAATCGCGACCGTTAAACTCACTGCGGGTCTGGGTCATGCCGCGGATAACGGCGCCGGAACCTTCCACGCCGAAATGGTCCGGGTCATTGGCTGCCTGGAATCGCTCAATGGAGACACCCGGAATCCGCTGCATGGCTTCCAGAACGCTGCGATCGGGCAGGGCGCCAATATCGGACGAAGAAATGGAATCCACAAAGGTATCTGCATCGCGCTTGATATCCTGTGCATTTTCAAGACTGGTGCGGACGCCCATGACTATGACTTCTTCCGTTAATATTTCGCCTTCCTGCGCAAGCAGTCGCTGGGATGCCAGCGCGCCGGATAACACCACGAATGATGAGGCGAGGGTCATTCCGGCGCGCAAACCGAATTTATTGGATTTGAAGTTCATAGATTCTGTCCCGATTTATTTTATTATGGCGGTTTGTTTATGCGATATTGCAATATGGGCTATGCGTGCGTTACCGCTCGTGCAGCACCTCAAGCGGGCGCCAGGATTGCAGTTAACGCGTACAGCAAAAACTATCAGCAATATCCCTTTCCATCAGGAAGTCGTGGAAAGCCTTGCCAATTCAGGCAGTTAGAAAGACTTTAAAATAAATCTGAAGGCGACGCGGTGCGGAAAACCCTATAAATCCCCCAGAAAAAACAGCGTTAGCTTCCTGTTATTTTTCATTTTTTTGACGGATGCTACATTTTGACGAAATGCAATCACTTTAATTTAGTGATTAATATAGCTCAATATTTTACGGTGATCCGGATTTTTTGTTGATTTAAACACAGGCTGCGCATTTCAGCGTCGTAATGTTGAACGGCATGCAAGTAATGATAGTCAGTGTTGGATGTGCAACCGAGACCGACAAAATAATATCAGCCACAGCCGGGTATAAAGCCCGAATCTATAAAAAATGGAGTAGCTATTCAACTCACGCCCGGATTTGCCCCTTAACCTAAAATAAAGCTGCGTTAAAAAATGATCACAAACCTGGCGGGAACAGGTTTGAACGCCTGCCCAGGCGGCCCGGCGGGCGAAGCGCAGGCTGCGCGGCGTATTGACACAGGTAAACCGACATTTTTTGCCTTGCGCTGAACAGATCCGGGCGCGATCTGAACCGTTACGAAGAGCGCTGAATAATTACAGTATGGATAGACCTGGCACACGCAATCATGTTGCCAGATGTAAGGGCGGGACAGGAGAGGAGAAACGAAGTCATTGCACGCTGCCGCAGCAGCGTGCAATGCGTTGTCGGCTACGACCGGTGCTTAACGAATATACTGATTAATAATGCATTCGTACAGTTCCTGCTGGCCACTGGTCTGCGCGGGTTCACCGGCGGCATTACCGATCGCGGCAAGCGCTTCCAGATCCAGTTCGCCCTTCTCGAAACGAGCCCCATCGCCACTATCAAAGCTGCTGTAGCGTTCTTTGCGCATCGCTTCCAGCTTGGAGTTCTGCAACAGGTTGTCAGCGATCAGCAGGGAGCGGGCAAAGGTATCCATGCCGCCGATATGTCCGTAGAAAGTGTCAATCATATCGGTCGAGTTGCGGCGTCGCTTGGCGTCAAAGTTTACGCCGCCGCCCTGGAATCCGCCTGCACGCAGAATAACCAGCATCATCTCGACAGTTTCATTGATGTTCATCGGGAACTGGTCGGTATCCCACTGGTTCTGATAATCGCCCCGGTTTGCATCGATACTGCCCAGCATGCCGGCGTCGGCAGCAACCTGCAGTTCGTGATCCATGGTATGGCCAGCCAGCGTCGCGTGGTTGGTTTCAATGTTGAGTTTGAAATCCTTGTCCAGACCGTGCTCGCGCAAAAAGCCGATGACAGTGGCGCTGTCAAAATCATACTGGTGCTTGGACGGTTCCATTGGCTTGGGTTCGATAAAGAACGTGCCCTTGAAACCCTGTTTGCGGGCGTAGTCACGCGCCATGGTGAGGAAGCGTGCCATGTGCTCGGTTTCGCGCTTCATGTCGGTGTTGATCAGGCTGATGTAACCTTCACGGCCACCCCAGAAAACATAGTTTTCACCATCCAGCGCAATCGTTGCATCCAGAGCGTCTTTCAGTTGCGCACTCGCGTAGGCCACAACGTTGAAATCGGGGTTGGTGGATGCGCCGTTCATGTACCGGGGATTGGAGAACAGGTTGGCTGTACCCCATAACAGTTTAACGCCGGATTCGGCCTGCTTTTCCCTGGCGTACTCAACAATTGACATTAACCGCTTTTGGGTCTCTGCGCGGCTGCTGCCTTCTTCTACCAGATCCACATCATGAAAGCAGTAATAGGGTGTGCCCAGTTTTGTGAAAAATTCGAACGCTGCATCCATTTTTTCGCGGTCGCGGCGCTCGGCGCTTGACGCGGAGGACCAGGGGAAAATGGTTGGCCCCGGACCGAATGGATCGTGACCGGCATTACCGAACGTATGCCAGTAACACACGGCAAACTTGAAGTGCTCCTTCATGGTTTTGCCGGCTACGACTTTATTTTCGTCGTAATATCTGTAGGCCAGGGGGTTATCGGAATCCGGACCTTCGTAGGCGATTCTCTGCACACCCGGGAAATATTCTTTATCACCAGTAACAATACTCATATCTTCTTTCCTTCTGTAAAAATTGGGGGTTATCGTGCCTGCCAGGAGGCGTGGATTATTCCGGTTTTTGTGAGAGTAACCGTACACCAAATATGCCATCGGTGGAATCGCCGGGCGCCAGCATCCGCAGTCCTTCGCCCGTATTAAAGGCATTGATGGAGCTGCTCATGGGCTCAACGGCAATGGACTCGCGCCTGGGTGGAATGAATACCTGCAGGTAGTTCAGGCCACCATTGCCGGCATCCTGCCAGATTTCCAGTCCCTGTTTCAATTTTTCGGACCAGAGCAGCACTTTGGCAACCTCCGGGGGATTGTCGAACAGCAGGCCCGTGTCCAGTTTGATCGCGCCAATGGTTGACAGTTTTTCGAAATGCGCAAAGCGGCCCAGCTCGCCGGTGGCAATACCGCGCTCATCCACTTTGATTTCTTTCACGGGCGGCAGCCGCATCAACATGTCATCAACCGTGCTATCGAGCTGATAATAGGGATGCCAGCCAAATCCAACCGGCATGCTGTCCCTGCCGGTATTGTGAATACGCATCGTCACGTCCAGCGCATTGGCGCGCAGTTTGTAGGCGATATTGACTTCGCAGGGAAAGGGGTATCCGTCAAGGTTGCCTGGATACCGATAAGTCAATGTGGCCTGCGCGCTGGTTTCCAATTGTTCCAAATGTCGGATTTCGGGCGTCAGCTGGAACAGAAATCCATGCAGCGCATTGCCACGGCCCGGTTCATTGATGGGCAACTGATAGGATTTGCCACCCATTTCATAGCGACCCTGTGCCAGCCGGTTAGGGAAGGGGAACAGGGGAATGCCCCGAAAGCCGGTATCACTTTCCAGAGCGTCGCGGGAATACAGCCCCGCAATCAGGTTGTGTCTGAATGTATCGCTCAGTACCAGACGGTTGATCCGGCCACCGAACGCCGGTACCAGCTCCAGGCTGACCGCCGAGTTTTTCAGGCTCAGCGTGAAAGCTGTGTAATCACTCACCGGCGCTGACTCCGCGGGGCAATCCTGCCACCCAGTTTTCATAGGCGTCACGGTATTGCGCGGCTTTTTGGGTATCAGGTTGGATCAGGGTTTCCGGTTTCAGGTTGCCGAAGGCTTCACGGGCATCTTTATAGAACCCCGAACCCAGTGCCGCTGCGCGGGCGGCCCCGGCAGCACCGTCGGTATCGTAGACTTCCACAACGGCGCCAGTGGTCGAGGCGAATGTTGTGGTAAAAATATCACTTAGAAAGAGGTTGCCTCTGGCAACGCGAACGACATCCGCCGTACCGCCCATTGATTTGAGCACATCAAACCCCTGGTTCAGGGCGAACACGATACCTTCCTGGGCTGCACGTGCGACATGACCGGCGTTGTGCCGGTTAAAATCAATGGCGCTCATCTGGGCGCCGGGATTCCGGTTCTGATAAATTCGCTCGGCGCCATTGCCAAAGGGATAAAAACGCAGCCCCTCGCTGCCGACCGGCACCTTTCCGGCATGCCGGTTTAGCGCTGGATAGTCGATCAGCTTATCGCTGCCGACGCTCAGGAGCTGGCGCAGCCAGCTGTAGAGACGGCCGGTGCCATTGACGCAGACAAGCACGCCGTTTCTGGGATTGGCCTCGGTATCGTTAACATGCAAAAAGGTGTTTACGCGGGATTTTCGATCCGCTGCCGGCTTGTCAATGACCCCGTATATCACGCCCGAGGTGCCCCCCGTGGCGGCGACTTCGCCGGGCTCGAGAACATTGAGACTAAAGGCATTGTTGGGCTGATCCCCACCGCGGTAGGCGATCTTCACGCCGGGTTTGAGACCGAGTTCGGCCGCCACCTGATCTGACACCGTGGCCTGATGGCCGATGGTCGGAACGATGTCCGGCACCAGGCTCTCGCTGATGCCCCAGTGCCGGAGTAACTCCAGCGCGGGCCGGCGCTCCACGAAGTCCCACAGCACCCCTTCAGACAGTCCCGAAGCCGTCGTTGTAATCTGACCCGACAGTTTCATGGCGATATAGTCGCCTGGCAGCATAAACTTGTGAACCTGTGCGAATATATCAGGCTCATTCTGCTGTACCCATCGGAGCTTGGATGCCGTAAAATTTCCCGGGGAATTCAGCAGATGGTCGAAGCAGTGATCCGCACCCAGCGCCTGGAAGGCTTCTTCGCCCGCGGGAATGGCCCGGCTGTCACACCAGATAATCGCCGGTCGCAATACCTGCTGTTTCGCGTCAACCAGCACCAGGCCGTGCATCTGGTAGGAAATACCAATGGCGTCAATGGCTTTGGGGTCAATGGAAGCGCTGGCACACAGGCGGCGCAGGCCGTGGCGGATGCTGTCCCACCAGATCTCGGGGTGTTGCTCGGCCCAACCGGCATTCGGACTCATGATCTCGAGTTCGGTATCCGGATAATGGGTGGCGCCGAGGCACTGCCCGGTATCGCCGTCGACGATGGAAACTTTCGCAGAAGAACTGCCAATGTCCAAGCCTAGGAAAAGCATAGTATGAATCACTTATGTTGATTGAGTTTAAAACGATTGCTGTGATAAGCCAGCCTGATCAGACGCTGTCGACCCCGGTTGCCAAAACAGGTAGTATATTGTTATTGTCTGCCGGACTACAAGAGGGTTCCCGGAAATTGTCAAAAGGGTATCGTTTTCCGACCGGTTCGGCAAATTGAATTTACCGATGGGGACAATATACTCCGTGTGCCGTAGCCTGTCGTGGCTCATCGTGAAATTGACGGACACCGGATACCCTGCCCGGTTGTCGCGACGGCGGGGCGCTCGCTACCGACGGCGCCGTGTCCTGCACAATTTAGGTCGGGAGGCAGGGGCGGTATTCCCTGTATTAAGGGCGACAGGATGCTTGCAAACAGGGTGGTGTTTGCAATATGGTCTCCCGCTGCCCGATCCGGCTTCGCCGCTTGAGGTCCGCAGCTGCTGCACTGCTCGAATGTGCGGTGGCCGCACGGACCGTAGATTCCAATCAAAACAAAGAGTGCACCAGGTGTGATGAGTAATAATACTTACCCGGCCGACGAGGAACTGGTTCCTGTCAGGGCTCCGGAGGATGTAATTCAGGCGCTGTCAATTGATAATGCGATTTTTGGCATGCAGGACGGTGAGCTCAAGATATTGCTGATCAAGCACCGCGAAGGTATCAGCAAGGGGCGTTGGGCGCTGCCGGGCGGGTGGATCCGCTATGACGAGAACCTGCGCGATGCGGCTGCACGGCTGCTGTCCGAGCTTACTGGTCTTAACGAGTTGTACCTTGAGCAGTTCAAGGCATTCGGGCAGGTCGAACGCTACCCTGCCGATCGCGTCGTTACGATTGCGTATTATGCGCTGGTCAGTGCCGACGATTACTCGCTGGTTGCTGGCCATAATGCCGAGGACGTTTGCTGGTTCAGTGTTTCTGACTGTCCATCGCTGGTCTATGACCACGATGAAATCCTCAAAACCGGCATTCGCTACCTCAGGCACCAGATATGCCATAAGCCCATCGGCTTTAACCTGCTGCCGGAAAAATTCACGCTGTTGCAGCTGCAGGAACTCTACGAAACCATTCTTGATACGCAATTGGACAAGCCGAATTTTCGTCGCAAGATTATGCGTATGAATGTCTTGACGCCGTGTAACGAAAAGCAGCAGGGTGTAGCCCACAGGGCGGCAAACCTTTACCGGTTTGATCGGGATGCCTATCAGAAGCTGCAGGAGCAGGGGTTTTCATTCGAAATGTAGTGCGGAGGTAACAACCCAGCGCGTGTTGTAACTGTTCAGATTGCGCCCGGATTTATTCAGAGCAGGGCGCAAGATGTGAGTTTACGCGTGTCAATACGCCGCGCATCTCCGGGCCGCCCGGGTAGGCGTTCAAACCTGTTTCCGACCGGTTTGTGACCTTTTTTAACACAGTTTTACATTGGCAGGTGCGGGGGCAAATCGGGGCGTGAGCTGAATAGTTACGCACGGATTTGGCTGAATCAGGCGATTGCTGCGGTAGTTCTGTCCGGGTCGATGTTTATACAGATTGCAGTTTGAACTTCACAATAATTAACAATACAAGAAGGTAAAAAGTGACCAGTACAAGCGGAACGAATACAGGGTACATCATTCTTATCAGCTGTGTGGCGACAATAGGCGGCTTTCTGTTCGGGTTTGACAGTGCGGTTATCAACGGCACCGTCGACGGTTTGCAGCGGGCTTTCAATTCCTCTTCTGCCGGTACCGGATTTAATGTCGCTTCTATGCTGCTCGGGTGCGCCGTTGGTGCATTCACGGCAGGCAGACTGGCTGATCTTTATGGTCGGCGTACGCTGCTGATCGTCGCTGCGGTTCTTTTCATCATATCGGCGTGGGGGTCGGGCATTTCTACCTCGTCGCTGGAATTTGTCTGCTACCGCGTTATCGGCGGTCTGGCCGTGGGCGCTGCCAGTGTCATGGCGCCAGCCTATATCAGCGAGGTGGCACACGCCCGGTATCGTGGCCGACTGGCAACCATCCAGCAGGTAGCGATTATTGTCGGGCTGACAGCCGCATTCCTCAGTAACTACCTTCTGGCTGGCGCAGCCGGCGCGTCAATCGCGGAATTCTGGCTCGGCTATGCTGCCTGGCGCTGGATGTTCTGGATCGAACTGTTTCCTGCGGTATTTTTTCTGGTTGCATTGCTGTTTATTCCGGAGAGTCCCCGTTATCTTGTCGCCAATGGCAAAAAGGATGCTGCACTGAAAGTGCTGGTGCGGCTTTACGGAGATCAGGAGGGCAGCGCCAAGCTGAGTGAGATTGATGCGTCACTGGCAACTGATCATCACCGGCCCCGGCTGTCCGATCTGATCAGCAAAGCCACCGGCAAAATTCGGCCCATCGTCTGGGTGGGGATTGGTCTGGCGACTTTTCAGCAGTTGGTCGGTATCAACGTGGTGTTCTATTACGGCGCGGTGCTATGGCAGGCGGTGGGCTTTTCGGAAAACGATGCGTTGCTGATCAATGTGTTTTCCGGGGGGCTGAGTATTGCCGCCTGTATTGTTGCTCTCATGCTGATCGACAGAATCGGCCGCAAGCCGCTGCTCTGGATTGGTTCGCTGGGTATGTCGGTCACTCTCGGTCTGATGGTCATCGCACTTTCCAGTGGACAGCTGACGGACGGTCAGCTAATTTTATCCGACAATATGGGCAAGCTTGCCCTGGTGGCCGGTAACGCCTATGTCGTGTTTTTCAATCTCTCCTGGGGTCCGGTAATGTGGGTCATGCTGGGCGAAATGTTTCCCAACCAGATCCGTGGCTCCGGCCTGGCGGTGGCGGGGCTGGCTCAGTGGGGCTCCAATTTTCTGGTCACCTGGACCTTCCCGATGTTGCTTGCGGGGCTGGGTCTGGCCTTTGCGTACAGTCTTTACACGCTGGGCGCCATAGTGTCGATATTTTTCGTGCTCAAGTTTGTCAAGGAGACCAAGGGCAAGGAGCTGGAGCATATGGAAGGCTGATTGCCGTCTTGTAAGGCAGCCCGCCACATGGCGGGCTTTTTATTGTGCGCACTGACACCCGTTTTTCAATGGCGGGCATGCGCCTCCGGCGCCATTAACAGGAGAACCAACAAACGATGAAACGTGTTAAAACGCCATGGGCGGGGCTTTGTATCTTTCTGGCGGTCTTTATGTTGGGCGGTTGCGCCATGCAATCGGTCAAGCAAAAGGGGCGTTCTCCCCACGTTGCGTTCGACTGGTTCCAGTATGTCGGTCAGGACAAGCTGGCAGATATTCCATTAAAACCCGGCCATTATCGTAATCCGATTATCGGCGGCTTTTATCCAGATCCCAGTATCGTGCGTGTCGACAATGACTTTTACATGATCCATTCGTCGTTTTCCTACGTCCCCGGCGTACCCATATTTCACAGTACCGATCTGGTCAACTGGCGCCCCATCGGTCACGTGCTGACACGTGAAAGTCAACTCAGGTTTCCACGGGCGCAGGTGTCACGCGGCATTTTTGCACCGACCATCCGCTACCACGACGGCGTCTTTTACGTGATCACCACGGGTATCGATGATGCGGGCGGCAATTTTATTGTTACCGCCACTGACCCGGCGGGGCCCTGGTCCGATCCGATATTCCTGCCGGAAATTGACGGCATTGATCCGGATATCTTCTTCGACGATGACGGACGCATCTATATTTCCCACAATGGTCCGCCACCGGATAACAAGCCGCTTTACGACGGGCATCGCGCAATTTATCTATGGGAATTCGACCCCGAAGCGAAAAAAGTGATACCGCCAGGCCGGTTGCTGGTCGATGGCGGTGTCAATATTGAAGACGAACCGGTCTGGATTGAAGCGCCACACATTTACAGGGTTGATGGCTGGTATTACCTGGTGTGCGCTGAAGGTGGCACTGCCGAAGACCATTCTGCCGTCGTGTTCCGTGCCCGAAACCTCACCGACAGGTTCGAACCCTGGCACCGGAACCCCATTCTAACCCAGCGTGATCTGGACCCGGGTCGCCCGTACCCGGTTGCCACAGCCGGCCACGCGGATCTGGTTCAGACGCCAGCGGGCGAATGGTGGGCCGTATTCCTGGCGACACGTAATTACGACAGCACGTTTTTTAACACCGGGCGGGAGACATTCATGCTGCCCGTTACTTGGCAGGACGGTTGGCCGATGATTCTGGAGCCGGGAAAAACCGTCCCCTATCAGGTGCCGGCGCCCCAGGGGTTGCCGCCGACGCCCGGTGCTGAGCCGCTTACCGGGAACTTCACCCGGCATGATGACTTTACCAGCCAACAGCTCAGCCCGCACTGGACCTGGCTGCGTCAGGTTCAGCCGGACTGGCTCAACCTTAATGCCGGCAAGCTTGAGTTGACGGCGCTGGAAAATGACCTGTCGGTGCAGGATAACGTTGCGTTTGTCGCACAGCGGCAGCAGCACCTTGCCTTCGATGTGAGCACCGCGCTGAACTTGCCACTGGCGGACGGTGTCAGTGCCGGTATCACAGCTTTCCAGAACGAAACGTCGCACTATTATCTGGGCGTTCGCAAGGTGGGTGATCGCTACGAAGTCTTTCTGGAACTGGCCGAAGATGGGGATGCGCGGGTCATCAAGGCAATTAACCTGAGAGTGAATGACGGGCAGAAGGCGCTGGTGCTGGGAATCAGGGCTGAGTCCGAAGCCCTGCATTTCTACCTGAAAGAGCGCGACGATGATTTACGCTGGGTGGTGCGCGATGCGGATGCCCGTGTCCTGAGTACGCAGCGGGCAGGTGGTTTCGTGGGAACTATGCTGGGGCTTCATGCTCGAAAGGAACAATCTGCCGATGCGCCGCAGCCGATCCATCAGATTGGCCTGCATCGTCCCTTCGGCTTTCATGAGTAACTGCGCCGTCGAATGATTCAGCTACAGAGCATACACAAGTATTATGGCGACGAGCAGCAGCGGCTGCATGTTCTCAAAGGGATAGACCTCAGTATTGAAGCCGGGGAGCTGGTGGCAATCATGGGGTCTTCCGGGTCAGGCAAGTCAACCCTGTTGAACATTCTGGGTATTCTGGATCATCATGACGCCGGCACCTACCGGCTGGCGGGTACCGAGATTCGCAATCTGGGTGAGCGTCATGCCGCCCGATTACGTAACCAGCACCTGGGTTTCATATTTCAGTCCTTCAATCTGTTGCCGTTCAAAAACGCCATGGAAAACGTCGCGTTGCCCCTGTACTACCAAAAGATGGGGCGCCGCGAGCGCAATCGAAAAGCCGAACAGTACCTGGAAAGGGTGGGATTGTCGGACCGGAAATTACATATGCCCGGCGAACTGTCGGGCGGACAGAAGCAACGCGTTGCCATTGCGCGGGCGCTGGTGACCGACCCCAAGGTAATCCTCGCTGACGAACCGACCGGTGCGCTCGATAGCAATACCACCATGGAGGTGATGGCATTTCTGCGAGAAATCAATGACGGTGGAAAAACCATTGTGATTGTGACGCACGAAGACGATATCGCCCATCAGACGCGACGTATCATTCACCTGAAAGACGGCAATATAGTCGAAACATCACCCGCTGCCATGACGGCAGGCGGCCAGTGATGAATGCCGACAGCTGGCAGGAAATCTTTTTTACGATCCGCAAAAACAAATTGCGGACTGCGCTGACCGCGTTTGGTGTCTTTTGGGGGATTCTGCTGCTTATTCTGCTTCTGGGGGCCGGAACGGGCCTGCAGCGTGGAGCCGAGGCCGGCTTCAGCAGCGATGTGCGCAACGCCATCTGGGTTGGCGGACGCCGGACGGCGGTGCCCTACAAGGGCCTGTCGGCACCGCGTCAAATACAACTGACCATGGACGATGTCGATGCAATCTACAACGAACTGCCCGGCGTGGAGTTTGTCAGTGCCGAGAGTGCCATGGGCTCATTCCGCCAGGGCGATATTTACGTAACCTATAAAAACCGGTCGGGCAGCTTCGGCGTGTTTGGCACAGCCCGGAATTATTTTAAGATAAAAATCCAGCAGGATTACGAAAAAGGCCGGCGGCTGAACGATTTCGATATCGGG
Organism: uncultured Cellvibrionaceae bacterium; assembly: GCA_964434105.1. Classification (GTDB taxonomy): domain Bacteria; phylum Pseudomonadota; class Gammaproteobacteria; order Pseudomonadales; family Cellvibrionaceae; genus CAYNST01. Next base: position 14,330 of record CAYSTJ010000028.1, on the reverse strand, counting down.
GAAAACCGCAAGGTCGTCGTTATTGGAACCCGTGTGGCCGAGACCCTGTTTGATAAAAACGCCGATCCCGTCGGCGAATATATCAATATTGGCGGGGTCCCGTTTCGGGTGGTCGGGGTCTTTTACGATGCTGGCTGGGAGGGCAGGATGTCAGAGCGTATCTACATGCCCATGAGCACCTTCCAGAAAACCTTTGGTAACGGCAGAAATATCGGCATTATTGCCCTCAACCCGAAGCCGGGCGTGGATGGCTATCAGCTGGAGGAAGATGCGGTCGCGCTACTGAAGCGCCGCCATATCGTATCGCCCACCGACAAAAAAGCGTTTTATTCCTGGAATTTACTGCAGCAGGCCGAGCAGCTTACGGCATTATTCGGCGCCATTACCATGTTCGTCTGGTTTGTGGGTATAGGAACATTGGCCGCGGGCATCGTCGGTATCAGTAATATTATGATTATTACCGTCAAAGACCGGACCAAAGAACTCGGGATACGCAAGGCACTTGGTGCTACGCCCGGCTCCATTGTTTCCATGATTATGACCGAATCCATTTTTATTACGTCCATTGCCGGCTATCTCGGTCTGGTGGTGGGCGTGCTGATTATTGAAGGAGTCAATCATCTGCTGGTTCGTCTGAATCTTGAGCTCTCCTATTTCAAGAGTCCGGAAGTGGATTTTGGTGCAGCGATCGCCGCCATTGTCATATTGATTCTGGTGGGTGCGCTGGCCGGCCTGGCGCCCGCCATTCGCGCCGCCCGCATTACGCCCGTCGCGGCCATGAACGAGGATTGAGCGTGCTGGATCTGGATAAATGGCGCGAGATCATGGAGACGCTGGGGCGGCATAAATTGCGCACAGGGTTGACTGCTTTTGGGGTGTTCTGGGGCATTTTTATGCTGGTGGCGTTACTGGGCTCCGGCAATGGACTGGAAAACGGTATTATGCGAGCCAATTTTGCCAGCTCTACCAATGCAGTCTGGGTCTGGAACGGCAGCCCGGCGCTATTGCCCTATAAAGGCCTGCCCAAAGGGCGCCGCATTGCCCTGCGACATGACGACATCGCCATGCTGAAAAACAAGATTCCGGAGATCGATCTGATTGCGCCGGGCAACGGGATCGGTACTACGCTAATCGTCCACCGCGACAAATCCGACAGCTTCGAAGTCAGCGGCGTCTATCCCGACGAGTTCAAAATCCGCCGACCGAACCTGCTTGCCGGGCGCTTTCTGAATGCCTTCGATATTCAGGAAAAGCGCAAGGTTGCTGTTATCGGTACCCGGGTAAAGGAAATGCTGTTTGGCGCAGACGATGCGATCGGCAAGGAAATCAGCATTTACGGCATCTACTTTCGGGTCGTCGGTGTGTCGGAACCGGCGGGACTGAACAATAATGCCGAACGCGAGGCGGAGCGGGTTTATCTGCCGAATACGACACTGCGGTATACCTTTAATCAGGCGGACCTGATGCATGTATTTGTCATGGTGCCCAGGCCGGGGGTGGATTCGGAAATTATCGAACAGAAAGCCGTCGCCCTGCTCAAGGAAAGGCACCGTTTTCATCCCGACGAAACAACAGTGATCGGTCACTTCAACATGCAAAAGGAATTCGATAAAGTGCAGGACCTGTTCCACGGCGTTCGCCTGTTCAGCTGGATCGTGGCCATCGGCACTATAGTGGCGGGGGTGATTGGGGTAAGCAATATAATGCTGATCGTGGTGAAGGAGCGCACCAAGGAAATCGGTATACGCAAGGCCATCGGTGCCACACCGACGTCGATTGTTGCCATGATTGTGCAGGAGTCGCTGGTAATCACATTGTTCGCCGGCTATTTCGGGCTGGTTGCCGGTGTAGCCATGCTGGAGCTGGTGGGAAGTATTGCCAGCAGCGCGTCGCCGCGCAACCAGATGTTTGCCAATCCCCAGATCGACTTTACCACAGCGGGAATCGCCATTTTTACATTGCTGGTAGCGGGTGCGCTGGCCTGTTTACTGCCCGCTCGACGTGCAGCGAGAATCGACCCCGTCATCGCGCTGCAGGATCAATAACCTGCATGTCAGCTAACCCTGGCAACGATTGGGCAATCACGCAATTTATGTATAACCAAACAACCCGGTTGATAATTAAATGAAGAGAGTTGGACTTTACCTGCTGCTAACGGTGTGCGTTTTATTGTTTGTCGGGACGACGGTGTTCCTGTACCAAAAATCCAAAGAAAAGCCTGTAGTATACGAAACGGCAACGCCGCTCATGACCGACATCGTCAACAAAACAGTCGCGATCGGTAAAATCGTTCCGCGTCGCGAGATTGCGTTGAAATCCCAGGTGTCGGGCGTTGTGGAGCAGTTTTACGTGCAGGCCGGCGATGTGGTCGACCGCGATGATCTGATTGCCAAAATCCGTATTATTCCGAATATGGAACAGCTGAATATGGCCGAGAGCCAACTGCAGCGCGCCATAATCAGCTATGAAAATGCGCAGCGTGAGCACACGCGTCAGCAACGACTTTTCAAGGACAAGCTTATTTCAGAGTCGGAGTACAACAAGTACGTACTCGATCTGGAATTGCAGCGTGAAGCGCTGTCCTCCTCGGAAAGCAACCTGTCGATTATCCGCGAAGGCGCATCGCAGAAAGCGGGGCAGGTCTCGAACCTGGTGCGGGCCACCATCGCCGGTATGGTGCTGGACCTGCCGGTCGAAGAAGGCGCTTTTGTGATCGAGACCAACACCTTCAACGAAGGGACCACCATTGCCAATCTCGCCAATATGCAGGACCTGATTTTTGAAGGGACGGTCGACGAGTCGGAAGTTGGAAAAATTCAGGCGGGAATGGACCTGATGCTGAATATTGGTGCGCTTGAATCGGAAAGCTTCAGCGCAGTGCTGGAGTACATAGCGCCGAAAGGCGTCGACGATGCCGGGACGATCAAATTTGAGATCCGCGCTGCGGTGGAGTTGCCGGAAGGGACGTTTCTACGCGCCGGTTACAGCGCCAACGCCGACATTGTGCTGGATCGGCGGGAAAATGTACTGGCCATCAATGAAGGCCTGCTCGACACAGACGGACAGACGACCTGGGTCGAAGTCGAAACCGCGCCCCAGGTCTTCGAGCGGCGCCGCATCGAGACCGGCCTTTCCGATGGTATCAATATCGAAGTGAAATCGGGTATTGATATAAACAGTGTGTTGAAGAAGTCGTAATGATTCAGGCTGTGCCTGAGCTTTGGTGATCCGTCGACAGGCTTCGGTTTTTCGACAGGCTCAGGATGAGCAGTGAAAGGGCTAAATAATGACAAAAAGTCGCGGAATACGGCCCCCACCCGAATCTGCGTGAACCTTGATTAATCGTGACATATCGAAAGGTAAAGTTCAGTGAAACATATCCGGCAGATCGGCTTTTTTGGTGAGTGCATGATCGAGCTGCAGGGAAAGCCCCTGCAACCCCAGCGCCAGGCGTTTTCCGGCGATACCTGCAATACCGCAATCTATTTCAACCGGTTGAAACACGACGCGGCCATCACCACAGCCTATATCACCGCCATTGGTACGGATCCGTTCAGCGATGCCATGCTGCAGGGCTGGGAGGACGAAGGCATTGCCTGTGATTATGTGCAGCGGCTACCGAACCGGACGCCGGGGATTTACCATATTCTCGTCGATGAATCCGGTGAGCGCAGCTTCAGCTACTGGCGGGGCGAATCAGCGGCACGCTACTATTTCGCCACACCGCAGGCCGACGAACTTTTGGCGAGAATGCCAGGCCTGGATGCTTTCTACCTGAGTGGTATCAGCCTGGCCATTCTGTCGGATCGCGATCGCGACAGACTGCTGGATTTTCTGTCAGAATACCGCACACAGGGGGGACGCATCATTTTCGACAATAACTACCGGCCCCGGCTATGGCCTGAAATTGAAACGGCCCGCAGCCACTATAACCGTATACTGCCCCTGTGCGACCTGGCGTTACTGACGCTGGATGACGAAACGGCCCTGTTTGGCACGGACACCGCCGGAGAGGTGCTGCAACGGGTCAGCCCATTTGCTATTCCCGAGGTCGTCATCAAGCAGGGGCCGGGCGATTGTGTGGGGCAAAGTGCGGAGGGCGGCTATTTTTCGGAGCCGGCCTGTCGTGTCGATCGGGTGGTGGATACGACCGCGGCGGGAGACTCTTTCAGCGCGGCTTATATTGCCGCCCGCATTGCGGGAAAAACTCCGTCACAGTCCGCCGCTGCGGGGCACCGACTGGCCTGCCAGGTCATCCAGCACCGGGGAGCAATTATTCTCCGCGAAAAAATGAATGCAATTGAGTAGTTAACAGGGGCCCCGAAGTCCCGGCTCTTTTCTTAATCGTCACATCCTGCAATGGAGATAATCAGTGAAAATCATCGATACCAAAGTGATCGTCTGTAGCCCGGACCGCAATTTCGTCACCCTGAAAATTATGACCGACGAAGGTCTTTACGGGCTGGGCGACGCCACCCTGAACGGTCGCGAAAAAGCGGTTGTGACGTTTTTGGAAGATTATGTCTGCCCGATGCTGATTGGCAAGGATCCCCAGCGGATCGAAGATATCTGGCAATATCTTTACCGGGGTGTCTACTGGCGGCGTGGCGCGGTCAACATGACGGCCATTGCGGCAGTGGATACGGCACTCTGGGATATCAAGGCGAAAGCGGCCAACATGCCGCTGTACCAGTTGCTGGGCGGTCGCAGCCGTGACGGCGTAATGGTCTACGGGCATGCCAACGGCAACGAAATCGGTGAAACCCTGGAGCGCGTGGCCGAATTCGCCGAGAAAGGCTACAAAGCCATTCGCGTCCAATGCGGTGTTCCGGGGCTTGATCAGGTCTACGGTGTCGGCAAGGACGGCAAGTTCGAACCGGCTGATGCCGAACTGCCGTCGGAGCACCTGTGGTCAACGGAAAAGTACCTCAATCATGTACCGAAACTGTTCGCCGCGGTGCGCGATCAATTCGGTTACGACCTGCATATACTGCATGATGTTCACCATCGGTTGACCCCCATCGAGGCGGCACGCCTGGGCAAGGAGGCTGAGCCGTATAAGCTGTTCTGGATGGAAGATCCGGTGCCGGCCGAAAACCAGGAGGCGTTCAGGCTTATCCGGCAACATACGACCACACCCATCGCCGTCGGCGAAGTGTTCAGTTCCATTCATGATTGCCGCGAGCTGATCCAGAACCAGCTGATCGACTATATCCGGTCCACGGTAGTACACGCCGGTGGCATTACACATCTGCGCCGAATTGCCGATTTCGCCGCACTGTATCACGTGCGCACCGGCTGTCACGGCGCCACAGATCTGTCGCCCGTCTGCATGGGTGCGGCGTTGCATTTCGATTACTGGGTGCCCAATTTTGGGGTACAGGAACACATGGCCCACACCGAATTGGCAGACGAAGTTTTCCCGCATGCCTACTCGTTCAACGACGGGTATTTTGTTCCTGGCGAAGTGCCGGGTCACGGCGTGGAAATCGATGAAAAGCTCGCGGCCAAATACCCGTACCAGCGTAAATGTCTGCCAGTGAACCGGCTGCAGGACGGTACACTTTTCAACTGGTAAGGTTTTTGTTTAAACCGTATACCACAAACGGTGAATGGCACCTGATCAATGTAACGCCGGGCTTCTGGAGCGGGGTTCAAGTGCCATTCATTCATTGCCATTGCAAGAATCAACAGTCAGGTGAAGTCAGAGCCATGAAAGTGGAACGTATCGCGTCAACCTTTAATCCCGGGGATGTCCGGATTGGCATTGTCCATCTCGGGCTCGGGGCCTTTGTCCGGGCGCATCTGGCCGTCTACATGCAAAAGCTCCTGAATCAGGGAGAAACCCGCTGGGGGATTGCTGCGGCCAATATCCGTTCCAATCACGAACTGGTGGATGTTATGGCGGCGCAGGGCCTGCGTTACACGGTGGCGGAATATGAATCTGAAGCCTGTGTCACACTGCGCGAGATACGCAGCATATGTGAAGTACTCTATGCCGGCGATGGTGAAACCGAAGAACTGCTGCAGCGAATCGCCAATCCGGATACCCGAATTCTGTCGCTGACGGTCACCGAGAAGGGCTACTGCTTCGATCTCGCAAACCGCACCCTGAATCGGGATAGCCCCGACATCCAATACGATATTGCCAACCCCGACCGGCCCCGTTCGGCTCCGGGTATTATTGTGGCCGGTTTGAAGCACCGCTATGAGAATGGGATGGTACCCTTCAGCGTAATGAGCTGCGACAACATGCCGCACAACGGTGCCAACACCCGCGAAGTGGTGATACAGCTGGCCGCCTGCAACAGCCCCCGGCTCGCGCAGTGGATCAGCGAGACTGTCAACTTTCCCGCGACCATGGTTGATCGGATTGTGCCTGCCGCGACAACCGCATCAATCGAGCGGGTACAGGCATTGTCCGACACCGATTTCGATCGCATTCCAGTCAGCTGCGAAGCGTTCAGTCAGTGGGTAATCGAAGACCGATTCAATGGCGACAGACCGGCTTTCGAGCGGGCGGGTGCGACGGTGGTCAACGATGTTGCCCCCTGGGAAGACATGAAACTGCGGATGCTCAATGGCAGTCATTCGCTACTTGCCTACCTCGGCTTTCTGGGTGGGCTGGAATACGTGTCTGACTGCATGCAGCAGCCGGATTACGTGGCGCTGATCCGGCACTATATGCTGAACGAGGCCGCACGCACCCTCAATATGCCGGCCGGGACCGACCTCGGTGCCTATGCCGATCAGTTAATCCTGCGGTTTGAGAATAACAGCCTGCGTCATCGCACGGCCCAGATCGCCATGGACGGTTCGCAAAAAATTCCGCAACGCTGGCTGGCGGGGGCTGACATGCTGCTGGCCCGGGGGGAGTTACCGCGGGCTGTGGCGCTTGGTGTCGCAGCCTGGATTCGGTATGTGGCAGGCGTGGATGAAGAGGGCAATGCGATCACAGTCAGCGATCCGATGGCGGATACACTGAAAACACTGGCGGGTGGTCTGCAAAACCCGCCGGCGACAGTGGAGCGTTTTATGGACCTGTCGATGTTCCGTCAGACCCGGCTCAGTGCGCACACGGCGTTCAAAGCGCTGGTTGTTCAATATCTCGAAACACTGGTCGCCCGGGGCGCGCGCCAGGCAGTAGCGGCGTTTCCGGGACAGTGAACGGGAGGTCCGCCGGGGCCGGTCCCGATCGGCTGTTATGCGCCACCACTGCGCGCCCGGTTCGCTATGACGTCATTGCGTATCTTCATGGCCAGAATGATTGTGGCAAGGCACAGCGTTATGCCGTTGGCGGCGATCATGGCCGGGTCCCGGCGCATCAGCCCGTACACCAGCCAACCGGCAACGCCGATGGTGAAAATGACATACATCAGTAGCGAAAGGGACGCCGTATCGCCGGTCCGGATAACTTTGATGACCTGCGGCGCAAATGAAACCGTCGTACAGAATGCCGAAAAAAAGCCGATAATATTGATTGTTTCCATGGAATCTTTACATCACCCGGGGCTATGCCCATTGAAAGTTTGACACCGCTGTCGGAGCGGTATCGATTATTAACCCCGTCATTGCGCACCTGCACCGAGTCAGAAAACTGTTAGCGTCTACAGCTCGGCTGCGACATTTTGTCGCATTTTCATATTCCCGCCCGGCCTCTAAAATGCCGCTCATCCAAAACAAACTTGATAAGGGCACGGCATCGCCGGATTCGGACCCCACCGGTTTGCGCGGGTGTCGTCAGTTCCCACCGAATCCAGGTTTTTGCGGAGAGCCGGCCAGCCTGCGGCACGCCCCCTGTTCCGGCCACCCGATCATCGCGCCGGGGCGATGCTTTGATTACCGATGGAGTAAACATGAACTGCAGTCTTCATTGCCACCGCTTTATCCGTATCTCATGGCCACCATGTCATTGACCCTGCATCGCCTCGTGTTCGGTGCAACCCTGGCGACGCTGACGGCTGCCGCGCAGGCGGGGGATTCTACGCCAGTGCCGGACCAGCAGGAAGTCGTAATCTGGGGTACATCTGTGGAAATTAGCGCCGCCAACAACATGGGCCCGACCAGTGTGCTTAAACCGTCGGACCTGGAAGCGATCAATATCGCCACCACCGAGGACGCCCTGAAGTTCGAACCGAGCCTGATTGTGCGCCGCCGGTTTATTGGAGATGCGAACGGAACGCTGGGGCTGCGCGGTGCGAATATGTTCCAGACGTCGCGATCCATGGTGTTTGCGGATGGTGTCCCTCTGCATTACCTATTGCAATCCCGCTGGAATGGCGCACCGCGCTGGACCATGGTATCCGCCAGCGAGATCGCCCACGTCGAAGTCCATTATGGCCCGTTTTCAGCCGAGTACAGCGGCAATGCCATGGGCGGCGTGGTCATCATGGAGACCGCGTTGCCTCAGGCAAAGACATTGCAGTTTGACAGCAGTTACTTTGTGCAGGACTTCAACGCATACGGCTTCGAGGGACAACTCGATGGTCACAAGACGTTTCTGGCCATTGGCAACAGGCTTGGCCGTTTCTCCTTCTACGGGTCCTACAACCATTTAAACACCCAGGGACAACCTCAGACCTTCCATTATGCCACCCCTGACGCGGATGCCAGCGGTAGCGGGGGTGCCATTCCGGCGTTTGGTGCCGTAACCGGTTCCGATCCATTCGGTGATCAACAGCATTACTACGGCGACACCGGCGTTGTGGATACCCAGACCGACAACTTCAAGTTCAAGCTGGGTTATGAAGGCAGCCGCTGGTCAGCCCTGCTCAACCTGGCTTATGAAGATCGCCAGTCAGCGCAAAATTCGGCCAATACCTACCTGCGCGACCAGAATGGCGGAGAGATCTGGGGCGGCCCGATCATCATTGACGGTCAACGGTTCCAGCTGGCGCCACGTGCGCTGAATAGCAGTGAACAACAGCGCGACTCGCTGTCGGCGGGGCTCAGAATACGTGGAGACATTAGCGACACGTTGCAGCTGGAGGCAAACCTGAGCCGCTTCGACATATTGAATGACGAAACGGTCAGTAGCGGCAGTAACCCGGCGTTTCCACAATACGAAGGCGGGGCCGAAGTGGCAGTTTATGATGACTCCGGCTGGCAGACCGCTGAACTGAAACTTCGGACCAGGCCAGACATGGCGGGCCAGTGGCAATGGACGGCCGGCCTGCGTCACGAACGCTACCAGTTGAATTACGATATTTATGATTCCCCGCACTGGCACCCGGCAGAAAAAGACACACGGGTAAACAGCAGCGGTGGTCGCACCCGGATTGACGCCGCCTACGTGCAACTGAACCGGACCATTGGCGATATCTGGGATGTCGCTCTGGGGGGGCGCATGGAATATTTTCGGAGTGCTGACGGTTATTTCAGCCGCACTGCCGGGGGCGACCTGGCGATAGTGCCGACACCCGACAATGACCTGCGCCGGTTTTCGCCGAAAGCGTCCGTCGGGTTTCAGGCTGGACAGCAGTGGCAGGTGCGCTACTCGGTGGCCCGGGCGTATCGCTTCCCGATAGTGGAAGAACTGTTCAGCCAGTTCAGTGCCTACAATGCCATCAGCCAGGCCAACCCGGAACTGGGGCCAGAGGACGGGTTACACCAGAATCTGATGCTGGATCGCGCACTGGATGGCGGCTATCTCCGCGTCAACATCTTTCAGGACCGGATACGGGACGTCATTGAATCGCAAACCGACCGCATCAGTGGCGGACCCAATGACGGCGTATCGGTGATGACGTTTGTGCCGGTCGATCAGGTGGATACGCACGGTGTCGAGCTGATACTGAATCAGACCGGCTTTGTGTTTGATCAGCTGGATGTCCGTTTTAATCTCACCTGGGCCGAATCGGAAATTGTTGAAAACCGCGCAGACCCGTCGATAGAAGGTAACCATTCCCCGCGTATGCCGCCCTGGCGGAGCAACCTGCTGTCAACCTGGCATCTGTCGCCGCAGTGGCAGATCAGCGCAAACCTCCAGTATGCCGACAGCAGCTATGGACGGCTGGACAATACCGATACCGCGCGACGGGTGTATGGTGCGCAGGACAGCTTCACCCGGCTGGGCCTGAAAGCCAACTGGCAATGGTCGCCATCGTTGCGATTTGGCATCGGCATGGATAACGTGACCAACCGAATTGACTATGTGGCGCACCCCTGGCCGGGACGGACGGTCTATCTGAACATGGGTTATGATTACCGATAGGGCATGACTATGACAAACTTGGGCCCCGTCAAGGCGCCACCGAAGGAACGTTACCCCGGCCTGTACCGCACCATCTGGCGCTGGCATTTTTACGCCGGTTTGTTCTGCATTCCTTTTGTGATTACGCTGGCCCTGTCCGGCATGATTTATCTCTTCAAACCCCAGATCGACGCGTTCGTTGATCGTGGCTACCAGAACCTGCCCACAACGGCACAGCGAACATCCGCTCAATCCCAGATCGACGCTGCACTGGCCGCATTGCCCGGTAGCCGGGTAGTAAGTTACCGGCTGCCTGAAACCGAACGCCAGGCTGTCGTCATCACCCTGCTTCAGGGGGATACCAGGCAGCTGGTTTATATGAATCCGTACACCCGGGAAATCCTGACGGTGCGAGACTTCGATAATCGCTTTGTCAATCTGGTCAAATCCTTCCACGGCGAGCTGTTGCTGGGTAACGCAGGCGCTGTGGTCATAGAGCTGGCGGGTTGCTGGGCAATTGTGCTGCTGCTCACCGGGCTCTATCTGTGGTGGCCCAGAACGGCGCGGGGGCTGGGCGGCGTACTGTACCCGCGTCTGCGGCAGGGAGGGCGCCAGTTCTGGCGCGATCTGCACGCCGTCTGCGGTATCTGGATTGCAGCCCTGGCACTGTTTCTGCTGGTGAGCGGGCTGCCCTGGGCATTGGTGTGGGGGAGTGCATTCAAGGAAATCCGGGCGCAATTTGAACCGGCCGTGTCGATGGACTGGGTGCTCAGCAGTGCGCACGAAGGTCACGCCGTGGCGGCAGTGGGGCAGGCCGAAGAGCGCCAGCTCATCTCATCAGTCTACGAGGCCGCGCAATCGCTGCAGTTTGCACCCCCCGTTGAACTGTCGCCCGACAGTAATAATCCACGTCTTTGGAAAGTGTCGTCGCAACACGCCAATCGCATGCTGAGAGTGGACGCCTGGCTGGACCGTGACTCTGCGGAGATCGTCAAGCTGGAAACCTTCGCCCAGCGCCGAAGTATCGACAAAGCCGTCGGAATCGGCATTTCCGCGCATGAAGGACAGCTGTTTGGCTGGGCCAATCAGCTGCTGGGGCTGATTACCGCATCCGGCCTTATCCTGTTGTGTGTGAGCGGGGTGGTGATGTGGTACCGACGCCGGCCTGCCGGCAGCCTTGGCGCGCCGCCGGCAACTGCCCAGCGGCGACTGACGGGTTCAGTCATTGCCGCGATACTGGGTTTGGCGCTGTTTCTGCCACTGCTCGCGCTGTCATTTGCGGTGATAGGCCTGATGGAGGCACTGGTGCTGAAACGTCTGCGGGCAGCGCACTGACGTGGACCGGCGAAATCGGCTGGCGGTGACCACCGTTGCAGACGCTGCGGTCATTTTCCGGTAGAATCGCGCGCTTTCATTCTCCTGTCCAGTGTTGCAATTATGACCACCCCCGCAAACGCGTCACCCAAAGTTGGTATCGTCAGCCTCGGCTGTCCCAAAGCGCTGGTCGATTCCGAGCGCATTCTTACCCAGCTGCGCACCGAAGGCTATGAGCTGGTGCCCACCTATCACGACGCGGATGTTGTGGTGGTCAATACCTGCGGGTTTATCGACAGCGCCAAACAGGAATCGCTGGACGCCATCGGCGAAGCCATTGCCGAGAATGGCAAGGTGATAGTGACCGGCTGCATGGGGGTGGATGAGTCCGTTATCCGTGATGCACATCCCAAGGTCCTGTCGGTAACAGGGCCGCAACAATACGAACAGGTGGTCAATGCGGTGCATCAGGTGGTGCCACCGCGTCAGGATCATAACCCCTTTGTTGACCTGGTGCCGCCGCAGGGCATCAAGCTTACGCCTCGACATTATGCGTACCTCAAGATTTCGGAAGGGTGCAACCATCGCTGCGCATTCTGCATTATTCCGTCAATGCGGGGAGATCTGGTCAGCCGGCCCATCGGCAGTGTACTGGACGAAGCCGAGCGACTGGTAAAGGCGGGCACGCGGGAACTGCTGGTGATCTCGCAGGATACCAGCGCCTATGGCGTGGACCTGAAATACCGCACCGGCTTTTGGCAGGGGCGGCCGGTGAAAACCAAACTGTACGACCTTTGTCAGGCGCTGGGGGAGATGGGGGTGTGGGTGCGTCTGCACTATGTTTACCCCTATCCCAATGTGGACGATATCATTCCATTAATGGCAGAAGGCAAGGTGTTGCCCTATCTGGATATTCCATTGCAGCATGCCAGCCCGGCCATTTTGAAGGCCATGCGGCGACCGGCCCATCAGGACAAAACATTGCAACGTATTCATCGCTGGCGGGAAATCTGCCCCGATATTACTCTGCGGTCGACGTTTATTGTCGGGTTTCCCGGCGAGACCGAAGACGATTTTCGATACCTGCTGGACTGGCTGGAGGAAGCGCAGCTGGATCGTGTGGGCTGTTTTGAATATTCACCGGTCAGCGGGGCGACGGCCAATGCGCTGGCGGACCCGGTGCCTGACGACGTAAAGCGGGAGCGTTGGGAGCGCTTTATGGCGCGCCAGCAGACCATCTCCGCGAAACGCCTTGAGGCCAAACTGGGGCGCGAAATCGAGGTAATCGTGGACCACGTGGAATCCGGGCTGGCCGTGGCCAGAAGCCATGCCGATGCGCCCGAGATCGACGGCGTGGTCAATATCGAAGGAGACTTCGGGCTGCAGCCCGGTGATATCCTGCCCGTTGTTGTCGAAGAAGCGGACGAATACGACTTATGGGCGACACCGGTATTCGAAGAATAAATCATGGTGACCATGCAGCTCACGTCCCGGGTTTTTCGGGGGCTGCAGGCGCCGTCCTATTTGGCGAACCGGGACGACCCGGGCTGCCGTCCAGGGTCAACTGTCGGCAATTTGCACACCCCGATAGGATCGGCGTTTGCTGGCAGGCTTGTCGGGTGGGCTGGTTGCTACGGTAAAAGAAGACCGCTGTCCGGCTGCCGCTTCCGGCGCACGGGCGGCGTTGATAGGGACTTTGATTTCGGTGCGGCGTCGACGCTCGCGCAGGGTGTCTATCCAGGCGCTACCGGCAAGGGTCATCAGGTTTTCAATATCAGCGCGCAAACCTTTGTTGTTCGACTGAAAGTACAGATCAAGCAGATTATCCAGCAGATCGGGGTTGGTCAGTTTTACCGTTGGTTTCGCGTGGGGCGGTACATTTCTACGAATCTGGTATACCAGATCGATCATGAATTTACTGTATTGCATGACGGCTCACAATGTTGATGCGGCTACGCGGCTTTCTGGCGTAGTGCGCAGGTTAATAACTCGTGCCTGTTCAAACAATGTTGCTGTCAACCTGTAACCATTCTGTCGATAAACCTGTGGCTATGCTGCCGGAACACCGTTCCTGTCACACGGACAGATCGAAAATCAAAGGCGGGTGTCAAGGCGAAAAAATTCGCAGTCGGCGCCATAGCAGGCTGGCCGGACAATATTCCATGGCTGGAACAGCTTCCGTTTTATCGGGTCAGATTGGGAGTCAGGTTAACAGGCGGAAATCCCTGGCGGTTCCGTTTCCTGTAAGTTTTTTTGCTTGGATGATAGTTTCCACGTTAACAAATTGTTTGGTTAAGTTTCAAGCACTTTTTTATCGAATTGTCGGAGATTGCAATGCATTTCCCATATTGCGCCACCGTCTGGGCGCCGCTCATCGGTTGCTAATGGCCGATGCCGCTTCGAAGGCAGGATCGGTGCCTTGGGAGATCCGGTTCAAGCACACGGTACGGGTGTGGGCGCAGTGGCAGCGTGGGTGTGAAGTGTTGAGTAAAAGACTATCCACAATATTTTCACCGGCCTATTGATGATGTCACCGCGAAGCAGTAAAATCACCCGAACCAAGGACTTAGGCGCCGAGAATAAGGATGTTGCCCCCTCTCCTGATACATTCCTTATGCCGACGCTCGCTATCAATTCATCGGATATAAAGTGGTAGGCGTTTTGGATGAGTTAACAGAAAACACAATATCAAAAATAGCAGAGACAAAAGACAACTCAATCGCCGCTACCGCTACCGCTACCGCTGCCGCAGACCTGGGAAAATCAATAATTGACTATACAATAAAATCTGCATACTCCATAGCTATTGATACCGCCAGGCATT
>CAYSTJ010000027.1:0-54211 GCA_964434105.1 uncultured Cellvibrionaceae bacterium | reverse complement strand
CTAGGCAAATGGGAAGGGGCCGCGCTGATGCGGACTGAAAATGCGCGCAGCCATGAAAAATTCTGATTAGAATACGCATACCGAAACGTTTGGAGTCAGCCTCCGTGATTACCGAAGATGCCATTGTTTCCCGTGTTGAGCCCAACGTTGTCTGGGTAAAGGCTCGCCAACAGTCTGTTTGTGGTGCCTGCAAGGCAAGAAGTGGCTGTGGTCAGGAGGTATTGCAGCGGCTGGGCGGCAGCTGGTCTGAGATGCCAGTCGAGACGGGCAATTTTTCGTGCGCGCAATTGAAGCCGGGTGCCCGGGTCACAATCGGGATTGCCGAAAACGCCGTGTTGACCGCATCTCTCGTTACCTACGGGTTACCTGTGATCGGAATGTTGGTGGCACTGCTGCTGGTGGCACCGTTGGCTTCCAGTGTTTATTCCGTATTTGCGGCGGCCGTCGGCCTGTATGCCGGCGGTCTGGCCGCACAACAATGGGCGCGCGTCTATGGGCGTTCGGCGGGCTACCAGCCAGTCCTGCTGTCGATTCAGCCGGTTACGCCGTCTGTCGAACAGCTGATCGTGCCGTCATAACCCATTGCCGAATGTTTTTTGAAAGCCGGTCTGTGTGGGCGTAAAACGACCCATCCAGGCAGTAGTCCGCCGCGTTGCCGTCTTTAATGCACCCGTCCGGCAAATGCGGTAGACTTGCCGCCTCGGGCCGGCTACCACCTGACGGTGGCCGCCCGCGAAACCTTCATACCACCTTGCATGTTACAGGCTATCTATTCAGTGTCCGACCTCAGTCATATACGCAATTTTTCCATTATCGCCCATATTGATCACGGCAAGTCCACGTTGGCAGACCGTTTTATACAGTATTGCGGAGGGCTGCAGGATCGAGAGATGGCCGAGCAGGTGTTGGACTCGATGGACCTTGAGCGAGAGCGGGGCATTACCATCAAGGCCCAGAGTGTCACCTTGAACTACACCGCCCGGGATGGTCGGGTTTATCAGCTAAATTTTATTGATACACCGGGCCATGTAGACTTCAGTTATGAAGTGTCACGATCGCTGGCGGCCTGTGAGGGCGCACTCTTGGTGGTTGACGCCGGACAGGGTGTGGAAGCCCAGTCCGTTGCAAACTGCTATACGGCGATCGAACAGGGGCTGGAGGTTATTCCGGTATTAAATAAAATGGATCTGCCACAGGCCGAACCCGATCGGGTCAGCCAGGAAATCGAAGAAATAATCGGTATTGACGCGACTGACGCGGTGCGGTGCAGTGCCAAATCAGGTCTTGGAATTGACGAGGTACTGGAGCGACTGGTGCGGGATGTGCCACCACCTGTTGGCGATGTTGACAGCAAGTTGCAGGCACTGATTATCGATTCGTGGTTCGATAATTATCTGGGCGTGGTGTCACTGGTTCGGGTGAAGAACGGGACGCTCAGGGCGCGCGAGAAGATCATCGCAAAATCTATTGGCAAGGCTCACGTGGTTGATGCCGTTGGTATTTTTAATCCCAAACGGCAGAAAACGGACCAGTTGCGTGCCGGCGAAGTCGGGTTTGTAGTCGCCGGTATCAAAGACATTCAGGGTGCGCCGGTAGGCGACACCCTGACGCATGCGACAACAGCGGATGTGCCAATGTTGCCGGGTTTCAAGAAAGTGAAGCCCCAGGTCTATGCAGGGCTGTTTCCGGTCAGTTCGGACGATTACGAGAACTTCCGGGATGCACTGGCCAAGCTGACGCTAAACGACGCGTCATTGTTTTATGAACCCGAAACGTCCGATGCATTGGGGTTTGGATTCCGTTGTGGCTTCCTTGGGATGCTTCATATGGAGATCATCCAGGAGAGGCTGGAGCGTGAATACGATCTCGATCTGATTACGACGGCACCTACGGTGGTCTTTGAAGTGGAGACTGCTGACGGCGAAGTCATGTATGTTGACAACCCTTCCAAGCTGCCTGATGTTGGTGCCATTACGGATATGCGCGAGCCGATTGTGCAGGCTAACATGCTGGTTCCACAGGAGTACCTGGGCGCAGTTATTACATTGTGCATCGAAAAGCGGGGTATCCAGAAGGATATCCAGTACCTCGGGCAGCAGGTATCCGTCACCTACGAGCTGCCAATGAACGAGGTCGTGCTTGATTTTTTTGATCGGTTGAAGTCCGTAAGCCGGGGATACGCGTCACTGGACTACAGTTTCCTCCGCTTTCAGAGCGCCCGACTGGTAAGGCTGGATGTGCTAATTAATGGTGAGCGGGTAGATGCGCTGGCATTGATTGTCCATCGGGACAACGCCCACTATAAGGGCAGGCAACTGGCCGACAAGATGAAAGAACTGATTCCGCGGCAAATGTTCGATGTCGCTATTCAGGCGGCGATTGGCGGCCAGGTTGTCGCACGTACGACAGTGAAGGCATTGCGCAAAAATGTTACAGCGAAATGTTATGGTGGCGATATTACCCGCAAGAAGAAGCTGCTCGAAAAACAAAAAGCCGGCAAGAAGCGCATGAAGCAGGTAGGGCGGGTGGAAATACCGCAGGAAGCCTTTTTGGCGGTGTTGAAAGTCGATAGCTGACCGGCACCACCCCGGTGCGGTAATCTGCAGGATATCGCTTGCAGGCCAATTTCAAAAACAATAGTGGATGGCTGATGGACATTAATTTACCTTTGATACTTCTGATCGCGGTTCTGGTGACCGGGTTGATCTGGTTGCTGGACATCTTTGTGCTGTCCAGACCAAGGAAAGCGGCGGCTGCCGCTATTGAGCAGAATTTTGGCCAGATGACCGAAGAGCAGAGAGTCAGGGACCCGAGATACAATCACGCGATTGAAAATCTGCCGAAAGAGCCGGTACTTGTTGAGTACTCCAAATCGTTTTTCCCCCTGTTGGCCGTCGTATTCGCGTTGCGCAGTTTTCTGATTGAGCCCTTCCAGATTCCCTCCGAGTCCATGGTGCCAACACTGGAGGTTGGTGATTTCATCGCCGTCAACAAGTTTGCCTACGGTATTCGTCTGCCTGTCATACAGACCAAGATTATCGAAATCGGACAGCCGGAACGCGGTGATGTGATCGTGTTTTTTCCGCCCCACAAAAATCAGTACTTTATCAAGCGACTGGTGGGGTTGCCTGGTGACACTGTCAGTTATCGGGATAATGTTCTATACATTAATGGTACCAGGATCGAGCAGGAACTGGTCGGTTATACCGAGGATCCCAATTCCGGAACCTGCAGATCCACACTGGCGATCTATAATGAAATAATCGATGGCAAAAAGTACGCCACCAGAAAGTGTGTTGAGCCCAGTCCTTTTGGCCGGGACGGCACCTGGAAAGTACCTGAAGGCCATTATTTCATGATGGGCGACAATCGTGACAACAGTCTGGACAGTCGAGCCTGGACGGATCCGTTTGTGCCGGATAAAAACATTGTGGGTAAAGCCTTTGCTATCTGGATGCACTGGAACAAAGGGTTCCCGAGCTTTGGCAGGGCGGGGAGTATCGAGTAAAAACGGTCGGAGGCCGCGTTATGACGCTGAGCAATCAATATGGCATGAATAGTCTGCTAATGGGATTCGTATTGGTCATGCTTGGCTTTCTGTTGACCTGTTTTTTCAAGCTTGGGCCGGCCTATCTCGACAATATGTATATAAAGGACGCACTGAGAAACCTGGCTCAGGACCATCCAATCGATCTGGCAACGCTGAATAAGGAGACCATCCGTCGGGAACTGGGCAATTATTATCTGGTAAACAACGTTCGTGGTGAAGCTGCGAACACACTGGATGTGGAGCGCAAGGGAGATCGATCGGTCATTTCGGTCAATTACGAAGTCCGGGTGCCCATGATTGGCAACATTGATGCCGTTTTGAAATTCGATAACGTGCTTGACTCCTCAAGACCCGAAGAATGTTGCAAACCGCCAAAAGACCAGCGCAAGTGATATTGGTATACTGACGGCGTGTTCAACCCTACTACAAATCAGCGTTCCTCCTATGCACGCCTTTCAAGACCAACTTGGCTATTGTTTTAACGATGTATCCCTGTTTTATCTCGCACTGACGCATCGAAGCTATGGTGCCGAGAATAATGAACGCCTGGAATTTCTGGGCGACTCCATACTCAACTTCACCATCGCTGAGTCACTGTTTCACAAATTTCCCAAAGCTGCTGAAGGTGACCTGAGCCGGCTCAGGGCGCTTCTGGTTCGGGGGGAGACCCTTGCAGAAATTGCCAAAGATCTGGATTTTGGCCCGCACCTGAGGTTGGGAGAAGGCGAACAAAAAAGCGGTGGCGAATTTCGGGCATCCATACTGGCTGACGCCGTGGAGGCGATGATCGGCGCTATCTATCTGGATGGCGGCGAAGAAAAAGCCAAAAAGTGTGTGCAAAGCTGGTTTGCGTCACGGCTTGCCGGTATTTCCCTGCATGCCTACGACAAGGATCCAAAAACGGAGTTACAGGAATGGTTGCAGGCAAGGAAACAACCATTACCCCGCTATGAAGTCGTCGCTATCGAAGGCGAGGCGCACTGCCAGCGATTTACTGTATCCTGCAAGGTGAGTGTCGTTGATACGCCCGTTAAGGCTATGGCCAGCAGTCGCCGCGGGGCTGAAAAGGATGCCGCTGAAATCATGCTGGGCCGTCTGAGAGGTAAATAATTGGATACTTTAACCAAATGCGGATATATCGCGATTGTGGGTCGGCCAAATGTTGGCAAATCCACTCTGCTCAATCACCTGGTTGAACAGAAGATCAGTGTCACCTCCCGCAAGCCACAGACAACCCAGCACAATATCACCGCGATCAAAACACAGGGTCCGGTGCAGATGGTGTTTGTGGATACGCCCGGAATGCACAAGGGCCAAAAGAAAGCCATCAACCGCTACATGAACCGGGTAGCTGCGGCGGCCACCATTGATGTCGACGTAGTGCTCTTTGTCGTGGATCGGGATATATGGACTGATGAGGATGCCTGGGTGGCGGAACAAATCAAATCCGGCTCGGGGAAAGTGCTGGTTCTGGTTAACAAAGTCGATAAAATTGAAAGCCGGGAGAAGCTTCTCACGCATTTCCAGTTTTTGCAGAATACCCTTGATCCTTCCGCTATTATCCCTTTGTCGGCTCTGAAAGGTCAGAACCTTGACCTGTTGCAGACTGAAATCATTTCGCGTCTTCCCGAGGGGGCACACCTGTTCCCTGAGGATCAGGTAACTGATCGCAGTTCACGATTTATGGCTGCCGAACTGATTAGAGAAAAGATTGTGCGGCAGCTGGGGGCGGAGATTCCCTATCAGGTGGCAGTTGAAATCGAAGAGTTCAAGGCTGAAGGCAAACTGCTGAATATCGCGGCCGTCATTCTGGTGGAACGGGACGGACAAAAGCGTATTTTAATTGGAGAGAATGGTGCCAGGCTCAAGAGCATTGGCAAGGCAGCGCGACTCGATATGGAGCAGATGTTCGAAAGCAAGGTGATGTTGAAATTGTGGGTCAAAGTAAAAGCCGGGTGGTCCGACAGCGATCGTGCATTGCGCAGTTTGGGGTATGATGGCTGACAATTTTCATGCATCGAGCCTACATTCTGCATCGACGGAATTATACCGATTCTCGCTCCATACTCGAATGCTGGACCGAACTTTATGGCAGAGTGGCGGTGTCTGCGCGCGAGCCACGTAAAAAGAATTCGACGCGCTATATGCTATTTACTGCGTACGAAGTCTTGTGGCAGGGGCATTCTGAACTAAAGACCCTGAAGGTGTGTGAGCCGGCGACACCGCGTACAGGAACGTTGACCGGGACAGGCTCCCTGTGTGGTCTTTACATCAATGAGCTGATTCTGCGGCTGCTGCCGCCATGGGACCCAAATCCAGATATATTTTTCCTGTATGAAAGCACCCTGGCCTTGCTGGCGGAGGTCATTGATCGCAAGGCGAGCGAACCGGTATTGCGGCGTTTTGAACGTGAGCTGCTGAGCAGCCTGGGATTTGGCGTTGACTACCGACATTGTTGTTTGTCTGGCAGGGAAATCGAGCCAGACAGGCATTATGAATTGATTGTTCAATCCGGATTCGAGCAGACGGCGTTACCACACGATCCGGTAAATGGCGTGTTCCGGGGTGACGAAATACAGGCGACGGAGCGTCTGGTATTTACGGGCGACGGACAGCGACGTGCGGCAAAATATATGATGCGCCGGATGCTGGAGCCATTGCTCGGCGCGAGACCGCTGAAAAGCCGGGATCTTTTTTTCTGAGATCCACCGTTTCCCGCCGGAGAAATGTCAGCGGTTTAAAGTCCCGCCCTTACTGAATCAACAGCGCCTAGTCCGTATCGCCAAAAAGTGCCTCAATATCCATTTCCCTTGCCCATTCTTCCAGGCGTTTCATTTCGTCCAGTACGGTTTGGAGTGCCTCTTTGATGTGTTCCGGCGGCGCTGCGCCAAGCAGTGCCTGCTCCAGTTCGCGGCTGGCATGTCGCAGGGCCGGGACGCCGCAGTAACAGCAGCCACCATGGAATTTATGGATGGCTTCCTGCAACCGTTCTGTGTCGGACGCCTCCTGTGCCACAATCAGTTCATCACGGGTATCGGCAATACTCTCCAGAAGCATGGTCAGCATATCGGTCGCCAGGTCCGGCTTGTTGCGTGCCAGCTGCATAGACTCTTTCCAGTCAAATAATGACGTTCCAGCAGCGTCGAGTCGCGGCGGCGCGGTATGCAGGTTTTCTCGCAGCGTTCGAGCGAGACGTGGTTCATATGCCTGAATTGGCTGGGTTACCCAGCGTTCTATTATCATCCGCAGGTCTGCTTCGCTGACAGGTTTGCTAAGGTAATCATCCATGCCCGCCAGGAGCAGGCGGGTTTTTTGTTCGTCGACCGCATGTGCTGTGAGCGCGACTATTGGCGTGCGATTTCCGGATTCCAGCGCGCGAATCCGTCGGGTCGTTTCCAATCCGTCCATTCCCGGCATTTGTACGTCCATCAGTATCAGATCAAAGGATGTGGATTCGAACACAGAGAGTGCCTGAATACCACTATCCGCAGGATGAGAAAATACATTCAGGCCCTTCAGGAATTCCATAACCAGTTTCAGGTTGGCGGGATTGTCGTCGACCACCAGGACTTTTAAAGGGGCCGCCCGAACTATCCCCACCTGCGCTGACCCTGTCAGACTTCTGGACGCAGTCAACGGTTGAGTGATATTCAGCTGGTTGCAAATCGTTTGATGCAGCGTGGTATGGATAATAGGCCGGGACACAATCACCGTATTGAGTCCTGCGATATCTTCCTGTAGCAGGCGACGGATACTTGCGGGGGCCAGAATGATGATGGGAAGCTGATAGCGGGCATTCAGACGGTGAATGATACTTAACAGCTTATCTTTATCGAAGCAGTTTAATCCGGTATAGGCGTCGAGCAGGACGAGGTCTATTGGTGAGTCTTCCGGGGGGTGTGACAATCGTTCATCAATTTGACTGAATTCACTGCAGGCAACATGATGGACGCCCCATGCGGTCAGGTGATGGACGATTTCAGCGCGACATTGCTCGTCGGCGTCATAGACGAGGGCGCATATTTCCCGCAGTGTGTTATTCAGGCTGCTCTGCTCGGCATGACGCGCGGCAATGCCCAATCGAACCGTGAACCAGAAGGTTGATCCCAGCTGTAATGTACTTTCCACGCCAATATCGCCATGCATCCGGCTTATCAACCCTTTGGCAATCGCGAGTCCCAATCCGGCACCACCCTGCAATTGCCCGTCGCTGCTATCTCCCTTGCTGAACGCACCAAACAGTTGCGCCTGCTGTTGGTCGGACAGTCCGATGCCATTATCCGACACGCTGAATTTAATCTCCGCCTGTTGATCCGTTTCGCCGAGGTTGGTAACTCTTACCAGAATGTTGCCTCTCGTCGAAAATTTAATGGCGTTCGATACCAGGTTGGAGAGTACCTGTTTTAGCCGCAATGGGTCACCCAGAAGGTTTTGCTGCACATTTTCGTTAATATGCGAAAGTAGCCGCAGGTTTTTTTCATGAGCCTGCGGTGCGTATAGCTGAAATATCTCTTCGACGATTTCACGTATGAATACCGGCTTGTATTCCAGTGTTAGCTCACCGGTTTCCAGTTTGGAGAAATCCAGTATGTCATTGATCACAGTCAGCAGCCCCTGGGCAGACTGCTCAACGGTGCCAAGATAGTCCCGTTGCTGATTGGTCAGCGGAGTTTTGTGCAGCAGGCCGGCAAACCCCAGAATACCATTGAGCGGAGTACGCAACTCATGACTGGTATTGGCCAGAAATTCGGATTTTGCTTTGCTGGCCTGCACCGCATTTTTTCGGGCGATGTCCAGTTCGATGTTCTGAATTTCTACCGTTTCCAGTGTTTCACGCAATTCCAGTGTTGACTGCTCTACGTAGGATTGCATTTCCTCCCGGTTTTGATGCTGAACTTTCAGGATGTCGTTTAACGAGGCGACCAGCTCTGCGTACAGCGGATTCTCGGGTGTCTCAATCGTATGTAGTCCGGCATTATTCAAAACCTCTTTTAGTTCGCGAATTATTTTTCGCAGAGGACGCATGATGCTGCGGCGCAGCTTCCAGCTGAAAAAGGCTATGAGTGATAACGCGGTAAAGGCGCTGACGAGAAACAGAAAGTAGCTCTCATAGCGAACCATTCTGAACTGGGCGATATTAATGCCGAGTACCACCCAGGCCCGGCCGTCGGCCAATTGTACGGGAAATGCCGTCAGTGCCAGATCGGCATCGCGTTTCTGGCTCTCAGTCGCCTGCTGAAGCCAGCCCCGGTCTGATAGCACCAGGGGCAAGCCAAAATGCTGGTTCGCCTCGCCGCCCGTTCGCACCAGCGAAAGGTGGGTAATAGGCTCGATATACAATAACTGCCGGGCGATAGTCGTGTATTTCGGCAGGTCCAGCGTGCCCTCTGTGGTGAATCGCTCCAGTGCATTTCGGTTCAGGCTGACCAGGCGCTGCGTGTGCTGATGTTGATGATGATTCTCAATCAGCAGAAAACCTGTAAAGACCAGCATCAGGGCCAGCATCAGGGGAGCAATAGCCATAACCAATATCTGCTGGCTGATCGGTGTGCTTGTATTCATGGTTGTTGGGGCATGGCAATGGAAAGAAACAGGGGGTAAACCGCGGTCTGGCGCGTGATTATCTGTGCGCCAGACATTGGGGCGTTTCAAGATAACACATTTCAGCTAAAATGCGCGCTTTCCCACAATCAAAGGTGTTTGAACCGTTGTGAGTACCCTGCCGGAATTTCCCACTATCGAGTCCTGTATCGGACATACCCCGTTGATTCGTCTGCAGAGGCTACCGGGCAACACCAGCAATACGATATTGCTGAAACTGGAAGGTAATAATCCAGCCGGTTCTGTCAAGGACAGGCCGGCACTGGCCATTATCCAGAATGCCGAGCGGCGGGGCGTTATTCGCCCAGGCGATTCACTGATCGAGGCGACCAGCGGTAATACCGGAATTGCGCTGGCCATGGTGGCCGCCGTTAGAGGGTACCGATTGACGCTGATTATGCCGGACAGTGCAACCGGGGAGCGAAAGGCGGCAATGCTGGCTTACGGTGCGCAGTTGATTCTGGTTTCCGCTGAGGAAGGCATGGAAGGCGCACGGGATCTGGCACGGAAGATGGAGCGCGAAGGGCACGGCAGGGTTCTGGATCAGTTCAATAATGCAGACAACCCCGACGCCCATTACCAGACAACTGGTCCCGAAATCTGGCAGCAAACTGGTGGCTGCGTCACGCATTTTATCAGTTCGATGGGTACAACCGGTACGATTGTTGGAACTTCCCGGTTCCTGAAAGAACAAAACCCCCATATAAAAATAATCGGTCTGCAACCGGAAGAGGGCGCCGCAATCCCCGGTATAAGACGTTGGCCACCAGAGTACCTGCCCGGAATCTTTGATGATTCCAATATCGACTCTATTATGAATATTTCGCAATTGAAAGCGGAGCAAACCATGCGTGATCTTGCACGAAAAGAGGGCGTATTTTGTGGGGTTTCATCAGGCGGCGCCGTGGCAGCGGCACTGGAACTTAGCGAGTCCCTTGAAAATGCGTGTCTGGTGGCCATTGTATGTGATCGAGGTGATCGGTACCTTAGTGCAGGGCTGTTCACATAACCGCCGGCTTGTCGGCGCTTGGACAACGTTACATCGCACCTGTACAGGTGCCCGGGGTAAGTCATGCACGAACCAGATGTCAGGAACATAAAGGCAAGGACATGGTAAAAGTCAGGCAGGAACGTCCCGTTAGAGATGACGGCAAAGTAGACATTGACGCGTGGATACACCGGATATACGTGTTGTCCCGATTCGAAGAGGAATACCGCTCCAGAATACTCGCCGCCTGTGAGCTGGCGGAGTCGGCCCAGGATTTGCCGGGTTCGGAGCAGAATACGTGGGGTCTCGGTTTCTCATCGTTTGCTGCCGGACTGGAGATGGCGGAAATTCTGGCGGAATTGCAGCTCGACGGCGACACACTGGTAGCTGCGGTGCTATACCGAACAGTGCGTGAAGAAAAAGTACCGCTTGAGAAAATCAAACGGCAGTTTGGTGACGCCGTGGCCAATCTGATATGTGGTGTCATAAGAATGGCCGCCATCAGTCAGATCTCCAATCATTCCAGTGATACCGTCATCGGCCTGGAAAGCAAGGAGCAGGCAGACAATGTACGCAAAATGCTGGTGGCAATGGTTGATGACGTACGCGTTGCGCTGATAAAGCTTGCCGAACGTACCTGCGCGATACGCGCAGTGAAACACGCTCCACTCGAACGCCGGCAGAGCGTCGCCCGGGAAGTTTCGGAAATTTATGCGCCGCTGGCCCATCGGCTGGGGATCGGTCATATCAAATGGGAGCTCGAAGATCTGAGCTTCCGCTACCTGCATCAGTACGATTACAAATATATCGCGAAATTGCTGGATGAGCGCCGACTTGCCCGCCAGGAATACATCAGCAATGTTATCGCCATCCTGAAAGATGCACTGGCGCGGGAATCCATCGCACTGGTCAATATTAACGGTCGTGCCAAGCATATTTACAGCATTTGGCGAAAAATGCGCAGGAAGGGCATCAGTTTTTCCGAAGTGTACGATATTCGGGCCGTCCGGATTTTGGTGAAAACCGAACAGGATTGCTACCGCGTTCTCGGCATAGTGCACTCACTGTGGCGAAACCTGCCCAATGAGTTCGATGACTATATCGCCAATCCAAAAGAGAATGGCTATCGCTCATTACATACCGCTGTAAAGGGGCCGGAAAACAAAATACTGGAAGTGCAGATCCGGACTGCGGACATGCATGAAGAAGCCGAGTTTGGTGTTTGTGCACACTGGCGTTACAAGCACAGCGACAAGGGCAGCTCCCGGGGCTATGAACAGAAAATAGAATGGCTGCGACAGGTGCTTGAATGGCACGACGAAGTCGGCGGTAATCCATGGGATGACCATTTGCCCCGCAGTATCGAGCAGGACAGAATCTATATTTTTACGCCGGACGGTCACGTACTGGACCTGCCTGAAAACGCGACGCCTGTGGACTTTGCCTTTCGCATCCATTCGGACGTGGGGCTTCGTTGCAAAGGGGCAAAAGTTAACGGCCGGATTGTTCCGCTCAACCATCCGCTGCGAACGGGCGATCAGGTCGCCATTCTCACGGGAAATCACGAATCGCCAAGCCGGGACTGGCTGATTCCGGCGCTGGGCTATATCACAACGTCGCGTGCACGCAGTCGACTTCACGCCTGGTTTCGACGCCAGGATCGCGAACAGAATATTGCCAGCGGTCGAGCGCTGCTCGACCGGGAATTTTTGCGACTGGCTGTCGACGAAATTGATTATGAGCAGCTCGCGAACAAATTGAACCTGAAAACCCTTGACGATTTGTATGCGGCAGTGGGGATGGGTGATGTCAGCGTTGAGCGGGTTATCAACGCCGCGCAGAAAATGTTTAAGGTTGGCTCGTCCGACGAGCCGGTAATATCGCTTGTAGGCCGCGCGTCATACTATGACCCGGGCGCCGCCGATGTTTATATCGACGGTGTCGGAAACCTGATGTCGCATATCGCGCAATGCTGCAAACCCATTCCGGGGGACAGTATTACGGGCTACATTACGCTTGGGCGGGGAGTCTCGATTCACCGGCAGGATTGTGGCAACGTACTGCAGCTGGCCTCGGATGAACCAGAGCGAATTATAAAGGTTGATTGGGCTGAAAAGCCCGAACAGTATTATTCAGTTGATATTATTGTGGAAGCTTTCGACCGCCACGGCTTACTGAAGGACCTGACCGCCTTGCTCGATAGAGAGAGAATCAATGTCAGTGCCATGCAGACATTGTCGGACAAAAGCAAGAATACGGTGGATATGACGTTGCGGATTGAAGTGTCAAGCATCACCAACCTGAGTCGGGTATTGTCCAAAATTAGCCGGCTGCCCAATGTATCTGGCGTCCGTCGCCGAGGCTAAAATGGAAAACGGGAAACCACGCTACAATTTGAACGACCTGCGTGCTTTGATGGCGCGCCTGCGGGACCCTGAGACGGGATGCCCGTGGGATCTGCAGCAGGATTACAACAGTATTGTACCCTCGACCATTGAAGAAGCCTATGAAGTGGCGGATGCGATCGAGCGGGGCGATATGCCGCATTTGAAAGAAGAATTGGGCGACCTGCTTTTTCAGGTGATTTTTTATTGCCAGTTGGGCGAAGAGGACGGGCATTTCTCCCTGGACGACGTTATCGACAGCATCACGACGAAACTGGTCAGGCGACACCCTCATGTCTTTCCCGATGGCACTCTGGAGAGTTCATCCCGTATTGAGAACAGGACAGAGGTCGATATCAGGCAGCTGTGGGAATCGATAAAAATGCAGGAGCGGGAGAAGAAAGGCAGCAGCCGATTATTGGATGATATACCTGTAGGACTGCCCGCCATCACGCGCGCATTTAAACTTCAGAAGCGGGCGGCCAGTATCGGTTTCGACTGGGAGGATGCAGGCGGCGTTTTGGAAAAGGTGCAGGAAGAACTGTATGAATTACAAGACCCCGCGATCGCTGGCGACGCTGCGCGACGGTTGGACGAACTGGGAGACCTGTTCTTTTCGTTGGTTAACCTGGCCAGACACTGGAAGCTTGATCCGGAAATTTGTATACGATCAGCCAATCAGAAGTTTTCTCGTCGGTTTCGTTTTGTCGAAGACCGGTTCAGAGAGGAAGGGCGACAGCTGGAGGCGGGAAACCGGATGCTGATGGAGCAGTACTGGGAAAACGCGAAAAATCTTGAATGAGGTGGCTGGAGCTGCATTTGTCGCGCAGTACCTTCAGTCCGGTTTTCACGGCCGTCCCGGACCGCCTGCGGCTTTTGGGGAGAGTATTCACCCGTCCGGATAAATACTCACAGAGTAGCGTCGGCAGCACCTTGGGATTAATGCTGACGGCTGTCTTCCAGATGTTTGCGTACAAGACGGGCGAATCGCGATGTCGGTCCGACATCTTCGTAAATGGGATCACCCAGCTCATCGAAAGTCGAGATTTGATCGCCCTGTATGTAGGGCAGCGTAGTCTCCAGTTCGTGTAACGCGGCCGTTAGCAGCTCGGTAATAATCTGTTCCTGGGTGCGGGCCGGATACATTTCTGCCAGGGCAGCGACTTTGGCAGCATCCTTGCGGGTGAGTCTGACCGGAATGGACGTATCCGTCAGGGGTGAACTTGCCTTGGCTTCCCAGATTTGAATCAGTTCGCGTAAAGAAGTCATAAGATAGTGTCCTGAAAGGTCATTGTTGAATGGGTATGGCTGAGCAGGAACCGGACTGGATATTGATCGCCGGCAGCGACCCGGTAGTCCACAATCCGGGCTTGCGGTCGACGGGTCAACAGCTTCCGGGGTGCCGATAAATGCGATGGTGCTTTGGTCATAGGCATTGATAAAAAACAGTATATTTTTAATCCGGGTCCAGTATGGCCGACCAAATCTGACTCCGGGCTGAATGCAACGCGACCCAAAGTTCATAGTTATAGCGTTGCTTATACCTGGAATATGCCAAGGCCATGCCAAAACAGGACAGGGCGCTCTGGGGTCCAGGCCGCCGTTTTTCCCGTGGCGCGTCTATGGGTCGGCTCAGGTGAGAGTGAAGGTGAAAGTGAATTCAGAGGTGCGGTGGTGCAGGGCATGCCAGCGTTGAGTTGTCGGCTGCACCGCCGGATCGGGCAGCAGCGCACTGACAGGACACCGGCGCGTGCCAATCTTCACTTGAGAAACCGGTGCTTGACGTGTATCTTTGGCACCCATTTTCTACACGTCCCGCGTCAGGGGCCGAATATTGGAGTCGATCACAATGCGGATCATTTTGCTGGGGGCGCCGGGTGCCGGAAAGGGCACGCAGGCCAAATTTATCACAGAGTCCTTTGCCATACCTCAAATATCCACGGGAGATATGTTACGGGCAGCGGTCAAGGCTGAGTCCCCGCTGGGTCTCCAGGTAAAAGATATAATGGCATCGGGTGGACTGGTTTCGGATGAGTTGATTATTGGGCTGGTCAAGGAGCGTATCAGTCTGGAGGATTGCCGGAACGGTTTCCTGTTCGATGGATTCCCGAGGACCATCCCCCAGGCGGAAGCATTGCGAGTCGTCGGAATCGAGATCGACCACGTTCTGGAAATTCATGCGGATGATGAGGAGATCGTCAGTCGCCTCAGTGGACGAAGAGTGCACCCGGACTCCGGTCGCATCTACCACGTTCTATACAGTCCACCTAAAAACGACGGCGTTGATGATGTAACCGGGGAACCATTAATTCAACGTTCGGACGACAAGGAAGAGACGGTACGCAAGCGTCTTGCTATCTACCACGAGCAGACCGAGCCGTTGGTCTCCTATTACAGGCAGGAGTCACTAAAGACCGGGGTGCCCAATTACGAACGGGTCAATGGCATCGGTGACATGTCGGAAATCCGCAAAAACATCTTCAAGATACTGCGGCGTTAACCCGCAGCGGGATGGGTAGTCGTTGAAAGGCCTCTTCGGAGGCTTTTTTTTCGCGCGTCTGTCGGCTCTGACCATCAGGCGCCGGTCCTTTGCTCGATCTCGTGCCCTTCATTGAATGGAAAGCTGCCGCCAGGAACGGGCGAGTGCCTGCCGTTCAATGGCTGTTTGCATGACTGATCCCTTTTCCGAATCTGCAGAACAGGGCCGATGCATACCGGCGAGCCCAGCCATGCGAGGTTGGCGTATTGATGGTGCGCCTGCCTGTCGGCAATGGAAGTGGTTCGAGCGAGGCTGCACCGGCCCGGCATAACGTTTCTGGCGGCAGTCATACGGCATGCTGACTGGTAGTAGCATTCGCAATCAAATGCAGGGCGTCAGTGTTTTGAATGTCGCCCCTGCAGATGGCGTACAGGTAATGCTGCGGATTCATTTGACGATCCCAATCAGCGGTGAGGATGTGTTGCAGCCCATTGCGCACCTGTGATGACATTTAATCTGTCTTGCCTGTGGTCGTTGTGCTGTGATCGGGTTAGCCATGCGTCATGGTTCGTTGATGTTCGGCGCCGATTAAATTGACTCCCGATATTGCCAGGCTAATGCCCGCGCCCTGCACAAATTAGGAAGACGTAATTGCTGCTGTGGATTTATGTTGGTGATCTCTCTTTCCGTTTTAAATTTGTCATTTGCCATCCGCGAACCGGTGACATCAAATCCGGCTGGTTAACATGACATCCCATTTGGAATTTACCCGGTGATATTCAGAAAACATGAGAATAAATTAATAAAAACGCTTTCTACTTAATATTTTTTAATGAAAAGACGTGCAAAATAACTATTTTTAAAATAATATTCTATTAGGCGCTTGTGGCGCTTATTTTTTATGCTATGGTTTTTGGTATGGGTAATCCCTATCCAATGGAGGAGAACAAAATGGCAAGAGTAGCAAAAAAAACGGGTCGAACCCGCAGTGCCGGCAAACGCCCAACTGCTAGTACGACCAAATCGAATTCGGCTGTTGCTCCAGTAGTTGCTAAAGCCGAAAAGAACCTGGCTACCGCGAGTACGCGTCTGGACGCTGCCGTCAAGAAGCTGGCCGATGCAAAAGCAAAGTCGGATACCGCATCAGCCAAAGCCAAAACGACCAAAACGGTTGCATCCAGAAACGCAGCGTTGCGGGCCAGGTCTTCATTGGCCCCGCTCCGGGAAAAGGTAAAGGATGCGAAAGCCGGCGTAGCCGAAGCAAAATCGGCGCTGGCCAATGCAAGAGCCGAGGCGAAGCAGCTGGAATCTCAAGCTGCTGCAGAAGCCAGGGTTCGGAAGCTGGAAGAGAATCTGTTTGCAAAGGCTGAGGCCGATCTTTCAAAGGCTGTGGAAAAGTTCAAAGCCAGCTGGATGAAGAAGCGTTCAGCGGCAGATGCGAAGAAACTCAAAGCAGCTGCAAAGAAAGCAGGGAAATCAAAAGCCAAGGCTAAAACGAAAGCAGCGAAAGGCCCGGGTCGCCCCAAAGCTGCGGCAACCCGGCCTGGTCGACCGAAGAAAGCCAGAGCTACAGCTGCACCGAAGAAAGCTGGGGTGAAGCGGCGCGGACGTCCACCAAAAGTGGCACCGGTTGCCCAGGAAGCGTAAGCCAACATTTTTCGCCTATGAGTAAAACGTCAAGCGATTGCCGCCTGGCGTTTTTTTTGTCAGGTACAACTCGAACGACGGTTTTTGTTCAAATCGCTGACTTTCACCCGTCAGCAAGGTGTACTTCCGCCCTGATTGCCCTAGAATAGCGCTTTTCTTCATTTCTGAGACTTTTCGAAATGTCCACGATACTCGCTCTGGATGCCACCAGCGAATCCTGCTCGGTGTCGCTGGCCAATGAAGGCAACCTTGTTTCACTGTGTAGCGAGGAGCCCCGATCTCATGCACAGAAATTGTTGCCCATGATTGATCAGCTACTTAAACAGGCAGCTGTCGGATTGCATCAACTCGATGCGATCGCCTATGGCTGTGGCCCGGGATCATTTACCGGTTTGAGAATTGGGCTGGGTGTGGCCCAGGGGCTGGCATATGGTCTCAACTGTCCATTAATCGGCGTTGGCAGTCTCGAATCAATGGCGCTGGCAGCAGCGCTGCGGGTTGATTATCACGGTAATTCGCTGGTGCCAGTGCTCGATGCACGGATGAATGAAGTGTACTGGGCCGTTTACGACATTGAATGGACCGGTGAAAACCCGCTGCCGATAGAACGGGGCGCACCGCGCCTTGACGATCCGACTACAGCGGCCAAGGAGATCGCGCAATTCGAAGGAGCGCCCGATACAAAGCGCCCGTTGATTATGGTGGGAAGTGCCACCGCATTGCTGCCAGCCGGGCCCGACAAAATCGAACGGCAACAGGTGAACGATACGGCACCGCTGTCTGCGGCCGTTGCTCATATTGCGCTAAACCGACTGGCCTGCAACCGGGCAAATTCCGCCACCGATGCCGAACTGACCTATTTGCGGAATTCGGTCTCCTGGAACAAGCGCAAGCGTATTCGCAAGTAAAAGTGCAAGCGCCCTGCGCGCTAGGCAAGGCCGGCATATTTGCTGTTGCTTACCCTTTTTGACCAACGCAAACAGAAGGAAGTACGTGTGGAATACTTACAAATTGTTATTTTGGCTTTGATTCAGGGAATTACGGAGTTTCTTCCGATATCGAGTTCAGCGCATTTAATTCTACCGAGCGCTTTGCTGGGATGGCCGGATCAGGGGTTGGCGTTCGATGTGGCTGTGCACGTTGGAAGCCTCACCGCTGTCGTAATTTTTTTTCGACACGATATCGCAAAGCTTATCGCCGGGTGGTTTGGGCAGTTTGGTGCGCGTGGTGCCAATGATGATAGTCGTCTGGCGTGGTACATCATTATCGCGACGATACCCGCCTGTATTGCGGGACTGTTGTTTGGTGATTTTATCGAAGACCATCTTCGCTCGATCGCGGTTATTGCTGCGACGACCATTCTGTTTGGTATTGTACTCTGGCTGTCTGATCGTGGGGCCCGGCATGAGTTGTCAATATCCGAGATGACGCTGCTCGCAGCAGTACTGATAGGCTGCGCCCAGGCACTGGCATTAATTCCCGGTACATCCCGGTCAGGCATCACTATCACGATGGCCTTGTTCCTGGGTTTTACGCGACAGGACTCAGCGCGGTTTTCTTTTCTGCTTTCCATACCCATTATTACGATCAGCGGTCTGTATCAAGGGTACAAGTTGCTGGGTTCCCAGGAGACTGACTGGACAGCAATTGTTCTGGGGTCGGTCATGTCCGCGATAGCAGCCTATCTTTGTATCTACTATTTTCTGAGTTTTATAAACCGCCTGGGAATGCTGCCCTTCGTCATCTATCGGCTGGCTCTGGGTGGCGTTCTTGTTGCTGTGGTCGCACTGACCTGATGGGTGCCCGTCAGGTCGCCCGTGAACTGGATACGTAACTGTCGGAGGTAACAATGCAGGATTGGTCTTTGAGTCGATTGCTGGATTTTCTTAATGCATCACCGACCCCTTATCACGCGGTGGCTACCGTCCGGTCGCGATTGTTCGAAAGCCGTTTTGAAGAACTGCAGGAGCGCGATGCCTGGCAGCTGCAACCAGGGGGGCGTTATTTTTTTACCCGGCGCGACGCGTCCATTATTGCGTTTGTCGTCGGGGATGCACCACCAGAGGCCGGTGGCGTGCGCGTGGTGGGTGCGCATACCGACAGCCCAACGCTGAAGTTGAAGCCACGTCCGGAGCGCTTCAGCCAGGGGTACGCCCAGGCCGGCGTGGAGATTTACGGCGGCGTGCTGCTTAACCCGTGGTTTGATCGCGACCTGTCGCTGGCCGGGCGTGTTACGGTGCGCAACAATACTAATACGCTCGAACACCATTTGGTGGATTTTGCGCAAGCGGTAGCCATTATTCCCAGTCTGGCGATTCATCTTGATCGACAGGTGAATGAAGGGCGCGCCGTCAATCCAGAAGAGCATATGCGCCCGGTGTTTACCCGCTCGGACGTTTTTTCGGTTCGGGACCTGCTCAGTGCGCAATTGCAGGGGGCAGGGGTAGACGCCCCCGCGAGCAGTATCCTTGAGTACGATCTGAGTTTCTACGATATGCAGCCAGCAGCTCTGGTTGGCCTGGAGGACGAATTCATTGCCAGTGCGCGACTGGATAACCTATTAAGCTGCCAGGCGGGCCTGGAGGCGTTTGTGGCGGGCCTGGAGGCGTCCTGTGCAGCGACTCGGGTATTGGCATTGTTCGACCATGAAGAAGTCGGCAGTGGCTCGGATATTGGCGCCAACGGCAATATGTTGCCAAACCTCCTGGAGAGACTGGCACCGGCCCCGGAGCAGCGTCAGCGGATGATCGCCCTGTCGACCCTGCTGTCAGTAGACGGCGCACACGGGATTCACCCCAACTATCCGCAGCGCCACGATCAGATGCACGGACCCAGGCTGAATGGCGGGCCGGTCATCAAGATTGATGCAAACCAGAGCTACTCGACGTCCAGTGCAACCGCGGGACTGGTGCATATGCTCGCCAGCGAAAGGAGCACCCCCCTGCAGACCTTTGTGACCCGGGCCGACATGCGTTGCGGTAGTACCATTGGTCCGATGTCCGCAGCGAAAACCGGGATACCGACGGTCGACATCGGCGCGGCATTATTTGCAATGCATTCCATTCGGGAGCTGGCTGGCGCCCAGGATCTGAAGCATTTAAGTGACATTCTGGATGTCTTCTTCAAAGTATGATGGATATCACATTAAATTAGGGGGTGCGGCAGGCGGTAGTGCCGAAAATGGTCAAAACTGTACTCGTAGCGGAGATTAATCTATGGTCAACGAAGAAGTACTGAGGCAGTTTTTACCGTTTAATGCTTTGGATGGACAATTTTTGTCACAGGCAGCCGAAAGGCTGGAAATAAAAACGGCGAAAAAGGGCACTTTGATATTCAAGCGCGGCAAAATTCTCACAGAATCATTTTTTCTGCTTGAAGGTCAGGTCGATCTGATCAATAACGAGTTCGGTGCGGAAAAAGTACTGGGTGGCAGTGAGCGGGCCCGGTCCGCGCTCAACCAGGAATCGCCCTCGACCGTGTCAGCTATTGCCAAATCGCCTGTCACCTATTTTACTTTGGAGACGGAATCGCTCGATAAGCTGCTGGCCGATATGCAAAGCGCCCAGGTCGGCAAGGTTGACTGGATGAGCTGTATGCTGCAGTCGCCCCTGTTCTTTCGGATTCCTCTGTCCCAGTTACAGGAACTGTTCAAGAAATTCGAAAGTGTCCCGGTCAAAAAAGATGAGCGCGTTATTCGTGAAGGTGCAAAAGGCGACTATTTCTATGTTCTCGCAGCGGGGTCGGCAGTGATATCCGACCGCTCCGGCAGTGTTAACCTGCCGCTGAAACCCGGCCAGTACTTTGGCGAAGAGGCCCTTATCAGCGACTCACCCCGCAATGCGTCAGTTACCATGACCACTCCGGGGTTGCTAAAGCGATTGAGCGCTGAAGACTTTAGCGTGTTGCTCAAACAGCCGGTCCTGCAGTACACAGATATGGCCGGGTTGATGAAGTCCCGCAAGAGCGTCAAGATCCTGGATGTGCGACTACCATTGGAATATCGGGCCTGTCATATTCCGGGCAGCATCAATATTCCACTGTCACGGTTGCGTCGGGCGGTGCCGGAACTCAGTGTGAATATGATTTACGCCGTCTGGGGCGAGGCGGGAACGCGCGCCGATACCGCGGCATACTTGCTGTGTCAGGCGGGCTTCGACGCAGTGGTATTGAACCACAAGCCGGAAGCCACCCGCTTGGCGACCGCCTGAGGGCAGGTACGGGTTCGCGCAGGATCGCCGGGGCTGCGCGTTTCGTGATATCGCGGCTTTGCATCAACCACGGGGACCTGTATGATCGCGGGCTTTCCTGAACGCAATCTGCAAAGTCCAGAATACGCATGATGAACTCCAAACGTATACTCACCGGCATTACCACGACCGGCACTCCCCACCTGGGGAATTATGTAGGTGCCATCAGGCCGGCAATTCAGTCCAGCCGCGATGCAAGTACCGATTCCTTCTTTTTTCTTGCCGATCTGCATGCGCTGATAAAATGCGATGATCCGGCACGGATTCATCAGTCAACCCGGGAAATCGCCGCGACCTGGCTGGCCCTGGGGCTCGATCCCGAGCGGGTGGTGTTTTACCGGCAGTCGGATATCCCTGAAATTACCGAGCTTTGCTGGGTTTTGACCTGCGTGGCCGCCAAGGGGCTAATGAACCGGGCACACGCCTACAAAGCAGCGGTAGACGATAATCTGGGTCAGGGGCAGGATGCAGACCTGGCTGTCACCATGGGACTATTCTCGTACCCGGTCCTGATGGCCGCTGATATCCTCCTGTTCAATGCCACGCATGTACCGGTTGGAAAGGATCAAACACAGCATCTGGAAATCGCGCGGGATATTGCCCAGCGATTCAATCACCATTATGGCGATACTTTTGTTCTGCCGGAAACCGTAATCCAGGCAAATGGCGATATTCTGCAGGGGCTCGATGGCAGAAAAAT
The DNA here is from genome assembly GCA_964434105.1 of uncultured Cellvibrionaceae bacterium. Lineage (GTDB taxonomy): Bacteria > Pseudomonadota > Gammaproteobacteria > Pseudomonadales > Cellvibrionaceae > CAYNST01. The sequence continues at coordinate 32,615 of CAYSTJ010000027.1, read as the reverse complement.
GAGCAAGAGCTATAACAATACCATCCCGCTGTTTCTGGATGAAAAGCCGCTGCAGAAGCACATCAATAAAATACGTACCAACCTGCTGGAACCGGGCGAAGCCAAAGATCCGGATACATCCACTGTTTTCCAGATCTGGAAAGCGTTTGCCGACCATGAGCAGACCGAAGCAATGCGCACGCGTTTCAATGAGGGCATTGCCTGGGGGCAGGCAAAAAAAGCATTATTCGAGCTGATCAACGGAGAGCTGAGGGATGCGCGTGAACGTTACCACCAGCTACTGGAAAAGCCATCCGAAATCGAGGATGTTCTGCAGGAAGGGGCACGCAAGGCGCGCAGGATCAGTGCAGACATGCTCGCCAAAGTGCGGCACTCTGTTGGGATCCGGCCGCTGTAGCAGGTAAATCCCGACCATTTCGCGTGCTGCTGTGGTTGCGAAAAGAGCGGAATAGTTACTCATCTTTTAAATAGTTTGTGAGTGCATTGCGCATTCCGGACGTCAGGCGGGTCAACTCTTCCTGACTGATGATAAAGGGTGGCATGGTGTAAAGCAGTTTCCCAAAGGGGCGCAGCCATACACCCTGATCAACCAGTAGTGGCACCATGCGCTGCATGTCGATAGCCTGCTCCAGCTCGACTACGCCAATTGCGCCAAGTGTGCGAACGGATTTGACGCCTGCAATTTGTTGGCACGCTTGCAGGTCCAGCGCGAGCTGCTGACCAATTTGCCGAACCTTCCCGGACCAGTCTGACTCAAGTAGCAGGTTAATGCTTGCAAGTGCAACGGCGCAGGCCAGCGGATTTGCCATAAACGTTGGACCATGCATAAAAACGCCGGCTTCACCTTCACAGATACCGTTCGCAACCCGTTCGGTGCATAGCGTCGCGGCGAGCGTCATGTAACCGCCGGTCAGCGATTTCCCGACACACATGATATCCGGCGACACGCCGGCATGTTCACAAGCGAACATTTTTCCGGTCCGGCCAAAACCGGTTGCGATTTCGTCAGCAATTAACAGTACCTGGAAGCGATCGCACAGCGCCCGAATTTTTTGCAGATAATCCGGTGAATAAAAGCGCATGCCGCCCGTACCCTGTACTACCGGTTCGATAATAACGGCGGCCAGGTCTGCATGATGCTGTTCGAATAATTGCTCCAAAGGCGCAATCTGCTCGCGTGTGCAGTCCGCAGTAAAATCGCACGGTGGGGATTCGGCGAAAAGCTGTTGCGGGAGCAGACTGGAGAACAGATGGTGCATGCCTGTTACGGGATCACAGACAGACATGGCACCCAATGTATCGCCGTGATAGCCATTACGAAAGCTGAGCAGGCGACATTTCCGGGGTTGACCCTGAGACAGCCAGAACTGCAGCGCCATTTTTATGGCGACCTCAACGCTGACGGATCCGGAATCCGCAAAGAAAACCCGTGTCAAACCGGGGGGCGCAAGCGCGACCAGTATCTCGGCTAACTGCACTGCAGGCTGGTGTGTTAGCCCGCCGAACATAACGTGTGCCATGGACTGGCATTGCTGCTGGACGGCCCTGTTTAAAATGGGGTGGTTATAACCGTGGATCATGCACCACCAGGACGCCATGCCGTCAATCAGTTTGCGACCGTCGGCCAGATGAATGTCCACGCCCTGGGCGGAGCGGACCGGGTAGAGAGGTTGATTGCCATCGACAGACGCATAGGGATGCCAGATATGGCATCGATCCAGCGCCAGGATCTGCTCACCCGTGAGCGGTTCCGATGGTGTGTCGTTTTGCATAATGGATGTCCCCTGAAAAAATCGTCAATGATACGCAAGTCATCCAACGAATTCCTCATGGGGCGTAGCGGGATGGGTAGATTTTCGATGGCTTGACCGGACCAACTGCTGCTCGTCCCTGATGGGCGATTGCACCTTAATATCAACTGGCGGCGGCATTATTGATTTATGGACTCGCTGTGGCGTGTCGAATTATTGCGAGCGTTCTGCCCGGTACGAACCAATATCGGCGCGACAGGTTAGGCGACCTGTGACGATTCAGCGGGCATAATGGCGGCGATGAAGGTGCTGAGCTGATCTGTCGTTTCCGTGGATAGACCAATAAAAACGACTGAAATCCGCAGGTGGTTATACGGTTGTCGCAACCATTGTACGTTGCGGATTTTAATGCCGGTCTTTATGTGTAAGGTATCGCTCAGAAACAGCGAGGCTTCGCCGAAGTGTGATTCGAGTTTGGGCTTTTGTGCACACACGCAGCGCAGTTCCATTCCGCCCCTGGAAAGGTTGGCGATTGTTCCGCGCAATACGCCGGTCATCGGTATGAGTATGTTGGCTTCAGGCGCTTCTGCCGGACTGAAATTAACGCGGGGATCGACGCGTCGATCTCTGCTGAGATTTTTGTGGGTTACCCGCGCAATGAAAGCAAAGGTGCCGTTGTCTTCTACCAGATCCAGAATCGTTGATTGCAGATACAGTGTATAGCTTTCTCCTCTGATCTGGATCGCAACATTCTGGCCGACAAGCGCAGCATCCTGGTGAATGTCCTGCCCGAAAGGTGTCATCATGATGGAATTATCCTGCGGATTGAATCCCAGCAAGGTCGTGTTGGCGGGATGCACAGCTTCCGTGGCGTGTACCCTCATGGCGTTGGGCTTTCGTTCCAGCTGATAGAGCAGGTCATGCTCCAGTGCATTCCATTCCAGTTGCGGGCCGGCGGCTCCAGTGGCCCGCCCGGGAATGTCGGACCTGCGTTCGGACTGCTCTGCCAGCAAGGCGTTCCGGCTTACGGTCAGTCGGTCGATGACGGCATTGAACAGTTCTTTAAGTGTCCGGGTGGGTCCTGTCATAATTTCAACCTGTGCAGATGCACTGCGGGTGCTCTACCGTTATATTCAGTGTTGTTGGGCTGAAAAACGCCGCTTACAACATTGCCTTATACGTAATTCGTTCGGAATGGCCTTCTTATAGCGTAAACCCAAACGGCGTGCGGTGAGTTATCGAATGGCGATGAGATGCCCGGTTTTTATTTCCAATCGTGGCCACCAATCCGTACAATGCGCGCAGTTTGAGGTGAGGGTGCAGGTTATGTCAGATACGTCGGGTCGAAAGGACAAGCTGGAGTTCAACAAGCTGCAGAAGCGGCTGCGTCGCCATGTGGGGCAGGCCATTGCCGAGTACAATATGATAGAGGACGGCGACCGGGTTATGGTTTGCGTGTCTGGTGGCAAGGATTCCTATGCCATGCTGGACATCCTGCTGAATCTGCAGAAAACGGCGCCGGTGAACTTTGAACTGATCGCGGTTAACCTCGATCAAAAGCAGCCGGGTTTTCCGGAGCATATATTGCCCGGATACCTTACCTCGCTGGGCGTGCCATTTCATATCGTCGAGCGCGATACCTACAGTATCGTAAAATCGGTCGTGCCGGAGGGGAAAACCACCTGTGGCCTCTGTTCCAGATTGCGCCGCGGCACCCTGTATGGTTTTGCCGAGGAGATCGGGGCCACCAAAATCGCACTGGGGCATCATAAGGATGATATTGTCGAAACGCTCTTCCTCAATCTGTTTTATGGCGGCCGCCTGAAAGGGATGCCTCCCAAGCTGCTGGCGGACGACCAACGCAATATCATCATTCGTCCGATGGCGTTCTGCCGCGAGCGTGATATTGCCAGTTACGCCCGGCAGAAGCAGTTTCCCATAATCCCCTGCAACCTTTGCGGGTCGCAGGAGAACCTGCAGCGACAGGTAATCAAAGATATGCTGCAGCATTGGGACAAAACCTGCCCCGGCCGTGTGGAAACCATTTTCTCGGCATTGCAACGGGTTTCACCTTCGCAGCTCGCGGATACAAGTCTGTTTGACTTCGTCAATCTACGGCTGAATCGGACTGGTGAAGCGGCGACCGTGCCGGCAGCGCATGCAGACAATCCGTTCAATGATTTCGTGCCGGTGGTTAACATTCAAGAGCCGGGCCCGGTCAGCACCCAGAATACCGGTTGAATCGACCGCAGACCCGGGTGAAACGGTTTACAGGTATGCGAGTGGTGAAGGTGATATGCCGGCATATCATGTCAAGCTTTTATCCATTTCAATGCGTCATTGTTTTGTCATTTAATATGCAAAAAAAGTATAAAAGATAAAGGATTCAGGCTTGCAATTTTACGGCGCCGCCATCGCCATCTGGCCGGTAAAGTTATCCACAGAACCTGTGGATAACTTGGTGGATAGTTCGTTGGAAACTGTGCACAAAGCCCGTGGCTGCTGGCATGAACTCAGAATGTACAAATTTTAAGCAATGCTAAATATCCTTAAAAAACAAAAAGATAGGCAGGTATTTGAGACGATTGTGTGAGCATTGGGTGCTAATCGTCAATTTGCTCACTCCACTGCTTCAACTTGGCGCGTTTGTGCATAAATATTTTTGGAAATGGCGTTGAAGAGCACTTGACAGCAAAAAAACGACGGGAATTAACGGCGGATGCCGGTTGCAGGACGAGCGTCTTATAACCAAACACGATTAATCTCGGGGCGAGAAACGGACGTTTCCCGTGGCGGGACCCTAGTGGTGGTGGCCCCCGGTGCCGTGCGCATGTCCGTGGCTGATTTCTTCCGGTGACGCATCCCTGACCTGTTCCACGGTCAATTTGAAAGTCAGTGTTTTGCCTGCGAAGGGGTGGTTGAAATCCACATCGGCCATGAACTTGCCGGCTTTGACGACCGTGGCATTGACTATCCCGCTTTCGGTCTGGACCTGCACAGCTGTTCCGGCCTGAATGCGTTTTTGGCGGCTGACCAGGTGTTTGATGGGAACGCGTTGCGTCTGGTCGGGCTTGATCTCCCCATAGGCTTCATCTGGCGTCAGGGTCACGACTTTGGTATCGCCGGCCTTGAGGCCGGTGAGTGCGGCTTCCAGCGCCGGCAGCAGGTTGTGATGTCCATGCAGGTAAGCCATGGGCGTTTGTCCACGATTGCTTTCCAGAACAGTCCCATTCTCTTCACTGAATTCGTAATGGAAAGTAATGACTTTGTCCTGCTCGATCTGCATTCGAAAAACCCAATCTGTACAATAAATGAGGGCGCGGAGTATACAGGAACAAATTTCTTCTGTGGGGCGATTTGTTCAAACTTTTTTCTGAACGTAAGGGTTGGGAAGGCTGCTCCCGGATGGACCGGACTGTCCGCTTTCTATACCATACCGTGAATGATATCTGGCGCATCGGAACCGATAGAATGGTTATTGAAAACAAAGTGTTGATTGGTAGTGAGGAGTGGTGTGCTTTTCCTTCCCTGGGGATACCAGCGGTCAAGGCGCGGGTGGATTCCGGTGCGAAAACGTCCTCGTTACACGCGGTGAATATCCAGCCCTTCAAGCGTCGCGGCCACAAGTGGGTCAGTTTCGAAATTCACCCCCTGCAGGATACCCGTAAAACCGTGGTGCGGTGCGAGGCACCTGTCGTGGATCGCCGAAAGGTACGCAGTTCCAGCGGCGATGCGGAAAAACGTCTGGTAGTCAAAGTGCCCCTGCAGCTGGGCGATCGCACCTGGGAGGTTGAAGTGACATTGACCAATCGGGATTCCATGGGGTACCGGATGTTACTGGGACGCGAAGCGATGGTCGGGCGCATGCTGGTTGACCCGGAGGCCAGTTTTCTGCAGGGGCAAATGGACGACGCAAAGCTGCGGGAACTGTACGGCCCCTTTGAGAGCGGCGGCGAGGAGGGGCTGACCATCGCGCTTCTTGCAAGCGATCCCGCGCTCTACAGCAACAGGCGCATTATCGAGGCGGGAGAAGAGCGCGGCCATCATATGGTGTTTATCAACATCCGCCACTGTTATATCAAACTGGACGCCGACCGCCCTGAAATCCATTACCGGGGGGGCAGTGTGCTGGAAAAGTTTGATGCCGTTATACCGCGAATCCGTTCAGGATTGACATTTTATGGCTGCGCGCTGACGCGGCAATTTGAAAGTCTCGGTACGTTTGCACTTAATTCATCCATGGCTATCGCCCGGTCACGCGACACGCTGTACTCATTGCAATTGCTGCTCAGCAGTGGTCTGGATATTCCCGTTTCCGGGTTTGCCAATTCGCCAATGGAGACAGACGATCTCATTGAAATGGTCGGCGGGGCGCCTCTGGTCGTAAAATTGCTGGAAGGCGCCCAGGGGCGGGCGGTTGTGCTGGCAGAAACCCGCAAAGCTGCCGAGAGCGTCATTAATGCGTTCAAGGCGCTGAAGATCAATCTGCTGGTGCAGCAGTTTGTCAAAGAGGCGGATGGCAAGGATCTGCGTCTGTTCGTCGTTGATGGCAAGGTGGTCGCCGCCATTGAGCGCACGGCGGCCTCCGATGAATTTCGCGGGAATTCATATCAGGTTGGCTCGGTCAGTGTTGCGCGCATTTCTACCGAAGAGCGCAGGCTGGCGGTAAAGGCCGCAAAGACAATGGACCTGGCAGTGGCCGGCGTCGATATCATTCGATCCGCCCGTGGCCCGTTGCTGCTTGAAGTCAATTCCTCACCCGGGCTCGAAGGTGTGGAGACCACCACCGGACGAGACGTTGCGGGTATGATGATTTCAGCAATCGAACGACGGCTGGACTGGCAGCGCAAACTGGGTACCGAGGGCGTGACGGTTCACCCTGATACGGCCGATGGGCAGACAGGCGATCACGCCTGACCTATTCTCAGAAAAAGATAACAATAAAGGTAACTATTCAGCTCACGCCCCGATTTGCCCATAGCTGCGTTAAAAAATGGTCACAAACCTGTCGGGAACAGGTTTGAACGCCTGGCCAGGCGGCCCGGAGGGCGAAGCGCAGGATGCGCGGCGTATTTACGCGAGTAAACTCACATTTTTCGCCTTGCTCTGAACAAATCGGGACGCAATCTGAACAGTTACAGCACGAGCTAAATAGTTACAGCACGAGCTAAATAGTTACAACACGAGCTGAATAGTTACAACACGAGCTGAATAGTTACAACACGAGCTGAATAGTTACAATAAAAATAACAGACCTGGACCGGTGATTCTATGTATAGATGGTTAGTAATTCTCCTCGTGCTGGCGGCTTGTACCAAAAATAGCGATGACCATCAGGCGCAGGATGTGGGGCGTCACGTGTTGAACCTGACCGCGGGCAGCAGTCCTGGCACTCTCGATCCGCACCTGGCGACCGGGGTGCCGGCGTGGAAGGTGCTTTCGGCGCTGGTGGAAGGGCTGGTTTCCATGAATTACAAGACCATGGAAATCATTCCCGGCGTGGCGGAGAGCTGGCAGGAAAGCGAAGACGGGCTGCGCCTCTTGTTCCATCTGCGGGCCGAGGCAAAATGGTCCAATGGCGAACCGCTGACAGCGGACGATTTCGTGTATTCATGGCAGCGGATGCTGTCACCGGGGCTGGGAAATCCGTATGCCACCGATTTGTTTGCGGTAAAAAACGCCGGGGCATTTTATCGGGGAGAAACGTCGGATTTTTCAATGGTGGGTGTGAAAGCACTGTCAGACAGAATGCTCGAGATCACTCTGGAGTATTATGATCCACTGTTTCTGCGCCGTCTGGCCGCTGTTACCGCGGCCCCTGTACACCGGGAAACTGTTGAAAAATTTGGTGCAATCGATGATCCCGGGAATACGTGGACTCACGCGGGGCACTTTGTTGGCAATGGACCGTTTACGCTGACCAGGTGGGATCTCGACGCATTTATCGAAGTGGAAAAAAGCACTTACTACTGGGATGCGACACAGATTAAGCTCGATGCGCTCAGGTTCTGGCCGGTCGAGTCGGAAGCGGTCCAGGAAAGGCTGTTCAGGGCCGGACAGCTCCAGTTCGCCTACGAAGGTACGCTGTCTCCCGAGAAGATTGGCGGCTATAAAAGCCGTACGCCGCAGGTACTGTTTACGCAGCCTATCTACGGAACATACAGTTACTACTTCAATACCACCCGAACGCCTTTCAATCAATTGGCTGTGCGCAAGGCATTTGCATTGGCAGTTGATAAATCGTTGATCGTTGAGCGCGTCACCCGGGCCGGTGAAGTGGAGGCGTATGCCATAACGCCGATCGACCATCGTTATGCGGCGCCCCGGATGGAATCCTATGACCCGGAAAGGGCAAGGGAATATCTGGCAGCGGCTGGATTTCCCGGCGGCCAGGGGTTCCCGCCGGTCACCCTTATTTACAATACAACGGATATGCACCGGAAAATCGCGGTCGCCATTCAGCAAATGCTGAAGAAAGAGCTGAATGTGAATGTTCTACTGGAAAATCAGGAGTGGCAGGTATTTCTGTCCAGCCGGAAGAATCTCGACTTTCAGGTGGCGCGTGCCGGCGCCGTCAGTAACCTTGCAGACCCACTGGATTTTCTGGATGCATTTAAATCGGGGCACGGTATGAATCATACAGGCTGGAGCAATGCCGACTATGACGCGTTGGTCAATGAAGCGATACGTGTGAATAACCCGGATCAACGTATGGCGCTGCTGGCGCAGGCCGAGTCCATCCTGCTGGACGAGTTACCTGTGCTGCCGCTTTTTTATTATGTAAAAAACTATCTGGTGGCCCCGGAAGTCAAAGGGGTCCAGTTCAATGTGGTCGATATGCCTGATTACCGAGGAGTCTATCTTGATATTCAATAGTGTAAAACTAATGCTCGTATTGGCACTGATGGCTGCAGTGGGTTGCAGCAAGGGCGGTTCAACCAACGTGGAGCGGGGCACAGAGGAGCAGATACTGTACTACGCCAATGCTGACGAACCGAAAAGTCTGGATCCGCACCTGACAACCGGCAGTCCGGATAACAATATCATCATGAACCTGTTTGAAGGGCTGGTTATCAAGGACCCCGAGACGCTCAAGCCTCAACCGGGGGTCGCGGAATCCTGGTCCATATCCGAAGATGGCCGGGTTTACACCTTTCAGTTGCGACCCGATGCGAAATGGTCCAACGGTGATCCGGTTACGGCCAGCGATTTTGTTTTTTCCTGGCGACGAGCATTGACGCCTGGGTTACCCAATGAATATGCCTACATGCATTTTCACCTGGCCGGGGCCAAGGACTATTATGAGGGGCGGTCCACCGATTTTGAGACGGTGGGAGTGCGGGCCCTGTCGCCGGGAGAGCTCCAGGTAACGCTCGAAAACCCGGTGCATTTCTTCCTGCAGCTCCTGGATCATCATTCCTATTATCCGGTACATGAAGCCACCGTATTGAAACATGGCACCATTGACGACCCGACCTCCAAATGGATTCTACCCGGCAACATGGTGGGCAACGGTGCATTTCAGTTAAAGCGCTGGGAAATCAACAAAGTCATTGAGATAGAAAAAAATCCGCATTACTGGAATGCCGCCAACGTCAGGCTGAACGGTGCGCACTTTTTCCCGATCGAATCACAAGCTGCGGAAGAGCGCGCTTTCCGATCCGGTCAGGTACATCTGACCAACACCCCCCAAATGGATATCGAAAAGATCGCGACCTATAAGCGCGATAATCCGGACGTGCTGCGCGTCGTTCCCACCTATGCCACCTACTACTACATGTTCAACCTTAATCGCAAACCCTTTGATGATGTCCGGGTGAGGCAGGCATTTGCCATGGCCGTCGATCGGGATACACTGGTGGAGCATGTGACAAAGGGCGGGGAAGTGCCGGCTTACAGTCTGATCCCGATGGACCCGGACGGGTATTCGCCGCAAACTTACTTTGAATACGACGTGGAACAAGCCCGGCAGCTACTGGCGGATGCCGGTTATCCGAATGGCGAGGGTTTTCCGGTTTTCTCCATTCTATACAACACCAATGATAACCACCGCAAGATAGCCCTGGCGATTCAGCAGATGCTCAATAAAAACCTGAATATCGACGTGCGTCTGCAGAATAACGAATGGAAAGTCTATATGGATGCCCGTCGCAACATGGAGCATGACATCGCGCGCGCGGGGTGGGTGGCGGACTTTATTGATCCGTCCAATTTTTTCGACATCATGCTGTCGTTTTCCGGTAACAACCACACTGGCTGGAGTAACAGCGAATACGACGAGCTGATCGCTCGCAGTGCGGCAACAACGGACCCGAAAGAGCGGGAGAATCTGTTTGAGCGCGCCAACAGAATTCTGGCCGACGACATGCCGATTATCCCGATTTATTATTACTCCGACCTGAACCTCGTCTCAACCCAGGTGAAGAACTGGCACGATAACGTCATGCATTATCATCCGCTCAGGGACGTCTACCTCGAAGCCGATGCCGCCAACTGACGGATGTTGCCATTATGTTGAGATTAATCGCACAGCGGCTACTCACGGCCATACCGGTTCTGTTTATCGTCATATTGATGACGTTTATTCTCATTCGGCTCGCGCCGGGCGGCCCCTTCGACGAGGAGCGGTCGGTGCCGCCGGAAGTTTTGCAGAATTTGAATGAACGCTATCACCTTGACGATCCCCTGCCGGTTCAGTTTGCCCAGTATCTCGGTAATCTGTTGCAGGGTGATTTCGGCCCCTCCTTCAAATACCCGAGCCGCTCGGTAACGGAAATAATCGCCACCGGAATACCGGTGACGCTGGAGCTGGGATTCTATGCCCTGATAATCGCCATGGTGATCGGTATCGGTGCCGGCATCACGGCGGCCTTGCGACCCAACACACTGCAGGATTACGTGCCCATGACGTTGTCCATGGTGGGTATCAGTCTGCCGTCATTTGTGCTGGGTCCGTTGCTGATTCTTTGCTTTGCTCTGTGGCTCGACTGGTTTCCTGTCTCAGGCTGGGGTGTAGCGCCAGGGGACAAGGTGTTGCCATCGATCACGCTGGGCGCGGCGTATGCTGCCTATATCGCCCGCCTGACGCGCGGCGGAATGCTGGAAACACTGTCCCGCGACTATATCCGGACGGCAAGAGCCAAGGGGCTTGGTAATGGCCGTATCGTTTTCCTGCACGCGTTGCGGGGTGGCATTGCGCCGGTGGTATCGTTTTCCGGTCCCGCAATCGCGGGATTGCTGAGTGGGTCGTTCGTTGTCGAAAGCATCTTTCAAATTCCGGGCCTCGGTCGCTTTTATCTTCAGGCGGCCTTCAATCGCGACTACACCATGATTCTCGGTACCACGATTTTCTTTTCCTTCCTCATTATTGTCTGTAACCTGCTGGCAGACATCCTGCTGGTATGGCTTAACCCGCGGTTACGGCATCATGCCGACAGGGGGGCCTGAATGGACATAGTCAAACCGGCAGAACTGGAGCGATTTGAAAAGGGCCGGTCACTGTGGGAGGACGCATTCGTCCGCCTCAGAAAAAACCGTCTGGCCATGTTCGGATTGGTGGTGCTTGTGCTGATTGGCCTGCTGGCAGTTTTCGCGCCGTGGATTACACCCTATACATACGAGGCGCAGAATCTGCAGCTGGGAGCCACGCCGCCATCAGCACAACACTGGCTGGGCACCGATGTTTTCGGTCGAGACCAGTTAACGCGTATTCTGTATGGCAGTCGTATTTCGTTGATGGTGGGTCTGGTCGCAACCGGGGTTGCACTGCTGATCGGTGTCGCCTGGGGCACAGTGGCCGGGTATGTCGGCGGGCGGGTCGACAGTGTCATGATGCGTATCGTCGATGTATTGTACGCCTTGCCTTTTACCATTTTTATTATTTTGTTGACGGTTGTTTTCGGTCGCAGCATGTTGTTGCTGTTTCTCGCTATTGGCGCCGTGGAGTGGCTGACAATGGCCCGTATCGTCCGCGGTCAGGTTCTCACTGTGCGTCGGCAGGAGTTTGTGGAAGCCGCGGTATCCATCGGGCTGTCGCGTGCCCGGATCATGGTGCGTCACGTTGCGCCGAATATTTTGGGGCCGATTATTGTATACACCACACTGACTATACCGGGCGTCATTCTCCTGGAATCCTTTCTCAGTTTTCTCGGTCTGGGTATTCAGCCGCCACAGAGTTCCTGGGGATCATTGATTTCCAGTGGTGTGGAGACCATGGAGGAATATCCCTGGCTGCTGATTTTCCCAGCGCTTTTTTTGTCGCTGACCCTGTTTTCTCTCAATTTTCTCGGTGATGGTCTGCGTGATGCGCTGGACCCACAGACGTCGAAGGATTAAACATGGCTCTACTCAGTGTGCAGGATCTCACGGTGCGCTTTCATACCCGCGACGGGATTGTCAATGCCGTCAACAATGTCAGTTTTTCGGTGGAGGCCGGGCAAATTCTGGGCATCGTTGGCGAGTCCGGTTCCGGTAAATCGGTCACCTGCTACAGCCTGATGGGGTTGGTGCCCATGCCACCCGGAAGAATTGAATCGGGTACGGCAATGTTCGACGGCAGAGACCTGCTGTCCCTGTCCGAATCCGAAATGCGCAAATTGCGCGGCGCCAGAATAGGCATGGTTTTTCAGGATCCGATGACATCGCTCAATCCCTACATGAGCATTGCCAGCCAGCTGATGGAACCGCTGCTGATTCATCAGAAAATGGATCGAAAGGCTGCGCGCTCCAAAGCAATTGCCGCATTGGAAGAGGTGGGCATTGCCAATGCATCCCGGCGAATCAACAGCTATCCCCATGAATTTTCCGGCGGCATGCGCCAGCGCGTTATGATTGCCATGGCATTGATCAACGAGCCGAAGCTGCTGATTGCGGACGAGCCGACAACGGCTCTGGACGTTACCGTGCAGGCGCAGATTTTGACTTTGTTGAAACGTATCCAGAAAGACCACAATGTGGGCGTCATTTTTATCACCCATGACCTGGCGGTCGTTGCCAATATGGCCGACCATATACTGGTTATGAAAGACGGCGATATTGTAGAGGAGGGTGATACCCAGGCGTTATTTCAACGCCCGCAACATCCCTACACCATTAAACTGCTGGATGCGGTGCCGGTGGCCGCCAAGCCGCAACACCATAAAAGTGATGTCGAGAGCGTCGACTTTCTTACGGTCAAAAATCTGCATAAAACCTACAGAAGCCATCGTGGGTTTTTCCGACCATCGGCCGGCGAGGCAATACGGGCCGTGCAGGATATTAACCTGACCATTCGCAAAGGTGAAATAATGGGGCTGGTGGGTGAGTCCGGGTCCGGCAAATCAACGCTGGGGCGCTGTGTCATGCGGCTTATTGACAGCGATTCCGGACAGGTTCTGCTATCCGGCGTCGACATCACAGCGCTGTCGGCCAGGGCACTGCATCGCGCACGTCGGGATTTTCAAATGATTTTCCAGGATCCGTATGCATCGCTGAACCCTCGCATGACGGTGTTCGATACACTGGCCGAACCGCTCCTGGTTCATAAACTGGTTAACAAAAACAGCGTGCTGGACAGGGTTCATCAATTAATGGATGAAGTCGGTCTTGGCCGTCATATGATTCGCAAATACCCCCACGAGTTTTCCGGTGGACAGCGCCAGCGTATCGCCATTGCGCGCGCCATTGCTGCGCAGCCGAAACTGATTGTCGCCGATGAACCGGTGTCGGCGCTTGATGTGACGATTCAGGCGCAGATACTTGAGCTACTGATGAAACTTACCCGCTCGCATGAGCTGACAATGCTGTTTATTTCGCACGATCTGTCCGTCGTGCGGTATATTTCGGACCGTGTCGCTGTCATGCAGCAGGGGAAGCTGGTGGAGATCGGTGAGACGGAAAGACTGTTTGCCCGTCCCGAGCATACCTATACCCAATCCTTGATTTCTGCGATACCAAAAGTTGACATAAGCCGCACGGTTTAGTCCTGCAGCAATGCGTGGAATACACTGACATTGCACTATTCGCGCAATCAGGAACCCCGGACCTCGGCTGCCGGACGGTTCCTTTATGTCAGTTCAGGTAACTGCGACAGCGGGCAGTCAGACCGGTTCTACGTTTTCAGCCTGCGGGCCTTTCTGTCCTTTGCCTTCCGTAAAAGTAACTGCCTGGCCTTCCTTCAGCGTCTTGAAGCCATTGCCGGTAATGTTGCTGAAATGAACGAAGAGATCCGAACCACCTTCTCTGCTAATGAAACCATAGCCCTTGGCCTCATTGAACCACTTAACGGTTCCGTTTAGCTTATCTGACATGTTGACATTTAACCTTTGATAGTAACGATGGGAATGGATTTGAGGACGCGAGAATTCGGGGAGACGCACACTGCCGGAAACGCCAGCGAACGAGAGGAAACAACAAACTGTTTAATTTATGGGTGAAGCGAAATCGGCAAGCCAAATTAGACATGTTGTCGGTTCATTATATAAAACGGTTGAGAAAGGACTGGTTACACCCGGTATACGCCAGCAGTATGCGCCGCGACCCACATCCTTTGTCGATTCTAGGTGGGTTGTTTGACAATATCAATACACAGCCCGTATTTGGTTTCAATTATTTCCGCTTATCCATAAGCCGTCTATCGTAAAGAAACGAGCGTGTTTTGGACCCTGGCAGAGCATGTGCAGCGAATCCGCGGGCAGAACGTACGAAGTCGGGTCCGTGTGCGATGCGGCCCAACGCCTATGGCATTACCTGTGGCATTGCCCGCACGCTGCGGGTATCTGGTAGCGTAAGTGCCCGCGTGCATTATTTGACGGAATAGGGCAGCTTGGGGATATAGGGGCGCATTAATTCGAGGCCACGGTCGTAGATGCGCCGTATGTCGAGTTTTGAACCGGCTTCCGCGCGGCGCGAGATCATGGTTACTGGAAACAGGCAGTGCCTGGTGTTGGGCAGGCAAATCGCCCGGCTTTTGCCTTTTCTATCGTTATAAACCCGCCACTGCATATTTAATTCGGCGACATAAATGTCGCCGAGAACCACGCCCATGGCCTGCAATTTCTGCGTCTCCGTGCGGTTGACAAGCTCGTTCGCGACGATGCGCTCAAGCACGGTCAAGTCGCTCAGATCTCTCCTGAGGGGGCGCCCGAACTCCGAGCGGCTAATCTCGTCAATGAGCTGGCGCTGTCTGTCCAGGTAACCATTATCCACCCAGGCCAGGTCCTCAATGATGGGGGCCGGGTCCCGGCGATTTTGCGCCTGTGACATTGACGGCAAAACAAGCGCAGGTAAAAAAAATACGGTTAATAAAAGCAGGCGTTTCATTCTCTTAAACTCGTCGTTTCGGTAAAAGGCTGCAACCAGGGCAACGTCTAGGACAACGCCAATAGATGTTGGTGCGACGGAATGTCAGGGTACGTTGCATGCCGAATATCGCCATTATGACGCTGATGTCACCCGGTTACATCACTTCGTTGCGATGATTGTCACACTTTGGCGCCCAGTTCATATAAAATTGGCCCGGCCGCAGCAGCTGCAATGGCGGTGGTTTCAGGTTCCGGCCATATCTGTCACCCGGATACCACGTATGGAAGAGGGCTGAAGCAGATCGAAATCGGAATAAAATCAACGAGTCGTTAGGCTTGATCAACAGGAAGAACTATTATGAAAAAGGCAGTCCTGGCACTGGTTGTGGTGCTATTGGTTGTAGTTTTGGGTGGGCCATTTCTGGCGGGCAACAAGGCCCGGCAGACCCTGGATAATATGGTCACGTTTTTGAATAACCAACCGGGCTATTCGGCGCAATGGCTGGAGTATCAAGAAGGCTGGTTGACCACCAACGCCCGATTGAACGTCGCGATGACCATGGCGGCCATGCCGGACGACGCAGCGCCGGACTCCCCGAATCCGGAAGTTGATTTCGACATAGTCATTAACCATGGGCCGATTGTATTAACAGACGGGTTCAAGCTGGCCTGGGCATCGGGTCAGGTTGTTCTGGGTGAAGCGGTGGACGGCTGGCTGCGCGAGAAGCTTGTAATAGAAAACGACGCTCCGCTTTGTACATCCGACTTTACGATCTCTCTCAGTGGTGCAGTCGCCTTCAGTGATCAGTGCCAGGCCGCTGCCATAGCGATGGAGGATGGTGAATTCCGCTTTGACAGCTATCAGGGTGAGGGGTCCTATGAATCGAACGGTTTGCTGGAATATCAGGGTGTATTACCGGCAGGTCGCTTTGAAAGCGGAGACGGATTTATGGATATGGGCGCTGTACAGATCGCCATGACGCTGGATTTTGGACGTGTGTACAACGGCACGCTGGTTCCCGGCGACTTTTCACTGTCGCTTCTTTCTCTGCAGGGGGACAGCAATGAAGAGGATGCTTTTAGTCTGTCCGACTTAAATATGAAATCAATATTGCGGTTCAATGACGACAACACCATGAGCGACGGTACCATGGAGATGTCGCTGAAGGGTGCATCCGGGGCGGATGTGTCACTTACGGATGTGCGTTTCGTCATGGGGTTTGAACGGATCAGTCTGGCCTTCTGGGACAATTACACAAAGAAGGCCCAGGAAATGGCCGAAGCGGGCGATATGTCCGCATTGGGTAGTGAAATGCTGGGAATCGTTATGACGGACTTATTGCCTGCCGGTCCTTCGATTTCTATACCGGAACTGCGATTCACAACCAACGAAGGCAGTATGAATCTCTCGGCGGATCTCAATGTGTCGCCCGACGCTGCCCAATCCGCGGATCCCATGAGTATTATTCAGCACATCTCTCTCCAGTTGGATGCCGTTGCGGACAAGGCGCTGGCACTCAGCCTGTCCGAACAATCGACGCGCAAGGAATTGCAGTCCGCGCAGTTTGAGGGCGGAGAACTGATCGACAACGGGCAACTGGAAGCACAATCTGCGGAAATGGCGGCCATGAAACTCAACATGCTGGTGGTTCAAGGCATGCTGGTTGAAGACGGTGAGCGTTATAAAGCCAGCTTTTCGTTCAAGGACGGCACGGCCGTGCTGAACGGGCAACCCATACCGCTGCCGTTTTAAGTGCATCGGATGATCAGGCAATCGGGTCCGGTAGCGATCGCGTTTATGCTGCCGCCGGGCTTGATGCTGCTGCTGGCGTTGGCGGGCGATCCTGTCGACGCCGCGCTGTCCTATCAGCGCGACGCGGTTGCGCAGGGCGAATGGTGGCGTTTTTATACCGGCAATCTGGTGCATTTCACCACCTACCATGCGGTCATGAACGTGGCCGGACTGCTGTTTGTCGTCGGATTTTTGTTTCGTTACCTGCCGGTCAAACTCTGGGTGGCAAGCCTGATTGTTATTCCTCTCGCGGTAACGCTCGGCATCCATTGGCTGGATCCACAATACACCGAATACCGTGGATTCTCCGGTGCCCTTTATGGGGCATTGGCCACCGGCTTGCTGGCTGCCTGGCGTCAACAGCCCCTGCTGTACCTGCTGGTACTTTGTTTGTTGCTCGGTAAAATCGTCCACGAACAATTACCCGGGTATGACCGCGACTACCTGCTGGACCAGATCGGCGTGCCGGTTGCTACCAATGCGCATTTATATGGCGTTTGTGCGGGCATTCTGATTGCTGCAGTTTATGGCATGATCAGTTATCGGCGCAAAGCCGGGCGGAGCCCCTCATGGCAATAAAGCACCCGCCTGGTGATGTCGGTTTTGACGGTATGGGTCAACGCTTTTGTCGGAATATTTACAGCACGATGAAAGGACGACTGCGTCTTGCTGTTCTGGAGCGGGATTTTACGGAATGTCTGCCACAACAGGCCTTGTCGGTTCTGGATGTCGGCGCCGGTCAGGGGCAATGTGCGTTGAGGTTGACGCAGCAGGGGCACCGGGTATTACTGACTGATATCTCGGCCGAAATGCTGGCGTCGGCGCGCCTGAACTTCCTCAATGCGGATCTCCCGCCTGCGGCAATATCCGCGACGCGCTGGTTGCAGCTGCCGGCCAGAGAGTTGCCGGGCAACCTTGATGAGCAGTTTGACCTGATCTTGTGCCATGCGGTGATGGAGTGGCTGGCAGAACCGCGCCAGTTGCTGGAATATATCGCGCCCCTGTTGCGGCCGGGAGGTTATCTTTCGCTAATTGTGTACAATCTCAACGGTCTGATTTTTAAGAATCTTCTGCGAGCGAACTACAAAAAAATTCTGCGCCGCGATTTCACCGGCGCGCGGGGCAGCCTTACCCCGTTGCACCCCTTATCGGCGGGTCTGGTGCAGGACTGGCTGGAGCAGGCCGGTTATTCGGTGGTCTGTCACAGCGGCATTCGGGTGTTTCATGATTACGTGCTGGATCCCGTGTCGAGGCAGCAATCGCCGGAAGATGTGATTGCACTGGAGCTTGAGTATTCCCGGCAAATGCCCTTCCGGGACCTTGGCCGCTATCTACATTTCCTGTGCAAATACTGATGTGCTGCGTTTATGCGCCGTCCAAATCCCGCAAGAGAATGTCTTTTGCCTGGTTTACCCGGGCTGCCAGAAAATCACTGCCGCCCCGATCCGGGTGCAGTTTCTGGATCAGGCGTCGATGTGCGGCGATAATGGTGTCCCGATCCGGTTTGCCCTGAAGGCCGAGAATGAGTAAGGCTTCTTCCCGTTCCGGGCGGGAGAAGGATGGTGGAGGTGCAGCCTGTTCACCGCGGCTTCGCTGCCCGCGTCTGCGAATTATGCCAATGATATAGTGGGATTTCAGATCGGTGTCTTTATAGGCATCTTCGAGTATTTTCAGCTCGTCGTCAGTCAGCTCTTCCACCGCACGCCCTTCAAAATCGCCCTTGATGACGTGGCCTGTGAACTGTGCTTGCTGTATATGAACTTTTACATCGAGGTGGTCGGTTTTAAACGATGCAATACCACCCGTGCGGTGTAGCCAGAAGGGGATCAGCCGAAGCAGGGTGGTCGAACCAAAGCGCAACAAAGGCAGCAACCCCGCGAGAACCGCGCCGAGCCAGTGCATACGACCGGTAATGACACCGAGAAGCACGGTGGCAAACAGACCGAGCATCAATAGCTTGACCAGCGCTCCGCGACGCTGGGTCGCCGGCAGGCGCCTGAATCTGTAAATCGCCCGCCATGCCAGGTACAGCACGACGAACAGTAGAATCAGTTTAACGATCATTGATTCGAATCCGTTGTCTGGTCGTGTTTTCCTGAATACAACCCGCTGCGTCAGTTGACGGTACCCGTCGCCCGGCAGGGATCGAAATCGGTGGGATATTTCGACTGGATGTCGTACGGGGTTTTGGCGTCCGGGGATCAGGCATTATATTTCGGCAGCTCATCCTGCTCTGCAAGGGGATCCGACGCCGGGTTGTTGCCGGCGCCTGCATCGGTTTCAGTGATCGTCAGTGTTATCCCCATATTGGCGAACTGGCTGACTTCGTCATTCAAACCAGCGGTAGTGAGGGGGTTATTTTCCAGCCAGTTGCTGCGGAATTCGAGTTCGAAGTGGTCATCAACGCCCTTAAGTTCCGGGACATGCTCCAACGGTTCCCGGCGTCGCAGTAAAACGACTGCCAGCCGCAGGCAAAGTATCAGTGGCAGAATGGCCCTTATTTCATCCTCCTGCATGCCTTCAAAACGCTTTTCGCAAAGCTTCTTGCGATGGGCTCTTACCAGACAGGCCAGTATAAACTGCTCGTAGCGCCCGAATCCGGCAATGTCGCTATGTTTAAGGACATAAAAACTGTGGTTATGATGGCTCGAGTGCGAGATTCCGAGGCCGACTTCATGTAAACGTGCGGCCCAATTCAGAATTTTGCTACGTGATATACCGGGCAGTGCCGGGCTTCTTATGCGTTCCCAGAACGACATTGCACAGTCGGCAACGCGGTCTGCGTGTCGTATGTCGACCGCATACTGCTTTTGTAATTTGGAGACTGCGGTGTGACGTGTATCAACATTGGTGAGGCGTCCGATGGTGTCATACAGCAGGCCTTCTTTCAGCGTGACATCTGCAGCATGAATGGTTTCCAGCCGCAGTTGATCGAACAGGGCTTTCATAATAGCGATGCCGGCCGGTAAAACACTGCGTCGCAGGGCCGGAAATCCGCTCAGGTTGGCCCCGGCGGCTTCGAGCGTATCCCGGTACAGCGCCTGCAGGGAAGCTTCGCGAATAAGTGCGCCGCCGTCGACACCCGCAAGCAGGTCGGCAATGCTGCGGATGGTGCCCGATGTGCCATAGACGATATCCCATCCGCATTTGCGGTAGCGGGTGCGGATTCCCTCGAGTTCCTTGCAGGCCGCGAGATAGGCGCGACGCATACCGTCCGGCGATACGTCGTCGAGCTGGTAGTCTTCGGTAAATACAACGCAGCCCATGCTGAGGCTTTCCAGGAGGGCCGGGTCGGTTTGCTGGCCAATAATAATCTCGGTGCTGCCGCCACCAATATCAATAACCAGCCGGTGTTTATCATCGCTTGCAACCGAATGCGCCAGTCCGCAGTAAACCAGACGGGCTTCCTCGAAGCCTGAAATGATAGAGATGGGCTGGCCCAGCGCCTGCTCTGCGTGACGCAGGAATGGTTGGGCATTCTTTGCAGTGCGCAGGCTTTTGGTGCCGACAACCCGGACCTGGCTGGCAGGGATATCCCGAATCCGCTCGGCGAACCGATGGAGGCATTCGAGCGCGCGTTCCTGTGCGGCGGGTGCCATGACGCCGTTCTGCATCCCCCGCGCTATCTGCACCATTTCCTTTACCCGATCGACGATTTCCAGTGTGCCCTGGTTGACGCGCGCGATAATCATGTGAAAACTGTTCGACCCCAAATCAATGGCCGCAAAGTAGGGGGAGGCGAGATGTCGCATCATGGTATTGGTCACTTATAGAGAGCTGGACAACGGATTCATCATAACATTGAAGTGTTCAACTGCGATCGTGGCAATGTGTATCCTGTTAAACCGGCCACTTTCCGTCACTGAAAGGCGCGTGGCCCCAGGCTCCGAGGGTTTGTATTGAAAAGTCTGAAAGCGAATGTCAATGCCCGCCAGATCTTTGATCTGACGGTTCTCAATGGTAGTCACCGGGACATCCGCCGCTTGCGGCGCGAGGCCGGCAATCCGACGCACCATGGCAATAAAGTATGGAAATCCAGTCTGGTATTGATGGACTATCTTTCTGAATTTCCGTTGCCGGCCGGCTCGCGAGTGCTGGATGTCGGTTGTGGCTGGGGTATCTCGGGGATATTCTGCGCCCGCCATTTCCGCAGCGACGTAACGGCACTGGATATCGACGCTAGCGTTTTTCCTTTCGTAAACCTGCATGCTGAGATAAACGGTGTTGCGCTGCGTACCATACGCCGCAGTTACGAAAGGATAACGGTGGCAATGTTACAGGAGTATGACGTGATGGTGGGAGGCGATATCTGCTTTTGGGATCACCTTGCGACACCGCTGTTCAATCTGGCGCGACGTGCCGCAAGAGCGAACGTCAGAACCATAATCACCGACCCGGGGCGCCCTCCCTTTCTGGACATGGCGGAGCGCTGTTGTGAAAAGCTGGGCGGCCAGCTGGATGCGTGGTCGGTGCCGGCACCGTATAATACGTCCGGTTATATACTGGATATAAATCCCGATTAACACGCTGTTCAACGGAAACCCTATGCGCCTGTTTAACTTTCCCCCTAAAAATGCTGCCATGCCTGGCCCCGGTGAAGCCTTGCCCGGACGCGAGACCGCCATTTCCATAGAAAGCCGCCATCAGGTGTTGGGCACGTCGATGACGGATGGCTATCCGGCCGATACCAGCAGGGCCATGTTCGGCATGGGGTGCTTCTGGGGAGTCGAACGTCTGTTTTGGCAGCAAAAGGGCATTTATACCACCGCTGCTGGCTACAGTGGCGGAATCACACCCAACCCCACTTATGCAGAAGTCTGCTCCGGGCTGACTGGGCACAACGAAGTGGTACTGGTCGTATTCAGGCCGGCTATCATTCGCTTTCAGGACCTGCTCAAGCTGTTTTGGGAAAATCACGATCCGACGCAGGGTATGCGCCAGGGAAACGACCGTGGCACTCAGTACCGATCGGGTATCTACTGCTTTGACCCGGCACAGAAACAGCTTGCCGAGGCCAGTCGGGTACAGTACCAAAAACAGCTGGCCAGTGCCGGTATGGGCGACATTACCACGGAAATTCTGCCGGCGGGCCCTTTTTACTATGCCGAGACATACCACCAGCAGTATCTGGCAAAAAACCCCGGAGGCTATTGCAACCTGCAGGGCTGCGACAGATCCGGGCTGCCGGTTTTCGAGCTCTCAGATCTTTAGTGGATTGTCCGGACGCGCGCCGGATGGTGCATCCGGTGCAAGGTCCCGTAATTCCCAGGCGAACGCAATGATGTGAGCGACGGCGACATACAGCGCTTCCGGAATGGTTTCTCCCAATTCGATTTCGGACAGAAGTGCCACCAGGGCGGGATTATCACATAACGGGATGTTGTGCTGTCGGGCCAGATCCATAATTTCCTGCGCCTCGTCTCCCAGGCCCCTGGCGGTGACCTGCGGCGCGCCGCTGCCGTCATAATAAAGCGCCACGGCGCTTTGCAGTTCCGGTTTCAGGGTCGCAGTCATCAGGTCCTCACATCAATCAAAGAATAGTCAAGTCGCACATTTCGACTGGGGGCGGGGTTCGATGAGCATCGTAAATCGGTCACCGTCAGGCCGCGGCTCTCAAGGTGTTGCCGGAGGCTGCTGAGGTTCCGGTCGGCATCCTGTCGCAATTGTTCGTCGTCACTCCAGAAAACCGCATCGATCTGCTGGTCGGTAACCGACAGCTCCACCGCGAGTTTTCCCTGCGCCCGGACTTCCATTTCCAGAAAAGCGACCCAGCGGGATTTTTTGGTGCTGCGCTCCTTTTTGCCCGCTGCGTTCCGACGGGCGACTTTAAACTCCTGCAATTGAAAAAAAACACTGATAAAACCATCGGCAAGCCGTACTGGCAAATCCATAAAAACCGCATTCTGAACAACGCCACCGGTCTCTCCGAGCTGCGCGCTGGCGGAGCGGTACTGGTTAAGCTGGACCTGGGACAGGGCGGCCTCTATCATTGATTCCAGTCGACGCAACGGCGCAGCTGCATCGGGCTGGTTGTCGGCCGTTTGCCGTGCCGGCGCCAGGTGCAGCAATTGACGCAAGAGCGTGTCCAGTGCGGTATCCGAATGCTTTCCGCTGGGTCCCTGCGAGGCACCGTGCGTTGTGCGCAGGTGCTGGGCCAGTTGAATGAGCAAGTGCTTCAGGTCTGACTGCAATGCCGCAGGCAGGCCGGGCTGCGTCCCGCGGACCAGTTGACTGGCACTACCGATACGGTTCTCATAGAACGTACCGCTGTTTTGCAATGCATTTTTAAGTTTGTCGGCGGGGGATCCCAGCAGCATTTCCAGTGTAGGTACCGCCGTCAGCAAGGACTGCAGGGTTGTCGAACTGTTTCTTGCTGTCGGCGTAATTTTCAGCAAAAGGTTCAGCAGGTGATGCAGTGGCTGGGCCTGTGGCAGCGTCCGATTGATTTCGGTGGCCAGAGCCGACCGTGCCTGGCTGCGGAGTGCCGGCGACTGCTGCACCAGTTGCAACACGCTGTTGAATCCAGGGCTTTCGCCCGCCTGAGATGCCGGGATTTGACCGCCGGCGCCACCGGTGGGGACGGGTGGGTTCTGTGGCACAAGCACCAGATTGCCGTGAGGGTCCAGGCGAACTTGAACACTCTGCAGCAACTGCAGTGGTAGATTGGTCAATGCATGGACCATTTTGCCGTTGATTGCCAGGGCGACCAGCCGCACGTGAGGCGACTCCACCACGTCCACCAGGGTGCTGATGCCGGGCGGGGACGGGCCGGCGGCACTGCTTCTGCTTTGCAATATCGCCTGTTTTTCTGCCGGAGTGACCACGGAAACGTCGGTAACGCGCGCGCTGACGGTCTGCAGCGTACGTAGGCCAAGCTCGACCGACAGCTTATGTGCTGCCGTGCCGGTCGCTATAATAGATGTTCCCGGTTGGGTTGTTGTAGGTCTGGTGATATCCATGCAGTCAACGAAGGTGGTAGATCACGCGATGAACTTTCTTTAACCATAGTCTTTCTGCCCGCAATCGGCAGTGAAAAGCAGCCGCAGATGCAAAGTAAACGGTTCAGCGCCTGTCGTTACTGTGCAGATTGCGTCAGGATCTGTTCAGAGTAAGGCGAAAAGTTTGAGTTTATACGTGTCACTACGCCGTGCTTACTGCGTTTCGCTCTCCGGGCCGCCTGACCGGGCGTTCAAGCTGTTCCCGACAGGTTTGTGGTCATTTTTTAGCGCAGCTTTCATTTGTAGGGGCAAATCGGGGCGTGAGCTGACGTGAACTGGCGTGAGCTGATGTGAACTGAATAGTTACGATGCAAATTAGCTGGCTATGTCCTTTATTTATGAGGATCGGATTGGCTACACTTGCGCACCCTGCCATCAGTGATAACGTCCATGAGGACCTTGAGTGCCGAGTCTTGAGTTTAAAGATTTTGTTTGCGAGCGAGACGGGTATCCGCTGTTTCAACCGGTATCCTTCGAGGTTCAGGCGGGTGAGGTCGTACAGGTGGCAGGCCCGAATGGCGCGGGTAAGACAACCCTGCTCCGTGCCGCCTGTGGTCTGTTTGCCGAATGGCAGGGCAGATTTCTATGGAATGGGCGTAGTCTGCGGGTGCCGGACTATGACATGTGCAGTGCAACGCTCTATCTGGGTCACCAACCCGGTGTCAAAAAAGCGCTGACGGCACGCGAGAACCTCGAGTGGTATTTTGGTATCCAGGGCCTGCCGTTTCCGGGCAGTGTGTCTCAGGCCCTCAGTCGGGTTGGGATGACGGGCTACGAGGATGTGCCCTGTCATCAGATGTCTGCGGGGCAGACGCGCCGGGTCGCGCTGGCGCGACTGTTTGTGGCGGCATCCCCGGTCTGGATACTCGATGAGCCGTTTACCGCGATTGATCGACAGGGGGTTGCCGAACTGGAGGCGTGTATCGAAAGGCATGTCGACGGTGGCGGTCTCGTGTTATTGACGACACATCAACCGCTGGGGCTAAGGCACTTCAACGTGGTTGAGCTGAAGCCTGCTACGGAGCTCGTACTGTGAATCAGGGCAGTCTGCGCAAGGCACTGACCGCAAGTTTGCGGCGCGAACTGCTGCTCTCCTTGCGCCACAGAAGTGATCTGGCCAACCCATTGATCTTTTTCCTGATGGTGGTGGTTTTTATCCCGTTGGGAATATCGGCTGAACGTAGCTTGCTGGCACAGCTGGCGCCCGGAATGATCTGGGTCATTGCGTTACTGGCAACTTTATTGTCCCTGGACGGTCTGTTTCGCAGCGATTATGAAGATGGGTCTCTGGAGCAGATGACCATTAGTCGTCAGCCCCTGGCCACGCTGGTGCTTACCAAGGTTCTGGCGCACTGGTTGTTGACGGGTATACCGCTGACATTAATGACGCCGCTTTTCGGCGTCATGCTGGCACTGCCCGCTGAAGGCTATCTGGCGATGATGCTCACGCTGCTTGTCGGAACGGGCAGTTTGAGCCTCATTGGCTCAATAGGAGCGGCACTGACGGTAAGCCTGCGAAAGGGCGGGCTGCTGCTATCTTTGGTAATTATGCCGTTTTATGTCCCTA
Source organism: uncultured Cellvibrionaceae bacterium (assembly GCA_964434105.1). Taxonomy (GTDB): domain Bacteria; phylum Pseudomonadota; class Gammaproteobacteria; order Pseudomonadales; family Cellvibrionaceae; genus CAYNST01. The sequence goes on along the minus strand of CAYSTJ010000027.1, from coordinate 7,227 downwards.
TCCTGATATTCGGGGCAGGTGCGGTCAAAAACGCGATTGCGGGATTTCCCGTAGGGGCGGAACTTGCTATCTTGGCCGCCATGCTGATCGCCTGGTCTGTGCTGGCACCTTTTGCCATAGCGGGCGGACTGAAAATCGGGGTGCGGGTATAGTCGGCACCATCAGTTACCCGTCAGGCTTTGGGTTCCCGGGGTTGGACGCTTTGCGCGGGATACCGCAGAGACCTGAGGTGCATCTGATCCAGACATATCCCGTAAAGCATCTGTTGCCGGATATGGGATCAATTTGATGCAGGTTTAAACAGCTTTTCTGTCATATGGCATACTGGGACGTTCACGCCGGTGCACTGCGCAAAGTACCGGGTTACTCGTTTTACGTTAAAAAATAAGGTAGCAATAGTGGCTTGGCAGTGGTTTCACCGAATGGGGTCGCCCCGTTGGTTCTACGATAAAAGTGGAAAATGGCTGGTCTGGGCTGCATTGACAGCCGTCATCCTGCTGACGCTGGGATCGGTGTGGGGGCTGCTGTTTGCGCCCGCAGAATACAAGCAGGGCAACAGTGTCCGCATCATGTACATTCATGTGCCTGCCGCTGTCGTTTCAATGGCCGGCTACTACATTATGGCCATCGCCGGTGCCATCGGGCTCATTTGGCGCATGAAGCTTTCATTTATGGTGATGAAATGCGCGGCGCCAATCGGTGCCGTGCTGACATTTGTGGCCCTGTTCACAGGTGCGGTATGGGGAAAGCCGACCTGGGGCACGTGGTGGGTCTGGGATGGTCGAATTACTTCAATGTTTGTTCAATTGTTGCTGTATCTGGGCATCATTGCGCTGCAGGAAGCTTATCGCAATCAGGATACCGCCGATAAAACCAGTGCGATACTCGGGTTGGTCGGGATGGTGAATATTCCAATAATCTACAAATCTGTCGACTGGTGGTATACCCTGCATCAGCCCGCGTCGATCAAACTGGTGGGTGAATCCAGCATAGACCCGAGCATGGGCTGGCCGCTCGGTGTCATGTTTGTGGCGTTTTATGCATTTTTTATCTGGGCATTGCTGGCGCGAACCCGGATGGAGATCCTTCGGCGTGAGCACAAAACCAGCTGGGTACAAAATCTTTTGGTAAACGGTAAAAACCTATGAATCTGACCCTGCAGTTTTCGGACTTACAGTCGCTCTGGTTGATGAACGGTCACGGGCCCTTTGTGTGGGCTTGTTATATTGTGACCTGGTTGGCCTTGGTGTTTCTGGTCGCTCAGCCGGCATGGCAGAAAAAGGCATTTATCAGGCAGCAGCGTGCGCTGGCGCGCAGAGCCCCCCGGCGGCCGATCGAACCGGCTGAGGAGTTGTAATATGCATCCCGTAAGAAAGCAACGTCTGTGGCTGGTGGTCGTGATCGTCCTGGCCAGCAGCACTGTGGTAGGTCTGAGCATGTATGCCATGCGCAATTATGCCGACTATTTCTTTCCGGTATCCAAAATTGTGTCAGGCGAGGCACCGCGTCATAAATCCATTCGTGCCGGCGGTTGTGTGGTACCCGGTACGCTGAAAAAGGCCAGCGAACGACTTCACACAGAGTTCGAAATCACGGACGGCGCAGCACGTGTCAAGGTTGTCTACAGTGGCTTGTTGCCGGACATTTTTGGCGAGGGAGAAGCTGCAGTAATCAGCGGAAAAGTCGGTGATGATGGTGTGCTCGTCGCCAGCCAGGTTCTGGCCAAGCACGATGAAAACTATATTCCACCCGAAGTTGCGTCATCAATGAGCGATGTAGAAAAGCACAATGAGGCCTGCAAGGATATGAATTATGGTTCCTGAGTTCGGGCATTTTACTTTAATCCTGGCTTTGCTATTGTCGCTGATACTGTCGGTTGTCCCGCTTGCAGGTACCTTCACCGGCCGTGTTCTCTGGATGTCGTCGGCACGCTCCCTGTCTGTCGGCATGTTTGTGTTTACTGCGATATCGTTCGCGGCATTGGTCTGGGCGTTCGTTACTGACGATTTCACGGTTCAGTATGTTGCGTCCAACTCTAATTCCCTACTGCCGGTATTCTATAAAGTTACGGCGGTCTGGGGCGGGCATGAAGGCTCTGTGCTGCTGTGGGCGCTGGTACTGGCGGGCTGGACTCTGGCCGTGGCTATTTTTTCGCGGGATCTGCCACTCGATATGCTGGCGCGGGTTCTGTCCGTTATGGGTATTATATCCGTCGGTTTTTATTTGTTCATTCTGTTGACATCCAATCCGTTCGACAGAATGCTTCCCAATCCGGTTGCTGAAGGTAATGACCTGAATCCTTTGCTGCAGGATATCGGTATGATCATTCATCCGCCCACGCTTTATATGGGGTACGTCGGCTTTTCGGTCTGTTTCGCTTTCGCCATCGCGGCACTGCTGGGTGCCCGTCTCGACAGTGCGTGGGCACGGTGGTCACGGCCGTGGACCAATATGGCCTGGGCATTCCAGACTCTGGGCATCATGCTCGGTAGCTGGTGGGCATATTATGAGTTGGGTTGGGGCGGCTGGTGGTTTTGGGATCCGGTCGAGAACGCGTCGTTCATGCCCTGGCTGGTGGCTACCGCACTCATCCATTCGCTGGCGGTTACCGAAAAGCGCGGCGTATTTAAGAGCTGGACCATCCTTCTGGCCATATTTGCGTTTTCGCTGAGTCTGTTGGGCACCTTTATTGTCCGGTCCGGCGTTCTGACGTCAGTACACGCTTTTGCTACCGATCCGACACGCGGGCTATTCATTCTGGCATTCCTTGGCGTGGTCATTGGCGGCTCCTTATTGTTGTACGCCATCCGGGTTCCCGCGATCCGCAGCGTGCAGGGGTTCGGCTTTTTTTCACGGGAAGTATTCCTGCTGTTTAACAATATCCTGTTTGTGCTGGCGGCCGTTGTCGTACTGTACGGAACCCTCTACCCGTTGATTTCTGACGCGCTTTGGAGTCGTAAGATCTCGGTCGGCCCACCCTGGTTCAACCTGTTTTTCGTGCCAATAATGTTGGTGGTGGCCGTGTTGATGGGGGTGGGCGTCATGATGAACTGGAAGAAAACGCAGCTTGACAAGCTGCTGCCCTGGTTGCTCGCGCCGCTACTGGGCAGTCTGGTCCTCGGACTTTTACTGCCGTTTATCGGTGAGTCGTTCAATATCGGGGTCGCGATAGCGGTGACTTTTGGTAGCTGGGTGATTCTGACTACTGTCAGTGATACGTTGCGAAAGGTTCGCCACAGCGCCAGTATCTGGTCGGGTCTGGCACGGCTCAAGATCAGTTATTATGGTATGGCGCTGGCGCATATCGGATTTGCCATCTCACTGATCGGCGTTGGCGTCAACTCGTTCACCAGCGATCACAAGGATGTTCGCATGGTTTATGGTGAGCCGGTGGCAGTAGGGGGTTACCAGTTCGAGTTGATTGACGTCTACAAAAAACGTGGTCCAAACTATATTGCCGATGTTGGAGAAGTAAAAGTTTATAAGAATGATAAACACGTCGTTACGCTTTTGCCGGAACTGCGAAAATACCTGTCCAACCGGGCGAATGTGATGACCGAAGCCGGTATCGATGGACGTTTCACCCGGGACCTGTTCGTGGCGCTGGGAGATCAGATGGATAACCGTGCCTGGGGCATGCGTATTCACTACTTTCCGTTGGTGCGCTGGATCTGGCTGGGGGCTATTCTGATGGCGCTGGGCGGGGTAATGGCTGTTCTTGACAAGCGGTACCGCTCCAAAAAGCCAGCCGTCCTGAAAAAAGCTGTTAACGACGATCAGGATGCGGAGCCCGTTGCAGCAGGCTCACCGGGCGCCTGACATACGTTCGGCGCGCGCAGCAGTGGTTTTGACAGAGTGGATATCACGATAAAGGTACGCAATGAACCGACTTAAGCTTTTCATTCCTTTGATGGTTTTTTTATTGCTGGGAGTGCTGTTACTGGTAGGGTTGCGCCTGGACCCCAATGATCTGCCATCGGAGCTGATAGACCGGCCAGTGCCGGCATTTGCGCTGCCGAGCCTGGCGGATGAAAACACTGTAATAACGACCGACCAGTTGAAAGGCAAACCCTATCTGCTGAATGTCTGGGGCACCTGGTGCCCCTCCTGTCGCTACGAACATCCCTATCTGCTCAAACTGGCAGGGCAGGGAATACCGATTTACGGTATCAATTACAAGGACGACACTGATGCAGCCCGGGTTTTGCTGCAGAAAACCGGTGACCCGTATGTTGCCAATATTGTCGACGAGGATGGTACGTTGGGACTGGATCTGGGCGTCACCGGTGCGCCGGAAACATTTCTGGTGGATGCGGCGGGCATTATACGTTACCGACTGGTGGGCGTGCTGAATGAGGAAATCTGGACGGGTACGCTGGCGCCGTTATTTTTCGGTGGCTAATATACGTCCCGGCAAGGCTTTGATTGCATTGGTGCTGGTATCATTGGCCGCGACGGCTGCCGCGCGACAGTCGGTTTCGCCAGGTGCGGCAGTCGATGTTTTGCAGCGCATGCAAGGCAGATGGAAAACGGAATGCGCCGCTAACGAAAACGCAAGCCAGCAGAAACACTTAGCCGTCACATTTACCCACATGGTTGTATCGGATCGGGAGTTCACAGACCGTGAATGTCGTATCGAACACCAACGGTCACAGCGTCGCTTCCGGTTTACCCTGACCGAACCTGTCATAACCACAGGCGGAGAACGGGCGTATGCGCTTAATCTGAGCGAAGATGCGGCAGGTAGCGGCGTTGAACCTTTTCAATTGAATCTGGTCCGGGTAGAGGCTGGTAAACTGGTTCTGGGTGATCCGGAATTCTCACCCGCCGGCGTACGCCCCATCGGGCTGGACTACCGGACTGTCTTTATCCGCTAATCACCTTATCGGCCCTGCGGATGGAATGAATGCCGCCGGCAGCGTGTCGATGCCGTCTCAAGAGCTCGTAATCACAGGATTGAACTATGACAAAATCGGTTTTGTTGCCGGAGTGGGCGCCGGTACGTGCCGTTCTGCTCGCGTGGCCCTATCCGGGAGGTGACTGGCAGGCTTCACTGACAAAGGTCCAGGACTGCTATTATCAGATGCTAAAAGCGATTACGGACTATGCCGACGCCTGGGTGCTTCTACACCCGTCACTCGATACCGTTGAATTTATGCGCCGTTGTCACGAACGCGGGATTGCGTCGACGCGGATTCGGCTGGTGCCGCGCGAATACGATGACACGTGGATTCGTGACTATGGCCCGCTGTCCATGACCGATGGATTTATGACTTTCCGGTTTGACGGCTGGGGCGGCAAGTACCCCTCGGAGCGTGACAATGCGGTTGCGCAGGCGCTCACAGGGCTGAATGTCGTCGCTGTGGATCTGGTGTGCGAAGGCGGTGCCCTGGAGACCAATGGAAAAACGTTACTGTTGAACGCGGATTGCGTTGTGGACAATCATCGCAACCCCGGAATGGATCGACAGGCGATTGCCACCGCACTGACCCGGATTTTGGGCAGCAGTGATATTGAGTGGCTCGAAAACGTCACGCTGACGGGGGATGACACCGATGGCCACATCGATACCCTGGCGCGGTTTGCCCGTCCCGATGTGATCGTCTACGCGGGCCCCAATCCGGATCATCCGGACGCGGAAATTCTGGAGCGCCTGCATTTTCAGATTTCCCGGATCGGCCAGCGACGGGGCTGGCAGACACTGGCGCTGCCTTCGCCTGTGGTGCACAGCAGCGTTGATCAGCGACAGCTGCCAGCGACTTACGCGAACTTTCTGTTTCTGAATGAAGCCGTTTTGATACCGGTGTATGGCGTGGCGGAAGACGAACAGGCGCTGGCAGTGCTGGCTGCTGCCATTCCCGACAGAATTCCGGTGCCGGTGCGCTGTGACGCCCTGCTCGAACAGCACGGAAGCCTGCATTGCGCTACGATGCAGGTAGCGGCAGGACTGAATGACTTTGCGGAGATACCCCTATGAAAAACTCTATTATTGCAGCGGTAATTCAGCAGGCTGTGGACGACAATGATAAACATGCCAATCTGGATCACACGGTTTCCCTGATTCAGGAGGCGGTGCATGATGGCGCAGAGCTGGTGGTACTGCAGGAACTGCATGCCACCAAGTACTTCTGCCAGCTTGAGTCCCCCGAACTTTTCGACCTGGCAGAACCGCTTGACGGGTATACGTTCCAGCGCTGCCTGGAGGTGGCAGAAGAACTGGATGTAGTCATTGTGCTATCCCAGTTCGAGAAGCGTGCAGTCGGGCTTTATCATAATACCGCGCAGGTCATTGACGGCAATAAGGGACGTGCCGGTGTATTCCGCAAGATGCACATTCCAGATGATCCGGGCTTTTATGAAAAATTCTATTTTACGCCCGGCGATGCCGCCGGAGAGTTACAGGGTTTCGTTCCGGTGCAGACCCGACTGGGTTCTCTGGGTGTGCTGGTCTGCTGGGATCAGTGGTATCCGGAAGCTGCCCGTCTAATGGCGCTGGCAGGCGCGGATATGTTGATTTACCCGACGGCTATCGGCTGGGACCCCGAGGATGACGTCGAAGAGCGTGAGCGGCAGCGCGATGCCTGGGTAACCGTGCAGCGCAGCCACGCCATCGCCAACGGTATTCCGGTCCTGGTTGCCAACCGCACGGGTTTCGAGCTGGCGCCGTCCGACGCAGGAGACGGTATTGAATTTTGGGGAAGCAGTTTTATTGTAGGGCCGCAGGGCGAATATCTGGTGCAGGCCGATGCGGAAAGTGAAGGCGCATTCTGTGCCGAGCTGGATATGACGCGGTCCGAACAGGTCCGGCGCATGTGGCCTTACCTGCGAGATCGCCGCATCGACGCCTACAGTAATCTGTCGCGCCGCTGGCTGGCTGACAAAGCGTTATAGCGTGTCGTGCGACGGCATCAAAAGCCCTGTCGATCGGGGCTTTTAAACCGATTATAGCCATTGGATTGCCAATGAAAGCAGGGTGGCCATAGGTATTTGGCCAGGCTCGCTTGTACGCGGTCATTTGTTTCGGGCTGCGTCGCTTCCGGATGCTTTTTGCAGATGGCGCAGTTCTGGGTGCCGCTTGAGGTGGGCCGGTTGCTGTGGCATAACCGGACCCTATTTTCTGATCGTTCGTCCTGTAATTTGAAAATTGGCGGACCGGACGGGGCTCGAACCCGCGACCTCCGGCGTGACAGGCCGGCATTCTAACCAACTGAACTACCGGTCCGCAAA
>CAYSTJ010000026.1:0-54295 GCA_964434105.1 uncultured Cellvibrionaceae bacterium | reverse complement strand
CGCCGATTATTGATGCGTTAGCAAAACAAGGTATGGACTTTTAATCAAAAAAAGGGATGGTGCATGGCAGGGCAATTGCACTACGTCAAAACATCAAAAAGCCCGAAGATTGCAGGCTGGAAGCGAGAAAACCTTCCCTCGTTTTGCGCGCTCACCTATTAGTGCGCTTCATGCGCGCATCCAGCAACATAGTTCGGGCGGCCTTTTTATAGTCAATTTCAGAAATTTCGTTAAACGTGCTGACATTGTCGGTGAAACATAGTGCAATTGCCCTGTGGTGCATGGTGAGCTTTATCGATCTGAGGAGAAACTCTTCAGAAAAGGAATCAATTAAGGCAGGGCGTACGAACAAGCAATCAACGAGCAACAAGCCATTCAGCGATTACTGCGCGATATTGATGAATGAGTGTCTAATATGTTCCGGTAAGAAATTAGTTTTTTTGGAGTTCAAGTGAAGGCGGCGCTAGTTTATGGCGCCATTGCCATATTTTCATTCGTCATAAATTTTTTAATATATAACGTGTCGTTCAATATTCAAGCGACGCCATACATGTCTGAAGCGCAGAGACTGGATAGCGGCATTCTAATGCTAAAAACAACGCTGCCAGCGTTTCTGCTGGCTTCAGTGATAATTTCAATATTATTCTGGTACGTGAATCGTTCTAAAACACGAAGAAAACGTTAACCAGATGCAGCAGTTCGGACCTGCGGTTCCGAACGCTCGTTCCTCACGTCGCTGGGCAAAACCTTAGGCCAAGCGTGGAAAAATCCAGGAGCCAGGAATGAAAAGCCAGTTTCTTTATAAACACTGGGCAAATACAGCACTTTTGAATTCGCTAAATCAGGTCGACGGTGAACGGTTTCCCGATAAAAAGTCAGCGGCAGTTCGCCTATTGAATCATACGCTCGTGGTCGACAAGATATTTATAGCTCATATACAGGCGGAGGCGCATCCTTTTACCTCTACGAATACTAACGAAATGCCCGATTTGGATGATCTCCGCAATTCAATTAATCAAGCGGATACCTGGCTGATCGATTATGTTTCCAATGTTGCGCATCAAGAACTTGATCGACAAATACAATTTGTATTTACTGATGGCGACCCCGGGCTGATGACTGTAGGTGAAATACTAAATCACCTTATTATCCACGGAGCTTATCATCGTGGCAATGTAGGAATGATACTTGTCGACTGTGGCCTTGAGAATCCCAGAGATACATTCCCCAAGTTCCTGCATCAATTTGAACTATCAAGAAGAACAGCCTAAAAAGGTTGTAAACCGGAGCCAAATTGCTGCGCGGTTTGGTCCGGTTACAACGTTGATAGGCAATGACCACAAGGAACAAGTAAATGGTATCGCTACCAACAACATCGTTGATAGTACTGTTGACCATTGTTAGCTCCGTCGCACTCGCCTCTCCACTCATGCATGAGACCACAAGCTGCTTAACTGGCGACTTTAAATCTTTTGAAGCTTTTTACGACAGTGTAAAGATCTCCGCGAAAAGAGAGGTAAGCGAAGCGCAAAAACAAAAGACGAGGGCGAACTACGCTCGATGGAAACGAATAGACCAAGAAGAGATTGACTGCCGGTTATTTACGTATACCGTCGACAATATTCCTGTAACGGGCTTCTTGCTGAAACCGAAAAACGTTAAAGAATCCGATTTGCTGCCTTTATCTTCAATCGGGGAGGGAACGCAGATGGTGCCTTCAGACTCCTTATCTCTACGACAGGTTAGCTCCCTTCGCGGAAAAGGGATTTTTCGTCATCGGAAGCTTTTATCGTGGAGCGAAAATCAATGGAGTAGTAAGTTCTCACCGTTTGACTGACCAGTTCGGAGGGGAAGATGTAAACGATGTTCTTCATCTTCTGCCGATAATTGACTCATTCGTCGGGCTAAAAGGTAAGAAGGTAGCTATGTGGGGCGTCAGCCGAGGTGGAATGATGGCTTTCTTGGCAGCAAAGAGGTCAGATCGGTGGCCATGGCCTGAGAGGCTTTGAGGACCAGGTAAACGCTAAAGTTGCGTATTGGATAAGGAGGCACGCTGAATAATATGCGATAGTGGTTAGAGAAAATCCATAACCAAGCAATTAAAACCGTTCCCTGCGGTCGCCGAACGCTCGTTCCCCGCGCCGTTTATTGCGGATGTTAGTACGACAAGCGAAGTTTGTTGCACCTTGCGAGGTGAAAGTCCCTGCGCTGCTGCGGACAATTTTTCCGGCACATCCTGCGCCTTCAAAATAGCCGCAGAGCGCGGTGCTCTCCGCCCATACCGCGCTGATGACAAAACGCACACATCTGTGCTACACTGCCCTGCATGAAAATCTATAATTGGAATTCCGAGAAAAATCAGGAGCTTATAATCGGAAGAGGGGTCTCTTTCGAAGAAGCCATCTTTCATATTGAGCATGGCGAGCTGCTTGATGATATTGCGCACCCGAACGCCTCGGATTATCCCAACCAACGAATTTTCATCGTTTGCATCAAAGAGTATGTCCATCTTGTCCCGTATGTAGAAAGTAACGACGAGGTGTTTTTAAAGACTATTATTCCGACAAGAAATTTTACCAAGAAATATCTTGGAGGTGGATCATGAGTAAAGCCAAGCTTTCAAAAGAAGAAAAAGAACTGCTAACCGCTGTGGAAGCGGGCGAGTTTGAATCTGTTTTATCAGATGCCCGCAAAAAAGAACTGGAAACGATTGCCAGTAATACCTTTAGGAAAGATAAAAGAATCAACATCAGAATCTCTAATCGAGATCTGGTGGCTGTCCAGTCAAGAGCGTCTGAGGAAGGTATTCCGTACCAGACTTTGGTGTCTAGTATCATTCATAAATATATTTCAGGCTCTCTCCAGGACCTCACTGCTAAAAAGCAAATGCAGCCGTCGCAAAAAACGCGCGGCTGATTCGAGCGTTAAATACTTAAAGGAGTGCCAGTGAAAATCTACGGGGATATTCAGTCCGGAAATTGCTACAAAGTTAAATTGCTATGCTCATTGCTGAGTGTTCAGAGCGAATGGGTTCATGTGGACATAATGGCGGGTGATACCTCGAACGCTCAATTTTTACAGAAAAATCCCAACGGGAAGATTCCCCTTTTAGAGCTTGAAGATGGGCGGTGCTTGTCAGAATCCAATGCAATCCTCAATTACTTGGCTGCAGGGAGCAAATTGCTCCCCTCAGATAGCTTCCAGCTTGCGAAAGTACAGCAGTGGCAATTTTTCGAGCAGTACAGCCACGAACCCTATATTGCAGTGGCGCGCTTTATCGCCAAGTATCTCGGCTTGCCGGAGGAGCGCAAGGCAGAGTATGAAGCCAAGCAGTCCGGGGGGCATAAAGCGCTAGCCGTTATGGAGGTGCAGCTTTCTACTTCTCCGTATCTAACTGGAGACTCACTATCTACAGCCGATATCAGTCTATATGGGTACACTCATGTCGCCCATGAGGGCGGCTTTGATATTAGTGAGTATCCGTCTATCTCGGCTTGGATTAGCAGGATACAGAAAGAGCCCAATTACATCGGAATGCTCTAGGTGTCGGCATTTAACAAGCAAGTGAACTTCGCACCTTCGGCACCGGTCGGCTTACACTGCGCTTCGGTTCGTTCCAGCCGCCGATTACTTGGTCGTTATAAGTCAATCAGGAAATACCCGAAGAAAGTGCGGGTTCAGAATCCAGTCGTAAGGTGCTCCACTTACTCTGGTGCCAAATTAATATGGAGCGTGAGAGGAAATATGAAAATAATTGGAATAGCAGTTTTAAGCATGGTAGTTTGTAGTTGCGCAACGCAGACATACAATTTGAACGGCGGTGGTGGTACTGAGCCAACCAAAGAGACGATGCAGCCGTTTTTTGTTAGTGGTCTCGGTCAAACCCAGGAAATGGATGCAGCAGCCATATGCGGTGGTGTTGATAAAGTGGCCAAAGTCGAATCTCACGTATCGTTTCTGAATGGTTTATTAGGTGCGCTTACATGGGGTATTTATACACCTAGACAAGCAAAAGTATATTGCACGGAATAGCTTTTAGATAAAGATATTATAACAAGCTATACACCGGAAGACAGAAGCTACACGTTTTTGTGCAACTCGCGCAAGAGCTCAAAAGTAGCGCATAAATACTCCACTTTTGTTTCCGGTGATAGGGGCGTCAGGCAATATAGATATGCGATGGGATGTGGGTTTAATCACTGGAATTTACGCTATATCACTCGCTTTTTTGGTGATGTCGAACACGGTTCCGTCTGGAGGGGAATACGATTGGCCCTACAGCGGTTACCATGTGTTTTTGATTTCACTGAGTATTTTCATATGGGTTATCGGCGTTCCCTTGGCTGCCGTAGTTGGCATATACGGTTTCGTGAAGCTGACCGACATTGGCGGAAGGAAGGCGCCGTTTGTATTTGTCTATCTTGCGGCTTTGCTTTTGGGTCCGCTAATGATGGCGATTCCGCATTGAAGATGAAAGAATGAATCAATAATGAGAATGCCTAAAGCGTGTAAATGGAAGCCAAAATTGGCGCGCTACTTTTGTCTCCGTTACACTCGGCATTATGTGAACGACGAGCTTTAATAAGGAGGGCGCCAATGATTGAAGAACGCGATGTCGATACTTTGATAAAGGCAAAACGTGATCGGGTTGCGATTGATATTCTGATGATACTTTCATCTGTCGCGCTCACAGTATTGATACTGTTGGAAGCTCTTGACATCAGTCATGACTATACGGTCATTCTTGCTACGGTAAGCATGGTATTTATGGGTAGTGCCATGGGTCAGAATAAATGGGTCTCGGTATCGCGTTATCAGCTAATTCAAACCCTTGAACGTATCATTAACAGAGATTCCAATGCACTAAGAATGTTAGCGGAAAAGAAACAAGGTCGTGGCTCCATCACAAAACGCACATAACCAGGCGCACCAGTTCACCGTCGCTTGCGGCGTCAGGACGCTCGCAAGCTTGCGCCTCTGAGCGCGGCGTTATGGGCGTTGACACCCGATACGTTACAGGGTGCGATTTGGAGTGATTAGAAGCTTCAAACATAAGGACGTGGCCAAGAACATAATAAATTTCCGCAAGATCTCAACCAAAAATCAAGGTTCAGCCATGAAGAATCATAAACCCTTGTCTTCAAAAAAGCCGCCAGAACCAAATGAGGACCACCGAATCATTGAAGAGTGGATAGCGGATGCCAGACCTGCTCTGAATCCCATTGTCGCAGAATTGGACAGCATTATTTTACAGGAACTTAAAAATCCAACGTACGCCATCAAGTGGGGTAAAGCGTATTACGGATCTACAGAGTTCGGCTGGTGTATCGAGCTTGTTGCTTATGATGTTTCTGTCAATATTGTCTTTCTGAATGGAAGTCAGCTCAGTGAGCCACCAAAGCTCGGCGACGAAACACGCTATGTAAAGATCAGGGATATTGAAGAGACTAAATCCAAACAGGTTCTCGAGTGGATCAAACAATCGTGTCAAATGCCAGGCTGGTCTTGGTAGTGTCGCATAATAAGCACTTGATCTTCCCTGGGTACAGGGTATTAAATTGCTTATGGACATCAACTTGCTCGTTTTGAGATGCAAAAACCTGGAAGCCAGCCGGGAATTTTATGAGATGTTAGGGTTTCAGTTCGTCGAGGAGAGACACGGCAAAGGACCGCTGCATTTCGCGTCGCAGGATGCCGGCTTCGTGTTCGAACTCTATCCACTGTTGCCGCATGAAGCAGCGGGCACTACGAGACTCGGTTTCACAATTTCAGGTTTGGAGCAAGTGCTGTCGCAAGTGGCGGTCGAAGATAGGCACGGGTTCGGCGGAAAGCAAGTACACATTGTCCGAGACCCTGATGGCAGAAAAGTCGAGCTTAGCCAAAAGGACGCATAGAAAGTGCGGCATCACGGCGAGCGCTTTTTGCGCTGCTCCGCTCACCAATACCACTGCACGTGTCGTGCGGCGTTGCGTAACCTAAGGGAGGTTTAAAGGCGCGTGTTATTTTGGATTGCTATCGTAGTTTTTGCGGTGCCACTTTACCTGTTTGTACGTCAGGCAAGATTCCAGAAAACTTCCAGACAGAAAAAGCTGAATCGAATTCAGTCGAGACTGCTGGAGAAGAAAATGGTTGAGATAGAACAGAAGAAGCAGCGGATTAGTCAGAAATTTGATGATGAAATGAAATAGGCGCGAACGAGCCCAACCTCACACAAAAAGCAGTTCCACGGCTACCGCGCTAACGCCGCTGCGCTGTTTCACGTCGGCGCGTGTGCTGAGCGTCAACTATCTCCGGTTTGAAAAGATCAGGGGTTGATGTGGACTGCGGGGTTATGGCCATGGTAGTTGGCACGGTGCCGGCGGCGCTAATTAATTTATAGCAAGGTACAGACGTATCTATCGGTGGTGTCACTTTATTCGATGTGCTGCTCGCAATTAGCATCACGCGGACGCCCTAAGCGGCGCCGATGTAGGGCGTTAAAGGTAATGTAAGTCATGTCGAGTATCGCGATTAGAGAAGCAGTAGCTGGAGACGTAGATGATATTGTTGCAGTGGTAAACACTGCATATCGTCCAGAGCCGGGTTTGGAAGGATGGACTCACGAGGCAACCCTGGTAAGCGGTAGCCGAATCGACTCGGCACAAGTCCGTCAGGCCCTTGAAAAGTCTATCATTCTCGTTGCTGCCAATGGTTTGCAGATCGTGGGCTGCGTGCAGATACAAGTCAAGGGTCAGGAATCCCATATTGGCATGCTCGCGGTTCTTCCTTCTGCGCAAGCAGTTGGGTTGGGGAAATTGCTTCTGGCGAACGCGGAACACTATGCACAATCAAACCTCGATGCACGACTTTTTGTGCTTTTGGTGGTTGCAGAGCGACGGGCGCTCATAGACTTCTATGTGCGCCGGGGTTATAAAGAGTCAGGCGACTTCCGGGCATATCCTCTCGAGGCCGGGGTGGGTACGCCCTTCAATCGCGATACGCGTCTTGCCGTCCTGCATAAATGCGCTAACCTATAGCAGCAGTCTGCCCCCGAAACGGCGCACTACTGTCGAACCACTTTGGGCGTCGATGTGACACGCCGGCAGACCAAACCAAGCACAAGCACTGTGACAGTAAGCGCCAGTTCGTGATCAGATGCCGGCTCGTTTGCGGTACCCGGTGCGCTCAGCGGCGCGAATCCCCGTCAACCCGGTTTCGCGTATGGCCAGCCCCGGTCGAGGACCAACGCCGCCGCGTCGAGATGTCGTTAGAATCGAGAAACAGGCTCGCTATTCCACATTATCTTCATTTGGGCCTGCCGGCCAATGCCCACATCGGGGAGACGTTAACGCCTCAACGTTTCCGCTAAGCCTGCATTGCCTCAGCGATCAATTCGACCGAGCGCAGTCGCGCCTGATGGTCATAGATGTCGGAGACAATCATCAGCTCGTCGACGCCCGTTTCAGCAATAAAGGCCTGTAGCCCGGTGCGCACGGTATCTTTGCAGCCGACAACCGACCGCGTCAGCATTTGCATGGCCTGCGCCTTTTCCTGCGGTGACCAGTAGGTTTCAATATCGTCGATCGGCGGCCTGCTGAGTCCCTGCCGCCCACGGAACAGGTCGACAAAGGACATTTGCTGCGTGGTCGCAAGGCGTCTTGCTTCGGCGTCCGTATCGGCTGCAATAACATTAATGCCCGCCATCACATAGGGGCGTTCGAGTTGATTGCCGGGTTTAAAGTGGCTGCGATAAAGATCGAGGGCCGGCATCAGCATGTTTGGAGCAAAATGCGAAGCGAAGGCGTAAGGCAGGCCAAGTCCTGCGGCCAGCCTCGCCCCAAAATTGCTCGAACCCAGTATCCACAGCGGTACGTTGGTTCCACTGGCGGGCACGGCAACGATGCCCTGGCCGGCATCGGCAGGCGCAAAAAACGCCTGGAGCTCCAATACATCCTGCGGAAAGTGGTCGGAGGCACCGGGCGGGCGCCGCATGGCTCGCACGGCCAGCTGGTCGGTGCCCGGCGCACGGCCGAGGCCCAGGTCGATGCGTCCCGGGTAGAGCCGCTCCAGGGTACCGAATTGTTCAGCTATGATGTAGGGCGCGTGGTTCGGTAGCATAATGCCCCCGGCGCCAACCCGGATTGACTTGCTGCCGGCAGCGATATGGGCGATGACGATCGAGGTGGCAGCGCTGGCAATTCCCGGCATGTTATGGTGTTCGGCCACCCAGACACGTTTGTAATCCCAACCCTCGGCATGCGCGGTAAGGTCTCGCGCATTGTTGAGCGCCATTCCGGCGTCCGTGTCCTGTGTCACCCGGACAAGTTCCAACAGAGAGAGTGCCGTCATTTCTGTTCCTTTCGGTTACTGGAAGACTCGATCGTGTCGATCGTCTCGTGCAATGCCACGGCATCACGAAAGCTGGGCGCCAGGCGCGTACCTGAACGGATATCCTGCGCTACCAGGGCATAGAGGCGGGCAACGTTGCGTGAAACGCTTTCGTCTGGCCAGCCTTCATAGGCAGAGTCGGGCGGTGTCAGTGGTGCCAGCTCGACACTATGGCCCCTGGCACCACGTATTGATAACTGCACTATCTGGCCATGACCGTTTGCGCCTGTTACCTGAATGTCACCTTCCGTGCCATTGATCTCCCACAACAGGTTGGTCCCACGCGACAGGCCTCCGCGATAATGGATCGAGATCGCCGCGCCACTTGCCAGGCTGCCCTGCACCATTACCTGATCGTGTGAGGTGAAGGGCAAGGACGCGTTAGTGTCCGTAACCAGAACCGTCTGGCGTCGATTCAACAACCGGGCGTTAAGATCACCAAAACCTCCCAGCACCTCCTGTACACCGGCCAGCGTATGACCCAGCGGGATGGTGAGCATGGTTGCGCCGTTGGTCTTGTCGTGGAGATAACTATGGTTCGCGTCTGTTTCAGGCCCCCACGAGTTGCCGCTTCCGACCAGCGTCGTCGAGAGCACCTCGCCAACATAGCCATCAGCGATCAGTTGGCGGAGATATTCGACCTCGGGAGCGACGCGCATCTGAGTGCCAACCGCCGCGACCTGGCCGCCCGCCTCGGCGAGAGCGGCCAATTCCCGCGCCTCGGCAAGACCGTTACCGAGCGGCCATTCACAATAAATGTGCTTGCCCGCGTTCAGGGCCGCAGTGACGAGTTCGCGGTGATACGGCACCCTGACGGTGACGACGACAAGGTCAATCTCCGGCGAACCGACCAGCGCCTGTGGGTTCTCGAACGCGTGCGGCAGTCCGAAAGCATCGGCGGCTTTTCTGGCGCTGGCGAGGCTGGTGTTTGCGACGCCGGTCACCACGAACTGGTCTGACAGTGCCTTCAGCGCCGGAATATGGGCTGTGGCGGCCCAGTGAATGCCGGGATTGAGGCCGATAAATCCAACACGAATTGGCTTGTTAGTCATGAGATGTTCCTGCTTTATCGATTGGTTTGGGCGCACCGGCTGTATCCTCGGCAGCGCCGCCAGTGAGATAACCGAAGGCCAGGATCTCCTCGATCAGCTCCGGGGTAGTGCCATATTCTCCGGCCTTGTCATGGACGAAGGCCGAGCCCAGCACGCTCAAAAACAGCGCGGCTGCGGAAACCGACTGTCTGGCTACGCCGTTGGCCTGGGCGCGCGCGAGAAACTCGCCCGTTATTGCGACAAGTGACCGACAGGTAACCATCAAAGGCGACGCCTGCGCTTCGAAGGCATCTATAAACGGTTGTGGCAGACCGCTGAAAGCACTGAGATAGTCCTTGAGCGCCATCATCCAGGCGCGAAGCGCCCTCTCTGCGCTCGACATCGCGGCAGCGTCGTCGCGGCGGATCAGGAGCAGCTCCTGTCGTTCGTGCAGCACTTCGCACAGCAGGTGTTCGCGGGTGGGGAAATGACGGTAGAGCGTGGCAGGCCCAACCCCGGCGTCCCGGGCGATCTCGTCGAGGGAGGTGTTCACACCATAAGCGGAAAAGCGCTGTGACGCCGCCTTGAGGATGTTGTTGCGATTGCGTCGTGCATCCGCGCGAAGTGCACTCCGGTCTGCAGGCGAAGTCGTAACCATGGTCAGGGCCCTTTCCAACGGCAAGTTAATGGAATCTGCCTTCACGAAGCATGTCGATAAGTGGAGACAGTCTCCATATAATAAACGGAGATCGCCTCCATTTCAACCGAACCAAGACCTGGGTCTCTGTAACAGATGGGTTAGCCCGGCATGATTCACCGGGAAACCAAGGAGTTTTTTATGAAAACAAGAAGTATGATTGCGGCACTCACCCTGTCGGGCTTTTTCGGTTGCGGAGGCCAGTCCTGTCCAGCGGTCCTTTGATCGCGCCTCCTGATCCGATTTTGGCGTAGGGTGTAAGCATCACAATGACGTTCCCGTCACGGCGTAACGCGGGATCCCCGCACGCTGGGAATGTGCCAGGATATCTGCGGAGGTTGCATGAGTGCGCGGGATGTACCCCAGACTACAGATTGAATTTATATTGTGGTCCGGACGATCTTCCTGTTGCTAATGGGTTAACAAGGCGCAATCCTGTGTATTTGGGCTATGTAAGGCCCGCATGAGATTAACCTGGTGTCAGGCAAAGGAAAATTCGGTGCTTATTCTGAAGATAACGATCGTCCCCTTTTTCATAGCGGCCGTGACGCTTGCCGGTCGCCGCTGGGGCGCAGGTATCGCGGGTCTGCTCGCGGGCCTTCCAGTAGTGGCCGGCCCGATAGTTATTTTGATCGCTGTTGAGCAGGGTACCGAGTTTGGGGTGGTGGCATCGATCGCTGCGATGTCTGCTATTGCCGGCCTGCTCGCATTCGGGATCGTCTACTGCAGGGTAAGTCTCCGGTGGTCGTGGCCGTTTGCGCTAGCCTGCGCAACTGCAGCCTGGCTTCTGGCCGCTGGCGCGCTTTCGGCGCTGCCATCATTACCACAGGTGGCCCTCGCGGTCGCAGCACTGTCACTTATATTGGCGCCGCGCATACTCCCGCGCGGTCTGCCGCTCTCTGCCCCGGGACCGGGTCTAAGCGATTTGCCATACCGGATGCTCACAGGAGCGTTGCTGACCCTTTTAGTGACTACGGTGGCTGCATCGCTGGGAGGGGTTTGGGCCGGCCTGCTGGCTGTATTCCCGGTTATTGGACTTGTTCTGGCCGTTTTCATCCACCGGGCGCAGGGACCACAACAGGTCGCCCATGTGTATCGCGGTATGGTGCATGGGCTTTATTCCTTTGTAGCCTTTTTCCTCGCCCTGGGGTTACTTTGGCCCCGTATCGAATTCTGGAGCGCGTGTATCCTGGCGGTAGCCGCTGGTATTGCCGTTCAAGCCGTCATTCAGTTGCTGGTATGGCCTGGTCGGGTAACCGGGAGTCGCTAACTTCCAGCCCCACAATGCCCTGCATGCGATCGCTTGCCATTCACTGGTAGTTATCGTCTAATCACAACAGGGTTTTCGACGGTGATCTTCCTGCAGGAGACACTTCGTAAGTTCGTGCCCATGCCCGGTATACACATCCCATCGTCACCGCGGCGGATGGCAGTGCGTCCAGGAGGTTTGATGGAATTTTCGGGCGAATTATTTTGGAGAACGATAGAGTTACACCTTTAGATTTAGGACCCTGCTGGATCGACTGGAATACTATGATTGTTTGTCTGGATGTTCATTATACTGAAACCGGCGCAAGTGCAGCTGCGCTTGTATTCGAGTCATGGGGAAGTGGAAATTCAATTGACGAAAAGTTCATTTGCCTGGATAAAATAGAAGAGTACGTGCCTGGTAGCTTCTACAAACGAGAGCTACCACCATTATTGAAGTTGTTGTCGCTTTTGCCAGATCAGCCAGCCATTTTATTAATTGATGGGTATTGCACGCTTTCTGCCGATGGGTTACCAGGCCTGGGGGCCAGATTGTTTGATAGACTGCCTTATAAACCAACTATTGTCGGGATAGCGAAAAATCGATTCAAAGACACTTGCCATGCTGAAGAGGTCTATCGGGGCAATAGCAATCGTCCGTTATTTGTGACCTCGATTGGCATCGCCCAGGACGAGGCCGCCGACAGGATCGCAGCAATGCATGGTGAGTATCGCATACCAACACTGCTTAAAGCAGTCGATAGTCTGGCTCGCAGCGCTTGCCGCCACAGCCAATCGCGGAGCACAGCTTAATTTCATTGTTTAACCCTTGAGGCCGCCGCTATAGTCAATACGACTGATTCTATCGGGAACCGAATAAAGGATACCAACGCAGATGAAAGTGAAGACGAGGAATATGAGCGTCATTACCAGAGTGATAATTGCAATTGCCTGCCTCATTGCAGCTTCGGCATGCTACGCGCTTGGTGTTCCGGCGGGAGGTGTTGTTTTCCTGCTGTTAGGCATCCTGTTCGAAGGCCTGTTCTGGTTTAATCTTTTCGGAAAGAAAAAAGAAAGAGCGACGGTCGTAGAACCCTGAAACTGTTACGTTTCAGGGACGACCTCGACTAGCGGCAACCGTGTCACGGTGAGGTAGTTGTCGCCTTCCGTCGATCCTGAATATCAACGGCCAGCTGCTCCACAAGGCTCTGCATGGTTGCCGAATATTCCGCTACGGCGTTCTGCGATGCCGTCAGTGATGCATTAACCAGATCGGGCATGTTTTTCAGTACTTTCTGTCCGGCTTCGGTTCTGAAAAAGTTCGTGACGTCCCGTAGTTCCTGGTCAGAGAAACGCTCCACGTATAGCGCTTTGACCGGTGCATGTATTTTTTCGTGCCGAAGTTCTGTACTCAGGGCGTTCATCATCTTTGTGCGATAGTCATCAACGACTGATTGTTCCTCCGCACCCTGAATTTTCAGTTTATTTGCCAGGTCCTGCATGGACCGGTCCATTTGCCTGTTGATAATGCTCATCATCAGGCCGGTTTCGGTGAGTTTTACCAGTTCGCCAGAAGGTTCGGATTTTTTTGGCGCTTCCGCCTGGACGGACAGCGCCATGGCAGCAACAAACAACAATATAGATTTTTTCATGGTACTCCGTTACTTATTGGCTTTTATTGGCTTGGGGCGGACCTGTGCGCAGGCCCATCGTTTTTTGGGAAAAGTTCCTCGGGTAATTAATACGTCACTCCACAGTAACACTTTTCGCGAGATTTCTCGGCTGGTCTACGTCAGTACCTTTAATAATTGCCACGTAATAAGACAACAGCTGCAGGGGAAGGGTATAGCCGATAGGGACAATCAGTTCGTGCATGTGCGGCAGATTAATCACTCGCATGGTTTCGTCAGAGCGGAAACTGGCCTTTGTGTCCGCGAACACATAAAGTATGCCACCACGCGCGCGGACTTCTTCGATATTGGATTTCAGTTTTTCCAGCAGGTCGTTATTGGGGGCGACAACAATAATGGGAATGTCGGTGTCGATCAATGCCAATGGACCGTGCTTCAATTCTCCTGCCGCGTAGGCTTCAGCATGTATATAGGAGATTTCTTTCAGTTTAAGCGCACCTTCCATGGCGATGGGGTATTGGTGCCCGCGCCCCAGAAACAGCGCATGCTGCTTTTCCGCAAACTCTTCGGCGAGCGCTTCGATATCCCCGGCCAGATCCAGCACTTCTTCCATTTTGCCAGGGAGGCTTTTTAACGCGTTCACCAGCTCCGTTTGTTGTGCGTTGCTCATACCCCGGTGTTTGCCCAATGCGATTACGAGCAATGCCAGGCCGACCAGTTGCGTGGTGAATGCCTTGGTGGAGGCGACGCCGATTTCTACGCCGGCGCGCGTCATAAATGCGGCATCGGATTCCCGGACCAGAGATGATCCGGCCACATTACAGATAGACAGGCTCGCCAGATAGCCCTGCTGTTTGGCCTGGCGCAATGCGGCGAGTGTGTCAGCGGTTTCGCCGGACTGGGAGATACTGAGCAGTAAGCTGTTTGGCTGCACCACGTGCTTGCGGTAACGGAATTCAGAAGCGATTTCGACGTTGCACGATACGTTGGCCAGTGCTTCCAGCCAGTAACGGGCTACCAACCCGGCATGATAGCTGGTGCCGCACGCCACGATTTGCACATGCTGCACCTGTGGCAACAGGCTTGCGGCTTCACTGCCGAATATTTCGTCGGGCACGTGGTCGGCGTTATAACGGCCTTCCAGTGCGTTCAATACGGCAGTCGGCTGTTCAAAAATTTCCTTGAGCATAAAGTGCCGGTAGGGCCCTTTGTCGCCTGCATCATAATCGACGTGGGAGTCGCTTGTTTCTCGCTGGACTTCCTTGCCGTCCGTGTCATATATGCGAATTGCCTTACGCGACACTTCGGCGACATCGCCTTCTTCCAGAAAAATAAATTTGCGTGTGACCGGGAACAGGGCAAGTTGATCGGACGCTATGAAATTCTCCCCGATACCAACGCCAATCACCATCGGGCTGCCGGAACGCGCGGCAATAAGACGACCCGGGTCCTGTCGATCCATAATAACCATTCCATAGGCGCCTTCGAGTTTTTTTACTGCATTATTTACGGCCTGTAACAGCGGAATATCCTGTCGCAGCGCGTGTTCCACCAGGTGAGCGATAACTTCGGTATCAGTATCGGAATCAAACTGGTAGCCCAGCCCCTGTAGCTCGCTACGCAGGGCGTCGTGGTTTTCAATTATGCCGTTATGGACGACAACGATTTTTTCAGTCGATATATGCGGGTGCGCATTGCGCTCGCTGGGTTTGCCGTGGGTTGCCCAGCGGGTATGGGCAATGCCGGTGCCGCCTGCGACCGGGCTTTCCTGCATGGCATCGCTGAGGCTTTTGACTTTGCCCATGCGTCGCACCCGGTGTAAGCCACCATCCGGTCCGATGATGGCGATGCCGGCTGAGTCGTATCCCCGGTATTCCAGGCGTCTCAGACCCTCCAGTAAAATTTCACTGACGTCGCGTTGTGCCACCGCACCGACTATGCCACACATAACTGTTCCTTAATAAGCTGATTGACGGCAGATAGCGTCGCACATCTGCCTCTGTATTCATATTCGGAATAAGGCGGAGGGCGGTCGATAACAGGCGTGATCAACACGTTCACCATGTACACCTCCAGATCGGTCACGATCGAACAGGGCGGGTTGAACGGCCCACATAAATCGCCGAAATCCTTAAAATTGTATTGGCCTGTTACTTAATCGCACATGAATTGTTGTTTTTTGCGATTGTGGGGCCGCGCCTATTTTTTGCGGGGGCGACGCCAGCCGTCGATATTGCGCTGACGCGATCGCGCGACCACCAGTTGGTCTTCCGCACTGTCGCAGGTCACCGTGGAGCCGGCTGCGATGGTAGAACCCGCGCCGATAGTGACGGGCGCAACCAGGGCGCTATTGGAACCGACAAACACGTTGTCTCCTATTTCGGTCCTGTGCTTGTTGACGCCGTCATAGTTACAGGTAATGGTACCTGCACCCACATTGACCTCCCGACCGACTTCCGCATCGCCCACGTAACTTAAATGATTGACTTTACTACCGGGACCAATCCGGGCCTGTTTTGTTTCCACAAAATTGCCGATGCGGGCGCCAGTTTGCAGGATTGTGCCGGGCCGCAGACGGGCGAACGGGCCAATACTGCAACTGTCACCGACGTCAGCGTCCTCTATCATGGAATTCGCGTGCACGATGGTGTTGTCGGCAATCGTGGTGTTTTTAATCACACAGTTCGGGCCGATTGTGACGTTGTTGCCCAGCACGACATGGCCTTCAAACACACAATTTATATCGATAACACAATCATTGCCGGCGCTTAACTGGCCCCGGCAATCAAAACGGTGAGGGTCCAGCAGGGTGACGCCCGACCGCATTAATGTCTGCGCCTGCCGGTACTGATAATGCCTCTCCAGCTGGGCCTGCTGCAATCGGTCATTGATACCCTGAACCTCGGCCAGGTCGGTGGCCTGTAACGTGAGCACCGGCAACCCCTGTTCAACCGTACTGGCGACCAGATCCGTCAGGTAATATTCGCCCTGGGCGTTATTGTTTTGCAGTTGTGGCAACAGCCGATGCAGGACGCCTGCGGAGACTGCCATAACGCCGGTGTTGACTTCCTCCAGCATTTTCTGGTCTTCGGTCGCGTCCTTTTCTTCGACAATACCACAGACTTCGTCGTCATCGTTGCGCAGAATGCGACCGTAGCCAGTTGGGTTCGGCAGTTTGACTGTCAGTATGGCCAGGGACTCGCCACTCACCTGGCCCACCAGCGCCTGCAGGGTATTTGCCTGCAGCAACGGCACGTCACCGTATAGAATCAGTACCACGGCATCATCACTGATCCCCGGCAATGCCTGCTGCACGGCATGACCGGTGCCCTTCTGTTCGGTTTGCGTGACGGTCTGCACCGGCCAGTTTTCACAAAAGGATTGAACCGCTTCGGCGCCGTGGCCAACCACCACCTGGGTTACGGTGGGTTGCAGCCGCAGGGCTGTTTCGATGACATGCTGCAATAGCGGTTTACCGCCGAGAGTATGCATGACCTTGGGTTTACCGGAATGCATGCGGGTACCCTTGCCGGCGGCAAGAATAACGATCTGCAGTGGGAGCATAGGTTTCTCGATAGATGCTGTTGTGTTGGGATGGCGACCCGCCTGGAATTAACCGGGGTGGAGGTGCATTGTATTGCTATGTGTCGGCCAGCTCAAATGTGTTGCCGCCGTGCTATCGCAGCACCTCGCGCCAGTACTGTACCCGGTCGTGACTCCGGTAGACGCCAAATGTCATGGTGGCCGGTGGCAGGCGGGGTTCATTGTGCATACCGTCACCACTCCAGTCGAACTGCAGCCAGGGGTGCAGGGCCAGATCGGTCTCGATGGCGAAGCTACCTGTGTTGCCGAGGCCCGGCGGCGTAAAGTATTGACCCGCACTGCCATGTCGGAGTTTTACCCGGGTGCCGTTAATGTCGGCATATTCTCCCCGGGCCGTACCGGCCGCCAGGGTTACCTGCCGGTTTGCCGGAACATCCAGCGTACCGTCCGGATAAGCGATGGCAGTCAAAGGCAATTCTGTACAGCTGTCGTCGACGTTAATCTGCCAGTAGTTGCCATCCCAGTATTCGGTACGCAATGTCACTGGCAGGTTGGCCGTTTCTGGCCCGAATGCATCCTGTAGCAGTAATCGACCGAAACGTAATTCGGTTTGTCCCAATAACACACTATCGTCGACTCCGTCATCATTGCCATCGTAATTCAACACATCAGCTGGCACCGTGGCCTCGTCGCCATCCACCGGTAGCACGCTAATATCAACCTGGGTGAAAGGGCCATCCGGTGCCGCAGCCCGCTCGATAGTGAGTGTCCCCTCGACGGCGGCCGTGCCGTTAACCCAGTCCGCTGTCTCTGCCTGTAGCTGCGTGCGTGACTCCAGATCTGTGTCGGACAAGATATCTCTGGCATAAAAACGGGATTTATCCGCAACCGGGTACCGTGCAAAAGCCCCCTGGTAATTTGATAGCGGCGATCCCAGCGCGGAACGGGCCGACAAACCGTATTCGGCCGTAAAAGGCTGTTCCAGATAGGAAAAATCCAGTCCCGTCTCGCACGCTTCACGAATACCGACCGCCGACAGCTGCAGATGGTCGGCATAGAATCGACCGGTTGCACCGGAGCGGCCGACTATACGGCTGGTGATGAGAGGGGAACTGCCCAGGTAACCGGTATCCGCCAGCTCCGCCCGCAACTCGGCAATGCCGACTTCGTTGAACAGCACGGCATCCGTCGAACCCTGTCCATTCACAAAGTTGCTGACCAACCGGCCATCAGCGGGGGGCGTCAGCGAGGAACCCAAACCGGGGTCAACACCACCGGCCGGCAATACCAGATGGGCGCGCAACCGGACAGCTTCAGGTGGTTGCTCGCGACCGAACGCTGGTGTTACAGGGTTGTTGGACAGGTCAGCGTTATTGTTGACGACGGCGTCGTTGTGACCATCGGCAACGCCGTCATTATTGAGGTCATCGGCGGCTTGCCAGGCGACAGCGCGCACGATGGCGGAAAAGCGGGCCCCGGCCGGAACGAAGGGGCCGCCGCCGGCACCGGTGGCGCCGGGATTGCCCGGGACCTGGATATGAAACGCGAAGGGCCGCACGGTGACAGGCGGACCCGCTCCCACAATGGGGGTACTGGCGAAAGTGCCGCTGTCATCGCGAAAATTCAGTGCAAAACGTCCGGTATCGCTGGTGCGTAGCTGGATATTGGCAATACCGCTGTTAAAGCCCGCCGTAAAATTGTCCGCCGCCGGTAGCGTATTCGGTAGAACTGTCGCGCCTGTCGCTGCCACCGATGGCGGGATTCCGCCGGGATCCCCCGCCGCCCGGGTAATCCAGGCCTTGATGGTATTGCGGTTATAACCGGTGGCAATACCGCAAACGCCGGTTGTGGTATCGCGCCGCACCATTTGCAGCTGGTAGTTGTGATTGCGCCCGGCGATTACATCGCCCGCCAGGGCGTCTGTTTCGTTCAATACAAAGGCATTGTCACTGAACTCGACGACCGACGATGTAATGGCAATGCCGGCGTCGGCATCGGTTGCAGTGATCGTCACCGGTCCGGCATGTGCGTTCGATAGTTGTAGCTGCACCGTACCCCCATCTGCGCTATCGAAGGTGTAGCTGGCGGTTCCACTGTTTGATGCACCCGGATTCAGGATACCCACGGCATCGCCGCCCATGGGCGTTTTACTCCAGTTGCCACGACCGGTGGACGTTGTCAGATTGATGGTACCGCTATAATTTTCGAGGGGCGCGCCATTGGCATTTACCGCGGTGATGGTGACCTGCGTCGGACTGCAGGTACTTGCGGTACCTGCCACGTTAAGTTCCAGACCGACAAAGTGACTGCTGCTTTCGGGATAGCAGAAGGTGCCGAATTCACCTTGGGTGATTGCGTCGTGGTCGTAGGTGACGGTCGATGTCCTGCTAAACCAGATGCGTGATCCCACAACGATATTATCGCGAGCTGTTATGGCACCGGTCAGTTCAGAACCAGCTTCAAGAATGACACTTTGGCGGGAATAGATAACCGCTTCGGCAATTGCCCAGGACAAACTAATAAAAAAAACGGCGGATTCAAGTACAACATTGCTGCGACTATACAGGAACAAATGGCGATCGGCACCCCACGTGTTCGTTTTCGAATCCGCACCCAGCCGGATTTCTCCGTTGACAAAAATAGCTACTGAACCTGGTGTCGTAATACGAATCTCGGAACGACCGACAGTAAAATTACCCCGGAATACGTATATACCTGGCCTAAGATTAAGAGTGACACTATCCCCGATAGTCAAGTTGTTGTATGACCCCGGGTCAAGATGTCTGATACCCGTTGTCCAAGTGACGTTTGACTGACCATTGGGAAAGTCATTGTAATTGCC
This sequence comes from uncultured Cellvibrionaceae bacterium, assembly GCA_964434105.1. Classification (GTDB taxonomy): domain Bacteria; phylum Pseudomonadota; class Gammaproteobacteria; order Pseudomonadales; family Cellvibrionaceae; genus CAYNST01. Next base: position 34,936 of record CAYSTJ010000026.1, on the reverse strand, counting down.
ATCGGGCACGGTGCTGCCGGTAATGCCACAGTTGCTGGTAACGCATGTGCGGGTAAAAATTGATTGACCTACAATACTATTGGCTGTGTACAACCGGTTATTCGGCGTATTAATCGCCTGACCTCCATCAAACTCTATGCGACCGGATTGCTGGGCATTATTCAGAGTGGAAGGAAACACCGCGGTACAGGGCACTGACTGAGCCCAGGCGCCAAGCGGCCAGCTCAACAGCACTATGAGCACGAATGGTATGCCTGGATCGATTCTGCAACGCATAGCTGGCCCTGACCGTCTTTATACGGTCGCTGAAATGTAATACCTGCAGATGAGTATAGACAATAGAGTTGGCCAGGATGGCTGGCGCGGAAGCGAAAGTGGGCGCGATTGCCAGTCACTGGAAACCGGGGGGAAAGGGCATTTGGCGAGGGGGTTACACAGAAAGGGCGACCGTAGTCGCCCTGGTGTGCAGTGATCCGTAAATTGGTTACTTCCGGGTCTGGCGACGTAACGCCTGCATGGTGCGTAGTTGTGCCACGGCTTCTGCCAGTTGGGCTGCAGCACGCGCATAGTCCAGTTCACCACTGATGAGCGCCTGCTCTGCGTGGCGCTTGGCTTCCATGGCCGCGGCTTCATCCATGTCGCCTTCGCGCAACGCCGTGTCCGCCAGGACTGTTACCGCACGTGGCTGAACTTCCAGGTAGCCCCCGGATATGTAGTAAATCTCTTCACTGCCGTTTTGCTTGCGGAGCCGGATTGGACCGGGCCGCAGGCTGGTGAGCAACGGCGCATGGCCGTAGCAAATCCCGAGATCACCTTCCGTTGCCGACGCAACCAGCAGATCGATGGATCCGGAAAAGATCTCGGTCTCGGCACTTACGATGTCGCAATGAAATGTTAACGCCATAATCTATCCCAACATCCGCTGGACAACGGAAATTATTTCAGTTTGTTGGCTTTTTCGATGGCTTCGTCTATGCCACCGACCATATAGAATGCCTGTTCCGGCAGATGATCGTATTCACCTGCGAGCAGCCCTTTGAAACCGGCAATGGTATCTTTCAGGGACACGTATTTACCGGGCGCGCCGGTAAACACTTCGGCCACGTGGAATGGCTGCGACAGGAAGCGTTCGATTTTACGCGCGCGGTATACGGTCGTCTTGTCATCTTCCGACAACTCGTCCATACCCAGGATGGCGATAATATCTTTCAGTTCCTTGTAACGCTGCAGCACAGACTGAACACCGCGGGCGACGTTATAGTGATCCTGGCCGATGATGAGCGGATCCAGCTGACGCGATGTGGAATCCAGCGGGTCGATCGCAGGGTAAATACCTTTGGCGGCGATATCCCGCGACAGTACCACGGTGGAATCCAGGTGGGCAAAGGTGGTGGCGGGGGAGGGGTCAGTCAGGTCATCCGCCGGTACGTATACCGCCTGAATGGAGGTGATTGACCCGGATTTGGTGGAGGTAATACGCTCCTGCAACACGCCCATTTCCTCTGCCAGTGTGGGCTGATAACCCACCGCTGAAGGCATACGGCCCAGCAGTGCCGACACTTCGGTACCGGCCAGTGTGTATCGGTAAATATTGTCGATAAACAGCAGTACATCCTTGCCTTCATCGCGGAATTTCTCCGCCATGGTCAGACCAGTCAATGCAACCCGCAGACGGTTACCCGGCGGTTCGTTCATCTGGCCATACACCATTGCCACTTTGGAATCGCTGAATTTCTCGACGTTGACAACGCCGGCCTCCTGCATTTCGTAGTAGAAGTCGTTCCCTTCCCGGGTACGTTCACCCACACCGGCGAATACCGACAGACCGGAATGCTCGGTGGCGATGTTGTTGATCAGCTCCATCATGTTGACCGTCTTGCCCACACCGGCGCCACCAAACAGGCCGACTTTACCGCCTTTGGCAAACGGGCAGACGAGATCGATAACCTTGATTCCGGTTTCCAGCAGCTCTTCGGAAGCCGCCAGTTCGTCGTAAGCCGGCGCCGCGCGGTGAATGGCGGCTGTTTCTTTGGCGCCGATGGGGCCTTTCTCGTCGATGGGGTTGCCCAGAACATCCATAATGCGGCCGAGGGTTTCGGTGCCGACCGGGACACTCACCGGAGCATGGGTGTTTTCAACGACGAGACCACGACTCAAGCCTTCGGAAGGGCCCATGGCAATGGCGCGTACTATGCCGTCGCCCAGCTGCTGCTGCACTTCCAGAGTCAAGCCTTTTTCGCTGATAGTCAGTGCATGGTAAACCTGGGGCACAGAGTCGCGTGGAAATTCCACGTCGATCACGGCACCGATAATCTGAACGATACGTCCGCTACTCATTAATTTTTCCTCTACCTGAATCGAATAATCTTGAATTTTTGCGCAAAATGCCGGGCGTCAAACTGCGGCCGCACCGCCAACGATTTCGGACAATTCTTGAGTAATCGCGGCCTGACGCGCTTTGTTGTAAGCCAGTTGCAGGTCACCAATCAGATCGCCGGCATTGTCGCTCGCATTCTTCATCGCAATCATCCGCGCCGCTTGCTCGCTGGCACCGTTCTCGACCACGGCCTGATAGATCTGGGACTCCAGGTAACGACGCAATATACCGTCCATCAAGTGCTGGGCATCGGGTTCATAGATATAGTCCCACTGATGCGTCTGCTCATCAGTCTCATTGGGTACCAGCGGAACCAGTTGAAGTACTTGCGGCACCTGTGTCATTGCACTGACGAAATCATTACTGGCCAGATAGATCCGGTCGATCGTACCGTCGGCAAAAGCATCCAGCATCACTTTGATGCTGCCAATCAGGCTGCTGACGGAAGGTTCTTCGCCGATATCACGGACGCTGGCTACTACATTACCGCCAACACTGCTGAAAAAAGACAGGGCTTTGGCACCAATCAGACAGAAATCCACTTCTACACCCTGATCGCGCCACTGCTTCGCTTCGATCAGTGTTTTTTTGAACAGGTTGACGTTCAGCCCGCCGCACAGACCACGGTCCGTGGATATCACGATATAACCCACGCGTTTGACTTCGCGATCCTGCATAAACGGGTGTCTGTACTCAGGGTTGGCATTCGCCATATGACCCACTGCCTGACGCATGCGACGAGAGTAGGGCTTGCCTTTTTCCATGCGAGTCTGCGCCCGGCGCATTTTACTTGCCGCCACCATTTCCATGGCACTGGTAATTTTTTGCGTATTTTTAATACTACCGATCTGGGTACGTATTTCTTTTCCGCTGGCCATTCGTTAATTCTCTTTGAGCTCGGGCCGCCTTGCAGCGGCCTCATAACATCGTTTCGGGCTTACCAGGTCTGGGTGGATTTAAAGTTATCCAGAGCCGCCTTCATCTCCCCCGCAATACCGTCGTTATAGTCACCGGTCTGATCAATGTTGTTCATCATTTCAGCATGTGCACTGCGCATGAATTCCAGCAGGGACTTCTCGAAGGCGCTGATTTTCTCGACCTCGACGTCCTTTAGATACCCTTCGTTCGCGGCATAGAGTATGACGGCCATTTCCGAAACCGACAGTGGAGAATACTGCCGCTGTTTCATCAGCTCCATGACTCGCTGCCCGTGTGCCAGCTGTGCTTTGGTGGCTTCGTCCAGATCGGAGGCGAACTGGGAAAAAGCCGCCAACTCGCGGTACTGTGCCAGGGCGGTACGAATACCACCTGACAGCTTCTTGATGATTTTGGTTTGTGCGGCACCCCCGACGCGCGATACCGAGATACCGGCGTTCATGGCGGGGCGAATGCCCGCATTGAACAGACTGGTTTCCAGGAAGATCTGACCGTCGGTAATCGAAATCACGTTGGTGGGGACGAACGCGGATACGTCGCCCGCCTGGGTTTCGATAATCGGCAGCGCCGTCAGCGAACCCGTTTTGCCCTTGACAGCGCCGTTGGTCAGCTTTTCCACATGTTCAGCATTGACGCGGGCTGCTCGCTCCAGCAGACGGGAGTGCAAATAGAACACGTCACCGGGGTAGGCTTCGCGTCCGGGTGGCCGACGCAACAACAGGGAGATCTGGCGGTAGGCCCAGGCCTGTTTGGTCAGGTCATCATAAATAATGAGGGCGTCTTCACCACGATCACGGAAGTATTCCCCCATCGTGCACCCACCGAATGGTGCCAGATACTGCATGGCAGCCGGGTCCGAGGCGGCCGCGGCAACAACAATGGTATGCCCCATGGCACCGTGTTCTTCGAGTTTGCGAACAACGGATGCAATAGAGGAGGCTTTCTGACCCACCGCAACGTAAACACATTTTACGCCGGTGCCTTTCTGGTTGATGATGGCATCAACGGCAATAGCGGATTTACCGGTCTGACGGTCGCCGATAATCAGCTCGCGCTGACCACGACCGATGGGTACCATGGCGTCAATTGCCTTAAGACCGATTTGCACCGGCTGGTCGACGGATTTCCGCGCAATAACGCCCGGTGCGATTTTTTCAACCGCATCGGTTTTGGTTGTGTTCAGCGGGCCCTTCCCGTCAATGGGGATACCCAGTGCGTCGACAACCCGCCCCAAAAGCTCTTCACCAACCGGAACTTCCAGAATGCGGCCGGTACATTTGCAGGTTTGGCCTTCGGCGATGGCTTTGTAATCACCCAGTACTACCGCACCAACCGAATCGCGCTCCAGGTTCAAAGCGATCCCGAAAATACCGCCTTCGAACTCGATCATCTCGCCGTACATCACGTCAGCCAGACCATGAATGCGGATAATACCGTCCGTTACGGAAACGACTGTACCTTCGTTTTGTGCTTCTACGGTCAGGTCCAGCTTTTCTATGCGTTGTTTTATAATTTCACTGATTTCTGAAGGATTCAGCTGCTGCATGCTCTTTTCCTCAAATCCTCGGTTAGGCGTTCAGCGCGTCAGCCAATTTGGACAGGCGCCCTTTGACTGAGCCATCAATTACCGTGTCACCGGCACGAATCACCGCACCGCCCAATAAACTTTCATCAACACTGGAAGTTAATTTCACGTCTCGTTCCAGCTTCTGTTTCAGCGCCTTCAGCAATTTGTTGTGCAGGGTCTTATTGACCGGGAATGCACTGACGACCTCGACTTCCACCCGTTTTTCGTATTTGGCTTTCATATCGAGGAAGAGGGTTGTAATTTCCGGCAGCAGTTGCAGGCGATTGTACTTCGCCAGTACAACGAACAAATTGTTGATAAAGGGGTCCAGTTTACCCCCCAGCAAACGCGCAATAGTGGCGCCCTTGTCCGCAGCAGCCAAGGATGGTGAGGAAAGCATCGCACCGACTTTGGGTGACATACTGACCTGCGCTGCGGTAACCAGGATTTTCATCCACTCATCTAACTGGTCGTTTGCCTTTGCCACTTCGAAAGCGGCGCGGGCGTAGGGTCGAGCCAAGGTAGTTTTTTCTGCCATAGGGGTAACCGTTAAAGCTCCGCGGCCAATTGATCCAGCATCTGATTGTGCGAGGACAGATCGATGGTATTGGCCAGGATTTTCTCGGCGCCGACCACGGCCAGCATCGAGACCTTGTCACGCAACTGTTCGCGCGCCCGGGCAATTTCTCGTTCCATCTCGGCAGAGGCCGACGTTTTGATGCGCAAAGCTTCAACTTCGGCCTGTGTCCTGGCCTGCTCAACGAGCTGACTGGCGCGTTTGTTGGCCTGCTCGACGATCTGGGCTGCCTGCTCCTTGGCTTCTTTCAGTTGCTTGCTGGCGCGCTGTTTGGCCAGTTCCAGGTCCTTGTCAGCTCGCTCGGCAGCCTGCAACCCTTCGGCTATTCTTTGCTCCCTCGCCTGCATAACAGACAACAGAGCGGGCCATATAAACTTCATGCAGAAAAGCACGAAGATAATAAACGTTATCGATTGGCCTATAAGCGTAGCGTTAATGTTCACACCAACACCTCATTTAGTCTGTCGTAGATTTTGGTGAGATCGATTAACCCGTGATGCCAGGCGCAACCACAAAGATCAGGTACATTGCGATACCCACACCGATCATTGGAACGGCGTCGAGCAGGCCTGCGATGATAAACATTTTTGCCTGCAGGGCTGGTGCCTGTTCGGGCTGTCGTGCGGTACCTTCCAGCAGCTTACCGCCGAGTGCACTAAAACCGAGTGCGGTGCCCAGGGCGCCCAAACCAATTAACAAAGCTGCTGAGAAATAGACAAGTGCTTGTGCCATTACAGTTATCTCCAAAGAGTAGAGTGAGTAAAAAGTTTAAGTGAGAAAAAATAAATACATTATCCTAGTGCGCTTCATCGCCGACGTCGTGCGCCATGCTCATATAAACGATGGTCAGTACCATGAAAACAAACGCCTGCAGGGTGATGATAAGGACGTGGAACACCGCCCAGGCCCACTGCAGAACACCGGCAAACGCACCCAACAGGATACCTGCGCCGTAAAGCAGGGCGATCAGGATAAAGATCATTTCGCCGGAATACATATTGCCGAACAGCCGCAACCCCAGAGAAACGGGTTTGGCCAGCAGCGAGACCACTTCAAGACTGAAGTTAATCGGGATCAGTATTATGTTGACGATTGTGTTGTTTGTATGAAAAGGGTGCATGGTGTATTCCTTCACAAACCCCATAAAGCCCTTTGCACGAATACTGAACGCGATCATGAGCAACATAACGGTAATTGCCATACCCATGGTCGCATTGGGATCGGTAGTCGGTACGACCTTGAAATAGAGATGATCATTGCCGGCGATTTTCGCCGCGGCCTGTGGCAACCAGTCGACCGGTACCAGGTCCATAAGGTTCATTAGGAACACCCAGCAGAATATGGTCAGTGCCAGAGGTCCTACCATGCGATTTTTATGATGGAAAATATCTGTGACGGTCCCGTTCACAAAATCCACCACCAGCTCCACAAAGCTTTGTGCGCCACCTGGCACACCGGCCTGTGCTTTTTTTGCTACCCGGTAGAAGAAGAAACAGAACAGGGCCCCTAAAGCGATTCCCCAGCCAAGGGTATCCAAATGGAAGGTCCAGAAGCCCATGGCCGACGCTTCCGCCGCCGATTGAGCCAAAGTCCAGACAGGTTCATCCAAAACAACGCCATCGTAGCGTACATAACCGGCAGGCAGTTTACCGAAAGCCATGTTTTGCAGGTGGTGCTGAATATAATCAATGGAAGTTAAAGCTTCACTCGCCATAGCTAATTAGACACTGGATAAATAGGTTTTAGATTGATTAGCGAGACGCACTCGCTGAACCGGTTTATACTCTAAAAGCGGGGCCTTCAGCAGACCAGGCATTACTCAACCCGCTACCGGAGGTTATTCCGGTACTCTTTTGTCAGTTTTCTGTCAGTCGCCATCCGGCTCGCCGGATTTCCACCGGTCTGCGAGCGCGTTGCTCAGCTTTCCGGCCACCCACACCTGTAGAAACACCATTACCATGTAAACAAGCAACACGGTTAAAACGTGCAGATTCTCAAACACACTAAATGCGACCGCGAACCCTGCGGCGCTCAAGGCAAGTTTGCCCATCAATCCCTGATAAAAGGATTGAGCGACTAAGAATGCCTGGGAGGCCCCCCGGAAGCGAAGTGCGTAAAACAAGAAGTAGGTGTTGGGAATGATAAATATCAGCCCACCCACTATTGCTGAAAACACCAACCGCTTATCACTGAGGTATAAGGGCGCGCATATTAAAGCAAGAACCAGCATCTGAACAGATATTGTCCACAATACCGGGCGAAATCCCCGCCTGGACCCTTGACACTGCGCCATGCTATTTACCGCCGCACACCCGTTATCGAAAACAAGGAACACTGAGAAATTCGTGCTCACTGCTGCCAGCCGGGTGTGCCGGGATCAGACTTGCGCTTCTGGCAACCAGCCTCTACGCGTACCAGGTTGCGCAATTTGTATTGTAATTATTCAGCCACGCCCCGATTTGCCCCTTGCCGCGTTAAAAATGTTCATTTACCCAAGTAAACTCACATTTTTTGCGTTGCTCTGAGCAAAGTGTGACGCGGACTGGACAGTTACGACCGGCGCTGAGCTGAATAGTACTTTGTATTTTTAGATTCACTGCACGCAGAGCGAGACGGATTATAGGCACTTAATGTGCAAGGATCAACCGTTAACTGGACATGAACAACAAAAATTCTGGACTATAATAGATTAATAAATGAACAGCACATCATCCGACGCGTCAAATAATGTGTATTGATAAAAAAGAACCGACCGGAGAAGACTATGAAAAGGTACTATTTTGTCACCGATGATCTGGACGATCTGGCCGCAGTTGAAGATGACCTGAAAGCCTATGGGATATCCCCCTTGCAGATGCACCTGCTGTCCGACGCAGATGCTGAAGTGCAGCGTCGCGGGATGGAGAACACGGAATCAATCTGGCGCAATAATCTGTTTCGCTCCATGCGCACCGGGTTTCTCACCGGTATGGTGCTCGCACTGCTCATATTGGGCGGCGGCTGGCTATCGGGGCTTGAGTCAGCCGTTTCGTGGGCCATCCTGACAACTGTGGCTGCAATCGTCTGGGGTTTTTGCACCTGGGAAGCCGGGTTCAAGGGCTTCCAGCAACCCCATGACCAATACAAACGGTTTCGGCAGTATCTGCAATCCGGCAAACATCTGTTTTTTGTCGATGTGAATGCGCCGCAGCACGAAGCGGTGGATTCGGTGGTAAAAACGCATCGGCATTTGCAACCCATGGGTACCGATGAAGGGGAATCACGCTGGGCATTTGAATTGCGGTCGGGCTGGAACCGATTCATCAAATCGGCACCCTGAGACCGGTTTCGCCCGGGCAGGCATAGGCCGGGGCGACTTTCATGCGGTATATACGCCGGTGATAACCGCCCCCGTTGCGAGCGCTTTAACAGCTAAACCTTATAACCCATATGGTTTAATATGCCGTCCAGTTCATCCAGGCTATTGTACTTCAATACCAGCTTGCCGGCACCGCGGGCTGAATGCTGAACTTCGACCGGCACGCCGATTTTTTCCGATAACCCTTCCTGTAAATGCATGATATCTGCGTTGACCGGCTCCCCGGCCTCTTGCCGTGGTGTGAGATGAGCGCGCACCAGCGCTTCTGCCTGACGTACTGATAGTCCGCGTGCGACGATTTTTCGCGCCAGGATCTTTTGATCCTCCGCGGGCAGGGTGAGCAGACAGCGGGCGTGGCCCATCTCGATGTCGCCCCGTTCGAGCATGGTGCGAACGTCTTCGGTCAGGTTGAGCAGTCGCAAAATATTGGTAACCGCGGTGCGCGATTTACCGACGGCGTCCGCCACTTCCTGATGGGTCAGTTCGAATTCGTCCTGCAGCCGCTTCAGGGACAGGGCCTCTTCGACCGGATTCAGGTCCTCACGCTGAATGTTTTCGATCAATGCCATGGCAATGGCCGCTTCGTCGCTTACGTCCCTCACGACGGCGGGGATGGTGGCCAGCCCGGCGAGCTGGCTGGCGCGCCAACGGCGTTCGCCCGCAATTATCTCGAATGTCTGATCAGATACAGGTCGTACCACAATGGGCTGCATAACCCCCTGCGCCCTGATTGAATCAGCCAGTTCCTGCAACGTATCCTGCTGAATATCGCGACGGGGCTGGTATTTGCCGCGTTGCAGAAATTCAAGGGGGATATCTTCCAGGCGGCCGTCTTTGGGGCCAGCATCCACAATTGGTAATTCCGCAACGTTAATCACCGGTCTGCCGTCGGTATCCATTTGTGGTTTGTGCCCGGCACCCAGCAATGCATCCAGACCGCGGCCGAGGCCCCGGCGTTTTATCGGCTTACTCATGAATCGACCTTCAATCAATGATAGGTAGGGTTTAACGGAATCGAGATGTTCCTGCCTTGCGGTCCTGCGGTATCAGGACCCGGCCATTGCCGGCTGCGCTGCCTTTGTGGACTCATGACGACGCAGAATTTCACCCGCCAGTGCAAGGTAGGCTATGGCTCCCTTCGACTGACGATCATATTTTATGACCGGAATACCAAAACTGGGCGCTTCGGCAAGTCGCACGTTGCGGGGGATACAGGTTCGGTAAACGCGGTCGCCGAAGTGCTGGGTCAACTGTTGCGAGACATCGCCGGTCAAACTCATGCGAGGGTCATACATGGTGCGCAATATGCCTTCGATCCGCAAGTCCGGGTTCAATGCCTGCCGGATGGTTTCAATCGTATCGACCAGTGCGGAAAGCCCCTCCAGCGCGTAATACTCACACTGCATGGGAATGATCACGCCGCGACAGGCAGCCAACGCATTGACCGTCAGCATATTCAGTGAGGGCGGGCAATCGACAAGGATGTAGTCGTACTGCGCTTCCACCAGTTTGAGTGCCTGTCGCAGCCTGAGCTCCTTGCCGTTCTGCTGTAACAGTTCGACCTCTGCTGCGGTTAGATCGCTGTTGGCACCGAGGACATCAAACCCGGATTCCGCCACAGTGACAATTGCTTCGCGCACGGTTTCCGGGTCCATCAGCACATCATAGATCGACAGCGCCAATTCATTTTTGTCGGCACCAGCGCCCATGGTGGCGTTACCCTGCGGATCAGAGTCGATAAGCAGGACTTTTTTCTTCGTTGCGGCCAGTGAAGCGGCGAGGTTTACCGACGTCGTCGTTTTGCCGACCCCGCCTTTCTGGTTGGTAATTGCGTAGATAATGGCCACAGATAGATTTCTCTTTTTTGTAACGGTTCAGCTCACGCCCGGATTTGCCCCTTAACCTACAAATACAGTTGCGTTAAAAAATGGGCACAAACCTGTCGGGAACAGGTTTGATCGCCTGCCTGGCGGGCGACGCGCAGGATGCGCGGCGCATTGACACGGGTAAACGCACATTTTTCGCCTTGCTCTGCACAAATCTGGACGCAATCTGAACCGTTACGCTACGAACTGAATAGTTACCCTGTTTATTCGATTTCCGGGTCCGCCAGCGGTTGCTGGCCGAGCACGATCAGGCAACGCATTGCCTCCAGACCCGGGATGCTCAGATAGTGCATGGCCTCAAGCTTACAGACTGAGTGAATCCCGTCAAGCTCGGTTTGCGGAAATTGGCCTTTCATGGCCCAAAAACGGCCGTCGGGATGCAACAGATGCGCACTGGATGCAACGAAATCGGCGAGACTGGCGAATGCCCGGCTGATGACACCATCATACCCGTCTTCCGTCTGGTGGTCTTCCACCCGCGCATGCACCACTTCGACGTTAGTAAGTCTTAACTCACTTCTTGCCTGGTGTAAAAAACGGGCTTTTTTGCCGACGCTGTCGAGTACCGTCATGCGGATGTCCGGTCTGATAATCGCCAGCGGAATCCCTGGCAGGCCGCCGCCGCTACCCACATCGATAAAGGTCGTCCCGGTCAGGTAAGGCGCCACCGCAAGACTGTCCAGCAGATGGAGGTCTACCATTGCGTCCGGATCCCGGATGGCCGACAGGTTGTAAGCGCGGTTCCACTTCTGCAAAAGCGCGAGATACTCAAGTAACTTCGCCGTCTGGGCAGCCGTCGCGGTCATTTGCAAAGCGGTGAGCCCGCGCTGTAACCTGGACTCAATCATTTTATTGACCCATCGCGGCGCGCTGTAGCAGCCCGCGCTTCTTTAACGTAATTAACAAAAGCGAGATGGCCGCCGGAGTCACCCCGGGAATGCGCCCGGCGCGTGCGATGGAGTCCGGCCGTATATCGTTCAGTTTCTGCTTCATTTCATTGGACAGACCTTCCACCACCGAGTAGTCGAACTCCGCCGGTATCCGCATTGCCTGACTGCTGCGCAACCGCTCGATGTCCTCCTGCTGCCGGTCGATGTAACCGGCGTATTTGGCGAGGATTTCCAGCTGTTCGGCAACTTCGCGGTCATCAACGGGCTGACCTTTGATGGGGGCCAGGTCGGTGTAGGTCAGTTCCGGCCGCTTGAGGAGGTCGAGCAGGCTGTATTCCCGGGTCAGTGGCGCGGTTAATTTTGGCTCCAGCGCCAGCGCTTCGGGACTAGCGGCCTGTATCCAGGTATTGCGAAAGCGTGTCTGTTCGGCCACCAGCTGTTCCTGCTTGTCACAATAGCGTCGCCATCTCGCGTCGTCGATCAACCCCAGTTCGCGGCCTTTTTCGGTGAGACGCGCATCCGCATTGTCCTCCCGCAACAGCAGCCGGTACTCCGCTCGACTGGTAAACATGCGGTAGGGTTCCCGGGTTCCCAGCGTGATCAGATCGTCGACCAGAACGCCGAGGTAGGCCTGCTCCCGGCCAGGACACCACGCGTCCAGTTCCCGCGCCTTGAGGGCCGCGTTTGCACCGGCGAGCAGCCCCTGCGCACCGGCTTCTTCGTAGCCGGTGGTGCCATTGATCTGGCCGGCAAAAAACAGTCCGCTTATTACGCGCGTCTCCAGGCTGGGTTTCAAGCCTTGTGGATTGAAAAAGTCGTATTCGATGGCATAGCCCGGTCGGGTGATATGGGCATTTTCAAAGCCCTTGATCGAGCGCACCAGCGCAAGCTGAACGTCAAATGGCAGGCTGGTGGAGATACCGTTAGGGTAAAGTTCGTGCGTCGTCAGCCCTTCCGGTTCGATAAAAATCTGGTGGCTGTCCTTATCCGCAAAACGGTGCACCTTGTCTTCAATCGACGGACAGTATCTCGGGCCGACACCTTCAATCACACCGGTGTACATCGGGGACCGATCCAGACCACTCCGAATGATCTCATGGGTGCTGGCGTTGGTGTGTGTGATCCAGCAGCAGACCTGTCTTGGGTGAGCACTCACTTCGCTCATAAAGCTCATGACAGGCAGTGGTTCATCACCCCACTGTTCGGTTAACCCACTGAAATCGACAGAGCGGGCGTCAATGCGGGGCGGCGTTCCCGTTTTTAATCGGTCGACGGGCAAATCCAGCTCCCGCAGTCGATCAGCCAGGGCAATCGACGGCGGATCACCCGCCCGGCCACCGGCATGATTCTGCAATCCGATATGAATTACACCGCCCAGAAACGTCCCGCTGGTCAAGACCACAGATGGCGCGAAAAACTTCAATCCCATCTGGGTTATTACGCCGCGCACCTGATCGCCGTCGACGACCAGATCGTCGACGGCCTGCTGAAAAATCGACAAATTGGGCTGATTTTCCAGCGTCTGACGAATTGCCGATTTGTACAGCACCCGGTCTGCCTGCGCCCGGGTTGCCCGGACTGCCGGACCTTTGCGGCTATTGAGCACACGAAACTGGATACCGGCCCGATCGGCGGCGAGCGCCATGGCACCACCCAGCGCGTCGATTTCCCGGACCAGGTGGCTTTTGCCGATTCCGCCAATAGCAGGATTGCAGCTCATCTGGCCGAGTGTTTCGATATTGTGAGTCAGCAGCAGGGTCTGACAGCCCATTCTGGCAGAAGCCAGCGCCGCTTCGGTACCGGCATGCCCGCCACCGATAACGATCACATCGAAAACTGTTGGGTAAATCATGTACGGGACCTGTGGAAAAGATGGAGTGTAAACAAAATGGGCTGCGGATTATAGCCATTTTTGGATCGGTCAAAAAGCACACAGTTCCGGTGTGTACTTTGCATTCCCGCTACTGACGAATTTCAAATGGACTACCACTGATCCGTTTGTCGAAATCGGGTTGTGGATAATTAAGTTATTAAATGTATAGGTATATGAATATATATGTATTTTTTTAAATATATTGTTATTAATAGTCAACGCGTTTTCTGTGGATAACCCGAGTTTTCGTTGTATTTTCACCGGGTTACGGATTTAATAACTTCTGTATAAAATGTTGGTAACCTTGTGATAACCGGTGGATAGCCTGTGGTTAAAACGGGTAGTTATTAACAGGCCTGTTTTTAATTCAAAAATGCTGTGAATAACTTTTTCACCTATCCACCTGTATTCCACCGGATGCCCACAGGTTATCCACAGGCTGTGGATAAAACAGGTAAAAGCTCTGGATATCCTGTGTAGTAATTCCGGCAACCTTGCGCCTGTGGATAAATCTGTGGATAGTGTGTGTAAGTTTTGTGGATATGCTGGGTATAGGCTGTGAGCGGATTCTGCGGTAAGACGGCTGTGGATAACTCTGTGGAAAATCAGGTTCGGTTTTTTAGCGCCTGCCTGGCGGCGCAGTCTGTGTAAAAATGGGAAAGGTGGTAAAGCTTATGGGGCTGGTTATTATTACCGGTGTTGAAATACCCGACGAAGAAATGCAGTTGAACGCCATTCGGGCGCAGGGATCGGGTGGACAGAATGTGAATAAAGTCTCATCGGCGATTCACTTGCGTTTCGATATTGGCGCATCGTCTCTGCCGGAATTCTATAAGATGCGGCTATTGGGTTACCCGGATAACCGTATCAGTAAGGATGCGGTGATCGTGATCAAGGCGCAGCAGTTCCGCACTCAGGAGAAAAATCGTGATGATGCGCTGCAACGTCTGAAGGCGCTGATTCTGATGGCAACGCGGGTTGAAAAAGCCAGGCGACCAACCCGACCCAGTGCCAGCGCCAAAAACAAACGTATGGACAAGAAGACACAGCGGGGGCGGATTAAATCCATGCGGGGCAGGGTGGATGATTAGTGGGGGCTATTTACCGATACAAAAACTGCCAAAAATACGCCCCAACAGGTCATCTGAGGTAAACGCGCCGGTAATTTCGGCAAGGTATTGCTGGGCCTGGGAGAGGTCGTCTGCCAGCAGTTCACCGGCGGCATGGGCTGCCAGCTGGTACTGACCGTTGAGCAGACTTTGCCGAGCCTGTTGTAGCGCCGCCAGGTGACGGCGGCGGGCGCTGAAGGCGCCTTCGGTCAGGGACTGGTAACCCATCACGGTTTTCAGGTGCTGTCGCAGATCGTCGAGACCCGCCCCGGTTTTGACTGAGAGTGAAATTGCCGGCGGTGTATGTTCGGGACTGGATCTGAAGCCCGAAAGATCTGTTTTGTTAAACACGACGGTAATGCTGTCGGCGTATTGCTTTAGCAAACTGGACCAGTGATGGTTCAAATCCAATTGTTGTGTATCTTGCGTGTCAATCAATAACAGAATGCGGTCGGCCTGTTCCACCGCCTGCCAGGCCTTGCGAATACCAATCTGCTCGACCTGATCGTCGCTGGCATGAATGCCGGCGGTGTCAATCAAATGCAGCGGCATGCCGTCAATATGAATGTGTTCTCGCAGAATATCGCGGGTGGTACCGGCAATATCCGTGACAATGGCGGCTTCACGGTCTGCGAGGGCATTCAGCAGGCTGGATTTTCCGGCGTTGGGCCGGCCCAGTATCACGACATTCATGCCCTCGCGGATCAGGCTGCCCTGTCGGGCCCGGTCGGTCACCCGATCCAGTTGGTCAAGCACACCCTGTAACTTGTTGGCGATGACGCCGTCGCCAAGAAAATCAATTTCTTCCTCGGGGAAGTCAATCGCAGATTCAACATACATTCGAAGTTCGATCAGCGCTTCGAGCAATCGCTCAATGGCTTCGGAAAATTTACCCTGCAGGGAGTTCATCGCCAGGCGGGCGGCCTGTTGCGAATTCGCATCGATCAGATCCGCGATCGCTTCGGCCTGGGCCAGATCCAGTTTGTCGTTCAGGTAGGCCCGTTCAGAGAATTCGCCAGGGCGAGCAGGGCGGGCGCCCGCTGACAGGATTTCGGTCAACAGCATGTCCAGGACGACGGGGCCACCATGGCCCTGCAATTCGAGGACATCTTCTCCGGTAAAAGAATGCGGCCCCGGAAACCACAGCGCAATGCCCTGGTCCACAAGTTCGCCGCTGCGGGTACGGAAGGGACAATAGTGCGCATACCGTGGTGCAGGAAGCAGGCCCAGCACCTGGCGGGCAATGGCGGCTGTGCCTGGCCCAGAGACGCGGACAATACCGACTCCACCGCGGCCGGGTGCCGTGGCAATGGCAGCTATGGTGTCGGCGGCGGCAATCGGCATACCGATTAACTACGTTCGATGCGCCGCGTAATGAAATACTGCTGGGTAATCGACAGTGTATTGTTTACCACCCAGTAAAGCACGAGACCGGCCGGGAAAAACAGAAACAGGAACGTAAACATGATTGGCATCATCTGCATGATCTTCGCCTGCATGGGATCGGGCGGTGCCGGGTTGAGCTTTTGCTGTATCCACATTGTCGCACCCATTATTATGGGCAGGATAAACAGCGGGTCGCGTACAGACAAATCCTGTATCCACAGGATAAAGGGCGCATGCCGCAATTCCACGCTTTCCATCAACACCCAGTAGAGCGCAAGGAACACCGGCATCTGAATCAGGATTGGCAGACAGCCACTTAACGGATTTACTTTTTCTTCCTTGTAAAGCTTCATCATCTCCGCTGAAAACTTCTGACGGTTATCGCCGTAGCGCTCTTTGAGTTCCGCCATTTTTGGCTGAATCTTGCGCATCTTGGCCATGGAGCGGTAGCTGGTGGCAGAAGGATAAAAGAACAGAATCTTGACCAGGCATGTGAGCAGAATGATCGCGAAACCCCAGTTGTTAACAACACTGTGGATGGCGTCGAGGGTGTAGAACAGCGGTTTGGCAATCCACCAGAGAAAACTGTAATCCACGGTCAGATCGAGATAGGGCGAGATATCCTCGAGTTGCTTGATGTGTTTGGGACCTGCGTAGAAGCTGACCGATTTTTCGGCGCGGGTGCCGGGCGCAACATCCAGTGGCAAACCGGAGAATTGCATGTAATACATTTCCTGATTCTGTGCGGCGAACATTTCGTATTTTACTTTTTCATCGGCTGGCGGAACCCAGGCACTGATAAAGTAATGCTGCGACATGGCTACCCAGCCGCCCAGTCGTTCGTGCACAAATCTTTCATCGCGCAGATCACTGAGGGACATCTTTTTATAATTGGTGTCCACGGTAGAGGTGGCGGCGCCCAGAAAGGGTTTCAGGCCGAAACCGGAGGTGCTGCCGGGGTTGTATCCATCCCGTTTTATCTGACCGTAAATTTGGGCGGACCAGGGCTGTTGACTGGCGTTGTTGACGATGTATTTAATGTCGATCAAATGACTGCCGCGATGGAAGGTGAAGCGTTTGATGATGCTCACGTCATCGCTCTGCTGGTAGGTCAGATCGACGGTGAGCTCATTCTGGTTACCGAGGTCAAACTCGCGACTGCTGACCGAAAATACCGGGCGTTGGCTGCTGTCGATATCGGTGCCGTGCTGACCGACCAGTCCGCTGCGCGCGACGTAGGTGTGGCTCGATGTGCGATTCAGAAGGATAAAGGGATCTTCCGGTGTGTCGATTTTTGCGTAGAAGGTCGGTAAGGCAATTTTAACCAGATCACCACCTGTCGGATCGATCCAGGTCTCCAGTACATCAGTCCTGACGTGGATAAGATCGCGCGTATGTTCTTCTGCAGCGTTCGACTGTATGGCTGATGGCACGGTACCGGGTTGGGCTGCTTCGGGTAACTCATCGTGAATGACCGGGGATGGAACGGAATCTCCGACCGGCTCAGCGGGGGTGCTGGTGATGCTGCCGTTGGATGTAACCGGCATCCGGTTTTCCTGAAACTCGTTCCAGCGAATCACCAGCAAAAAGCTGAGAAACGCAATGCCGGCGATCATACCGGTGCGCAGCCAATCCGTTTTCATCTTATATCTTTACCGTTGTGAGGTTGGGTTGAACATTGGGGTGGAACAGGGTCGTAGCCACCGGGATGCCAGGGATGGCATTTACAGATTCGGTACAGTGCGAGACGACCACCGCGGCAAACGCCGTGGGTCTGCAGGGATTCCAGGGCATAATGTGAACAGCTTGGTTCAAAACGGCAACTGGGACCCAATAACGGACTGACAAGATACTGATAAAGGCGGATAACCCCGCTCAGACATCGTACGCCCGGATTCATTCGGGGGAGGGCAGAGATTGACCGTGCTTGATGATGCGTTTCCATAAGCCGTTGAATATAACCGTAAGTTCACCGTGGGTGAAAGCGCCAGCGCCCCGTCGGGCCAGCACTATAGCATCAATCGCAGGCAGATTGTGCTGTTGCAGGCGAAAGGACTCGCGTGCCATACGCTTGATTAAATTGCGCTGATGCGCACGGCGTACGTGTTTTTTGGCAACAACAAGACCGATTCGCGCCCCGGACAATTTATTGGGGCGGGCCAGGATAAGAAAGCTGGGGTGCGACGCCCGAATCTGCGCATCGGAAAAAACGCTGCTGTAGTCGGCTGGCGTCAGCAACCGCTGATTTTTACGAAAAAAAAAGCGCGTATGGCCGGTGTCAGTCACGTCCTGAAGTTTGACCGAGTGGACAGGGAGGTCAATCGTATCGATCAAAGCCGAACACCTCGAAGGCATGAGGTTGGAATGTCTTGAGTAGATCACCGGCCGTCAGGCTCGACACCGCTGCGCGCAGCGCCGGACCATGACAGTGGTTTCAGGCGGGCGCTGAATCAGGCTGCCAGTCTTTTTCGACCTTTGGCACGACGACGGGCCAGGATCTTGCGGCCTTGTTTGGTGGCCATGCGGGCGCGAAAACCGTGAGCGCGCTTGCGCTTTAATACGCTGGGTTGAAATGTTCTTTTCATAACGTCAGTACCTGAGGCAGCTGTAAAAAATGGAAAACTTGACTGAATAAACGCCTGGCACCCCAGGGCTTCAAATGGACGCGGGATGATATAGAAAATCGGGCAGAAAATCAATTACCGATCGCGAGAACACTGGGGCAGGCTCACCTGGCGCGACGAACAGTGTCGACGTGCGTGCCATGGCAGTAATATCGCCTAAATGCCTAAATGATGCCGGTTGCCGGCCTTTTGCAGCTTTCGGGGCATCGAAAACTGAAGTCAGTGCCGATTCGCGAATCTATGCACAACGGACGGTACCGTCCAGGGCCAGTAAAACCGCGGTAATGTACAGGTTATCTCCAAGATATACACAGAGTTATCCACAGGAAAGGCGATGCGGGCCAATTTCCCGAAAATTCCAATAAATCCGGGGTCTGGCGCTGCCGTTTTTACACCATCTGTGTACAAACATCTCCGCTAGACGGTTTTGCACGGAAATTCAAGTGGAATATTTTCCAGGTGCCTGTGGATAACTTTGGTAAAAATGGTTATTATAAGCCAGCTTTATTAAGGTAAATGGCACATAAAACAACAAAAAGCCCGTGGGCGCCATTTCGATGTGTTTTGGTTACCATTCCGGTTTTACCACCTTCTGAACCCACGAATAGCGGTTCCGGTGTCTTAGAAATCCAAATCCAGGTATTTAAACGGGGTTACGCAGTGCCAAATTCTGTCTGGGACAGGTGTCTCTTGCAATTGCAAAATGAGCTGCCCGCGCAACAGTTTAATACCTGGATTCGCCCGTTGCGCGTTGAAGAAGAGAATGAGGAAGGCCTGCGTCTATTGGCGCCTAACCGGTTTGTTCAGGACTGGGTCAATGAAAAGTTTATGGGACGCATTCGCCAGCTCGCGGAGGAATCGGGTAGCGAGGTAATCGAGCTGATGGTCGCGTCGCGTCGGCGGTCTGCATTTCGGGACACGCCGGTCAGTTCTGAACGGCCATCTGAGTTAGCCGGTCTGGAAATTCCGGCCCGCGAGACTGGCCGGGGCGCCGCCCCCGACAGTACAGGCGGCAACGGTTCTGCGGTCGGGCAGGATGGGCCCGTCTATGGCGATTTGTTGGGCAATAGCTTAGATGAGGAGACACCTGACCCGGTTCCGGCCTCGACACCGGTGGCTGCGACGCCAGCTTCGGCAAGCTCCTACCTGAATGGTAAAACGGAAAGCCAGATACGGCTGCCGCGCGAAGACGTGGAAGGCGGTCTGACCCATCGCAATTACCTGAATACGACGTTTACCTTCGCAAATTTTGTGGAGGGTAAATCGAACCAGCTCGGGCTGGCTGCGGCGTCCCAGGTCGCGGAAAACCCCGGCGGCTCTTACAACCCGCTGTTTATTTACGGAGGCGTTGGCCTGGGCAAGACACATCTGATGCACGCTGTAGGCAATGCACTTGTCGACCGGAAACCCAATGCCAAGGTGGTCTATCTGCATTCAGAGCGATTTGTCGCCGACATGGTAAAAGCCTTGCAGTTAAACGCCATTAATGATTTCAAGCGCTACTATCGGTCAGTGGACGCGCTGCTGATTGATGATATTCAGTTTTTTGCCGGTAAGGAAAGATCCCAGGAAGAGTTTTTTCATACCTTTAATGCGCTTCTGGAGGGCGGGCAACAGATCATTCTTACCTGCGATCGCTACCCCAAGGAAATTAACGGGCTGGAAGAAAGGCTGAAATCTCGCTTCGGTTGGGGTCTTACCGTGGCCATCGAACCGCCGGAACTGGAGACCCGGGTCGCGATCTTGATGAAAAAAGCCCACCAGGCGGAGATGGATCTGCCCCACGATACGGCGTTCTTTATTGCGCAGCGAATCCGGTCCAACGTACGTGAGCTTGAAGGCGCGCTCAAGCGGGTTATTGCCAATGCCCACTTCACAGGCAGAAGTATCTCGACGGATCTGGTGCGCGAAGCCCTCAAAGATTTACTGGCACTGCAGGACCGATTGGTTGGCATAGACAATATTCAACGAGTTGTGGCGGAGTACTACAAGATCAAGGTTTCCGACCTGAACTCAAAACGCCGCAGCCGCTCAGTCGCCCGGCCTCGGCAGGTGGCAATGTATCTTGCCAAGGATTTGACCAGCCACAGTCTGCCGGAAATTGGCGAGACCTTTGGGGGTCGCGACCATACCACCGTGCTGCATGCCTGCCGTAAAATCAAGGAGCTTTTGGAATCGGACGCCGATATCCGGGAAGACGTCAAGAATTTACTGCGGACGCTTTCTACCTAACAAATAACCAACAAGAGAACACATCATGCGATTTTCGGTTTCCAGGGAAGTTCTGCTCAAGCCTTTACAGCTGGTTGCGGGCGTGATTGAAAAAAGACAGACATTGGCAGCCCTGTCCAACGTGCTGATCGGGTTGAAAGGGGAGCAATTGACGTTGACCGGCACGGACCTGGAAGTCGAAATTGTCGGCGTAATTGGTCTGTCGGAACCGGGCATCGACGGTCAGATTACCGTGCCCGCGAAAAAGCTGCTGGATATTTGTCGCACCCTGCCGGAGGGGGCGGTGGTGGATTTCGCCTATCAGGATTCCAGGGCGGTGGTGAAAAGCGGACGCAGTCGATTTACGCTGGGAACGCTTTCTGCGGCGGATTATCCCAATATAGAACTGGGAGAAGACGAGTTTTCTTTCTCCTGTCAACAAAGCGACATTCGCAGCGTTGTGGATAAAACCCAGTTTGCCATGGGGCAACAGGATGTTCGTTACTACCTGAACGGCATGTTGTGGGAGATTCGCAGCGGTACCTTGCGCGTGGTTGCGACTGATGGGCACCGTATGGCATTGTCGTCTGTACCTGTCACCAGCGACTGGGAAGCTCCGATTCAACAGGCAATCATTCCGCGCAAAGGCGTCATAGAGCTGTCACGCCTTTTTTCGGAACCGGAGGAGTCTGTCGAGGTTATTCTCAGCAATAACCATATGCGGGCAATAACCAGCAACTTCCAGTTCACGACCAAATTGATCGATGCCAAGTACCCGGACTACGAGCGGGTTTTACCGCGTGGTGGCGATAAAGTTATTGTTGGTGATCGTGATCTATTAAAAGCTGCTTTCAACAGGACTTCTATTCTCTCCAACGACAAGTATCGCGGCGTTCGTGTCGAAGTTTTCGAAAATTCGCTGACGGTTACTGCCAGTAATCTGGAGCAGGAAGAGGCTGAGGAAGAGTTGACCGTGGAGTATGACGGGCCGCGAATTGAGGTCGGTTTCAATGTCAATTATCTACTTGACGTGGCTAACGTACTTGACGCCGAATCCATGCGAATGACCCTTGCTGACAGCAATAGTAGTGTGTTGATTCAGCGGCCGGGCGACGAGACCACCTTGTACGTTGTTATGCCGATGAAACTTTAGTTCACGGCCAGTATGTATCTTTCCAAACTAACGGTTGGTACCTTCAGGAATATCGACACCGCGGAGTTAAATTTTTCGCCGGGTTTGAATCTGATTCACGGGGATAATGGCTCCGGCAAGACGTCGCTACTTGAAGCAATCATGACGCTATCACGTGGGCATTCCTTTAGAACGCGAAAGTTTACCCATTTGATAAAGGAAGGTACCAGTCAGTTTACGCTTTTCGGTTTGATCGATAGTGAAGATGGCATGCATCGGATCGGTATCCAGCGTGCCAGGCAGGAAAGCCGGTTTCGGGTTGACGGTGGGGCCATTCAGAGATCTACCGATTTAACCCGTTTGTTTCCCGCGCAAGTGCTGGACGCGCAGGCGTTTGCTCTGCTGGAAGGGGGGCCTAAAGATCGACGGGCTTTTTTGGATTGGCTGGTGTTTCACGTGAAACATAATTTTGCCGAACTGTGGTCGAATTACTATCGCTGCCTCAAACACCGCAATGCGTTGTTGCGGCGTGATAAACTAAGCCCCGCTGAACTTATACCCTGGAATGAAGCATTGTCAGAGCTCGGTACGGCGTTGGATAAGTTGCGACGGGAATGCGTTACCTTGTTCATACCGGCGTTCTCCGAAAAAGTGGCTGCTTTACTATTTTTGGAAAACCGGGCTGTGTCGTTGGAGTACATATCGGGGTGGGACGAGAGCCGGTCGTTGCTTGAGCAGTTTGAAGCCAGTTTTTCGCGCGATATTAAGTTGGGTCATACAACGATCGGACCCCACAAGAGCGATATACGTATTCAAATAAATGGCAAATCCCCCCTCGATGTGTTGTCTCGCGGGCAGCAAAAGTCTATAACCCTGGCCCTGTACAGCACACTCATACAAAGCTACGCAGCGCTGACCGGACGTCGCTGCGCCGTTCTAATAGATGACCTGCCATCAGAGCTTGACGATCAGAACAGGCGCAGTTTGATTGATTGGCTGTCTCAGCTCAATATGCAGATTTTCGCGACCGGAATTTTTTTCGACCAGCTCAGAAGCTCCTGGCCTGATCACCTTTTGGTAACAGCAAAAGTGTTTCACGTGAAACATGGTTGCTTTACGGAACATACGAATACCTTTGGAGAAGAAGATGACCGATAACAAAGACTATGATTCTTCCAGTATTAAAGTGCTGAAAGGACTGGATGCGGTAAGAAAGCGCCCTGGCATGTACATTGGCGATACGGATGATGGCACAGGGCTACATCACATGGTTTTTGAGGTGGTGGATAACTCGATTGACGAAGCGTTGGCCGGGCATTGCTCTGAAATCAATGTCGTTATTCATCCTGACGAATCTATTACGGTCAGCGACAATGGTCGTGGCATTCCCACAGAGATGCATGAAGAGGGTGTATCAGCGGCAGAAGTGATTATGACGGTGCTGCACGCTGGAGGGAAGTTCGACGATAACTCCTACAAGGTGTCGGGAGGGTTGCACGGCGTGGGTGTTTCCGTCGTGAACGCCCTGTCAGAGTCGTTGCGGTTAACCATCAGACGCAAAGGCGAGGTTTTCGAACAGGTTTACAGTCATGGCATACCGCAAAAGCCGCTGGAGGTCATTGGCGTTACCGACACGCAGGGAACGGAACTGCACTTCAAACCTTCCAACGAAACGTTTACCAATATTGAGTTTCATTATGACATCCTGGCCAAACGTTTGCGGGAGCTATCATTTCTCAATTCTGGGGTGTGTATTAAGCTGCATGACGAACGTTCCGGCGAGGGTGAAACGTTTCAGTACGAAGGCGGCTTGAAAGCTTTTGTCGAATTCCTGAATACCAATAAAACCACCCTCAACAAAGCCATGCACTTTGTAACGCAGCGGGATGATGGCGTTGCTGTGGAAGTGGCAATGCAGTGGAATGACAGTTTCCAGGAGAATATTTTCTGTTACACCAACAATATCCCCCAGAAAGATGGCGGTACCCATTTGGCGGGATTTCGTGCCGCGCTGACGCGTACCCTGAATAATTATATCGAGCGGGAGAATTCGACCAAAAAAGAAAAGGTGAACACTACAGGGGATGATGCGCGTGAGGGGTTGACCGCGATAGTTTCGGTGAAAGTGCCGGATCCAAAGTTCTCTTCACAGACAAAGGAGAAGCTGGTTTCCTCCGAAGTCAAAACCGCGGTTGAGCAGGAGATGGGAATCGTATTCGCCGACTATCTCCTGGAGAATCCGCAGGATGCCAAGGCAGTCGTGAACAAGATGATCGATGCTGCCAGAGCCCGGGAGGCGGCTCGCAAAGCTCGCGAAATGACCCGCCGAAAAGGGGCGCTGGATATCGCCGGTCTGCCGGGGAAGCTGGCTGATTGTCAGGAGAAGGACCCGAGTCTATCGGAACTGTATTTGGTGGAGGGTGACTCTGCGGGCGGTTCCGCAAAGCAGGGGCGTGATCGCCGGACCCAGGCGATATTGCCGCTTAAGGGTAAAATTCTAAATGTGGAAAAGGCACGTTTCGATAAAATGCTTTCGTCACAGGAAGTCGGAACACTGATTACCGCGCTGGGCTGTGGCATCGGGAACGAGGAATACAATCCCGATAAACTGCGTTATCACAGCATTATCATAATGACGGACGCCGACGTCGACGGGTCGCATATCCGAACCCTGTTACTCACTTTTTTCTTTCGCCAGATGCGCGAGTTGGTAGAGCGGGGGCACGTGTTTATTGCACAGCCACCGCTATACAAAATCAGTCGGGGCAAGCAGGAGCAGTATCTGAAGGATGACGAAGCGCTCACCCAGTTTTTGACCAATGCTGCCCTGGATACCTGTGCGCTTCATGTGAACGACACCGCGCCCCCTATAGCCGGGGAGTCTCTGGATAAAATTGTGACGGAATACCGGCGAGGTATGAGTGTTATCGACAAGCTGTCGCGGGCCTATCCCAAGGAAATTCTCGAACAACTCGTCTACATGCCCACGCTTGCCATCGACGATCTCGACAAACAGTCCGCCGTAGAAACATGGTGCCAGCAATTGGCGGACGTGTTAACCCAAATTAGCGAGACATCCCGAAGTCATCGTTACGCCGTTAGTACTTATTTTAACGAGGAGCGCAATCAATATATCCCACAGATCGTCGTCACGGCCCATGGTGTTCCCTCAACTACACGTCTCGGGATTGAATTGCTACAGTCGGCGGATTACCAGAAGTTGCGGAATCTGGGCGAGATGCTGGACGGTTTGGTGGAGGAGGGTGCCTATGTGGCCAAATCGGAACGCAGGCAGCCGGTCGGCAGCTTCAAGGAAGCTCTGGACTGGATTATGCATGAATCGAAGAAAGGATTCGCGATTCAGCGTTACAAGGGATTGGGGGAGATGAACCCGAGTCAATTGTGGGAAACCACGATGGACCCGGGGAGCCGAAGAATGCTGCAGGTAACGATTGAGGACGCCATAGCTGCCGACCAGATCTTCACCTGTTTAATGGGCGACAATGTCGAGCCGCGAAGGGAATTTATTGAAACCAACGCCCTGGCCGTGGCAAATCTGGATGTTTAAAAAGGCACAAGAATACCCACTGAGCTGATCGATGCTGTGTTAATAACAAATTTGCTGCCCGGGTCCGATGAGGGGCCCTACACTTTTTGGAGGGTGAACTATACTCAGCGAGCGTCAAGTTAAAAAGTGAGAGTAGTAGCGATGAATGAGAAAAAAGCAGTAAAGCCAGTGTCACTCCTTCAATTGGAGGAAGTGCTTGAAGAACGCCAAAACTCCGATCGGCGCCGTCGCGATGCAGATCTTCCGGAAGACGTCGGTCGTGACCGCCGACGGGGTGACCGGCGCCACGGCGGGGCCGCGGAATAGCTTAAAAGGCGTGTGCAGACGGGGAGCCTGTCCGTCTTCGTCGATCGGTTTGGCAGCGCCTATGGGTGATTCACCCAATTCAACTCCGCCGTATTAAAATTCAATGCATTCGCACTATCCAGAAACCGGCGTTTGACTGCGTCGGTTATTGTCGGCGTTTTGGGTACCCACCCGTAGATATCACCGTAAAGATGAGATTCAGGCATCAAAAGCACGTCGAAATGCCGCACCAACCATTGTCCCTGCGGGCATTGTCTCTGCGGGCATTGCTCCGCCTCACCTGGGACACGCCATGCGGCGTCGTGCGTGTTCAGTTGGCGGCCGGCAAATTTCGGTGAGTGAGAGGCGCGGCCGTCTGACAATCAACGCATGCTGAGCGTATCGGAATGCGACATGACGAACTGCTGTTGCAGATTCAGGAGAAAAGTCTGAATCACAGCGGATGGGACGGAGGTGGAGTCGCCGAGATTGATGAACTCTTCATTGCGCACCTGGGCAACAAATCCATGCACCACACCTGCCAGCGCAAATTGACCCCCTTCACATCGCAACAGTCCGCCACCCGAGACGCCGCTATTGACATGGGTGCTGGTGTACAGGCGGCCATTGTAAACCCTGTGATAGAGCCCTAGGGACAGACGCTGACTCTTGGCAAGCGGGAAGCCCAGCGCCCAGACCGGCTCTTCAACCTCTAGTGGGACATTGCTGAGGGGAATGATTTTGAGATCGCCGGTGGGTACCGAGAGCAGCGCCAGGTCATTGGTCTCGTCAGTTGCCAGGACCTGGGCTTCAACTCGCTGGCCTTCGATCTCGGCAGTAAACCTGCTATCCAGATCTACAGCGTGCGCTACAGTCAGTACGCGGTTCTTTCCAATAACCACGCCGCTGGCGGTGCTACCGCGGCTGGATTTGATATGCACGATAGAGGCACGAGTCTGGCTATCGGGCAGCTCACATCGAGCGGAAGAATCGCTCGGCAGATTGGCAGCAGCGACTTGCGTACAGCCACTGAGAAGAAATGCCAGAACCAGATAAAACTTTTTCATCAACAAACCATCGCACCGAAAACATTGGATTTTGTCTGCAAGGCAATCCGGTAAGGTATTGCTGCTTGCCAACCTACACAGTAATTTTAGTAACTAAAATGGAACTGACTTAGGCTGGAAAATTATAAGAAACCCCATATTCCAAACAGTCGCGACTGAATCGCCGTTCTAATAACCAAAAAAATCAGCGTTCCGCAAAAGCGGCACGCAAAGCTATAAAACGCTTCTTTTTAATAGAATAAAGGCGGTGTTTTAACCGATATATATCAATTAGTACTGTTAACAGGTTCTCACGAGTCTAGAATTTCTTGCGCAGCTGCCGGTAAGTCGCCAACAGGCGCACATGGTTGGCCACACGGGGTAACAATTCGTATTTGGAAATGGGTTTGGTCAAAAACTCATTTCCGCCGACGGCGTAGCCTTTGGCAATATCACCGTCCACGTTTTTTGCCGTCAGAAATAGAATGGGCATGCTGTCAATCGGATAACACTTACGGATTTCTCTGCACACTTCGAAGCCCGACATTTTGGGCATCATGATATCGAGAATAATGATGTCTACAATGTGTGTTTGCAGATGTTCCAGTGCCTGCAGCCCATCTGAGGCTTCAATAATATTGTATTGATGCAGTTTAAGCATACTCGCAAGCACCATCCGGTTGATGGGGTCATCATCAACGATCATGATGGTGTATTTGGCCGCGTTGGGTGGTGGCTCCCCGATTGGAATTTTGGGCAGTGACGATGTCCGGCTCGCATGAGGCGCAATGGCCTGTTTGGTGGAACGGATGCCCGAGGGTTTCAGGGTGGTTACTTTTGCCGTGTGGACAGGTTCTGTCAGTTCGCCGCAGACGGGAATCGTAAAGCGGAAACGGGAGCCCTGATTCAGTCGTGAATCCACGGAAATCTGACCGCCGTGCAACTCCACCAGCTCTTTCGTCACCGCCAGCCCCAGCCCCGTCCCACTGTTACTGCGCGCATCGGAGCTCTCCAACTGCTGAAAAGCTTCAAAGACATTTTTCTGCTGATCTTCCGGAATGCCCATTCCGGTATCGGCGACTTCCACCTGGATGTGACCATGAATGCGTTTGGCTGACACGAAGACAGACCCGCGATGGGTATATTTGATACCGTTACCAACGAGGTTCAGCAGGATCTGCTGTAGCCGATTTTCGTCCGCATAGGCCAGCGGCAGGTCATCCGGAATCATGTTGCATAGCTGCAGGCATTTGGCGTCCGCCAGTGGTTGCAGCAATTCAAAGACATCGTTGGTGAGCTGTTTAACGCTGACCGGCCGGGGAAATATCTGCAGCTTGTTCTTACCCAGCTTGGTGTAATCGAGAATATCGTTGATCAGATTGGCCAGACGCTTGCCGCTGTTGGCGATCAATTGTAATTTATGCCGCAAACCGGGATTCAATACCGACGATGCTTCTTCTACGACGGATTCGGCAATACCAATAATGCCGTTCAGCGGCGTCCGCAGTTCATGGGAGGTGTTGGCCAGGAAGGCGTCCTTGATGCTGTTCAGCCGGATCAATTCGGCGTTTAGGGATCGTTCGCTCTCCAGCTCCAGTTTTCGGTATTGGATTCTCACCAGAAACGCCACCAGACTGAAAAGCGCGAGGCCATACAGACAGTAGGCCCACCAGGTCAACCAGGGTGGCGGGTTGATTTTCAGGCGGATAGCCGGTGAATTGTCGAGCCAGTTTTTGCCATCCACGCGGGCCTTGACCTTGAACGTATAATCGCCCTGCGGCAAATTGGTAAACGTAGCGAAGCGGTTCGAGCCTACGTAGCGCCAGTCACTGTCAAAACCTTCCATTTGATACGCGTACTCCGTGCCGGCGGTGGCCTGGTAGTTGAGCGCTACAAACTCAAAAGTAATCATGGAGTGGTGGTGATTCAACGAAAGCTCGTGGGTATCCAGTATGGTTTGTGCCAGCGGGCTACCCGGCGTGGTGGGGAGCATCGATTTATTCAATACCAGAAAATCCTTAATCAACACCGGTATCGACTTCGGTTTGAAGTTGAGATCCTCGGGGTTGAAAATCGTCACACCTTTGGTGCTGCCGAGATAAACCCGTCCGCGTCGGTCCACCATGGTGGCGTCGCGATTGTGGTTGTTGCCGGCGAGACCATGCTTGCTGGTGATCACCTGGACGTTGTCAAGATCCGAGGGGCTCATATAGGCGACCCCGTCGGTAGTAGCAATCCAGACCTTGTCGTAGGTATCGACGGCCATGCTGTACACAGAATTTCCCGGCAGACCATGGTCCATACTGATCTGGCGGATCTGGTCTGTCGTTTTATTGTAGACAAAGACACCGTCGTTCTGGCTGCCGACCCATATCTGCCCCAAAGGGTCTTCAATAATTTCTCGAAAGCGAACCGTTTTAATTTTGCGGTTGCCGCTTTTACTGGCGGTGATGCGACTCTGAAAATGGGTGACGTTTTTTGTCTCTCGCTGAATTCGATCGAAGCCGTCTTCAGTGCCGACCCAAAGATCGCCACTGCTGTCTTCCAGTAGATTGAAAATAATATCGGAGGACAGTGAAGAGGGTGTTCCATCTTTGGTCATATACCGGTCGAAACGGTCGTTTTCGCGATCATAGAGCGCCAGCCCGCCACCTTCCCCGCCAATCCAGATCTGATCCCGGCTGTCCCTGAGAATTTTCCAGATAAAATTCGTCTCGACGCCGCTATCCGCCAGCTCATCGGTATAGCGCCGGAAGACACCCGATTTTTTATTGAACCGATAAAGCCCGCCCGACCAGGTGCCAATCCAGAGATCGCCGGTCGGGTCCTCTTCAATGCACAGAATCGTTCGCGTTTGCAGCGCGCCTTCCTGCGACGGATCGGCCAGAAATCGGGTAAAACGCTGGGACGAGGGATCATAGCGATTGAGACCATTTTCGGTCCCGATCCAGATCAACCCTTCGCTATCTTCCAGCAGACTTAAAACGGCAGATTCGCTCAGACTGTTGGGATTATCCGGCTGGTGGGACCAGGTACGGAAAATCTGCGCCGAGCGATCCAGAAAGCTGATCCCGGCAGGGAAATTGCCGATCCAGAGATTTTTGTGCCGGTCTTCATAGACGATCCGGATCTGATCAGAGGACAGACTGGAAAGGTTGTAGGGGTTATGGCGGTAATTGGTAAAATTGTCCTGCAAGGCATCGTATCGCGCAAGACCACCCCCATCGGTTGCAATCCAGATGTCCTGCGAGGAGTCCTGAAAAATCTGCCAGATAACGTCACTGCCCAGACTGTTCGACGATTGTGGATTATGACGATAATGATTGAATTTATCTTCGGCCGGATCAAAACGGGTGACACCGCCCCCGTAGGTGGCTATCCAGATGCGTTGTTGTTGATCGAGCATAAAACTGCGTACATGGGGAAACTGAACGCTGCGCCACTTGCCTTCAAGGTATGGAAAAAAGCGGGTGGTCTGCATCTGCAGATCATACACGCTGAATCCATTTTCACGGGTACCAATCCATAACATATCGCCATCCAGCAAGAGTGCGGTGGCCTGACTGAGCGGGTGAGGGTCGGCACCCGGTGCGTTGCCAAAAAGACTGCTGAATTGCGTGCGGTCGGCACTCAGGATATTGACACCGTTATTGGTACCAATAAATAACCGGTTATCTTCATGAAGTGCGAGCGCATTAATCGTATTGCCCGTCAGGGAATTCTGCTGCTCGGCATCATGGGTAAAACAGCGAAAATTGTCTATCTGCACATCAAGCCAGCACAGACCAAGGTCAGTGCCTACCCATAATTTGCCCTCATGGTCCAGCAACAGATTGCGGACATAATTGCTGTTGAGGCTGGGTGAATTTGGTTCATGGGCATAACGCTTGGTCGTAACGCCGTCATATCGCAAGATGCCGTTTTCGCCCGCGATCCAGATAAAGCCCCATTGATCCTGGATAATTCCGGTAGTCGCGCCGATATTGGTCGCCATGCCGACGGACTCGTCCATCAAACGCTTAAAGCGCAACGCTTCCGCAGTCGCAGATCCGGTAAAGGCCAGCAGACAGCTCAAGCCCATCCACCGGATCAGGCCGCGGATTGATTTGGCGGAAACGTCTCTTGACCAAAAAGATTGAATCATAACGGCTTGTCATATCTCGGGTACCGGCATGCGGCGGCAGCACTCTAGCGGTTTCGGTTAAATACCCCAGTGCGCTGCATTACCTGTCTGCCTGCTTATGCATGACAATTTCATTTCCGCCGACATAAAAACGCACCAGGGGTTCATGCTCGTGGAATGTGAATTCGAAATCCGGCTCACCGTCGCATTGCCCCTGCGCGTCTTTCAGGTACACCATGTACCTGGCTGAAAATTTTTCATAGCGACAATCCCTAAGCGTGCGTGGCTGCAGAAACCGCTCGACATACAGAGTGCAGTTTTCACCATCTTCCAGATGGATCCCCATCAGATGACCTTCCGTTTCATTTCTCCATTCGCCTGTCATTATCTGCGCCTCTGATGCGGCGTTTGTCATCGCAGGGGCAGACAGCGTGAGGCTGAAAGTCAACCAGGTCATCAGACGGAATGACCGGGTATGGCGTTGTGACGAAGGTGGATGTTGTTTCATTTTATTGTCAGGTCCGAACCTTGCCGGTTAAGGGCGTGTTTAAACTACCATACCCCGATGCCGGCAGACGTGTTCTGCGTGGCATTTACACAGCCGTCCGGGCAATATCACGCCTTCACCCGGGCGCGATCGTCAGCCACGGCCAGAATCGGGTCCGATTGAGGCACCTGTGTCAGGGTATCCGGTACCGATTATCGCACAGAACCGGCTGGTGGCTGACCTTGATTCGGTCACTAATTGAGCAAATGTTCGGTCAGTTGTCGTGACACGCCTCCCATCTTTTGTTCAGGCCACCGTTAATCTACAGGTTGTGTGATCCATTTACTCATGCAAACTTGCCGCTTAATTAAACTCTGCCATGTGTGAGAGGTGTGTCTTCGCGATGGACACTTCCCAGGCAACAACCAACGGGCATTCGGTACAGAATCGGCTCTCACCGGAGTTCCGGCAATGCAGTTCCATTGTCGGGTGCTGGAGTCGGATTGCAGGCAGGGAGAGTCAGTGAGAGGATCCCGAACGTCTATAACGTTTTCTGATTTCTGCTTCAAGAATCGAGGAGTGCATTTTTATGTTCAACCCCGTATATAGCCCGGTTAAAAAACTGGCGCTGCGTGCTTTATGGATCTCAGGTTCGGCTCTGGTGCTTTCCGCATGTGGTGGTGGCGGGTCGATAGAACCGCCCGGCAGCAGTTCAAGTTCTTCCAGTTCTTCCAGTTCTTCCAGCTCTTCATCAAGCACGTCCGGCGGCCCCGCTATTACAGTCACGGCCGTCCGTGCCGGTACGCAACCCTACACGGACAGTGACGGTGTTACGTATTATCCCGATACTGAGTTTGCCACCCAGAGCTCGCTGGGCAGCACCGACGATACAATCAGTGGCACCGACGAGCCCGGTCTGTATCAGGCTGAACGTTATGGCAGCGTTTTCAGTTATGAGCTGCCAGTCGACGAAGGTGCATATGACGTTACGCTTAAAATGGTCGAAACCTATTGGACCAACGACGGCGAGCGTGTTTTCGATATCGCCATCGAAGGCGAATCCGTCATAAACGATCTTGATATCTTTGCAACGGTTGGGCACGACACCGCTTTTGATATCGTTGCCAGAAACATCAACGTTTTGGACGGCAGCCTGAGCATCGATTTTGTGGCAAGTGTGAACAACGCCACGATCTCGGCAGTCCTGATTGAAGAGGCCAGCGGAAGCTCTTCTTCCAGCTCGTCCTCCTCCAGCAGTTCCAGTTCGTCCAGTAGTTCAAGCAGCAGCTCCAGCTCCAGCAGCAGTTCGTCCAGCTCAAGCAGCAGTTCTTCCAGCAGTTCGTCCAGCTCAAGCAGCAGTTCGTCCAGCTCTTCGAGCAGCAGTTCCAGTTCGTCTGGTGGCCCGGCGCCTGTGGGTGATGCCGCCGCGGGGCAAACGCTGTTTTCGGCCAGCTGCAGTGGATGCCATGGCGCTGATGGTTCAGGTCCTATCCCGATTTCCATGCGGGAATTTAACGCGCTGACCAACAAGATCCGTGACGATATGCCGCCCAGCAACCCTGGCTCCTGTGATCAGGATTGCGCCGAGGATATAGCGGCATTTCTTAACACCCTGTGACTCGTTATTAACTTAAAGAAAAGCGGCCTTCGGGCCGTTTTTTTTGGCCGGCGAACCTTGCCACCTGAAAGAAGGTGGCGTCACCCTGACTGAGGGGAATACTATCTGACTCAGGAAAGCAAGGACACAGGAAAGCAAGGACAGGCATAGAGGGGAAGCAGAGGGGAAGCACAGAAGAAAAAGCAAGGACAGGCACTGAAACACGTAAGCAGCAGAAAGCAAGGACAGGCATTGAAAAACAGGAGAAAGCAAGGGAAAGCAAGGACAGGCACTGAAACACGTAAGCAGGGAAAGCAAGAGGAGAAAGCAAGGACAGGCATTGAAAAACCACCCGCAAATCATCAAAAGTGCGACGTTGACCGATGTATTTGGCGGGGTTTGGCGAATCGTGGGCGAGCGACGTTGAGGGCTTTGGCTTTTGGTCAATTAATCAGAAGTTGAAGAGCGGTTAAGCTGCGTTTCGAACCTGCCGACAGCGTTTGTGAAACCGGCGGTAATAATTTTTCTCGAACTGCGTGGTGTTTTCCAGCCAGGTATGGTGATCGATATTCAGCCGTTGCAGGATTGGTGATAATTGCTGCGGGATCAGAGGAAGCAAGGACAGGCACTGAAAAACCGCCGATAATACGCATGCAATATTTTTAACGGATTGTCCGCGGACCCACATGAAGATGTGTCGGTCCAGCGGACAAATCATCAAAAGTGCGGTGTTGACCGATGTATTTGGCGGAGTTCGACGAATTGCGGGCGAGCGACGTTGACGGCTTTGGCTTTTGGTCAATTAATCAGAAGTTGGAGAGCGGTTAAGCTGCGTTTCGAACCTGCCGACAGCGTTTGTGAAACCGGCGGTAATAATTTTTCTCAAACTGCGTGGTGTTTTCCAGCCAGGTATGGTGATCGATATCCAGCCGTTGCAGGATTGGTGATAATTGCTGCGGGATGGCGCCGCGCTTGTCGTCCCGGATCACACGCCCGGTGTAGTCGACCAATGTGAGGTAATCCGCAAGGGAAAACAGGATGCCATGCTGTTCGTCGCCGGTGGCGGCGCCCTCAAAAACAGCGAGAGGCTTCAGTGGGACATCGAATGTCAACAGCGCTTGCAGTTCGATTTGCTCTTTTACCGCATCGGCCAGGTTGAATGCCGGATGAATCCGTTCCTTGATACTGGTATGTGCGGATGCTTCCGGTGTTGTGGCCACGCCGGCGCGTACAGGATTGAGGTCGACGTAGGCCATGCAGGATAGCAAAGCCTCTTCGGACAGCAGGGCCTGGGATCGGTAACGGCTTTCCCAGAAGTGGCCTGTGCAGCCATCTTCTTTATTGGCCTGGCGCGCAATGGGTTCATTCAGGCACTTCATAAACCAGCTCAGGCTGGTCAGGCGATTTTTAAAGGTCGCGATACAGTCACTGACTGCCTGACGTTCTGCTGGACACAAGGTCTCACCCTTTGCCCACTTCTGCACCAGCAGGGGGCTTTTGAAAAGGCAAGTCCAGCGGCGGACAATCTCCTCATCGGAGAGGTCATCGACCTGTTCAGGGCAAAGCTTGATAACCAGGTGCATGTGGTTGGACATGACCGCATAGGCGCAGATGTCAACAGCGAAGAGGGATGAGAGCAGGCGTATACGGTTTTCGATCCATTGTCGCCGATGCTCATAGTCTTTGCCGCTAATACGATCCCGGAAAGCAAGGACAGGCACTGAAAAACCGCCGATAATACGCATGAGGAAAGCAAGGACAGGCACTGAAACACGTAAGCAGGGAATAGAGAGAAAGCAAGGACAGGCACTGAAACAAGTAAGCAGGGAAAGCAAGAGGAGAAAGCAAGGACAAGGAGAAAGCAAGGACAAGGAGAAAGCAAGGACAAGGAGAAAGCAAGGACA